>CAXYXW010000005.1:0-193519 GCA_964293005.1 uncultured Thiothrix sp.
GCCTCATTCACTGGAGCCTCATTCACTGGAGCCTCATTCACTGGAGCCTCATTCACTGGAGCCTCATTCATAGAAACCTCGCCCATAAAAAATTTTTGGTCATCAAGCATTTTTTCATCACTCTATTTATTGTCAATAGATATAATTTATAGCACTTGAGGCGTTAAGTGGTCAATCCAATCCGACAAACTGCTAGATTTTTTGCTGCATACACACGGGCTTTGTAGAGTTCAAACAACACCTTAACACGGTTATCCGACTATTTGCGTTGGCGGGGGCTTGACGCTGCAACTATGCATAGGCATAAGTTTTCGTAATTTATAATTTTTATTTATCAATTACTTAGAACAAAATTTAACCAAGAACCTCCTACCTGAGTGCTTATGAAATATTCAATCCGATGATTTTTCATGTATCGTACCCAGACCATGCTTGAGCTCTCGGTGACAGCCCATCCTGAGCATGTCGATGGGTACGGTTGATTGCATATTGATCGACAGCTCATCGACCTGCTGGAAAGTGTGTGATCTAGCCCATCATAACCGGCCACACAGGACTTACCCAAACCCAAAGGGTTTTCTAAACTGCTCCCCAGCCTCACACAGCTCCCTATCATCTCCTACTTGGTTATTGGAGAGTAACATGGCCTAACGATGTGCTTTCAAACTTTTATGATGATTAATATAAAATCCATTGGTTAGATTCTTTGTCGTATCCATGGAAAAATTTGAACACATGACAATACTATGCCAATAATAAAACCATACCCTTACCCAGTTAAAAAAGGATTTTTCATGAAATTAAAGGCATTGGTGGCTCTTGGATGCTCAGTTTTATTATTCATGACAAATGCCAGTTCTGCATGCAGCCCTCGGAGCATACGCCCAGACCGCGAAAACAACCGACCAGCCTTCATGCTTCACTCCAGCAATGGACAGGTTATGATGAAAGTCATCCCCGGACACTTCATACGCAACCAACAAGGTACATTAGTTGAGACACTCAAGTCGCGAGGTGAGACGTTCAGAATAGCAAGGAATGGGCGGCTTGATTTACTTTGGAGCCTGCCTGGTGTTTATCCACACTCTGCATTCTCCAACGGTGATTATTACCTAGCTGATGATGGCATGCATCTTGTTCATATCAATGATGCACGCAGCATGGATGATAAGAATGCGATGGTTATTTACCGACAAGGAAAACCCATGAGGCGGTATGCACCAAAAGACTTTATGCCAACGTTCAAGATGTTTACGCCGACTTCCTGTGGAACTAACTTATGGCTAGACCTCAAAACCTCAGTTTCACTCAACGGTAGGGATATTTCCTTTCAAACTATTGATGGCAAAAAGTGGTACTTTGACCTGCTGAAACAACCCAGGCATGCCAATTAGGGGACATCAAAAAAATCCACCCGCCCTGTTTCCAGTGAATACTCCGCCCCGACCACCAGCAATTGGTGGTTGGCTATCAGGTTTTCCAGGATCCCGGAGCCGTGGCGGACATGGCTGGTTGCCATGCGGATATTGGCGCGTACTGCATGCTTCATCAGGTTGTCGGGGTCGTCGCGCAACGGGGTTTCCATCAAGGTTGCGACCGCTGGGGCGATGCGCTCCACAATCGACTGGAGGTTATGCGAAGGGCTTTGGGCGTTATGGCGCAGCTCGTCGATGGTCGCACGCACCGCACCGCAGTGGGTATGCCCCATCACCACCACCAGGCGGGTATTGTATTGGGTGGCGGCAAATTCAATGCTGCCGATTTGGGAAGGGGCAACGACATTGCCCGCGACCCGGATCACAAACAAGGCTCCCAAGCCTTGATCGAAGACCAGTTCTGCTGGAACCCGTGAATCTGAACAGCCCAAAATAATGGCAAACGGGGTCTGGCCTGCGGCTAGTGCCGCCCGCTGGGTATGGCTCAACAAGCTGTCAAGGCTGCGTACATTGCTCACAAAACGTTCATTGCCTTCGCGCAGGCGTGCCAAAGCCGCATAACCGTCAAGATTTTCTGTCATATTGTTTACCTGCCGCCCCCTTGGGGTACGGGTGATTTGGTTGGTGGTAGGGGTGCAAGTACAACGGTTTTTGTTTATTTTGTCAAAAGGCTACACTACACCCTACCAAATACCTACCTTAATCAGTAAAAATCGCGCTGCCGTGCGTCTTGTCCAACACTTAAAGACGCATACTGTTAACGAGGAGAAACCAAATGCGTAAGTTATATTCAGCATTCTTGCTGTCTGCCTGCTTTGTGCTGCCTGCCATTCCTGCTCATGCAGATGACCAGAAACCTGCCAACCCCATCATCAAAATGGCGACCACCACCAGTACCCAAGACTCTGGCTTGCTGGAAAACCTGCTGCCCGTCTTCCAGAAAAAAACCGGCTATGAAGTGCAAGTGACTGCTGTGGGCACAGGCAAAGCACTCAAACTGGGTGAAAATGGTGACGTGGATGTGGTGCTGGTGCATGCACGGGCAGCGGAAGACAAGTTTGTAGCGGATGGTTTTGGCGAGAAGCGCTATTCAGTCATGTATAACGACTTTGTGTTTATCGGTCCAGACGCTGATCCTGCCAAAGTGAAGGAAGCCAAAACCACCGCCGATAGCCTCAAGCAAATCGCTGACACCAAATCGGTGTTCGTTTCCCGTGGCGATGATTCCGGCACGCATAAGATGGAATTGAAGCTGTGGGAAAAAGCAGGCATTAAACCTGAAGGTGAATGGTATCGCTCCGCTGGTCAAGGCATGGGTGAAGTCATCCAGATGGCGGGTGAGCTGCAAGGCTATACCCTGACCGACCGTGGGACATGGCTGGCAGTCATGGATAAGTCACCGCTGAAAATTGTTCAGGAAGGTGATAAATCCCTGCTCAACCCCTATGGTGTCATCGCCGTCAGCCCCAAGCGCTACCCGGATGTGAATCAGGCAGGTGCTCAAGCCCTGATCGCTTGGCTGATTTCTGCGGAAGGCCAAAAAGCCATCGGCGATTTCAAAATCAAGGATCAAGCCCTGTTCACACCCAGTGCTGATCCTGCTGAAGCTGCCCCTGCTGCTGAGCCGGTAAAAACCAACTAATGGGTAGCTGATACCCGATGGAGACACTGGGCAGCACCACTTGGCAAGCCATTTTACTGCTGCTGAGTGGCGACAAGGATTTATGGGAAATTGTGGGGATTTCATTCAAGGTTTCATTTATTGCGATCTTGGTGGCAACCCCACCTGCCCTGCTGATTGCCTTTGCCTTGGCCTTCGGGCGTTTTCCGGGGAGACGCTTCCTGATTTCCCTGTTCACCACCGCCCTGTCAATCCCGGCAGTGGTGGTGGGCTTGACCCTGTATTTGCTGCTGTCGCGTAGCGGCCCTTTGGGTGAATGGCGTTTGCTGTTCACCCAGACCGCCCTTGTGATCGGGCAGATTGTCCTGGCCTTTCCGCTCCTGGTCGCGATGGGGCATACCGCCCTGCAAGCCGCCGACCGCCGGGCATGGGAAACCGCCCGCATGTTGGGTGCATCCCGTACCCGCTCGCTCCTTACCCTGATGCATGAGGTGCGTTTCGGCCTCATGGCAGCGCTGTTGGCCTCATTCGGGCGTATTATTGCCGAAGTGGGGGCTTCCATGATGCTGGGCGGCAATATCCTGCATTACACCCGCAATATCCCGACCGCAATTGCCCTTGAAACCAGCAAGGGGGAATTCGCCCAAGGCATTGCCCTTGGGATGGTCTTGTTATTGCTGTCGTTTACCCTCAATCTGCTGCTGCATTATTTTCAGGGCAAAGGACACGTTGCACCATGACCCGCCTCCATTATCAGGGCATCCACAAACACTTTGGCAAACGCCACCTCCTGCGCGGGGCAGAGGTGCAATTGCAGGCGGGCAAATGCCTGCTGCTGACCGGGCAAAACGGTGCAGGCAAAACTACCCTGATGCGCATCCTTGCCGGATTGGAGAAGCCCGACCAATGCCAGATTACCAGTACAGCGGGCAGCTTCGGCTGGAAACAATACCGCAACCAACTGCATGAGCGCGTCATGTACCTGCACCAGCACCCCTACCTGTTTGAGGGCACGGTTTACACCAACCTGGCCTTTGCGCTGCCGCGTGGCTTGGGGCGCACCGAACAGCAAGCCCGTATCCAGCCGATTGCGGAATGGGCAGGCTTAACCGGCATCCTCACCAGCAATGCCAAAACACTCTCCGGCGGTGAAGCACAGCGCGTCGCCATTGCCCGCGCCCTGTTACGTAACCCACAAGCCTTGCTGCTGGATGAGCCAACCGCCAATATGGACTGGCAAGCCCGCAACCTGACACTGGACATGGTGCAA
The DNA here is from genome assembly GCA_964293005.1 of uncultured Thiothrix sp. Lineage (GTDB taxonomy): Bacteria > Pseudomonadota > Gammaproteobacteria > Thiotrichales > Thiotrichaceae > Thiolinea. The sequence goes on from CAXYXW010000005.1 coordinate 4,328, forward strand.
AAACTAAAACAAGATGGCCTGATGTTGCTGGTTGCCAGCCACGACCCCGCCTTCTTTCAAGGGGTAGCGGATGAGGAGTTGCAGCTTGGATAATGTATAGGGAGACACGCGCTTGACACCACCCCCACCTATCACTGGCCTGATCCTCGCTGGCGGGATGGGTAGCCGCATGGGTGGATTAGATAAGGGCTTGTTGGAATGGCAAGGTCGTCCCTTGGTTGAACACTTGCTGTTAGCCCTGCGCCCACAAGTCACCACCGTGTTGATCAACGCCAACCGCAATCTGGAACGTTACCAAGCCTATGGCCTGCCGGTGGTCAGCGATGCCTTGGCAGGTTTCCAGGGGCCATTGGCAGGTCTGGTCGCGGGGATGGAAGCCGCCACTACCCCATACATCCTGACTATCCCCTGCGATGCACCACGCATTGCCAGTGATATGGCTGAACGCCTCTGGCAAGCCTTGCAAGCCGCCCCTGCTGAATTGGCAGTTGCCCATGATGGGGAGCGCCTACAACCGGTACATGCCCTGATCCCCGTCCGGCTGCTGCCCAGCCTGCGTGCCTTCCTTGCCCAAGGAGACCGCAAGCTTGTTTTGTGGTATACCCAACACCGCATGGCGACTGCGGATTTTTCTGACAAAGCCAGTTTATTCCGTAATATAAACACCCCCGCCGAACAACAGGCATTGGAACAGGAAGCAACCTATAACCCATGATATGCTTTCTCACCAGCAACAGCATGAGGCTTAAGCCATGAATCTGTATAACCGTATCACGATTGATCCATCCATTTGCCACGGTAAGCCGACCATCCGGGGGCTGCGTTATCCCGTTGAAATCATGCTGGAACTATTCAGTTCCGGTATGAGCATTGAAGAAATCCTGAATGATTACGATGATCTGGAACGTGAAGACCTTTTGGCAGTTCTGGCCTATGCAACCCGCCTATCCCAAATCAAACGCATTGAGATGGCACAAACAGCATGAAGTATTTGGTTGATGCCCATTTGCCACGCAAGCTGGCAGCCCAATTGAAAGAAGCGGGTTACGATGCCAAACATACCTTGGGCTTGCCGCAAGGTAATTATACAACCGACCAATTCATCAACGAGTTTTCGATTGCCGACCAACGCATCGTTATCACTAAAGATTCCGATTTTGTGGACTCATTCTGGCTACAGAATAAACCTTGGAAACTTTTGTTGGTATCGACAGGCAACATCCGTAATGACGAGCTACAAGCATTGTTCCTTGCCAATATGGAAAAAATAGAGACCGGCTTTAGCGAGTTCAGCTTTATCGAAATAACCCGTACTAGCCTTATTTTTCACGCATGAATACTGCCATGTCACATAAAACCCACACCCCCGCCGAACAACAGGCATTGGAACAGGAAGCATGAGTACCCCCAACATTCCCATTATTGGTTTTTGTGCGCATAGTGGCACTGGCAAAACCACCTTGCTAACGCGCTTGCTCCCTTTGTTCAAGGCAGCGGGTTTGCAGGTGGCGGTGATCAAGCACGGGCATCATAAACTCGACCTCGACCAACCGGGCAAGGATACGTTCCGTTTCCGGGAGGCAGGGGCAGCGCAAGTCATTTTGGCAGCACAGAAATTTTTGGCACGGATGCATGAATGTGAACAGCAGGCCGAAGTCGAGTTGGTGGATGCCTTAAAACTGGTGAATACGGCTTGTGTCGATTTGATTCTGGTTGAAGGTTTTAAACACCAAACCTTCCCGAAAATCGAACTGCACCGCCCTTCCCTGCAAAAACCACTGCTATTCCCGGATGATGCGGACATTATTGCGCTTGCGAGTGATACTCCCGTGGCGCTGCCTGCCGCTGCCCGAAGCATCCCGTTACTGGATTTGAACCAGCCGGAAAGGATTGCGCAGTTCATCCTTGAATTTATCGCCCCCTCCAGCAACACAGCATCCGTGGCTGCCAACACGATCCGTTCTGCCCCCAGTTGCGCCGATGAGCGCGACCCAAACAGCTTAGGGTTTATTGAAGCACGCCAGCGGATTATGGCTGCCGTCAACCCAGTGCAGACTATCATCAAACACACATTACGCCACACACTGGGGCAAGTCCTTGCTGAGGCGGTGGTATCGCCGATTAATGTCCCGTCGCATACCAATTCGGCAATGGATGGCTATGCATTGGCTGGCGTTGATTTACCCAATGGCACAACCAGAACCTTGCAGGTGATTGGCACTGCCTATGCGGGCAAGCCCTTCACTGCCACCTGCCAAACCGGGGAATGCGTGCGTATTATGACCGGAGCTACCATGCCCGCCGGAACCGATACGGTCGTCATGCAGGAGCATGTTGAAACCGTGGCAGGAGGCAGTATCCGCCTCGGTACAGGCCATGCCAACGGGCAGAATGTGCGCCATATCGGTGAGGACATTGCCAGCGGGCAGACTGTCCTGCATGCAGGCCGCCGCCTGACCCCGGCTGATCTGGGGCTGTTGGCCTCCCTGGGCATCGCCGAAGTGAAGGTATACCGCGCCCCCCGCGTGGCCTTCTTTTCAACAGGCGATGAATTGCGCTCGATTGGCGAGCCGCTGGAGGCGGGCTGCGTGTATGACAGCAACCGTTACACACTGTATGGCATGCTGAAAAACCTAGGGATGGACATCTTCGACCTCGGGGTGGTCGCCGATGAACCCGCCGCACTGGAAGCCGCTTTCCGCATGGCTGCCGACTGCGCGGATGTGGTCATCACCTCCGGCGGGGTATCGGTGGGTGAGGCTGATTACACCAAAAGCATTCTGGATGGGCTGGGTGAAATCGGTTTCTGGAAAATAGCCATCAAACCGGGCAGGCCGCTGGCTTTCGGCAAGCTGGGGAATACGCTCTTTTTTGGCTTACCGGGCAACCCGGTGGCAGTGATGGTGACATTCCAGCAGATTGTGCGCCCTGCCCTGTTGAAACTGGCTGGGGAATTGGACTGGCAACCGCTGACAGTGCAGGCCATCTGTACGCAAACCTTACGCAAAAAGCCCGGACGCACCGAATTCCTGCGGGCGATTTACCAACAACAGCCCGATGGTACACTCACCGTCACCACCGCTGGTGCACAAGGCTCCGGGATACTGACCTCGATGAGCCGGGCAAATTGCTATATTGTGCTCGATGAGGACAATGCCGGTGTGCAGGCAGGTAGCCACGTCACCCTACAACCTTTCGGGCATGGAGAATAACGATGAGCATCAAAACCCTTTTCTTCGCCAGCTTACGCGAACAGGTCGGCAACAGCAGCCTGCAAACCGACTGGCAAGCAGGCATGACCGCAAGCCAGGTCTGGCAAGCAGCAACTGGGCAAATCACCCTGCCGGACAATGTGCTGGTTGCCTGTAACCAGGCCTATTGTGCAGCGGATACCCTGGTGCAGGATGGCGATGAAGTGGCCTTCTTCCCACCGGTCACGGGAGGCTGACATGATCCAGATTGGGGTATCCGAACAGCCGTTGGAGCCTTGGGGCAGCTTGGCACTGTTTCAGCAGCAACCTGCCTTTGCTGCGCACAAAAGCGGGGCAAATGCGGTGTTTGTCGGTACGATGCGCGATTTCAATGAAGGCGATACCGTGCAGGCGATGCGCCTGGAACACTACCCGGCAATGACGCAACAGCATCTGGATGGGATGGTACAGGCTGCCGTCAGCCGCTGGTCACTGGATCATGTCCTATTGCTGCATCGGGTGGGTGAGTTGCTGCCCGGTGAACCCATCGTGCTGGTGGCAGTGTGGTCAGCGCACCGCAATGCCAGCTTTGAGGCTTGCCGCCACCTGATGGAAACCCTGAAACACACCGTACCTTTCTGGAAACAGGAAACATTGCGGGATGGGACAACGCGCTGGGTAGAGAAGAACAGCGCAGGTTAGTACAATACCTCTCCCCTGTATGGGCTTGCCACATGGGGGGTTGAACCGGCTGTGATCCACTGACCTGAAAGGAAACCCATGCGCATCCTGCTTGCTGAAGACCATGCCGAACTCCGTGCTGCCATCGCCCGGCGGTTACGGGCTATGGGCAACAGTGTTGATGAAGTGGCAGACCTGCACAGCATTCTCCACTACCTGCAAGCTGCCACGTATGATGTCGCCGTACTTGACCGCATGCTGCCTGATGGCGATTCCATCAGTGCCTTGCGCCGCCTGCGTTCTGCCGCCAACCGCACCCCCATCCTGCTGCTGACCGCCCGCGACCACATTGCTGACCGGGTGGAAGGGCTGGAAGCCGGGGCGGATGATTACCTTGTCAAACCGTTTGCCATGGATGAGCTATTGGCACGCATTGGGGTATTGGCACGGCGCGGAACCTTGCCCCGTAGCCAAATCGTGCAGGTTGCCGATCTGGAGCTGGATAGTGGGCGGCGGGAAGTCCGCCGGGGTGGGGTTTTGATCCCTTTGCGCCCCAAGGAATACGCCCTGCTGGAACTGCTGGCAACCCGTTTGGGGCGGGCAGTTTCCCGCAGTGATATTCTGGATTACTGCTGGGATGTGCAGGAAAGCCCGGCCTCGAATGTGGAAGAAACCATTATTGCCTCCTTGCGCCGCAAGCTGGGCGACCCACCGTTGATCATGACAGTACGTGGCATGGGCTACAAACTGGATGCAACCCATGCAAACTAGCCCGAGGAAATTACTGCGGCTAGGGTTGCCGATGCTGTTGGCCTGGAGCCTGGCGTGGGTCATTGGCATTGGCATCCTGGCTAAAGTAGCCATCGACCTGCGGGCTGAACTGCGTGACTCTGGCCTTGATACCCGCCTGTCACTTTACACCATGGCGGTCTATGGCCTGACCTGGTTTGATAGCTCCGGCACTTTCCACGGCGAAGTATTACGCTATGAACCCGAATTCAATGCCCCGCCGTATGACATTTGGGTCATCGAAGCCAACGCCCCCCACACCCCACCGATCACCCACCTTGCCCCACACAAGCCACAATTTGCCCTGCAAGCGGAAGACCTGCTTGGTTTGCTGCCCACCGTCATGGGCAAAGCAGAAAAAACCTACCGGAATGGGCTGGATCAAAAAGGGGCGGCTTATCGGCTGTATGCCATCCCCACCTATCTTGACCAGGCCGCAGCCACTACGCCCAAAGCCATGATTGTGGTGATTGCTGACCCGATCCCCGGTCGGCTCGAATATGATACCTTTGTTCACCGCATCCTGTTGGTGACAGCGTTTCTGGGTGTTATCGGCTTGCTGGTTGGGGCTATCTTAACGTGGTGGAGCTTGCGCCCAGCCGTTGCCTCCCTCAAGCAGCGTGAACGCTTCCTGTCTGCCACCGCACACGAACTGCGCACACCGATGGCAGCCCTGCGCACCATTTGCGAATCCGCCCAGAAAGGTGACGAAGCCCCCGAACAAGCCTTCGCCCGCATGGGTCGGCTCTTGCAAACCACCAGCTATACCCTGGAGGACTTGCTGCTGTTTGCACGGCTGGATGCCGGGGCAGCACTGGAACGCCAAGCGGTACGGCTGGACTTGCTGACAGAAGCCTTGCTGCCGGAAGATAGCCGTATCCAGTTACAGGCCACTGCCAGCACGGTACAGCTAGACCCACGCCTCGCCAGTGTTGCCATCCGCAATCTGCTGGAAAACGCCCAGCGGCACGGCAACACTCCCGACGAGCACCTGCGTGTCATTGTGACAGGCTCACAGGTGATCGTTGAGGATCAGGGGAGCGGTTATAGTGCTGCCTTGCTTGCCCAAACCGGACGGGATTTCAGCATTTCCCCTTCCCAGGGTGGTACAGGCCTGGGGCTGGCGATTGCCAACCGGGTGGCAAGGCTACATGGTGGCACGCTGCATCTGGAAAATATCCACCCACAAGGGGCGCGGGCAACCCTCACATTCGGCGCATAATCCGGCACATCATTCGACGCACCGTCAGGAAAATATCAGGTTCGCCGCGTAAGCTGTCCCTATCGCAACTTTCAACCGATAGGGATAAACACCATGCAAACACGTCAACACACCCTGCGCACCACCCTGTTAAGCGGATTACTGACCCTGAGCCTGTTTGGAATGACCACGATGCACAACGTTGCCAACGCTGCCACCTATATGCCGGATGAAACCAGTTTGCACGAAGCAACCTGGTTGCAGTGGCCTCATCACTACACCTATGGGACAAGCTACCGTAGCCGTCTGGATGCCACCTGGGTCGCCATGACCCAGGCGCTGGTACACAGTGAAAAGGTGCGTATCGTCGCTTATAACGATACCGAGAAAAAACGCATCCAGAACCTATTGGCCTTGGCAGGTGTACCACAAGGCAATATCAGTTTTATGCTCAGCAAGACCAACGATGTCTGGGTACGCGACAATGGGCCGATTTTTGTGTTTGACCAAAACCAGCAGCTCACCATCACCGATTGGGGCTTTAATGGCTGGGGTGGCGATACGCCCTACACACTGGATGACACCATCCCGGTGACAGCCGCCCAACAGCTTGGCCTGCCCCGGATAGACCTGAACAAGGTTATCCTTGAAGGTGGTGCGTTTGAAGTGGACGGCAAGGGTACGTTTATGGCAACCCGTAGCTCCATCCTTGAACCGAAACGTAACCCCAACCTGACACAAGCCAGTCTGGAGCAGACACTGGCAACACGTTTGGGGGTACGGAAGTTTATTTGGCTGGATGGTGCGCCCGGCGGCAAAGAAGACATCACAGATACGCATATTGATGGCTTTGCCCGCTTTGGCACACCCGATACCTTAGTAACCCTGAGTGCCACGGATTTGCAGTACTGGGGCTTGTCCAGCAGCGACATTAACCGCCTGACCACTGCCAGCGATGCCGACGGGGTACGTTACGCACAGGTCAAACTGCCGCTGACTGCCAAGCCAGTAGTGACAGCCTATGGCAAAAACCTGGGTTACAAAGGCTCTTACGTCAACTACTATGTGGGCAACAGCGTGGTGCTCGTCCCCGAATACAAAGATGCCAATGACCGTGTTGCCAAGGATATTCTCCAGTCGCTCTACCCGACCCGCAGCATTGTCGGTATTGATGTACGTAACCTCTATGCCAACGGTGGGATGGTGCACTGTGTCACCCAACAACAACCGTTTGCTTATTAAGCATAACGCATAAGCATTCTCAGGAGAAAACCGTATGATCAACCGCCGCCGTTTCCTTGCCTCCAGTGTGTTGCTGTCTGCGGGCAGCCTGCTGGGGATGCGTCAGGTATTGGCTAACCCAGCAGCCACTCAAACCGCCACCAGCGGCACTTGGCGTATGCCCGATGAGTCTGAGCCACATGCCCGCACCTGGATGGCCTTCGGTGCAAGCCCTGCCATTTGGGGCAAAGACTTGCTGCCAGAAACCCGCCGCAGCCTCGCCACCCTCGCCCAAACCATTGCCAAATACGAACCAGTGACTTTGCTGGTGCGCCTAAAAGAAATGGAGTTGGCAAAAAAACTGGTGGGTGACGGGGTGGAAATGGTGGCCTGCCCACTGAATGACTTATGGATACGGGATACCGGCCCGACCTTTGTCACCGACGCAACAGGCAAGAAAGCCGCCATTAACTTCAACTTTAATGGCTGGGGCAACAAGCAAGCACACGAGCGTGATGCCAAGGTTGCCACTTTTGTTGCGCAGCAAAGCGGGGTCGAGGTACTGACAACCAAGCTGGTTATGGAAGGCGGCTGCATCGAAGTCGATGGGCATGGCACAGCCATCATCACCGAAAGCTGTGTCCTGAACAGCAACCGCAATCCAAAGATGTCAAAAGCCCAGTTTGAAGACCACCTCATGCCTTTGCTCGGGCTGGAAAAGATCATCTGGCTGCCGGGTATCAAGGGCAAGGACATCACCGATGGACATACTGATTTCTATGCCCGCTTTGCCCGCCCCGGTGTGGTGCTGGCAGGCTATGACCCTGACCCGGATTCGTTTGACCATGCCGTGACCAAACAGCATCTGGAACTGCTCCAATCGGCAACCGATGCCTCGGGCAAAAAACTGGAAGTCATCCCGCTGGAAGGCCCCGGCACAGTACGCAGTGATTTTGTGACCAACGATTTTGCGGCAGGCTATATTGGCTTTTATGTTTGTAATGGTGCGGTGATCATGCAACAATTCGGTGATAAAAAAGCCGATACTGCCGCCCGCCAAGCCGTGCAAAAAGCCTTCCCTGACCGTAAGATAGAGCAGATCAATGTCGATGGCATAGCTGCTGGCGGCGGCAGCATCCATTGTGCGACCCAGCAGGAACCTGCTGCCTGAACCTGAAATGGAAACCTGACCATGCCACACACCAATGCATTCGGCCAACCAATTGGCTTCCCGCTCCCAGACTGGCAAGCACGCCCCTTGCCAGGGCGTGCCCCCCTGCAAGGACAGTATTGCCGGGTGGAACCACTCACGGTTGACCACGCGCCCGACCTGTTCACTGCGTATCAGGCCGATACCCGCGGGCAGATGTGGACATACCTGAGCTACGGCCCCTTTGCCTCTGTCGACGAGTTGGCAAGCTTGCTGGCAAAACAACAGGCCAGCCAAGACCCCCTCTTCCATGCCATCATCGACCTGCGCACCGGCAAAGCGGTAGGGGTTGCCAGCTACCTGCGCATCGACCCGGCAAATGGTGTGATCGAAGTCGGCTGGATCAGCTACGCCCCTGCCCTGCAACGCACCCCAGCCGCCACCGAAGCCATGTACCTGCTGATGCGCCGCGCTTTCGATGAACTCGGCTACCGGCGCTACGAATGGAAATGCGACTCCCTCAACGCCCCCTCACGGCGGGCTGCCCAACGCCTGGGCTTCACCTTTGAGGGCATCTTTCGGCAAGCCATCGTCTACCGGGGACGCAACCGCGACACCGCGTGGTACTCGATACTCGACAGCGAATGGCCTACCCTCAAACAAGCATTCACCGCATGGCTGGAACCGGCGAATTTTGATGAAGCGGGACAGCAACGGGTGGGCTTGGAGGCGTTGCGGCAGAGAGGATAAGGAAAGCGGTTGCCATGCTCGATTACAACAAAAACCTGCGGCAACCCGCCCGTCAATTACGCAAACAGCAGACCGAGGCCGAACGGTTGCTGTGGTCACACCTACGGCGCGGGCAAATGGCAGGGATGCCGTTCTACCGGCAAAAACCGTTAGGGGCTTTTATCGTTGATTTCTATTGTGCCGCCGCCAGTCTGGTGGTGGAACTTGATGGCTCACATCACGCTGAAGCGCAACAAGCCGCCTATGACCATGAGCGTGACCAGCATCTGGCAGGGATGGGGCTACGGGTGTTGCGCTTTGCCAATTGGCAGGTCATGCGGGAAACGGAATGGGTGCTGGGGGAAATCAGGCAGGCAGTGATGCGGTAGGGGGAAGCCCTCCAGCAAAACCCTGAAGAAAATCCCCCTCGTTCCCCCTTTTACAAAGGGGGAAGCCCTCCAGCAAAACCACGGATAATCACGGAGGGTACTCCCCTTTGAAAAAGGGGAGACAGAGGGGATTTACAACACCCTTTCACAAAGGCGGAAGCCCTCCAGCAAAACCCTGAAGAAAATCCCCCTCGTTCCCCCTTTTACAAAGGGGGAAGCCCTCCAGCAAAACCACGGATAATCACGGAGGGTACTCCCCTTTGAAAAAGGGGAGACAGAGGGGATTTACAACACCCTTTCACAAAGGCGGAAGCCCTCCAGCAAAACCCCGATCTATCTGGAGGGTACTCCCCTTTGAAAAAGGGGAGACAGAGGGGATTTACCCCTCCAACAACAAAACCAACTCCGCCGCCAACTGGTAGTGCAACCCCTCATCCTCCACCAAAGCCAAATCCCGCTCCCCGGCGATAATCGCTTGCAGCTTGTGCAGGAAGTTTTTGTCGCTATCTGACAGATCACCTTCAAGATACTGCCCAATCACCTGCTCAACCTCCACCGTATCCCCCTGCTGTATCGCCAGCCCCACCGCCAAAGCCAAACGCCCGCCACCTGCATGATTCTCCCCACCATCCCGCCGATACGCCAGATACGCCGCCAGTGCCTGTTGCCGTGCTTCGCGGGCGGCTGGTGGATTTCCGCAGGCTTGTTCCAGATCGTACAGGATGTGCCAGGCTTTCCACGGTTCAGCCGCATGACCAAATGCCTGCTTGCACTCAATCGCCCGTAGCAGCTCCGGGCGGGCTTCGTCATAGCGTTGCAGTTTGATCAAGGTAGCCGCAAAGTTGTTACGCACAACACCTTCATAGCGCAAATCCCCCAACGCTACATACACGCTCACTGCCTGCCGATAAAAACTCACTGCCTGTTCCGGGCGATTCCAATCATCATAAAGGTTGCCCAGTTCATTCAGGCTACTCGCCATGTACGAGCGATTATTGTTTTGTGTATGAATCGCTAATGCTTGCCGATACGCCTGCTCAGCCTGTGCAAAGTCGCCTGCCATCCTGTGAGTCATCCCGATCTGATGCCAAGCCGTTGCTACTGCACCCGGTTCATCCAGTTGCTGGAATAGTGCCAGTGCTTCGCTATAGCCTTGCAAGGCATCGGTATAGCGTTTTTGCAACATACGTATCGTAGCAAGCTGGCCTTTGCCTGCCGCAACACTGCGTGTATCTTCCCGTTTTTCACTGCGTTTAATGCCTTCCTCATAAGCCGCTGCCGCCGCTTCCAGTTGCCCCAAGGCTCGCAGGCAATCGCCCTGTTCCGTCAAGGCTACTGGAGCCATCCTTGCCCCGCGTTCCCCCAAGGCTTCAAAACGCAGTTGCGCTGCCTGCAAATAGGGCAAGGCTTGCGTGGCTGCTCCGCCTGTTTTCAATACCTGCCCCAACAAGATATGTGCCATTGCCAGATCGTAATCCGCCCCCGCATACGCTTGTTCCCCAGCCTGCTGGCATTGCTGCAACAAGGTTTGTGCTGCCTGCAAAGCGGCTTCCAGATCACCCTGCTGCAACAGGCGTTCAATGTTCATGCGTTCATTTTGAAAGCGGGCATGACTCCACTCGCCCAAAGCCTGCGCTGCCTGTTTGCGCCATGCCACCACCTGCGCTAGTGCCTGCGGTTGATGCAGGTATTCCAGCAATTGCTCAACCTTGCCTGCCTTAGCAACCACCTCTTCCGCCGCCACGCTTCCGGCTTGTAAATCAGCTACCAGCGTTTGCAGATAAGCCATCAGGTTAGGCAGTTCCAGTTGGGTGAGTTGTGCTGCTAGCTTGGCATCTTTGGAAATGTGGCTATAGAGAAAACCCACCAGTTGCCCCATCACTTCCCGCCAGCGTTGCCGATAGCCTTCGCGCTGTTGCGCTGTCAGCCCCAAATCCAGATAGGCAGGCAAGGCGGGATCAAGGCGGATGTAACCGTGGTCGCCGACCATTTGAGCTAAACCAACTTGGATCAAATCCTTGGCAATTTCTCCCATTTGATCTGTATCAACGCCAAGAACTTCCATCAATGCCCAAACATTCCCACCATCCTGAAACACCGCCAGCCCTGCAATCTGCTCGCGCACTTCCGGCGACAGCCGCCGCAGGGAGAGTTCCACGCTGGCGAACAGCGACAGTTCGCGCTGCCCCGGATGGCGTTGTTCCAGTTCCTGCATGATTGCCCGCACATTCGCGGTGGTCGCTTTCACCCCGCGCTGCGCCAGTTCCCGCGCCAGCAGCACCAACGCCCGCGCATGGCAACCGACCGAACCCACCAGAGCGTCCACTTCCTGCGGCGTATTGCCCTGATCATCAGGGCGCAGGCGCAAGCCTTCGTTGTTCATCACCTGCATCACCAACGCCTTGGCATCCGTCACGCTCAACGCCCCCAGCACAATCTCGCGGGCTTTGTGGTTGAACGGCGCGGGGAGTGGCTCGCGGGTGGTGAAGAGGAGAAATCCCCCTTGTTCCCCCTTTTGCAAAGGGGGAGACCCTCCAGACAGGGCGGGGTTTACCTGGAGGGTTCCCTCCTTTGCAAAAGGAGGGACAGGGAGGATTTTCTTCAAAAGCCCCAACACCGCCCCCACATTCCCCGCATCCGCCAACAACGCCTCCACATTATCCACCACAATCAACACCCGCTCGTTTTCCAGCACCCGCCGGATTTCCTGCAAGGCTTGCTCGGTGTCGCTGGCATATTCCGCTGCAAAATTGTGGTTCGGGTTCACCAGTTGCTGGAGCAGTTGTTCCAGCACGTAGTCGGGGTGGGTGTACTGCTCAACACTAACGAAAGCGCACCGCCCGAAACGGCGGCTTTGCACCAGCCACCGCGCCAGTTCCACCGCCAGCGTGGTTTTGCCCGCACCACCCTGACCGCGCAACACCGCATAGGGTTGCTGTTCCAACAGCCGCTCGACTTGCAGCAATTCGCGGCTGCGCCCGATGAAGCTGTGTGGCGGCGGTTCGGGCAACCTGCCCAGCCGCGTCTGGCGTTGTTGCGCCGTCATCCGTTGCGCAGTAGTCGAAGGCAGCCGTGCGAACAACTGCGGGTCGTGCTGTTCCTGATACAGGATCGGCACAAACCAGTCCTGCAAGTACAAATCGCCCGCGCCCGCCATCGACAGGCGGAACGTGTCGCGCATCAGTGCCGTTTGCCCCGCCAGCATCGCCTTGCCTATGCGTTGCCCCTCCGCCAATGCGCGGTAAAACTGCGTGACGAAACGCTGCGCCGTTGCCACCAACACGCTGTGGGTCATGGCAACCACCGATGCAATGCCTTCTTCCAGCAATTTGGCGGCAACCGAGGCGCTGGGGTCGGTATCCGTCTGTGCGGTTTGGCAGGCTTCGAGGAACACCAGCGGGATGCGGTAATCACGCAACAGCGCCGCCAGTGTGTCGGCGTGTACCAATTGCATCCTCCGCCCGCTCAGTTGCTGGCTGTCCTGCGGGTCTTCAAAACACAACGCACCCAGCCCGTGCTGCGGGTCGTAGACTCCGTGACCATCGAAGTGGACAACGTGATAAGGTTTGCCCACATCACTGGCACGGCGCAATGCCTGTTCCAGTGCGCCCAAGGTCGGCGGGGTCAACACGCTCACTTGTACCAAATCGCCCAGGGTTGCGACCCCATCCACTAGCGGCAAGGCACTGGCGCGGTGGTCGATATAACCCACGCCAGCCTGTTCCGGGCGCGGACTCAGCAGCAAAATGCGGATCGGTAACTGGGTAATGCGGGGCGGTTGCTGCGCGTAATTGGGCAAACGCCGCCGGATGCGCACCGGGTATCTGCCATCACTGACATACCCTTTGCCATCGTGCAGCAATTCCCACGGCAGGCTTTGCAAGCGGCTGGCAGCGGTATTGGCAGTGGCTTTTTCCGCATCGCTGGCCTCATCCAGCAAAGCCGTTTCCACCAGCACCGAAAACAGGCGGTCAGTTTCGGTGCGGGTATTGTGCCAAGCAGCTTTCACAGCCTGACACGCAGGTTTATCCAGCACCTCGGCGAATAACTTCGCACCCCATTGCGGCAATTGCGCTTCGGTGCGCTCTGCCCGCTCGCGGAACAGACCAACAGGCCATTGGTAATACGCCTCCAGATACCAGCGCAATTCATCCTGCTCGATCTGCCCGATAGGAGCGGTGAAGCGGAACGGGCGGCTTTTCACCTCACGCTCCTTGCTCAGGTCAGCGGGATAAAAGATTAACTCGGCTTCGGCACTGAGGCGCATTTCCCCTGTAGGAGCTTCCCCTGCAAGCGATTTCCCGGAAGAATCGCCAGCAGGGCTGGCTCCTACAAGGGCGGGGTGGGTGAGTTTCAGCAGTAACTCGGCAATGGGTTTGTTTTCAACGATTTGTTCGGCGGGCAAGTCATCAGGCAGGCGCTCACCGAGGGCAGCGAGGATGCGCGGCATGGCTTCGTTGAGTTTGCCGGGGTCGAGTTCGATTTTGATACCAACAGGTTCGTCATCAAACCACATGCCCAAAGCGCTGGGTTCGATGCCGGGTAACATCACGGGAATCACGTTATGTCCGTTTTCCTCAGCAAAGCGGATTTCCTTGCGTACCCACGGTGAGTTGATGGTGCGTGGGCTGAGGACAGCCAGCACATGGCGTGAATCGCGTATCGCCTGCTCGATTGCTGGTGTCAATTTGTTGCCAGCCGCCAGATTGCGGGAATCCGCCCAGACCTTCAGGCCGTGCAATTCCAGCTTGATGCGCAGTTCTTTAACAAACTCATCATCAGCCGACGTGTGCGAGATAAAAACATGGCGAAAATCTGCTGTCATGACATGCCCTATGCGCTGAGGTTTTCAGCAGTATAGCAGCTCTCGGCGGCAGGTACTCCCCAACCCTACCCCCCCAAATAAGCCCTGAGCCGCGCCCAAAACACTTCCAGGCTGGCCTTGTCGCCCTGTTTGCTGCGGTAAAGCCGTACTTCCAGCGGGATATGCCAGCGTTCATCGCCTGCCAGTTGCAGCGTGCCGGTTTGCAGGTCGCGTTTGACCAGTCGGCGTGGAACCCAGCCCAAGCCAAACCCTTCGCGGATCATGGCGCTGACTGAGCTGGCATGGCGGTTTTCATTCATGATCACCAGATGGGCAAAGCCATCTTCCAGCAACACCTCTTGCAGGAGGGAGGAGAGGAAGGAATGGTTGTGGTAGGCGATATACGGCAAGGGCTGCTGCTGTTTGCCAGGGAGCGTGAACAGGGTTTGCCCGGCAGCATCGGTCGCAGAAACCGGGATCAGGGTTTCATCCGCCACCTTGAGGCTTTCAAATTGCTGCGCATCCAGGGCTTGCACAATATTAATGGCTGGATGCCAGTAACACAGCATCAGGTCACACTCCCCCTGCTGCAAAGCACTGACAAAATCCATGCCTGCCCACGCGGTCGAGCGCAGATTAAGCTCAACGTCCACCCCAAACTGCTGGGCGTATGGCTCCAGCCGCTTATACAAGCTCAGGTACAAGGTCTGGGTGGTGGCAAAGTTCAGGCGAGCCGCCTCGCGGTTATGGATTTCCATGCACTGGGCGCGGGTCTGCCGGATGCGCTGGGCGACATCCTGTGCCGTTTTCAGGAAAACCTCACCCGCCGGGGTCAGGGACAAGGGCAAGGTGTTACGGTCAATCAGCGGTGTACCGACCGCCTCTTCCAACAACTTGATACGGCGGCTAAAGGTCGGCTGGGTGACATGCTGCTCTTCGGCGGCACGGGAAAAATGGCGGATTCGCGCCAATGCGACGAAATCCTCCAACCATCGTAATTCCATGCCGTGCCCTCACCCGTGCTGTGATGCCAGCATTCTAACACCGAATGGCGGGCATTAAACCCGCCCTTCCTGCACACCATGACACGCCACTTGCACACCCTCGGCTGCCGTCAGCAATTGGGGGATTTCCTGCTGGCAACGCGCATTGGCATGGGGGCAACGCCCGTGGAATACGCAACCGCTGGGCAGGTGTACCGGGGTTGGCACTTCGCCACTGAGTTTGACATGGGCAGGCCGCCCATCCTGCAAGCGGGGGATGGCAGATAACAAGGCGCGGGTATACGGGTGGCGCGGCTGGGCAAACAGATGACGGGTCGGGGCAAGCTCACAGACCGTACCGAGGTACATGACCGCCACCCGCGAACCGAAATGCTCCACCACCGCCAAATCGTGGGTAATAAACAGATAGGTCAGGTTGCGTTGCGCCTGTGCATCCATCAGCAAATTCAAGACCTGCGCCTGAATCGACACATCCAAGGCAGAGATCGGCTCATCCGCCACAATAAACTGTGGGTCAACCGCCAAGGCACGCGCAATGCTGATGCGCTGGCGCTGCCCACCGGAAAATTCATGCGGGTAACGCACACCCCACGAAGGGTCGATCCCCACCGAACTCATCACCGCCTCCACCTTTTCCCGCAGTTCAGCGGCACTCAGGTGGGGGTTATGCAGCTTAACCGGCTCGTCCAGTGTCTGGTTGATGGTCATGCGCGGGTTTAAGGATGCATAAGGGTTCTGGAAAATCATCTGCATCTTTTTGCGGTAGGGCAACATGGCGCGGGCATCCAGTGCATCAATCCGTTGCCCCTGGTAATGCACCTCGCCACGGCTGGGCTTCAGCAAGCCCATCACAGTACGTGCCACCGTTGATTTGCCGCACCCGGACTCACCCACAATGCACAAGGCTTCCCCGGCCTGCACCTCCAGCGAAACACCATTGATGGCATGCACGAACTCCTGCTTGCGCACCAACTTGCCGCCCTGAAAACTGAGCTGGTCAAACCAGTCACCCGAGATCGAGAAACGCTTGTACAAATCACGGATAGACAATAATGGCTGGCTCATGGCTGCACCTCCGGCGGTGATGACGCTGCTGGCAGCTCAGTTTCAGCGGCAACCACCACCTCTTTGCCAATCAGGTGGCAGGCCACCTGACAGCCACCCGAACGGTAGAAGGGTGGAACCTGCTGGGCACACTCAGCCAGCGCATAATCACAGCGCGGGCGGAAGGCACAACCAGCGGGAATATGCTGCAAAGACGGCATGGAGCCACGAATCTGGTTAAGGCGCTGCCCTGGCAGGGTCATTTGTGGCAAGGCATTGATCAGCCCCTGGGTATAAGGGTGCTGGGCATCGTTAATGATTTCGCGGGTCGGCCCTTGCTCGACCACACGCCCGGCATACATCACCATCGTGCGTTGCGTGACCTCCGACACCACCCCCAAATCATGGGTGATCAGCATCAGGGCAACCTGATTGCGCTCACACAAGTCCAGCATCAGCGCCATGATTTCCGCCTGGATCGTCACATCCAGCGCCGTGGTTGGCTCATCGGCAATAATCAGGTCAGGATCAAGCAACAAGGCAATCGCAATTACCACCCGTTGGCGCATGCCACCTGACAGCTCATGCGGGTATTGGTCAAGGCGCTTGTCGGGGGAAGGGATTTGTACCTGTTGCAGCTTGAGCAGGGCAATGCGCCTGGCATCTGCCTTGCCCATTTTACGGTGTGCCAACAAGCACTCCACCATTTGCTCGCCAATGGTCAGCACCGGGTTGAGTGTCACCATCGGATCCTGGAAAATCATGGCGATGCGGTTGCCACGCACACTCCGCAGGCGCTCCGCAGGCATTTGCGCCAGGTTCTCGCCTTCAAACAACACCTCGCCGCCTGCAATATAACCGGGGCGGGCAATCAGGTTGAGGATGGAAAACCCCAACACCGACTTGCCTGCCCCCGATTCACCCACCACCCCCACGCGCTCACCGCGTTGCAGGGTAAAACTGATGTCGCGCAAGGCTGCCACCTCGCCTTGCCGCAAGGCAAAACGCACATCCAGATGATTCACGGCCAGTAGCGTTGTCATGCGCTTACCCCTTATACAGTTTCGGGTTGAGGACATCGCGCAGCCAATCCCCCAACAGGTTCATCACCAGCACAATCAATACCAGCACCACACCGGGTATGACGGTAATCCACCATGAGCCAGAGAAAATGAACTCGAAGCCACTGGAAATCAGCGACCCCAGCGAAGGCTGTGACACCGGCATCCCCAAGCCCAGAAAGGACAAGGAAGCCTCGGCAATAATGGCGTTCGCCACCTGCACGGTCGAAATGACCAGAATGGGCGACAGCGTATTGGGCAGGATGTGCCGGAACATAATGCGCGGGGCATGCAAACCCATCACCCGTGCTGCATCGACATATTCCTTTTCCTTTTCCGCCAACACCGAAGCGCGGATAGTGCGTGCATACTGCGGCCATTCGGCAATACCGATCACCAGGATCAACATCACCATCGCCAATTGCTGGTACAACTCAGTGCCAAAGGTTGCCTGAAACACCGCCAGTACAATAATTGCTACCATCATGGTGGAAAACGACAACTGGATGTCGGCAATCCGCATCAGGAAACCGTCCACACGCCCCCCCAGATACCCCGCCAGCAACCCAATCAAAATCCCCAAAGCGGCTTGCAATGCTACCGCACAAATCCCGATCATCAGGGAAATGCGTGTGCCATACAGGATCGTTGACCACAAATCCCGGCCTTGTGCATCCGTCCCCAACCAGAAATGTGCATCCCCGCCGTCTTGCCAACTCGGCGGCAACTCCGAGTTCATAATGTCGATCTGTGCAGGATCGTAAGGGTTATAAGGAGCCAGCAAGGGCGCAAATACCGCCATCAGCACCGCCAGCAGGAACACGCCCATACTGACCTGTGCCACCCGATCCCGTTTGAAACTATGCCAGAAATGCGATTGCCGGAACTGTGCGAGCCATCCCGGAGCCGCCACGGCGGTACGTGCTGGTGTACTCATGGCTTACCTCTTGAACAGCTTGACCGTTGGATTGACCAGACCGTAAATCAGGTCAACCAGGGTATTGGTAATAACAAAAATCGCCCCCACCACAATCAGGTAGGCCACAATCAGGGGTGTATCCACCCGGTTCACCGCCTCCAGAAACAAAAACCCCATCCCCGGCCACTGGAATACCGTTTCGGTGAGGATGGTATAAGCGACCATCGTCCCGATTTGTACCCCACCGACGGTAATGACTGGCAGCATGGTATTTTTCAGGGCATGCAGGAAATAAATGCGCTGTGGCGACAAGCCTTTTGCCCAGGCAAACTTGATATACTCCGACTGCAATACCTCCATCATTTCCGAACGGATCAGACGGATAAACAAGGGCAACATAATCGAAGCCAGCGTAATGCTCGGCAAAACCAGATGGTGCAAACCATCCCAAGTCAGCAAGGCCGTATCCCACCCGCCGCCAAGGTCAAAGGTTTCGCCGCGCCCATAGGAGGGCATCCAGCCCAGCTCCACGGCAAACAGATAAATCAGGCCAATGGCAGTCAGGAATACCGGCACAGAAATGCCCACCGTGCTGATCCCCATAATGAACTTGGAAAAAAGATGCTGCGGCTTGATGGCGGCAAACACGCCCAGCGGCACGGAAAACACCACAATAATCAGGGTCGCGCAGAACACCAACTCCAGGGTCGCCGGAAGCTTGCGCAGGATCACATCCAGCGCAGGCTCCTTGAAAAAGTAGGAAGTCCCCAGATCGCCATGCAGCGCTTGGCTGGCAAAACGCCCATACTGCACCCAAAACGGATCGTTCAAGCCTAACTTGTCACGCAGGGCTTGGCGGTCAGCTTCCGAAACCGATTGCCCGACCAGCTCCCGCAGGGGGTCGCCCAAATTGTCCTGGATGGAAAAACTGATAATGCTGATCACAAACATCACGACCAGCGCTTGCAGCAGGCGTTTGACCAAGAATGCAAACATGGTGAAAAGACTCCCTTCGATTGCGCAAGATCGCTTGCAAGGCAAGCCCCTACCGGTGGGTGAAATGTATTACCTGACTGTAGGGGCTAACGGTTAGCTTGCTTATTCCTTCACAACCAAATCACCCAGATAGGGGAAGTCCATCACGTTCAACACAGGCGCAATCTGCACGCTCTTCTTTGCTGCCCATGCCAAATCCTGCCAATGCAAGGGAACAAAGGCTCCGTCGTCATACAACATCTGCTCGATTTTCTGCATGATTTCGGCACGCTTGGCAGGGTCGGTTTCAGCATTGGCCTCTGCCATCAGCTTGTCCGCTTCCGGGTTGCAATAGTTGGCACTGTTGTATTGCCCCATACCCGTTTCCTTATTGGGGCAAGCGGAAATGAACTCGAAGAAATTGTTGGAATCCTCGGTATCAGAATGCCAGCCGATCATCATAATGTCAGCGGCACGGGCATCAAACTCAGGCCAGTATTGCGCCTTTGGCAGGGTTTTGAGGTCAACCTTGATATTGATCTTGGCAAGCATCGAAGAAACCGCTTCGGCAATCTTGTCGTCATTCACATAACGGTTATTCGGAGCCATCATGGTCACGCTAAAGCCATTCTCATAACCGGCTTCCTTCATCAATGCCTTGGCCTTGTCCAGATCAAAGCGCGGGGTCAAAGCGGCATTATGCCCCAGATAACCTTTCGGGCTGAGCTGGGCAGCCGGGGTCGCAAAACCTTTCATGATCTTGTCAACGATACCAACCTGATTCACCGCATAGTCAACCGCCAAGCGCACGCGCTTGTCCTTGAAGGCTTCCACGCGGTTCTGGTTGAGCTGGAACAGGATGACCCGTGTGCCGGACATTGTGACCAAATCAGCCTTGTCGCTAGACTTGACGCGCTCCAAATCGGTCGGTGGCACAGGGGCAATGAAATCGACATCACCCGACAAAAGGGCTGCTACACGGGTCGGGTCTTCCTTGATCGGGGTCAAGACAACCTTGTCAACGTTACCCGGTGATTGTTTGTCCCAATAATCGGCAAAACGGTCAAACTCAACCCGTACCCCCTGCTCGTGGGCTGTCACCTTGAACGGCCCTGTACCCGAGGTATTTTTGGAGGCAAAGGTATCGCCGTGCTTGGTCAGCGCGTCTTTCTGCTTGCCTGTGCCGTCATCACCGCTGTAAAACTTGCTGTCCATCGGGAAAATATAGGTGGCATTGTGCATCACCAACGGGAACGGTTTGTCGGTAATCAGGTCAACCGTATAATCATCCACTGCTTTGGCTTCGACAAAGGAAGCAAAAATACCCTTGAAATCATCCGATGCCTTCAGGCGTTTCAGGGTAAAGACCACATCAGCGGCGGTGAATGGATTACCGGAATGAAATTTAACATCCTTACGCAAATGGAAACGGGTGGTTTTGTCGTCGATGGTTTCCCACTTTTCCGCCAGACGTGGCTGGAATTTAAAATCCTGCGTCCAGCGCACCAGCGGGTCAAACACCAGATGCGACAATTGCAGGGTTGCACCGGATAACTGCTCATGCGGGTCGAGGCTTTCTGGGCCTGCGTCATACGCCATTTTCAGGGTAGCTGCCTGTGCTGAACACAATAGCCCGAAGCTCAACAAGACCGCAGCCGCCAATTTCGATAAGGTTTTACTCATGATGGATCACTCCTCTCCAAATCAATATGTTATTTCTCCGCCAGCCACTCTGCTACAAGCGGGTGGAACCCGCAATTGAAATGATGGAAAGGGTTAATACAAAATTTGCATAGCGATGCGGTATCATCTGTTATCTGTCCAAACCAAAGGAGAACCCGACATGAAATTCAAGGTAGAAAAAATGATGTGTGGTGGCTGTGTCAACACGGTCAAACAGAAACTGGAAGCCTTGCCCGGTGTGGAAAGCGTGACGGTTGACCTTGCCTGCAAAATCGCTGATGTAACCGGCAAGGTGGATGCCCAAACGGTAGTCGCAACCCTCAAGCAGGCAGGCTACCCGACTGAGCTTGCCGAGTGATGCGCCCATGAGCACCCCTGCCATCCGCCTGTCGATTGCGGGCATGATGTGTGCCGGTTGTGTCAGCGCGGTGGAAACCGCCCTGCAAGCCGTTGCTGGCGTTGAACAAGCCAGCGTTAACCTCGCGGAACGCACGGCACAAGTGACCGGCACGCCTGAACTGGCGGCACTGGTGCAAGCCGTCAAGCAAGCCGGGTTTGATGCCGCCATTATGCAAGGCCGGGCGGCTGAGGCCGAAAAGGAAGCCCACGAGCAAGCCCAATACCGGCAATTGTGGCGACGGGTCTGGGTTGCCGGGATTCCAGGGGCATTCCTGTTTATTGGCGACATGCTGCTGCATGCCCTGCCGCACATCCACGGCTCCGGGCGCTGGTTTTGGCTGGGGGTCGGGCTAGTGACGCTCTTGGCAATGGCCTACGCAGGCGGGCATTTTTTCCGGGGTGCATGGCAACAGCTCAAGCACGGCAACAGCAATATGGATACGCTGATTGCCCTTGGCACGGGTACGGCATGGCTGTATTCAATGCTGGTGGTACTGTTCCCGGATGCGGTTCCGACACTGGCGCGGCATGCCTATTTTGAAGCGGCCTTGGTCGTGATTGCCTTGGTGAATGTTGGGCATGCACTGGAAATGCGGGCGCGGGGGCGCACCTCCGCTGCCATCAAACATCTGCTCAACCTGCAACCACCCCAGGCGCACGTACTGCGCAATGGTCAGGAAACCGACCTGCCCCTCGAAGACGTGGGCTTACAAGAAACCCTGCGGGTACGCGCCGGGGAAACCATCCCGCTGGATGGCACGGTGCTGGAAGGCAGCTCCCATGTCGATGAATCCATGCTCACGGGTGAGGCTGTACCTGTCACCAAGCAGGCAGGCGATACCGTCACAGGTGGCACACGCAATGGCTCGGGCAGCTTCCTGCTACAAGTCAGCCATATTGGTGCGGATACGGTGCTTGCCCATATTATCGAAATGATCCGCCAAGCCCAAAGCTCCAAGCCAGCCATTGCCCGCTTGGCTGACCGCATCGCCGCCGTGTTTGTGCCGGTTGTCACCGTGATTGCGGTACTGACCTTTATCCTCTGGTACTGGCTTGGGCCGGAACCATCCTTGAGTTATGCCCTGGTCACGTCCATGACCGTGCTGGTCATTGCCTGTCCCTGTGCACTCGGCCTTGCCACACCGATTGCCGTTATTGCCGGGGTAGGTAAGGCTGCCCAGTCCGGCATCCTGATCCGTAACGGCGAAGCCCTGCAACAGGCCGCCAAACTCGACACCATTGTGCTGGACAAAACCGGCACACTCACCGTCGGCAAACCCGCCCTGCAAGCCAGCTACATGGCTACCGGGCAAGACCCCACCCATCTGCTGCAACTCGCTGCCAGCCTCGAACAAGGCTCAGAACACCCCTTGGGGGCTGCCATCCGTGCGGCTGCCCATGAACAGGGTTTAGCGGATTTGCCGATCCGTGATTTCAGTAGCCTGACCGGATTCGGTGTGCAAGGCAGCCATGCCGGAACCGTTTACCATATTGGCAATACCCGCCTGATGCAGCAACAAAACCTGCCGCTGGATGCGTGGCAAGCACGGCTGCACACGCTGGATGCTGGCGGGCAAACCCCGGTTTTCCTCGCTGACCCACACCGCATCCTGGCGCTGTTTGCAGTGGCGGATGCCATCAAACCCGATGCCCTGACCAGCATACAAGCCTTGCAACAACAGGGGCTGGAAGTGGTCATGCTGACCGGCGACCGGCGCGAAGTGGCAGAGAACATTGCTGCACAATTGGGGATTAAGCAGGTACACGCGGAAGTGCTGCCCGCTGACAAACTGCGCGTGATTGCCGGACTGCAACAACAAGGCCACGTCGTTGCCATGGTCGGTGATGGCATCAATGATGCCCCTGCCCTTGCCCAGGCGGATGTGGGTATGGCGATTGGTGCAGGCACAGCCGTTGCCATTGCCGCCGCCGACATTACCCTGATTGGCTCATCCTTGGCGGGTATCCACCGCGCCATCCTGATTTCCAAAGCCACCACCCGCACCATCTGGCAGAACCTGTTTGGTGCATTTGTGTATAACGCCGTCGGCATCCCGGTTGCAGCAGGCCTGTTATATCCGTTTACGGGTATGCTGCTCGACCCGATGCTGGCAGGGGTGGCAATGGCCTTATCGTCTGTGACGGTGGTATTGAACGCCAACCGGCTGGGGAGGTCGGTGTGATTAGCGTTGGGGCGCTCGTGGTTATAACCCGGCATTTGAGCCTTGGCGACCGCATCGAATTTGTGCTTGACGATAACGGGTGTTTGCTCTTGCTACCTGTTACCCGCCCTGTTCATACCCTCAAAGGGATGCTGCCCAAACCTGCCAAACCCGTAACATCAGAGGTAATGGATGCAGCCATTATAGAGGCGGTCATGTCATGATTGGTTTGGATACTAATGGCATGGGTATCTACACAAGTTTCATGTTCAATTCCCGACCTCACTCCGAACCTCCCCCCTCCCCAACCCTCCCCCCGCAAGGGGTTGAGGGGGCAAGAAAATACCACCCGTAATGACTCGCTTTTGGTTTAATAATAATCAACCTTCAATAAAAGCTCTCCAAAAAAACCATCAGTGGTTATGGGATAGCCTCTCGGTTTTTACTTTAAATAATTGATATTTATAATAAAAAATATATGCAACGAGATAATTCTTACTCCCTCCACCCCTTGCGGGGGGAGGGTTGGGGAGGGGGGAGCATTCGGAGCAAGGTTATGGATTTTCCCTCAGTTTGTGTAGATACCCATGCGCAAGGGGTCGAGGGAGTAAGAGATTGTCGGGTCTGTTCAGTTTAGCTACGCAGCCTCTGCCATCAGAGCAATTGCGTAGCATGCGTCTATTCCCCAGCCCGTTGCAATACCTGTTCAATGAGCAATGGGTTCAGATAGGCACTTGAGTTTTGTAGCAGCCGAATGCGGGATGTGATTTCGGTAATGAAACCCTCTTCTTTTGCCAGCAGTAATAAACCTAAGCTGCCCATGGTTTCCAGCCCATTGGTGTATGCAGATTTTTTCGCCCTCAGGTCATCGACCAGCATCAGATTTGCCGATGTCGCCTTGTACAATGCTATTGCTTCAAGTTCGCCTTTGCCTAAGCCAGATGTTTTTTGGAGTTTGCACTGGCTCATGTCGACTTTCTGCACTTTATCAGCCAAATAAGCCTTCAAAGTATCCGCTTGGGGCTTACCTTGTGCGCATACTTCGTCATGCACGGCAGTTGGAACCAACACTGTACCGAACAATGTTTCCAGCAGATCAAGTCCCCGATAAGTTGAGACGGCAACGAGTGCCGAACTGTCTGCAATGACAATCATGCGGCACGAAGCTGCTTGAAACGGATAACTTCCGCTTCGATTTCATCCATATCGGTACTGATGGTTTCGATGTGGTATTGCTTGCAAGCGGCAAGGAACGTGTAAATATCCACGCCTGCAAATTCGCAGGCTGCACCACGCGACAACTGACCGGATTGGAACAGCAACAAAGCCGTATGCAGCTTGAGTAGCTGCGCGAGGCTTGTCTTGTCCTGTTGTGGGAGTAGGACGTGATCAGGTATTTCAAGCGTTATTTGCATGTTTTTCCCTCTGCGGGATGGGTGGATATGTGCTTGATTGTAGGGTTATCCCGGTGGAAAAGCCATATCACGGTTTTCAGAGCTGTTAGCCAGACTGCTTTCCAGTAGAGCGATGTCGTGATGCTGCCCGAAAAACGCAATGAAACATTCGGCTTGGGTTTTACGCGGTTCGGGGAGTGTGTCCACCAATGGGCGGATGTCAGTCCAGCCCCATGTAAATTCCACCTCCGGCGACAAAGCGCGGATGGCAGCCAGCACATCGTCCAGCGGGGTATCGGCTGCTGACAGCCACAGCAAGAAGTGCATAATAGCGAACTTCTGATTCGTATTATCCGTCCGTGCCAAGACTTGCTGAATGCGCTGGATAGCCTCCGCATTCCTGCCCCAGACCAGCAAAGGTTCAACCATATTTGCCAAGGCGAATTGGCATTGTGCTTGGATTACCGGGTTTTCAGACTGGCTATAACGCGCCAGCAGGTCATTGCAACAGGCAACTGCCCCAGCCAAATCATCCAACCTACCCAGTGTCACACCCTTGTTGACCAGTGCCTTGGCGCACCACTCCTGTACGCCGGGGACAGTGGAATCGCCATAGCGGTGCAACAGGTCGTCGTATACCGCCACCTCACCCGTTGGGTCGTTGAGCTTTTTCCCCCATGTCCAGCCCTTGTTGAACAGTGCCTTGGCGCACTGCTCCTGCATGCCTGGGACAGTCGAATCGCCATAGCGGTGCAGCAGGTCGTCGTACACCGCCACCGCGCCCGCTAGGTCATTGAGCTTTTCCGCCAGCGTCCAGCCCTTGTTGCGCAGTGCCGTGGCGCACTGCTCCTGCACGCCGGGGACGGCGGAATCGCCGTAGCGGTGCAGCAGTTCATCATACACCGCCACCTCGCCCGCCGGGTCGTTGAGCTTTTTCCCCAGCGTCACGCCCTTGTTGACCAGTGCCTTGGCGCACTGCTCCTGCACGCCGGGGACGGTGGAGTCGCCATAGCGGTGCAGCAGCGCGTCGTACTCCGCCACCCCGCCCGCCGGGTCGTTGAACTTATTCGCCAGTGTCCAGCCCTTGTTGACCAGTGCCTTGGCGCACTGCTCCTGCACGTTGGGGACGGTGGAGTCGCCGTAGCGGTGCAGCAGCTCATCATACACCGCCACCTCGCCCGCCGGGTCGTTGAGCTTTTCCCCCAGCGTCCAGCCCTTGTTGTAAAGTGCATTGGCGCACTGCTCCTGCACTCCGGGGACGGTGGAATCGCCGTAGCGGTGCAGCAGCCCATCGTACACCACCACCGCGCCCGCCAGGTCGTTGAGCTTTTCTCCCAGCGTCACACCTTTGTTGACCAGTGCCTTGGCGCACCACTCCTGCACGCCGGGGACGGTGGAGTCGCCGTAGCGGTGTAGCATTTCATCCACTACAGAAATTAAGTGAACTGGATCAGTTTCACTCTCAGTCAATACTTGAACCAGTCCAAAATAGTCACCCGCAGAACCCACATTCCTGACCCGTTGCTCCCAATAAGCGACATCCTTGACACCTTGGGCTTTACCCAGTGCAATATCCGCCAAGAGTTGCCGAGCCGATTGGACACCGAATAACCTTTCCCACTGTTCCCGCTCAGTATCTAATATTTCCATCAAGCCAGAAACTTGCCCCATTGAGAGTTCTGGAAGCTTTTGTGCTATCTGCCATTTTTCAGTTTCATAAAGAGAAGCAGAACCGAGCAGAGCTTGGGCAAATGCACCTGAATCCACACCTTTGTCACGCAAGCCAACACCTGACAACGCCCGATGGTAAACCGCTTCCAACCGCCAAGCTGAAGGGGTGCTTGTTGTTTCCCTATCATAAGTTTGGTTCAGGTAATCCCACAACTTGCCATGTAAGGCACGGGTTTCATCTGTATCCAGCCAACCTTTGCTACGCGCATACGCCAGCAGCAAATCGCGGATTTCTTCGTGGAGGGTGAATTGCTGCCCAGCAACGCGGAACACGCCCGCCAGTTTGAAATTGTGCAGGATGGCATTGGCCTGTTGCGGCGCGAACAACTGCATGACCAGCCCCTTGTCCAGCACCCGTGGCAGGGCGATTTTCCACGCCTGATCTTCCAGCTCACCGATGTGGCGGGTCAGGGTGTTGATCAGGGTCAGTTTGCAGCGCCCGTGTTCAATGCCTTCATACGCCCCGGTATCAAACGGGTCATCGGTTTCAAAGCATTCATGCAGGTAGCCCGGTTGTTGCGCCAATTGGCTGAGGTCTTTGCCTTCCGCCAACAGGTTTTCCAGCAGATTCATAGCAACCTGTAACCACAACGGATTGCCCTCAAAGGACAAGGTAGACAGCACCAAAGCAATGGCTGCTTCCTGTGCAGGCAGATATTCCGCCAACGCAGAGCGGTTGCGGGCAGCTTGCAGGATTTCAGCACGGGAAAAACGCGGCAACTGGTCAGCAGGTTTACTGCGCGGGATTTCACGACCTGCCATCACCATACGCCAGCCCTTGGTTTGCAAGTATTCAAACAATTCATGTAACCACTCGGACAAGCGCAAGGTTTTAAGGCTGCCCTCGCGTGCCTGACCGTAGCCCAGCACCAGACGGCTTTGCACCTTCAGGTCATGGCGCAGGATGTGTTCATAGGTATCGACCAACAGGACTGGATGCTTTTCACCCGCCTTTGCCAAGGCCTCCAACAGGTAGCGTTCGGGATGGGCAGCGGCGGCATCTTCACTGGCTTGGGCAGCTTTCCCAGCTACACCCTCACCCAAACCGACCAATACTTTGGCAGCCCCAACAGCCAACCCACCACCAGGAATCAAATCCTTACCTAACTCCAATGCGCCAATCAGACCACCACTGACCGTTTTGAAGCTCTCCCCTGCTTTTTCCTTCCAGCCTTTGTTGACTTTTTCGGTATCAAAGAAACGCGCAGCACCCGCCATTGCAGCCAGCACTTCCAAACCTTGAGTGGGCGTAAAGCTCTCCAAATCCAGCCATACATTCGGGCGCTCGAGCTGTTCGCAGACATATTCAAATTTCCGCAACAACGTACTCTTGCCGATCCCCGGCTGCCCGGTAACGCGCCAGATAACACCTTGCTGCTGCTGGAGATACCCCTGAAAACGCTGTAGCCAGTCTTCCCGTCCGATAAACTGCGGCATGTGACACCTGCTGATGTTTTTTGAACAAGCGTAAAAAACGTATTGTCAGCGTAACGCCCCCTACGTTGCAACATACAGATTCGTGCTTGGCATGGAGGATTCCTGCTAAGAAACGTGCACGAAACAATTTCCTAATTTTCGTAGGAGCCAGCCCTGCTGGCGATTCGCTTGCTCAAGTGATTTTCGCACGGTTAATACCCAAATGACCGATCAGTTTTCATCGGGCATAACAATGCGTATCGGGCGAGTCCCGATCTTGGCTCCAGTGACTTCATCCACCGCCACCGCTTTGATTTCTGTTCCTGCTTCGGCATCGAAAAAGCGAACCAACTTGCCTTCACCTCTATATTGACGACCCCAAGCACCAATGATGAACAGCACCGGTAAGAAATCACGACCCGCAGCGGTAAGTAAATACTCCTCTCGTGGCGGGTGCTCCGAGTAGCGCCGTTTCTCCAGCAATCCCTCCTCAGTCAGCGTGGCTAACCGCCGCGTCAAGATCGTTGGTGCAATACCAAGGCTTTTTCGAAATTGATCAAAGCGCGTGAGGCCTGCATGGGCATCCCGCAGAATCAATATGCTCCACGCATCACCCGCAAAGGCTAGGCTGCGTGCGATTGGGCATGGGTCATTGTAACTATTTTTGTCGTCCATACTTTTTTGATAGTGACTTGTTTCCAAATTGAGAGTATTGTTACTTTCAAATTGATAGTAACACTTTAGCAAGAAGCAATCCACCCCACAGGGGAGTTAATACCCGGTCAATGGGACTTTCTTGCTAACGATTAAATGAGGATGAAAAACCCAACATGAATAATCAGACAATGAAAGCGCTCACCTTCAAGCGTTATGGCAAGCAGCCCGAGATCGGGTTTGATAACGTTCCCCGTCCGACGCTGAAGGCCAATGAATTGCTGGTACAAGTCTACGCTGCCAGTGTTAACCCGATTGACAATATAATTCCGACCGGAACATTCAAGCCGGTACTGCGTTTTCAGCTTCCCGCCACGCTGGGTAGTGATTTAGCGGGTGTCGTGGTTGAGATAGGCCGTGATGTCACTCGCTTCAAGCCGGGTGATGCCGTATTTGCAAGCATCTTTGACCGTGGCACTGGCTCCATCGCCGAATTTGCCGTAGTGCCGGAGAATGCCGCTGCACTGAAGCCGAGTAATCTGGATTTTGTGCAGGCAGCCTCGATTCCGATGGTCGGACTCACTTCGTGGCAAGCATTGAAGGAACGCGCCAACCTGCGTTCTGGTCAGAAGGTGTTCATCCCAGCAGGATCGGGCGGTATTGGCACGTTTGCTATCCAGTTGGCAAAGCAACTCGGGGCTAAGGTAGGGACGACCACCAGCACTGGCAATGTTGAACTGGTACGCCGTCTTGGGGCAGATGAGGTGGTGGATTATAAGCAGCAAGAGTTTGAGAAAGTGCTCAGCGGCTACGATGCGGTATTAGGCACGATCAAAGGTGATGCGATTGAAAAATCCATCGGTATCCTCAAGCCGGGAGGCAAGATTGTTTCCCTCATCGGCCCGTTAGATGCCGCATTTGCACGTGCTCGACGGCTGAACTTCCTACTGGCCTTCGTATTTGGGCTGATGAGCTGGAAGATCAAGCGCCTCGCGGGAAAGAAGGATGTTACCTACTCCTTTCTCTTCATGCATCCCGATGGTGCTCAGCTCGCCGAAATCGCTAAGCTCATCGAAGCTGGGCGCATCCAGCCAGTGATCGACAAGGTGTTTCCATTCGAGCAAGCTAAGGAGGCACTGGAGTATCTTGCCCAAGGACGCTCCAAGGGAAAGGTGGTGATTAAGATGAGAGGGAGTCTATAGCCAGCCTTCCCCTCCGATAAACTACGGTATGTAACGCCTGCTGATGGTTTGCCCAAGGATAAACCATAGCATCGTTTATGGGGGGAAGCTATAAGGCTCCAACCCGGAGGAGTAGGGCTGAAGCCTGTCTGCTAGTTGCCGGAATGACTATCCGGCAGATAAGTTAGTGTACCGCTCAGCACGCATTGCTGCCCTTGGAGCCGCCAGCGCCTTTGGAGCCACCTGCACCATGGGAACCATTCGCACCGCCAGCACCTTTAGAGCCACCCGCGCCATTGGAACCACCAGCGCCGCCTGCGCCTTTAGAGCCACCAACACCGTTGTCATCGCCCTTAGAACCACCTGCACCATTGGAAGCATGTGCACCACCTGCACCTTTGGAGCCACCCGCGCCATTGGAACCACCAGCGCCACCAGCACCTTTGGAGCCACCAATACAGTTGTCATCGCCTTTAGAGCCGCCAGCACCTTTAGAACCCCCAGCGCCATTGGAGCCATTGGAACCATGTGCACCACCTGCACCTTTGGAGCCACCGGTACTGCCAGTTCCTTTCGGGCCACTATTCGCCCCACCCGTGCTACCTGTTCCAGACGGGCCACTATTCGCACCACCCGTGCTGCCTGTACCAGACGGGCCACTATTTGCCCCACCCGTGCTACCTGTGGTTGTTCCACCACTGGTGCTGCCTGTCCCGCTAGAGCCACCCGTCCCTGCTGAACCACCTGCCCCGGCAGACCCACCGGAGGTTGCACCACCGACTTGACCGACACATCCTTGGGCGATGCCAGATAAAAAGCCGCCCAAACCAGCGCCACCACTGAAGCCGCCGAATAAACTACCGAAATTCCCAGCATAGTTTGTACTTGCAGGAGAGGTGTTGCCTGCACTGGCGGAACCCGCACTGTTCACTGAACCTGTGGAGCAAATGTTGCTTAAAATGCCGAATGTCATGATCAAATTCCTTTTTTTAAATAAATAAATTCCGGCAAACGCAGTTATACCAACTGGCTGACAGGGGCACATCCTTGTTGCCGCTTCGGCTTAGGTAGATTGACACTATCCTACCTACCCAGATACTGGCACTGAACTTGGCATTTTCTCCAATCAAAAACCGACAAACGCCACACAAGCTGATACCAATGGTGAATTTTGTAAAAATATTTTGTGAAAAATATTCATCCACCCCCGTAAACATTCCCCTTCCCCTTCGTCTGTCCTGATGAATGCCCCGGAAACACTGGCTGGCATGACAACAACCTTACCCCCCAATGACCCAATTCATGACAAAGGAAATGACGATGAAACAGCACACCCCAAACCGCCTGATGTGCAAACTGCTGGCTCTGCCCCTGTTGCTGGCGACCGCCGCACCCCATGCAGATATTTACATCACCCCAGATGCCTGTGGGAATTATGCCGCCAAAGCGGTCTTCCAGCACCGTTCGCAACAGGCCGCGCATTGCGGTTTTGCGGATGCCCGCTGGAATGAGGATGGGGCAGGCCAGCATACCTGGTGCCGCACCGTGCGCCCGCGTGAGACGGATAATGAAACGCAGGCACGTGCCACCCTGCTGATGAAATGCCTGAACCCGCAAGGCGACATCAACCCGAATGATTTGAGCCTGCCCCATGCCACCCTGACCAGCGAAATGGAATCAGCCGCTTATCGTGGAGCCACGGAACGGGTACAACAATTGATTGCGGCGGGTGCGGACTTCAGCCGCAACCAGGATACATTAATGGAAGCAGCCATCCGCTCAGGCAAAACTGGCATGGTTGGCTTTTTCCAGCGGATGGGTATCGCCCTGAGCACACCGGGGCATAGCCCCTTGGCAACGTATATTGAATACGGTGAACCCAGTGCCAGCAGCACAAAAATGCTGCAATGGCTGCTAAGCAACGGTGCGGACGCAAACCACACCGGCAGCGACGGTTATACCCCCCTGCAAACAGCCATCTACCACCAGAACCCGAAAACCGTGGCGCTGCTGTTACGCCACCGCGCCAACCCCAATCTGGATGTGAATGGCAAGAACTGCACTACCGCCATGCACCTCGATTCAGCCGTGGACATGGGCAATGAGGAAGTCATCAAGCTGCTACGCAATGCCGGGGCAAAAACCCAGGCACAGTGTAGTCGTGGCTAGGGCAAGTCATGGGCGACCCGGAAACCGAGCACATGGCTACGGTCAAGGGTCGCTGCCGGGCTACGTGCCGCAGAACGGATACTGGCAGGGACATTATCCCAGCCACCCCCACGCCGCGTCCGGTAAGGGTTGCTGGGGCAAACACCGGCCTCCAGGCTGGCAGCTTGCCGGTAATCGGCTTGCCAGCAATCCGCCACCCATTCCCAGACATTGCCTGCCATATCATGCAGGCCATAAGGGTTGGCGGTAAACTGCCCAACCGGAGCCGCCTGTTGCCAACGGTCTGCACCGACAACCCCGCTGGTGTTGGCAAAATGCGGGTCAGCCTGACTGCCCCAGTAAAACGCGGTGATCCGCCCGCCCCGTGCCGCATATTCCCATTCCGCCTCACGGGGCAGGCGGTATTGCCGCCCAGCGGTTTTACTGAGCCACTGCACATAGGCTTGTGCATCCTGCCAGCTCACGCAGACCACCGGGTAATCGGCTGCCTGCCCAAACCCCGGATTACGCCAATCGTGTGCCGCACTGACCACCCAGGCCGGAGCCGTCTGGTTGGCATCACGGATCGCACAGCCCTGCTGCTGGTATTCAGCCGTGGTCACATACCCCGTAGCTTCAACAAAACGCTGGAATTGGGCAACCGTCACCTCATGCCGCGCCAAGGCGAAAGCCTGCACAACCACGGCATGGGCAGGCGATTCATTCTCCCGACATCCCCCCAGTTGGTCATCCCAGCCGGGCGTGCAACCCATCGTGAACGTTCCTGCCGGGATACTCACCATCTGCGGTAAATCGCCCGGTTCAACTCCTGTCCCGCCTGATACCGGGGGCAATGCCCCGGCGGGTGTAGCCCCCGGCACAGCGGCAACCGGTACATTGCCAGCACTGCCAACCGGAGCAACCCCCAGCGCAGACACAGGAGCGGCGGGCTGCGATAACCACCACCCCGCCGCCAGCCCCACGCCCAACAAAGCCGCCCCCAGCAGGAACAGCTTACCATCGGGTTTCTTGGCAGCAGCCTTGGCTTCCTTGGCACGTTGCTGCCGGATACCGTCCACCTGCTGGTAAAACGCCGCCGCCTGGTCAGGGCTAATGGCAGCAGGCCGCTGACGGGCATCCCGCCACAGCAATACCTGGCGCACGGCCTCGGCCTCCTCATCCACGGACTTGCCCGCCACCGGCAAGCGTTGACCGGACACAACGGCCTCCCAGTCTTCCTGCTCACGGCGTTGCTTATCCTGTTCGCCCCCCTCAACGGTTGCCATCAGCACAACTCCCGTTTCAGTTGCCAAACCCGCTCACGCAAGCCGGACAAGCGTTTGGCGATAGCCCCTGGCGTGCGCCCGGTGCGTTCAGAAATTTCAGCATTGCTCAAGCCCTGCACATAGGCCGTATAAATATCCATATCCATCGCCCCGGTCGGTTGGTTGGCAATCTGGGCAAACACCTGCTCCAAACAATCAATCTGGTTATATAACTCCTGATCCGCCAAGGCCAGGGATACGGTATTTTCTTCCGCCACCGGCACAAGGTTGCCATCCAGGTCAGGTTCCAGCACCTGCTTTTGCCGCTGATACTGGCGCAAACGGTCAATGTATTCATTCCTGACAATGGCAAACAGCCAAGCACTGCAATTCCCTTGCAGTTGGTGGTAATGATTCAGTAAGCGGATGGCGGTTTCCTGCAAAATATCCTGCTGGTCTTCGGAAGTGAGCGGGTAATGGTGGTAACTGCAATAGCGGATATAACGGGTCAACACGGACAAGAGCTGTGCACCCTTGTCGCCGTACTGACCAACAAACTGTGCCAGCATTTCCCGGCAGGCTGCATCATCCTCACCGGCCTCCTTGATTGCACCCAATGACACACTCCCTGAGTCTGAATTGTTGTCTTCACAGACCGGATATTAGTGCACCGTGGCAGGGCATTCAAACCCAGAGTTTAAACCCAGTGTCCAAACCGGGTATTAAAGCCGGGTGTTCACACCACCATCTTATCGGGTATCAGTTCCGCCAAACGCCCCCGTACCAATTCACTACCCATCGAGCCTTGGCACATTTTGTCCATCATGACAGAGAAGTCACCGCAGGAATCGAGGGCACGGCTCATGACGGCCTCCACACAATACCGCCACTCCTCCAATTCGGGGGATTCGGACTGGGGTAAGAATGTGCCACGGTACAGGGAGAAGGCATCGTCCAGACGGCCTGAACGCAGCACTTGCCAAATATCCACAAAATCAGCCCAGACCGGCATCAACAAGCGGTAAGGGCGTGAGCCAATCTGCCCATCCAGCAAGCGGCGCAAATGGGACAGTTCAGCCTTGAGGGTGGAGGTGGAAATCGGTACATCGCCATAGAGGGCGGCATGGAAGGATTCGAGGGTCAACCCTTGCGGGTTGAGCGCCAACAGGCAGAGGATTTCCAACTGGCGTTGTGAAACATGCTGGTCTTTGCCCCGAAATACCACCCGTGGCTGCCCCAAGGCATGGATTTCCAGCTCAGCACACGGCTGCCAAACCGGCAAGCGCTTGGCAATCGAACGCGCCAGCTCACAAACAGCCGCCTGCCCCAAGGGCGTATGATGATTCCAGGTACTGGAAATATCCAGCACACCAACGACTTGCCCGGTCTGCGGATGCACAATCGGGGAAGCATAACACACCCAGTCATGCACAAACGGCAAGTAATGCTCAGAGGAAAACACCGTGGTTGCGCTGCCCAGTTTCAAGGCCAAACCAACCGCATTAGTCCCGGCAGCTTCCTCACTCCAATGCCCACCCGCAATGAAATTGACAGACTCGGCACGCGACTGCATGTGCTGGCTGGCAAACGTCCACAACAAATGACCTTGGGGATCGGCAATCGCTGCCACCAAGGAACCCTCACGAGCAAGCTGCATGATTTGTTCACGCTCCTGCTGGGCAGCGGAACGCAAGGGTGAGTCTTTCCAGCGGCTATTGACCGTATAGCTGTCATCGGCTGGAACATGGTCATGCAGGGGATTCAAGCGCGGGGCACAGCGCCGCCAAGAGGAAACAATATCGGGACGCAACAGACCTTCCCGCAATGAGGGGCTACCGGTGATAAAACGTGACCACTGGGTATCTGTGACATTCCTGCGTTGGATCAGGTAATCACTTGCTCTGACAGGGATCATCCCTCCGCTCCTCTTGCGATATTCTTGAAAGCACCCAACCATTTACCAGCCTGCGGCTAGTCTGCTGTATTTTAAATAATAATGGCGTTCGCTGACACGTCTCCCCGCCGATATAAACCGGCAGGGTTTGTGCCCGAAATCGGGAGCCTCTCCTCCTAACACGCCTATCGTACATCAAGCGCTTTTGTTAAAAAAGCGTTAATTTTTTTTGTGCATCGAAAAAAATTATATTCTCGATCAAAAGGATAAGGCTTGACGTGTTTTCGGCAGCTCCTGTCCAGACAAGCGCAAAAAGGCATCTAGCAAATTGCCTTCCCCGCTGGCTTTAACCAATTCTTTTGGCGAATTTTTCTCAAGCAGGCGACCTTTATGCAATATCAAAACCTGCTCAGCCTGTTCGGCCTCATCAATCAAATGGGTCGCCCACAGCACGCTCAGGCCACGCTCTGCACACAAGCCATGCACATGCCGCAGCAAGGTTTCCCGCGATACGGGGTCAAGCCCCACGGTTGCCTCATCCATCAATAACAGCTTCGGTTCAGTCAACAAGGCACGCACCAATTCAATCTTGCGCCGGTTGCCGCCACTGAGAGTACGCACCCGTTTTTTTTCCACCCCTGCCATACCGAGCTTTTCCAGCTCGTAGGCCACACGGCTACGAATGGTGCTATCCGCCATGCCATGCAAGCGCCCATAAAAGAACAGGTTCGACTGCACGGTCAAATCCAAATCCAGCGAAGGCTGCTGGAAGACCACGCCAATCCCCGCCAAGGCCTGCACCAGATGCTGGCGAATATTATAGCCATTGACCACAATCTCGCCCTGCTCCGGCACAAACAACCCGGTCAACAACTGGAACAGGGTGCTCTTGCCCGCACCATTGGGCCCCAGCAAGGCATAAAACCCTGCCCCCAACTGGAAGCTGACCGCGTTTAAGGCCTGCACATCACCGTAGGATTTGCTGACACCGGAAACATCCAGAATGACCATTAACTATGCTCTCCTAAGGTTGGGCTAAGGTTAGGGGTGGGTTCGACCAAACCGGACAACAAGCCCGGATAACGTGCCATCAACCCTGTCTGCACGGTAGCCACGGCTGCCCCATCAGCCTGCCGGGGACGCGCCACCGGCACGGTATAATCCAGCACTACCTGGGCAGGACGTGCCGACAAGAACAGTACCCGGTCTGCCAAGGTCAAGGCCTCACGCAGGCTATGTGTCACAAACAGCACCGTCGCCCCGGTTTCTGCCCAAAGCTCCAGCAACAAATCCCGCAACTGGTTGGCAGTCGGCTCATCCAGCGACTGGAATGGCTCATCCATCAGCAGCAACTGGGGCTGAACCACAAACGCCCGCACCAGCGAAACACGCCGCTGCATGCCGCCGGACAACTGGCGCGGATACGCTGCCCGAAAATCCTGCAAACCCACCCGCTCCAGCAATGCCTGCATACGCAATAGCGAAGCAGCATCCTCGCCCTCGGGCTGCCCATGCAACACCAAACGAATATTTTGCTCCACCGTCAACCACGGCATCAAACGGGCTTCCTGAAACATAAAGCCCAAACGCGAACCACCACAGGCAGCCAACGGTTGACCGTGCCAGCGAATATCGCCCGCCACGTCCGTATCCAATCCGGCAATAATATTCAGCAGGGTTGTTTTTCCCGTCCCGGAAGGCCCGACAATGGCGACAAACTCACCTGCACCCGCCGCAAACTGTACATCCCGCAAGGTGCATACACCATTGCCATACACCTTTTCCCGGATATGGAGCTGCAAAGCCGCTGCCGGAGTATTCCCTGCACTCACCACCCCTGCCCCGCCCGTCATGAGCGCCACCGGTTCAAATGTTGCTCCAGTGGGCGCATCAAGACAGCCTCAATCACAAAAATCACCAGCACAAAAGCGAACGTGTAGGCCAACAGGCTTTTAATATCAAAGAACTGGAAAAATGTCCCCAACTGGAAGCCAACCCCATTACTGCGACCCAATAATTCCACCACCAAAACGATTTTCCAAATCAAGGCCAAACCATTGCGGGCTGCGCCAAACAAATAGGGGTAAAGCTGCGGCAAATACACCTGAAAAAATACCTGCTTGCGTGGCAGGCGATACACTTGCGCGACCTCCAGCAAACTGCGGTCAACCGCCCGCGCCCCCTCGCGCATGGCAACCACGACTGTCGGGATCTTATTCACCGCCACCGCCAATACTGCCGCCACTTCGGTCAAGCCAAACCAGATGTAACAGAGGATGATAGTCACCAAGGCCGGGATATTCAGCCCCAGAATCAACAGGCCATCCAGCCAATCATCCCAGTGCTTGCGACTGCCCATCAGGATACCCAGCGCCACCCCCAGCACCATAGCCAACGCAAAACTGACCGCAACCCGCATCAGGGTCATGCCCAGATGGTATAGCAAATCACCCGCCGTCAAATGACCCCAGAACGATACAAACACCGCCCAAGGGCTTGGCAAGGTATTGGAATCGGCAATCACCGCCGCCCCTTGCCACACCATCAGGAATAGCAACAACGAGATAAGGCGTACCGACCGCATACCCCCCATCCTGACCATCACTTCCCACAAGCCGGTAATTTGAAGCCATCCCAGAATGTACCGGCAGTCACTTCGGTGGAGTCACCCGCCAACTCCTTGCCACCCAACGCCGCCAGCACGCTGAAAGTCGACTTGGCAGCGGTCACTTCCTCCTCACCAAAACAAGCGGGGATACCGGCACGGTAAGCATCACGCAGTGCCGTGAAAATCGCCGCATCATCCGCCTTCATCAGCGGCTTGAGGCGCTCCCACTCGGCATCCGACTCCAGCAGCAAGGCTCCAGCATCACGGGCGGCTTGCAGGAAACCTTGCACAGCTTGCGGATTATCAGCGGCAAATTTCTCGCTGAACACCCAACCAATCAATGGCAAGGGACGCTCAATTCCCAGGGTTTTGAGGATTTCCGGCATATCGACCAGCTTCTGCATCCCGGCAGCTTGCAAACGGGCAGCAAAATGCCAGAAGTTGACTACGCCATCCAGTTCGCCTTTCTGCGCCAACTCATTCAGTAAGGGAGGTGCAGCAAATTGCGGCTCCAGCACATCCTTCAGGTCTTTGCCGATGGTTTTCTGGCTATAGGCACGCAGCAGCAACCAGGTCTTGTCAACCGGGCCACCGGCAACCCCCAGCTTCTTGCCCTGCAAATCTGCCAGGGTCTTTGCACCATTGGCAGGAACCATCACCGAACCGACAGCATTCGAATACGGCACAAAGGTATAATCGCGTTTTTCTGCCCGCTGGCGCGTCACCCAAATCCAGTCGGTGACAATCACATCAACTGCACCACCCTGAATGGCGACATGGCTGGAATCCTTGCCGCTCAGCTCCACTACCTGCACGTCAACCCCATATTTCTTATCGAGGCCATTCTGCTTGACGGCATCCAGCGCCCAATTGACCGTGCCAAACTGCAAAGCCCCCACCCGGACAGGTTTGAGGTCTTCAGCCCATGCCGCCCCTGCCCAAACAGACACCGCCACCGCCACCACACGCCATATATGTTTCATCCCTTCCCTCTCCCCTTGTTCACCATGCCACTTTGCGGGTCATAGCCCCGCACCGCCAGCAGAAAAAAGATAGCCAACGCCACCAGCACAACCCCCAACCCAACGGCATTGAATTGCCCATACAAGGCAAAACGGATCAGCTCAACCGCATGGGTGAAGGGGTTGAAGCGTGCCAGTTGGTAGACAATCTCGGCTCCCGATTCCTGTAACTTCCACAATGGATACAAGGCTGTGGAAATGAAGAACATCGGGAAGATGACAAAATTCATCGTACCCGCAAAATTTTCCAACTGCTTGATATACACCGACAGCAGCAGGCCGAGCGCCCCCAGCATCATGCCAGCCAAAATCATGGCAGGCAGCGCATACAACCAGCCTGACCACGGAATATCCACCTGGAACAGGGCGCACAGCACCAGAAAAGCATAGGCCTGCACCACCGACAATACTGTTCCCGCCATCAGCTTGCTGAACAGCAAAAACCAGCGCGGCTGCGGGGCAGTCAGCAACAGGCGCATCAAACCCATTTCGCGGTCATACACCATCGCCAACGATGACTGCATGCCATTGAACAGCAACACCATCCCCAGCAGGCCAGGAACCACGTAAACCTGATACTCGATATAGGTTTCATACGGGGGGATGATCGAGACACCGAACACATTCTGGAAACCCGCCGCAAACACGATAAGCCATAAGGCCGGGCGTACCAGGGCAGAAACCAGCCGTCCACGCTGATGCCAGAACTTGACCAACTCCCGCTGGCTAATGGCCAGCAAGGCACGCATCCGGCTGGATGCAGTAGAAACGCTAGGGACAGCAAGGTCGGGCATGGGGGCTTCCAGATGCAAAAGATAGTTCACAGTAATACAAGCCCGGTTGCCAAACAAGCGGCACAACACCAACCTTTTGCCAACCCAAGCCATCTGAATGCGCCCCACCTCCATCCGATAGCCCATCTGACCAGCAGTTTTCGCCCGCCCGTCAAGGCTGGCCTATCGCCCTGAGCGGATAATATCTGAATATCTGCCCATATCCTGATTAACACAATCTATTCGAGTTATTGGGATGGTAATGCTGTTGGTATCCATTCTTTAATCCTGAACCATCCTGCCACCCCAAACCGGGGCGGTATTGTCTTGTTTGAAGGGAGTTTTTAATGTTCCAATCTATGTCTCTGGGGAAAATCCCCAGAATAGCGGTATTCTTTGTCTTTTTCTTTTGGTCGCTGGCAGCGACGGCGCAAAATACCATTACCTTTCTTGGTAAGGATTCCGGTATTGTCGACCACCGGGTAGGCCAAACAACCCTCAGTTATTTGCTGCGCCAATATGAATATGCTTGCGGTGTTAATGCTTTGGCACAAATGACCAATCCAATACATGCCGCCAAGAAACGGAAATACGTTGCACAATGTCTGGATCAGGCCATTAAAGTCCTGCACCGTTACCGTTTCATCAATAACACAGAACTGAAAACCTTCCTGCAAATCCTGGCAAGCTGGAGAAACCCAGTCACCCCACCGCCACCACCGCCCCAGCCACTGGTTTCCAGCCTCGGCGGACGCATCACCTCCCCTGATGGAACCCGTATTGCCGGGGTCACTGTCACCGCCAACACCAGCAGCGGGGCTGTCAGTGCCGTTAGCGGTGCAGATGGAAGCTATACCCTGCAATTGGCTGCCAGCACCCAATACGTACTCCAATTCAAACTCGCCGGTTTTGCCGATCAGGTCAGGCTGGTTAAATCTGCCGCGAACAGTGGCAGCATCAGCGTGGATGTCACCCTGCTGAAACGCCTGAGTGCGGGTAGCTTTAATGCGGCTGCCGGTGCAACCCTGCGCGGGGCAGAAGGCACTTCTGTTACCGTGGCAGCCAATGCTTTTGTCGATGCCAATGGCAATCAGGTCACAGGCACCATTGATGTCAGCCTTACCCCGGTCGATGTCTCACGCCCGGCAGTATTGGCGGTATTCCCAGGGGAGTTTTCTGGAATTGCCGAAGGCAATACGGCGGCAAGCCCCATTATCAGCTTGGGCACGGCTGAGTTTGAATTCACCCAGAATGGTCAAGCCCTGCAATTGGCGAATGGTGCAAGCGCTGAAATCCTTATCCCGATTTACCAAAGCCAATACCAGAATGGTACAGCCATTAAAGCCGGTGACAGCATCCCCCTCTGGTGGCTGGATGAAAGCACCGGTATTTGGAAACAGGAAGGCACAGGTATTGTAGTAGCCTCCACTGAATCGCCAACCAAGCTGGCTTTCAAGGCAAGCGTCAGCCACTTCAGTTGGTGGAACTGTGATGTCACGATGGATGCCGCCAAGGTGAGAATTACTGTCCGTGGCGACAGTAGCGGTTTTGCTGTCATCAAGGCAACCACTTCCGCAAACCTGGGCTGGCGACCCAATACCGTTGAAACCGTTGCGACCATTGGCGTGCAAACAGAGCCTTTATTTATTCCCAGCAACGTCAATGTCTGCTTTACCGCCGACATCACCTATTTGACAAGTGCAAAAACCCAAACATCCGAACAATGCATCCAAAGTGTCCAAAGTAATGGCGACTATGTATTGGTACTGGAATCACCCCAGGCGGGGCCTTTGGATATTGCCGTATTGGGTAGCACCTTGGCAGACTCTGCCCGCACAACAGGCTATATCAATTTCCCGGTTGAACGCCTCAAACTGCGCCCCAAGACCCTGGAAACGGCTGTCACTTACAACCTGATCGGTGGTAGCTTCCCAGCGGGTGTCACCTTGCAGGCACTGGATAGCACACAAGCTGAAATCGTTGGTGTCCCAACCCAAGCCGGTGAGTTTACTGCGGTCATCCAGGGGCGTGCCGGTGATGAGGTCGATACTGCCAGCATTACCTTTGTGATCAATGACACCTTGCAAGCCCCCATCCTGCCAGCCGATATGTTTACGATTGCCCCCACGACCATACGCCTTAACAGTTTGGGCGGGCCGGTAGAAAAATGGGAGTTGCTGATGGATCAGGCTCCTATTCCTAGCACGTATAAACTGGATGCACAAACCGGGCTGCTCACCCTGACGCTTCCCCCGAATACACAATCAATCAATACCTGGTGTGGGATTGTGAAAGCATCCAATGCTGCCGGGGCTTCCCATATGAAGTTGTGCGTACAAGCACGCCCAATCATTGCCCAATAAGCATTGATTCCCCCCAAGGGGCTAGCACTCGCCTGGCCCCTTTCTTTTTGCTTCAGACCTTATTGTCCTCCCTACTTTTTGCCAACCCTTTGCTTTTATCTTAGACTCTTCGCATACCAACCTGAGGAGAGTCCGCTATGCATTTGCCGCACCGCTTATTGCTTGCCAGCCTTATTGCCACCTTGTCAGTATCCGCCTATGCCAAAGACACCGGTCATATCTTTGTCAGCAGTGAAAAAGACAACAATATCAGTGTGCTGGATGGGAAAACCTATGAGGTCATCAAGCGCATTGGCACAGCAGCCCGCCCCCGTCACCTGCAATTCAACCCTGACCATACACTGATCTACGCCGCTTCCGGTGATGGCAATGCCATTGATGTGATTGACGTTGCCAAGCTTGAACTCGTTGACCGGATCGGTGAGATTGAAGACCCGGAACTGTTTGACCTTAGCCCTGATGGTAAGACGCTCTACATTTCACTGGAGGATGATGGGGCATTGGGAATCCTCAACCTTGACGAATACTTTGCAAAACGCGAAGGCAAACCTGACCTGACTGTTGCAGAGGCTGCCCCGGATGGCGAAACGGATGAAGCCGCAGATGATGCAAAAGATGAGGGTGAAGGCGAGGGTAAAAAAGAAGAAGATGGAGCCATTCCCGGCATGGTAACGGTTGAGGTGGGCGAAGAACCTGAGGGTATTTTGGTCAGCCCTGATGGGAAAACTGCTTATGTCACCTCAGAGGTCGCCAATACGGTGCATGTGGTCGATACCGCCAGCAAGGAGATAAAGGCCAATATTGTCGTTGGCAACCGCCCACGCCGTTTTGCTTTAACACCTGACCAGAAAGAGTTGTGGGTGTCCAATGAGTTGGGTGGCTCAGTCAGCATCATTGATCCGGCAGCCAATGCGGTCAAAGAAAGCGTTACGTTTTTGCCGCCCGGTTTTCGTGCGGAAGACGTTACCCCGGTCGGCATTACTTTGACCAAAGATGGCAAAACCGCGATTGTTGCCTTGGGGCGTGCCAATCATGTGGCCTTTGTTGACATTGCCAGCCGCAAAGTCACTGATTATGTGTTGGTTGGTAAACGTGCCTGGAATGCCACCCTGAACAAAGACAACAGCCTGCTGTTTGTCGCCAACGGTTTGAGTGATGATATGTCGGTGATTGATGTTGCCGCCCGCAAAGTCCTGAAATCCGTCCCGATTGCCCGCGTCCCCCATACGGTATTGGTTGATGATTAAAAAACTGCTGCTGGCTGTTAGCCTGCTGCTGCCTTTTCATACCGCAGTAGCCGATGACTTCACCATCGGCTACCTGCAATTGGAAAAAGACCAGCGCTACAGCAAAAAACAATTATTTGCCCGCTACCTGACTGGCGCATTGGGTAGGCCTTTTGCCGGGGCTGAAGTGGCCTTGAAAGAAAGCAAATTCCATGCGTCGGGGATTGGTGCAACTTTCAAGTTGGAGCAAGTCAAGGGTAAGGACACCGCCACCCTACTGACCAGCTTCAAAGAGATGAATGCCAAGGGGGTGCAGTTTTTCCTGTTAGATTTGCCTGCGGATGTATTGGTTGAATTGGCAACCGCAGCCAA
The DNA here is from genome assembly GCA_964293005.1 of uncultured Thiothrix sp. Lineage (GTDB taxonomy): Bacteria > Pseudomonadota > Gammaproteobacteria > Thiotrichales > Thiotrichaceae > Thiolinea. Next base: position 47,777 of record CAXYXW010000005.1, read on the forward strand.
AGGGCACAATGCCCTACTTTTCAATATCTCTGCCCGCGAAGACCGCCTGCGGCAGGAGCAATGCCAAGCCAACGTGCTGCATACTGTCCCCAATGCCAGCATGCTCACCGATGCTTTGGCACAGTACCTGGTTTTCCGCAAATGGAAAGAAGTCCTGATGTTGGCTGGGCAACGCCCAGATGATCTTGAACTCAACAAGGCATTTGAACGCTCCGCCAAACGCTATGGCCTCGACATTACTGAGCAACGCCCCTTTGTGCTGAATAATGACCCACGCCAACGTGACCAGAACAATATCTCCCTGCTGACTGCGGGTGCGGATTACGATGTTATTTTTGTTTCTGATACCCACGGCGAGTTTGCCCGCAATGTCCCTTATGCCAGCATCAAACCGCAGCTTGTAGTTGGCTCGGAAGGCTTGGCGGCTACTGCATGGCATTGGGCATGGGAACGGCATGGCGCACCGCAACTGGAAAACCGTTTTGAAGAAAAAGCCAACCGACCGATGCGGGACAATGACTGGGCTGCCTGGATTGCAGTCAAGGCGATTGCTGAAGCGGTGCAACGCACCCAAAGCCGTGACTTTGCAGTACTTAGCAAGCACTTGCGCAGCGAAGCAATGATTTTGGATGGCTTCAAGGGCAATCGCCTCAACTTCCGCCCGTGGGATAATCAACTACGCCAGCCGCTATTGTTGGGAACACATAACTGGGTCGTGGAACGTGCGCCACTGGATGGCTTCCTGCACCAGAAAAACAATATGGATACCTTGGGGTTTGATGAGCGGGACAGCAAGTGCAAGTTTGAATGAACCCATTTGAGTGAACCCGCCCGATGCAAACGCCGTTGCCCAACCCGGCAACGGCTATTCCAGCTTGACGGGTTCCACTTTCACCAGCTCCAAACCTTTTTCCGCCCAACCATCCGTACCATCCTTAAACCAGTACACCCGACTATAACCATACGCCCGCACACGTTGCACCGTATTCCATGACATCCAACAATCTGCCACACAGAAAAATACCAGGGGTTTATTCTTGTCGCCCAAGGTCAGGCGCTCCAGATTTTGCTTGAGGTAGGCTTCCAGATCAGGTTCCAGCGTGCCATAACCGACATTCGGTAGCCACACCGCTGCTGGCAGGCTTTCATGCTCATCATTCGGCAGCCAGGTACTGCCAAAACCCTCCTCAACGCGGCGCAGGATCGCCCAAACATCCACCAACACCGGCTTTTCTTCCGCCAGCAGGGTTTGCAGCCCAGCAACATCCAGGGTAATGGCATCTGGTACACAGGCCGGGGTGGGGCCACGGTAGTGATCCATTTTCAGGGCGGGTGGCATGTCGGCAGTGCGGGGGCAATCAGCAATCCCTGGCGGGGGAGCCGCAGCACAGCTACGGGCAATGACGACCAGCACCATGACTAGCAAAGCCAGCCCCGCCCCCCAGCGTTTGCTGAACAAAAGCGTCCCGGCAGAGGGTATCAAGGCCATCGTCTCATCACGGTAGCGGGGGTCAATCCACTTCACTGCACCACCGGCTTCAGTACATTCTCTTCCATTTTCGGGAACAGGTGCGTCACAGAGCGGCGCAACTCTTCCTGTGCAAGGCTAACACCTTTGAATTGCCCAGGAATCGGGGTCTGCATGACCTCCAGCATATCCAGGCCATTTTCCGCGCCCTCCTGCAAGGTTTGCGCCAGCCACTTGAGGTATTCGCGGGTTTCAACCACCGGAGCCGTTTCTTTTGCCACTGCACCATGCCCCGGAACCAGGACTTTGAACGGTAGCTTTTCGATGGTTTCCAGCGACTTTAGCCAAACCGGAATGGTGGCATGGGGTGTGGTCGCGGCACGATGATTGAAAACCAAATCACCGGCAAACAGCACGCCCGTCGTGTGGTCAAACACCACCAGATCGCCAGGGGTATGCCCCTGCATGGCAAACAGCTCCAATTCGTGCCCACCGACACTTTCCTTACCTGCTTTTGCCTCTTGACCGGGGGCAGCCACACTTGTCCCACGCATCCAATCCCCCAGCAGGCGGTACATATTATCGCTGAACATGCTGCCTTCGGTCTGGATACCCTGCTTGGTGGCAGGCAGGGCATAAATCGGCACGCCCTCATAGATCTGGTTTCCCAGGAAATGGTCAGGATGGTGGTGGGTGAGGTAAACACGCACGATAGGCTTATCGGTGATTTTGGCAATGGCAGCTTTTTGCTGCTCAGCAAAACGGCGCGAGGGGCCCGAATCAATCACGACGACACCAGCATCCGTGACAATGAACCCGGTATTGACGATATAGCCGCCATTTTTTCGGGAAAAATCCTCGGAGCGGCCTTCAAATACATAAGTATTGGCAGCGACCTGTTGCGGCTGCAACAGGTAATCAAATGCGGTCGGCTCAGCAGCCTGCAACGGCATTACCCACCCAACACACACCAGTGTTGCCGCACCCAACCAAATTTCACGCAGGACTGTCTTCATGGCTTTGAGTGCTTTCATGGTTTGATCACCGCGTGAATTTGGTTGCCATTATTATCGCGCCCCCCCAAGGCAAACTCGGTATGCTTGCCGACATCCAAACTCAGCATCGGGTTTTCGCTCACTGGCTCAAACAGCTCCAGCTCAGCCATCACCTGCTGGCTGGTAGCTTCTTTAATATCGAGTTGTTCAATGTGAAACTTGGGTACACCACTAGCCAGACCTGTATCCATCGGATGCATGACCCGTACCCGCAAACGGTTATTACCATCGGGGCGCTCCCAGACATTGGCGGTCACATGCCCCAAGGTCTGCACCCAACTGCCCTTGGATACACCGACACTGGGCAGGGTACAACCACCGCCCGCTGCATCAACCACCACCGCACTGACATGCCAAACCCCATCCGGGGTACGGGCTGCCACCCGCACCGGGGTGCGCTGCTGCAACTTCATACGGAACGACAAATTCGGGCTAACCCCTTTCGGGCGGAATTTCAATACCATCGGCAAGGGATTCAGGTCAGCAATCACCACCACCTCATCCACCTGCCCCAATGCACCCGCCTTGAACGATACCGGGACATTCAGGGAGTCTTCGGCACTGGCGGGAGCCTGCACTTCGACCTTGCCATCAAATACAACCTTCCCCTGATTGAGGAAGCGTTCATGCATCACTCCCCATTGCGGGGAATCCAGCGGATCAGGCGGGGGAGCATCGGCAAAGACGGGTGAAAAAACAGGTGATACCAACCCTAGGCTGCAAACCAGCAAGCCCCGTACTGTGTGGAAACCATCCAATTGCATTTTCCTCTCCCCGTTTATCCAAACACTACTACAACCCTGCGCCGACCTTTGCCGACCCTTGCCAACCAAGTTATTAATTGGTGGCAGTCGGAGCCTCAGCGGGTGCTTCATAAGCCACGCCATGTGCTGCGAAAATCTTGCTGACTGTGCCGTCCTTCACCATGTCTGCCATTGCCTTGCCAACGGCTTCGGTCAAATCCTTGTATTTGGCACGCACAGCTACCCCCATTGCCCAAGAAGAACCACGCGACAAGCCGGGGGTATCCAAGTGTTGGACAACAATATTAGCAGGCTTATCCATCAGGTTCCCCTCAATTTCACCACGGGGCCCCATGACTGCTGGAACTTCACCCTTTTTCAGGGCGGCAACTGCCTCTGGAATGTTTTTGTAGTGGCGGATATTGGCAGAAACCTTGCCATCCAAGGTTCGCAACAAATAGAAATCACTCAGGGTATCCAGTTCAACGCCAATCGGTTCAGAGGTAAACTTTTCAATAGTGACATCCTTGCCCAACTTGCTGGTATCCAAAGCAAATGCCAACTTTTCCAATTGGTAAGGTGCAATAAAGCTGACCTGATCAACTTTAGCAGAGAAATCGCGATCAATCGGGGCATGCAACATCACGTCGGCTGTACCACCGCCCAGGTAATGCCCTTTCCAGACATTATTGCGCAAATCATCTTCGACGTTTTCGCCCGGAGTCATCATGCGGATGGACGCATTCACTGCCAAACGCTTGGCAATGGCTTTGCCAATTTCGACATCAATGCCTTTTGGCTCATTCTTATCCATCCAGGAATAAGGTGGGAAATCCTTATAAACGGCCACTTCCAGCACGCCTTTTTCAGTCACCTTTGCCAACTGACTTTCAGCAGGTGCACCGGAAGTGGGTTCCGTTTTCAGTTCAGTTTTTTTTTCCGGCGGTGTTTCAGTCTTGGCTGGCTCAGTCGCGGCTGGTGCAGCAGGAGCCGCTTCAGTCTTGGCTGGTTCAGTTGCGGCTGGTGCAGCAGCAGGAGCCGCTTCAGTCTTGGCTGGTTCAGTCGCGGCTGGCGCAGCAGCAGGAGCCGTTTCAGTCTTGGCTGGCTCAGTGGTAGTCGCAGCAGGAGCAGCAGCGGGTGCAGCTTTCGCAGCGGCTTCTACCGTTTCAACTGAAATCGACTGTAACCATGCACGGATCGCCCACATCCCTTCCTGCTGGATGATGCCTTCAAACTTCGGCATATAGGTCACGCCATTACGCACCGAGCCATTACGGATACGCATCAGGAAAAACTCATCACCCTCTTTCCCGTTTGGCAAATTGCGCAAATCCGGGGCAATCCCGCCCGATACCGCTTCCAAGCCGTGGCAACGTGCACAGTTGGAGTTGTAAGCGGCTGCACCGATCTTGATGGCGGCCTCATTGCCAACATAAGGGTTTTCCTCACGCCAGCCTTCGCCCAACGCCTCCAGGCCAGTGACATCAACCGCCTGCGGGGTAACATTACCGTGGGCAAATACGTGGCTGGAGCCTGCCAACAAGACAGCAGCTACCCATACAGGTAAGGCACGTTTTGAAGTTAATTTCATTACTTACAATCTCAAACAAATAAAATTCAAAAGACAAACCCATCCCGCGCCCTCTTCCACACGGGAAGAGGGCTGATCTATTTAAAGATTAGGAATGGGGTTAAACGGGGCTATTAAGCGCCTTTAGGCAACTTGAACACCCACAAACTGCCGCCCTGGTTCAAGTGCTTGACCTTCTTGGCAACATCGCCACCCCAGAGCGGTACTGCACCACCCCAGCCTGACGGAACGGCAACGAACTGTTCGCCATCTTGTTCCCAAGTGATCGGGCAGCCAACTACGCCTGAGCCGGTCTGGAATTTCCAGACTTCTTCGCCGGTCTTGGCGTTGAAGGCCTTCAGGAAGCCTTCTGGTGTGCCAGTAAATACCAGGTTGCCGCCTGTGGTGAGGACACCGCCCCACAAAGGCGCACCGTTCTTGGCTTCCCAAACAATCTTGCCAGTAGCTGGGTCAATGGCACGCAATGCACCGATGTAGTCATCATACAAAGTCTTGATGGTGAAACCGGCACCGAGGTATGCACCACCTTTTTTATAGGTGATCGGCTCGTTCCAGATGTCCATGCCCCATTCGTTCGCAGGGACGTAGAACAGCTTGGTGTCTGGGTTGTAAGCCATTGGCATCCAGTTTTTGCCACCCAGGAAGGAAGGCGCTGCAAAGACTTGCTTGCCCTTTTCTGCACCAGATGGATCACCAGGACGGTTGTCAGGGATAAAGACTGGACGGCCTGTTTTCAGGTCGATCTTTTCAGCCCAAGTGATTTTGCTGACGAATGGGAAGGCATTGATCAGCGCACCGTTTTCACGGTTCAGGACGTAGAAGAAACCGTTACGGTCAGCATGGCCTGCTGCCTTAACCGTTTTGCCATCCTGCTCCATATCGAAGGATACAACTTCGTTTACACCGTCAAAGTCCCAACCATCGTTCGGGGTGAACTGGTAGTGCCATTTGATCTTGCCATCATCAGGATTGATCGCCAGCGTGGACGTGGAGTACAGGTTGTCGCCAGGACGCATGTGGGAGTTCCACGGTGCGGGGTTGCCTGTACCGAAGAACAGGGTATCGGTGTCAGGATCGTATGTACCACCCAGCCAGGTTGCCGCACCACCTGTTTTCCACAGGTCGCCCGGCCAAGACTTGTTCAGCTCACCGGTAATGCCATTGTCTTTGCCATCCAGTGTACCCATATGGCCTTCAACCGTTGGGCGTGACCAGACCAGCTTGCCGGTTTTGGCATCGCGTGCATCCACACGACCGACAATACCGAACTCACCACCGGATACTCCGGTAATGACCTTGCCTTTAACGATAATGGGCGCTGCGGTTGCAGAATAGCCCTCAGCGATGTCACCGAGCTTTTCTTTCCATACTACTTTGCCGGTGTCCTGATCCAGGGCAACCAGTTGTGCATCCAGGGTAGCGAAGATGAACAGGTTGTCATACAGCGCACCGCCACGGTTTACCACGTCGCAGCAAGGCAGGATGCCATCCGGCAAGCGGTGTTCATATTCCCAAATCTCAGCGCCCGTCTTGGCATCGACGGCATAAGCGCGTGAATAGGAAGCAGTTACGAAGATTTTGCCATTATGGACTAATGGCTGGGCTTCCTGACCACGTTGCTTTTCACCACCGTAGGACAGGACGAAGGCAGGAACCAGACCCTTGACCGTTTCTGGGGTTAATTTATTCAGCGGGCTATAACGCTGGCCTTGCAGGCCGATACCATAACTGACAACGCCATTGGTGTTTTTGGCATCATTGAGGATGTCTTCATCCGTCACTGCGCCCATGGCAGTGGTACTGCCCATCCCCAATCCAATAGCCAGAACCAACGCCAGCTTTTTCAAGCCGCTTACTTGCTTTATCGCGCTCATATTGACCCTCTAGCAGATTACATACAATGAAAGGACAACGGCGTTCCGTAGATAAAAAGTCGTGCTCCGGCAATAGGAACAGCAGACTCATCTCCCCTTTGAACTCCATACCGTGGGGCAGATTAACGGATTCAGGTTGGCTAAAGGTTGGGTTCCGATTCAGGGATTTACATTATTTTTCACGCCACTTGCACAGCTTTTTCACAACACGTACACACCGGATGCACAGAGGGCTGCCATAATTGGGTTTTGATCAGGGAGAACATGTCATGGAGAAACCACTCGATACCCTCCAGAAAGCCAATATCATCATGCTATTCCTGCTCTTGCTGGGTGGCATCGTGTTTGCGGGATGGCTGCTGCTTGATTCGTTCCTCAATTACTATACCCCGCCAGAAGGGGCGGTTGCGGTCGTTGCCAGCGCAGAAAACACCCCCGAACAGGAATACCTGCATCTGGCAAACAGTGAACGGGTCGTCGGTGCAAATACCGAATTGCTCTACCTGACCAGCCAAAGCAGCGCTGGCAAGGTGTGGAGTTCAGGCGGTTATGGCGGCAATGACATGCGCAATATCCTGTTTCTGGTCGGTACAAACAAGCAGGCACACTGGCTATTCCCCAAGCATGAACAGCACATACGGCGACTTGAGCAAATCCCCCAACCCAGCCCTGAAATCCTCGAGCACAAACCCACCCCAACGGCACTCTTGCTTATCGAGTACGTCACCGGGACAGCAGATACCCCCGAACAGCAACAATCAAGCAACATTGCCCTGACCAAACCCGATGGCAGCGGTTTCAAAACCGTCCTGCAAGGCATCCGGCTCGTCTCCTACCACATGCAGGATAGCCAATACCTGTCGATGGTGTATTTGCAGGGCAACAGCCTGCGTCATCTGCGCATCGCCGCCACCACCCTGGAAACGGTGGATGAGCGTGAACTGACCCGCTTCAATGGGCAAACGGTATCAACGCAAAATGGCATGGTGGAGCCTGCGAAGTAATACATGCACTGCATTAAAATGTACTATCTTGATGCACGTCCTGCATTAAGATGTACCATTCTGACGCACTTCCTGCATTAAAGTGGATGATTTTTTCGGAACCATGCCTGCCCCGTTTCAGGCCGCAGCCAATTCCACTGCCGGTTTACGTTCTGCCAGTTTCAGCTTTTCGATAAACAGGCCACAGACCAGAGCCAGCAAGATCACGACCAGCATAAGGATAAAGCCATGCCGCAAGGCATTTTCCAACGCCAATCGCGCCACCCCCAACAACGTTTGCAGCAAATCTGAACCATTCGCGTAAGGAGCCAAGACCGTAGCCAATGTATCCAAAGCATCCTGGCTGACCAAGGCATTCGGGTTATCCAATGTAGCTAGCGCCGCTGGCGGGACTCCTGCCGGGGCGTGTTGGATAACCCCGGTGATATAGCTTTGGGTGATCACCGAGCCAACGATGGCTGTACCGATGGTGGAACCAATCAGGCGCAGGAATTGCAGGGTGGAGGTTGCCACACCAATCAACGGCGGGGGGCTGGCGGTCTGCACCAACAAATTCGCAACCGGAAAAATCGCCCCCATGCCGACCGCAATCACAAACAGGATGCTTGCCAATAGCCACGGTGGGGTTTGGGCATGCACTGTCGTCAAAAAGGCAAGCCCAATCGCCATTAAAGCAGTACCGCCAACCATGAAAGGCCGTAATACCCCCAGTTTGGCAACCATTTGCCCGACAATAATCCCTACCACAGGCATCGCAAACGACATCGGCAGCATCAATACACCGGAGCCACTCGCGGATAGCCCCAATACCGCTTGCATGAACAAGGGCGTATACAACAGCAAGCCAAACATCACCATACCGAAGAAGAACATCAACAGAATAGTGGCGCTCACCGTGCGGTTCTGGAACAGGGAAAACGGGATGACCGGATCAGGCGCACGCCGCTCGATTGGAATAAAAACCGCCAGTGCCACACCTGCCACCAGCCAACACCCCACTACTTCGGGAGAACGCCACGCATGTCCATTGGCAACCAGCTCCACGCCCAACAACAAGCCAATAATGGCTAAGCTGATGCTCAATGCCCCCCAATAGTCCATGCGGGTGTGCGGCTTCGGTGCGCTTTGTGGCAAAACACGCGGCAATACCAACAGCGATAGCAAGCCTAACGGTAGGTTGATGTAGAAAATCCAGCGCCAGCCAAAATTATCTGTAATCCAGCCACCCAACAGTGGGCCAATCACACTGGAAAGGGCAAATACCGCGAACAACATCCCCTGATAACGGGCGCGTTCGCGCAAATCTGGAAAAATATCCGCCACGAGGGTAAACACGGTCGCCATAATCACGCCAGCCCCTGCCCCTTGCAGGCCACGCCCCACAATCAGCCAAGGCATGGAGTCTGCCACCCCGCAAAACGCACTCGCCGCCACAAACAGCACAACCCCGCCAATCGCCAACCATTTGCGCCCCAGCCTGTCACCGAGTTTGCCTGCCAGCGGCAACGCTACCGTTTGCGCCAGCAAGTACATGGTTGCGACCCAGGCATACAGCTCGAAACCGTTCAATTCAGCAATCACTTCGGGCATCGCTGTGCCGACCACGGTTTGGTCAAGGGATACCAGAAACAGTGACAAGGCAAGCCCTGCCATCGCTAAAAGGGCTTCCCGGTGTTGGGTAACGACGGAGGTGGCGGGTATGGTCATCATGCGGCCTTGGTGGATGGATAATGAACTCGGAGAGTTCTCCGTTTCGGTGAAAATAGTAGTGGAGAGTTCTCCGCTTGTCAATTATGATACTTTTATTCTCCGAAGTGATGGTAAAGGACACATGATGGCTCCAGCCGCCAATGACCAGGAACCCAGTCGCCGCGATGCCGCCCACAATCGGGAACGGGTGCTGGCAGTGGCACGCACCCTGTTTGCACAGCAAGGGGTGGCTGCCACCAGCATGAACCAGATTGCCCATGAAGCCGGTGTCGGGGCAGGTACGCTTTACCGGAATTTTGCACATAAGGGCGAAGTCTGCCTGTGCCTGTTGCGTGACGACCTGGCGGCTTTCCAGCAGCAAGTCCGAACCAAGCTGAAGGATACCACCGCACCGGTATCGGCCTTGGCGAGATTATCCTGCCTGCTGGATCACCTGTTGGGCATGATCGAAAGCAACATGCCGCTACTGGTCGGGATGCAGGAAGCCTGTGCCGGTGAGCGCAGCAAGGACATTTACCAGTCCGCGTATTATTTGTGGTTGAACCAACTGTTTTCAGAGCTTTTGCAAACAGCCATCGACCAAGGGGAAATCCAGCCGCTGGATGTGGCATTTACCGCTGATGCCATTTTTGCCGCTATCGCCCCGCCCCTGTTTGTCTTCCAGCAAAACCACCGGGGATTTGACCGGCAACGGATTTTTGCCGGGATGCAACGCTTGTTTGTGGATGGTTTACGCATCCCGGACATACCGTCCTGAGTTTTTTATCCACCACCCATGATTTGCCACCAAGTTAACTGAAGTTAAAGGAATAAAACATGAAACTATTTGAACCCATCACCATCGGGGCAACCGCCCTCAACAACCGTTTTATCATGGCTCCACTGACCCGCAGCCGTGCCGGGTTGGAGCACATGCCCAATGCCCTGATGGCTGAGTATTACACCCAACGCGCCAGTGCTGGCCTGATCATCACCGAATGCACCATGATCACAGAAAATACCTCTGCATTCGTCGCGGAACCGGGCATTTATTCAGCCGCACAAGTGGATGCATGGAAACAAGTCACTGCATCGGTACACGCGGCGGGTGGCAAAATCTTCATGCAAATCTGGCATCCCGGACGCGCCGCCCACCCAGCAAACAATAATGGCGCTGAAACGGTTGCCCCCAGCGCGATTGCCATTGCCGGTGAAGCCCACACCCTGCAAGGCACACTCCCCCAGGCCACACCCCGCGCCTTGCGTACTGACGAAATCCCCGGCGTGGTGGCGGCCTTCGCCACAGCTGCACAAAATGCGCTGGATGCAGGCTTCGACGGGGTGGAGGTACACGGTGCAAATGGCTATCTGGTTGACCAGTTCCTGCGTAGCGGCAGCAACCAGCGCACGGATGCGTATGGCGGTTCAGTAGAAAACCGGGCGCGTTTCCTGTGCGAAGTATTGGCAGCCGTCAGCGCTGTCTGTGGCAGTGACCGGGTAGGCTTACGCTTGTCGCCCCTGGTCAGCTATAACAGCATGCACGATAGCGACCCGGTAGGCTTGTCGTCTTACCTAGCTGACCGCTTGAATGCCTTCAACCTGGCCTACCTGCATGTGATGCGGGCTGACTTTCTCGGTCAGCAACAGGGCGATGTGCTTACTGCCTTCCGCTCTGCGTACCGGGGCGTACTGGTTGCCAATATGGGCTATAGCGCAGCAGAAGCCGAACAAGCCATTGCTGCCGGACAAGTCGATGCGGTGGCTTTTGGCACAGGCTTCCTGGCAAACCCCGACTTCCCGGCACGGATCAAAGCGGGTGCTGCCATGAATGCGCCACGCCCTGAGCACTTCTATTCATCGGGCGCGGAAGGTTATACCGATTACCCAACGCTGGCAGCCTCTGCCTAAATCTGTCTAAGCCAGCTCTATTGGCTGGGCGTGGCAATCTGCAAGGCTGCCACGCCTGCCCCCTGTCTATCCGCCGCCGCAGCCTCCTCCCCCATTGCATTATCAACTTTAAATTAACAATGACTCAAATGTAGACATCTTCCTCAACATTCCAACAATCCTTACAGTATCACTCAGGATTTAACAAAAACGGTTGGGAAGCATCATGCAAGCACGTAACTCTCCCCATGCTTATGGCTGGGTATCCATCTTTTTACATTGGATAATGGCAATCCTGCTGATTGGGTTGTATTTTGTTGGCGATTATATGGTCGACCTGACCTATTACGATGCGCTTTACCACACCCTGCCTGCCTGGCACAAAGGTATCGGAATCCTGGTGGGGTTTGCACTGCTGTTCCGGGTGGCATGGTTATATTCACATCCGCGCCCTGCCCCTGTGGGCAATGGCCCGGCAATCACCCACACCTTGGCGAAACTGGGGCATCTGGGGTTATATGGCCTGCTGCTGGTCATGCTGATCAGTGGCTACCTGATTTCAACCGCCAAAGGTAAAGGCATTGATGTATTTGGCTGGTTTGAATTGCCAGCCCTGCTTGCCGAAAGCAAGGACAGGGGCGAACTGGCGGGAAAAGTCCATGAAATCGCTGGTTTCCTGTTTATTTTACTGGTTGGCGGGCATGCGCTTGCTGCCATTTTTCATCATGTTTACTGGAAAGACAACACCCTGACCCGCATGTTGGGGCGCTCATAAATACCTTAAAGGAGAAACACACCATGAAACGCATTATTGCCAGCTCACTGCTTGCACTCGGCCTGTTCAGCGGAACAGTCGCCCACGCCGAAGATTACGACATCGACAGCGAAGGCATGCACGCTTCCATTACCTTCCGTATCCAGCACTTGGGATATAGCTGGGTGTATGGTCGCTTCAACGATTTCGGTGGCACATTCAGCTACGACGAAAAAGCCCCGGAAGCCTCAAAAGTAGCCGTCACCATCAAAACCGGCAGTGTCGACAGCAACCACGCCGAGCGCGACAAACACTTGCGCAGTGATGATTTCCTGTCTGCGGATAAATTCCCGGAAGCCAAATTTGTCAGCACCGGCTACAAACCTAATGGCGATGGCACAGGCACACTGACCGGCGACCTGACTTTGAAAGATGTCACCAAACCTGTCGAAATCAAAGTGAAAGAAATCGGTGCAGGCCAAGACCCTTGGGGCGGTTTCCGCCGTGGCTTTGAAGGCAGCACCAAGTTTGCCTTGGCTGACTACGGCATTACCTTTGACCTGGGGCCTGCTTCCAAGGAAGTGGAACTGACCCTAGCAATCGAAGGCAAGAAGAAGTAAGCATCCACGGATCGTTTTCAACAGGGGTGGCGTGGTTTCAGGCATGATCAGAATGGATTCTGGTTGTTGAAATCACGTCGCCTGTGTTGATTGGAAGCAGCGCGATACCATTTGGCCTCAGGTGATGAAGGCGGTGCATCGCTATAATCAATCTCAGCCTCCGGTTTGGCAGCCAACCTTGCCAACATTTCCTGTTGTTCAGCCGATAAAACCGGTAGGTTGGCGGGATCAATTGTTCGCTTGATAATACGCTCGTTTTTCGCTTTCATTGGCTTTTCTCGCTGAAATCAATCTGATGGTAAGGTATTGCGCAATGCAGGAAAACACTTGGTATCTGTGCTCCCCCCTACGACAACTGGTTTGCCAATAACGACCGATAACGCCCCAATTGCTGCCCAACCAGCCCGATCAAGGCATTGACCTCAGACTCCGGGTAGTAGTGCAAATCCAAGGCGGTCTGACAGGCTCGCAGGGCTTGATGTGGGCGGTTCAGCCGGTGCAAGGCTTTGGCGCGATAATATTCGACACGGGCTTGGAGCTGCGTCGATGCCTCAATTTTCCGCCGCCGAATCCAGAACAGGCGCAAGGCACGTTCGGGCTGCATGCAAGCGAGCAAATCCATCTCGATGGCGGGCACATACCAAGGATCATCCCCACCCAAAATACCATCCAGATAATCCCACACCCATGCCGCCACCAAAGGCCATAGCTGTTCCACCGGGACTTGGCTAGCATACAACTGACGCACGAATTGTTGTGCCAGGGTTTGCCGGAGCAAACCGGCTGCCTGTGCTGCCAAGGCCATCGCCAACAATACATCCGGGCGTTTCTTGGCTTCCGGCAAATCCAATAACTGCTGAAGGCTTATTTCCATCACAGGGTTTGGCTGCAAAGCCTGCTGGAAGGTATCCCATGCATCGCCCGCTGCCAACCCAGCCAAACTGCGGCGGAAAACACTATTTCGGCTGAAAACCGGATGTGCCGGATATTGGGTTTCAATGCCGTCGTCATACCAACGCCGCGCCACCAAGACCGACACCTTGCCTTCGGTACTGCGGCTGATGTGCATCAGGCGCTCCAAATGGCTGACAAACTCACCGACACACTGGCGGAAGGCCTTGCCTTCCAGATGGCTATAAGGGTGGAAATGCAGCAAATGGCCTTCATCCGAAATCGCCAGCAAGCAACGCCCCTGCACCCGCCCCGCCTCATCGAAGGCATAAACGACCCGCTTGTTGAGGTCGATGGCATTTGCCACCACCGAGAAAAAATTGAAACCATCATGGCTTAAACAGGTTTCAAAATGATCGCCCATTTGCCACACCTCAAACACCGTCTGGGCAAAGCGGAAGGTCAGCAAGACTGGCTCTGCCTCCGTCTGCCGCGCCCATACGCCCAGCTCAGTACCCGCCAGCCAAGGCTGCATCTGGATACCCTTAGCTTGCATGCGTTGCAACCAGGCATGGTTGGCAGGCAAATCCACCAGCGGGAAAACGCCTTGCCCAGCCGCCTGCAACAATATCCCGACCAGTTTGCGTTCAGGGCGCTCCAAACCTGCCAAGGCAATCAAGGTGCGCCGCTGCTGGCGGTCAGCCAACCATGCCTGCTCCCCATGCGGCACAAACAAAACCTCTGCCAAATGCCCCGCCATTTGCGCAAAACACTGCTGCTGCCACTGGTCAAAAAACGCCTGTATCGCCACTTGGTAGAGCTTGCTTGCCAAACGCTGCATCCGCTCGGCTGAAACCGGCTCAGGAGCCACCAAACGCTGTTGCAGGTTAGCCAGACGTTGATGCAAGGTCGCACGCAGGCTATCCACCAACGGTTGCTGAAGTTTTTGCTGCAATACCCCGATCTGCTGCTGCAAGGCCGCCCTATCCGGGAACTGTTTCGACAACACCCGCCCCGCCGCTTCCGCCGCCTTGGGGTGGTACTCTTGAAGCAAGGCCAACGCCGGATGCAACGCATCAGGATAAGCCGACATATCCAGTACAGCCGTCTGCGGGATGGGTTGGGGAACAGCTTGCCGCAGCGTGGAAAAAGCCTCAATCACCGGGCGGAATGTCGCCACCGCAGACCAAGCCTGTTCACGCAGCACATGTTGCAATATCGCCAAGTAGCCATGTACAGATAGCCACGCCGCCACCGGCAACGCATCCCATTGCCCCGCCACCAGGCTATGCTGTTCTGCCAAATTCCACTGCATCACGATAGCAATAAAATTTTCCGCTGAATAATCAGGAGCCAACAACTGATTGACAAGCTGGCATTCCCGCTCGCCCCAGTCCAGCCCCAAACCCGCTGTCCGTGCCGCCCGGAAGTAAGCCACCGTATCCCAATGCGCGGGGGCATAACGATAAAACTGATAGAATGCCCCACTGATGTCAGCGCCCCCTTCAGACACGTCACAAACCTGTGCCAAACGGGAAAAGAATAAGGATTGCCATGCGGGAGGCTGCCAATTCATCAACAGGCGGGCATCCAGGGCATAAACCGGATCGTAGACATCACCATGCCGCCGGTAAGCATACAGGGCATTCCAATCCACCACACGCGCCAACAATTTTGTGGTATCGGACGCTTCCCGCACATAGGCAAACCAATAACCCAATAAGATGTTGAGCCGTGAAAGCACATCCTCCACCTGAAAACGGTACTCACGCTCACACATGGCCCAATGCACTGCAAACAGGCACAAGGCATCCGCCGCTGCCAAGACCGACTGGGTAGCATCCACGCCGCTGCCCAACAAGCGCTGGCGCACCGCTGCCAGGGTTTCAAGCCATGCCAAACGCTCCGGGTGGGCATAAGCCTGCATCAAGTTAGTCCACAACAACGACTCGTTGTAGTAGTTGAACAAGGGAGGAGCCGTCGCCCCTAACTGCTGCCACTCCGCATATAAAGTAGACTTGTGATCCAACTCGGCACGCAATAGCTGCAATACCTCGGGGTCAGCCGGATCGCGCTCCGCCCATACCCGGTATTCTTGCATGCAGACCCCATAGCGTTGGATAAAACGGTAAGCCCGCTCACCCCATGCGCCCCACTCTGGCAAGCCGCCTTCAAACAGCAGCAATACCGCATCCACCAAACGCCGCTGCCCTTTCAGGTTCGCCTGCATCAAAGCATCCAGCCATTGCCCCCACTCACCCAGGCAAGCCGCGCCGGGTGACTCTGGCACAGACTCACCCCGCACCTCAATCGGGCGGGTCATATCAAAATACGTTTCGCAACGCTCAAACCAATGACGGCAATCGGCTGCCCCATCCGGTTGCCAGACAGGATGTACCCAGACCGCCAACAAGCGGCTGATACGTTGCTCCCCCAGGCGCTGACTGAGGGCAAACAGGCTGGCACAATAGCGGAGGGCATCAGCATCGGTGTACAAAGACAATAAGGTCAACAGTGGCTGCTGCTCCGCCTCGATCCAGCCGACAGCTTGCTCCAGTGTTTTTGGCTCCAGCGCCAGCCACCACGCAAACGTATCCAGCAAGCGGCACAAACCGGGCTGCTGCTTTTGCAGGGATTGGACTTGCCGCCACAAACGCGGGTTGCCCTGCCCATACAAAGCCTCCCACAGATCAACCGGCTTACCCTCCAGCAAAGAGCGCAAGGCTTGCAACTTGCGGCTGACCTGTGCTGACCAAGCCTCCACGTCCCCGACCACCTCGGGTAAGGCTTTGGGAAAGGCATTGACCATACGGACATGGGCATAAGCAAGCTGCCCCATCTGTGTTGGCGTGATCAAATCAACCGGCGTATCCCACGGCTGGGGATAATAGAGGGTTTGCCAGTCGATACGCCCCGGTTCCGCTGCCAAGGGATACCCCCACAGCCAACCCAATTGGGCACGCAAGAACATGCGGGCGCGGGGAACATTATTTTTCGGTCTGGAAACCGGATGCTCGTCTGAATACTCTTTCATAATGAAAGAGTATATGTCAGAGCGATTAACTTTACCGCAACAGCAAATCTGCCATCCTTACGCCAATCAGCGCACACGCTGGCATGGTTGGCACAGCCACAATACGCGGCATAATGGTGCTGTCGGCAATCCGTAAATTACGGATACCATTTACCCGCAATTGGGAGTCAACCACCGCTTGCGAATCTTTCCCCATCCGACATGCACCTGCCGCATGGAAATAAGTGGTCGCACCGTTGCGGATGAAATTGACCAGCGCATCACCGCTTAGCTCTTTGCCGGGAGCTACTTCACGCACCACATGTTTTTTCAACGCTGGAGCATGGGCAATTTCACGAGCAACCTTGATAGCACGTCCGAGATATTCCACGTCATCCGGGTGGCTGAGGAATTGCATGTCGACAATAGGGCGGTCATTCGGTTTGTTGGATGCCAGCTTGACGAATCCCCGGCTTTTAGGTGCAACCAACCCACCACACAATGCCCAGGTGTTACCGGGTTTGGCTGGCGGATATTCTTTGCCAATCACATCACTGGCATAGGGCAATTCAATCTGCACAATACTGACATCTGGCAGCTCAAGCGCCGCATCAGTTTTCAGGTAGCCGGACATATTGGCGGCACTGTTGCGGTGTTCGATAGGGTCTGGTGACTCAAACAAACAACCACCGTGCAGAATATGATCCTGTACATTTTTCCCAACCTCAGGGGCATGGAGTATTGGGCTGATATTAACCTTTTTCAGCTCCGCCTCATCACCGATCCCACTGAGCATCAATAATTTGGGGGTATTGAATCCGCCTGCCGACACGATTATTTCGCGGCTGGCTTGGAATGTGACGGTTTCCCCATTCCGCACACACTCGATGCCTACCGCCTTATCCCCCTCAAGCAGAATGCGGTTAACCGATGTATTGACCAACAAGGTGACATTTTTGCGAGCCAGTGCTGGATACAAAAAAGCACGCGCTAAGGAATGGCGACGACCGTCCTTGATGATTTGGTTCATCAAACCAAAACCGCTACCACTGATTTCACGGTTGGTATTGAGGTCATCCACAACGGGTAAGCCAGCCTCAGCCGCTGCTTTCAGGGTTGCTTCCACCAAGGGCAATAGGTTCTGTGCCGGTTGTACCCATACTGGCCCACCTGTGCCTCTGAACTCGGCATTGGGTTTACCCTGCCAATTCTCAATGCGCTTAAATATTTCCAAGCTATGGGTGTAATCCCATGCCGTATCGCCGGTCACACTCGCCCAATGATCCATGTCGGCTTTAAATGGGCGTGTCCAAATGGTGGCATTGATGCTGGAACCACCGCCCACCACGCGCCCGGTATGTTCAGGAATGGCGCGGTTATTCACTCCAGCACTGGGGATTGCCACATCCCCCCAATCCCGCTCAGTACCCAAATTGGCAAACCATGCCCTTGGGTCATCAACGGTGGGTGCAGTATCCCAATCACCCGCTTCAACTAACAGGATATTGCCATCGGTTTTTTCTGCCAATGTCCCAACCAGGGCGCAACCCGCACTGCCTGAACCAATCACAATATAATCATATTGCTTATCAAGCTGGGCAAGCTTATCGGTTTGGGTTTTGCGGATGGTTTCCAGCTCATCCGCCAACGCTTGCAGGGGCAGCAGCCCCATTAGCCCAGTGGCTAATGCAGCAGAAAGGAAGGTGCGGCGCGATACTTTTCCTGTCAGCAGGGCGCGCTCAAGGCGCTCTAACAGGAGGTCTGTTTGTGTGTTCATGATTTTTCCTCGTAGTGTGGTGTAAGGGAGTCTGACCTTAGAAGGGATAGCCCTGCCCACTCGGTTCAATCGTCAGCCATTTGAGTTCGGTAAACTCATCAATCACAGCACGCCCATCAAACCGACCAAAACCACTGGATTTAGTACCGCCATACGGGGCTTGTGCCTCGTTCTGGACAGTTGAACCATTGATGTGTACCGACCCGGTTTGGATACGACCGGCAACTTCCAGCGCACGGCTAATATCACGCCCGAACACCGCAGCCGATAAGCCGAACTCGGTGTCATTGGCGATACGCACCGCATCTTCGGTATCTTTGGCGCGGATAATAGATACAATCGGGCCAAAGGTTTCTTCCCGATAGATGCGCATGTCAGCAGTCACACCATCAAGGACAGTGGCAGGCATCATTGCGCCATCGCCAGCGCCACCAGCCACAATACGTGCACCTTTGGCAACTGCATCCTCCAGCAATCCTTTCAGGCGGTCAGCCGCTTTCAGGCTGATGACCGGCCCCAACACGCAAGCCGATTGACGGGTAGGGTCGCCCAAGGGTAGTTCCTGCGCACGGGCAGCAAACTTTGCCACGTATTCATCGGCAATTTTTTCATCCACAATAATCCGCTCAGTGGTCATGCAGATTTGCCCTTGATAAAGGAACGCACCAAATACGCCTGCTGTTACCGCATCGTTCACATTGGCATCATCCAAGACCAATAATGGTGATTTATCGCCCAGCTCAAGGATGCAGCGCTTCAGGTGTTTGCCTGCCTTTTCACCAATAATCCGCCCCACCGTGGTCGAACCGGTAAAATTGACACGCCGCACAGCGGGATGCGCAATCAGCGCTTCAACGGCTTCCGGCGCGGTAGAGAGATCGTGGGTAATAAAATTGAGCACTCCAGCAGGAAAACCGGCTGCTACCACGGCCTCAGCAATCAGTTCGTGGGTGCGGGGACTGGTTTCAGAAGCACGAAAGACGACCGTGTTGCCACAGACCAAAGGATAGGCGATGGCACGCGCCGCCAATACCACCGGCCCATTCCACGGCACAATGCTCAAGATCACCCCAACAGGTTGGCGCAAGGTCATGGATAAAGTGCCGGGCTTGTCCGTGGGGATCGTCTCACCCTGAATCTGGGTGGCAAGGCCAGCGGCTTCACGAAACAAATTGGCAGCGAGCATGACGTTAAACTGTGCCCACAAAGCATTTGCCCCGACCTCGGACTGCATGGCAGCCACGAAATCCCCCATGCGGGCTTCAATTTCATCGGCGGCTTTCAGCAGGAGTGCCCGCCGCTGCCCAGGGCCACTTTTAGACCAGGTGGCAAACGCACGTTGGGCAGCATCCACTGCCGCTAAACTGTCACTGACCCCGGCAGCGGCTCCGCGTGTCACCACCTCGCCTGATGTCGGTGCAACCCGCGTAAACGTTGCCCCACCTTCTGCCTGAACCCGTTGGTTATCAATATGTAGCAGTGTATCCATCTCTCGCCTCCTCATTGGTGAAAAAACCTGTACCCAGCGTTTAACCTTTACAGGCACTATAGGGTGTGTTTTGATATTCAGACATAGGGCAAAGAGAATAGGGGCTATTCATAACCGTGATAACTCAAGCATGATTGAACTCAGAAAAATCGACTTAAACCTACTGTTACTGTTTCACCTGATGTACCAAAAACGCAAAACGGGCTTGGTCGCTGAAGCATTGGAGCTGACCCAACCGGCCGTTAGTAATGCCTTGGCAAAACTCAGGTTAGCATTGGATGATGAGCTGTTTGTGCGCACAGCACGGGGTATGCGCCCAACACCCTATGCGGACACCATTGCCGAATCGGTCGGCTATGCCCTCAGTACCTTGAAAGATGGCTTGAACCATACGTGGAAATTTAACCCGGCACTCAGTGACCGCTGTTTTTCCATCAATATGACCGATCTGGGTGAAATCTACCTGTTACCGCGCTTGATTGCGCATCTCGCCAAACAAGCTCCTCATGTTTCGGTCAATACGGTGCGCGATAACGGTCACTCCTTGCAGGATGATCTGGAAAATGGTCATATTGATTTGGCAATAGGGTTACTGCCCCAATTGGAAACAGGCTTTTACCAAAAGCATTTGTTTAACCAAAAATACGTGTGCCTCCTGCGCAAAGGCCACGAGTTTGAGCACGGTGAACTCTCACTGGAGCGCTTCTCCCAAGCCGAGCACATTATTATTGAAGTTTCTGGTACTGGGCATGGTCGTGTTGAAAAGCTGCTGACTAACAGTGGTGTAAACCGTATTCGCCGACTCAAGATACCTCATTTCATATCTGCACCTTACATCGTAGCGGAAACCAACCTGATTGCCACTGTTCCTGAAAAACTGGCATTACAGACGGCTGGAAAACTTAATCTGGTCATCAAAAAACATCCCGTCGACATTACCCCCGTCCAAATCAATATGGTATGGCATCGGCGTTTTCACCAAGACCTAGGCAATATTTGGTTTAGGGGAGTAATAGCTGAGCTGTTCTCCGAATCAATAAACACCAAGTAGGATGCCGCTTTCTACGCAGGCATCCTTTTTATTGCAAGTTAGCTCAACTTTATATAAACCAGCCCATTTTCGACCTGCACGTTGTAAGTCTTCAAGTCGGTGGTCAAGGGGGCACTTTTCGCCTTACCGGTCTTGATACAGAAACGGCCTTGGTGTAAGGGGCACTCAATCTCACCATCCCCAACAAAGCCATCGCTCAAGAAAGCCTGTCCATGTGTGCAAATATTATCAGTGGCATAGACATCATCCCCCAACCTATACAATGCGATTGGCAGCCCCTGAACCTTACACCCCAACACATCATCGTCAGGTATCTCATCCACCCCGACGGTAGCAATCCATCCATCCATCATGCACACATCCTCTTTGTTATTGACCTGAGATAAATTTATATTGGATAAATCAATGAATTTAAGATCATGTCATTATCAAACACACACAAACGCGACTCAATTTTAAATTCACCCTCGACCAGCTTCAGACGGTCGATATAGCGACCCACATTAAAAACATGGGCTATGCCATCCATTTTGGTGCGAAAAACACTGTAATTGGCTTGTGAATCAATCACATCACCTACCTGCGTAATAATCCGGGGTTGGGATACGATATGCAATTGCCAGTAGGGTTCATGAAAAATCGTTTCCGTAACACCGTAAATACGATCCTTGAGCATCCCTTTTCCGGCTAATGACAAGGCAGCCATCGGTAAACCCCGGTCGAAGTTTTCCCGTGACTGTATTTTGTAGAAACAATGCTCGGTAAAAAAATCTAACCATCGATCCCAATCTTGTTGATCGACTGCGGCTGCATAGTTCTGGTAAAACTGAACCAGCTTAAAATAGTCTTCGCTCCCCATACTACATCCCCATCATTTTTCGCCAATAGGCATACATACCACGAATCAACGTTTCTGAAACCATGTGATCGGTATCAGCAATATCTTTCCCACCCAACTCAGCTAACGAACGGTGGAATGGCTTTTGGGAAAAACCATCCTGGGAAAACTCAATCACCTCACCATCATCCGCAGAAACGAACCCAGCAGGGCCAAACAAATTGGCTTGCCGTAAGCGCCGTTCGGTCATGTCGGGGGTGTCATCCTCAAAGCCAAAATGGGTCCAAACAAAATCGAAAGAATCATGACCATTCGGTTGGATGTGGCGTGTACTGACGCTATTAACCTGCTGCTGGAAAATAACACTAGGAAACAAGGTCATCATCACCGCCGTGGGGCCATTCCACCAAGGCTCCACTTGAATATCCAAAAAGCTGGGGTCATTAAGCTGCATCGACTCCTTGAAACTGGAGACATTGGTGGTTTGGCTGTCTTTCCCAGCCTGCCCACGGGTAGAAATCATGGCTGCATGACGGAAATGTTGATCCATCTTAAGCTCAGAACGATTATCCGCCCGCCATAGCCCAAAGGTGACAAACCATGTATGCAACAGACCGGGATGGTAAGGGTCTTTAATATTTTCTTGCATCAACTTCCAATTGCCGGGTATGCGTTGTTTGTTGTAGCCCAGCAGGGTCAATTTCCTGCCATTAAACAAGCGGTCAAAATAAACCAGCATTTCTGCGCCAATAAAGTCTTCAAATGGCTCGACATCATGATCAAAACTGGCAAAGACTACACCACCCCGCTCAGCCACCCGCAATTGGGTCAAACCATGTTCAGCAGTGTTGAAGTCTTTGGGCATACCCCCTTTGACCTGACCATCCTGCTTCACCCCGCGCCGGAAAGGAACGCCTTGTAAATTACCTTGCAGGTCGTAGCTCCATTGGTGATAGGGGCAAATAAAGTTTTTTGCCTTGCCCTGCCGTTCGCGGCAAAAGCGCATCCCACGGTGGGCGCAGACATTTTCCACCACGCTAATACTATTATCATCACCGCGCACCATGATCACGGAGCGCTCACCAATCACCGTCCTTTTAAAATCCCCCGGCTCGGGGATTTCTACGGCTAAACCAACATAACACCAATGTTTGTGATAAAAAAATGTGTCCAGCTCTTTCTGATAGAGTTGCTCATCCGTATAAACCGAAAAAGGTATTCGGCTCGTATCATCAGGGTTCCATGTCATCGTATTCACCTAATCAATCATAACTTGCAGGATAGAATGCATCGGCATAAATATGCTCCACGTTTGCGCCACGCTTAGTGCAGACCAACGATGCAGCCTCCACCATCGCCGGTGATCCAGCCAAATAAACCCGCCAATTGTACAAACTGGGAAAATACTGACTGATTGCTTCTGTCACCAAGCCCTGGAAATAGCTTTTCTCTGTCGTCACATGAATGGCACATAAGCGATACTGGAAATTTTTGTACAGGGCAGCTAGCTGGGCTAAACGCTCCAAACCATAAAGGTCATGCTCGGTACGTCCACCAAAAATTAGATTTATTTTATTTGGCATCCCAGACTCCAAAGCCCCACGAATAACGGAAAGGATGGGGGATAAACCTGTACCGGTTGCCACACACAGTATCGGGTCGGTATTTTTCCTACGCAGATAGGAAGCCCCCAACGGCCCATTCAATTTGACTACCGAGCCAACCTTTAATAAACCATCCAGTTTCGAGGTGACACGCCCATCTGCGACAATCCTGATATGGAACTCAAGCTCACCATCGCCACTGATACCCGCCATTGAATAAGGCCGCGCCCCATCTTTTTCCCAAAAGGTCAGATTGGCGAACTGCCCCGGCGAATAGTCAAAAGCCTTGCCAAGCTTCAGGCGCAGGCAACGCACATCATCAGATAAGGGCTGATAAGCACTGACCACCGCTTTCAAGGTTTTAGTTGGATGTAAGATGATTTCATCAGGCTCAGGAATTTCCACAATCCCGCCTGATTGAACACGGCTTTGACAGGCCAACACATAATGACCATTTTGCGCCAGGCTTCCCTCGGCTGCCGATGGGCCAATGATGTCACCTTCCAGAACCTTACAACGGCATGTACCGCAACGACCCGCCAAGCAGCTATAGGAAATGGGGATATTATTTGCAATCAATGCCTCCAGCAAGCTACTGGAGGCCGATACTGTTATTACCTTATTGGCAGGCTTGACCAAAACATCCATCATCGTCCCCAGTTGACAGCGGTATCACTCCCGCCCGTTGCCAACACTATAGAACGCTACAAACCATTCAGATAGAGAATAATCATAATAATGACTATTCATAATCGTGATAACTAAGCCAATCACACCTGCAAAGCGGGCAAATCCCGGTACAACTCCAAGGCTTCAGGGTTTGCCAGCGCATGGGTATTCTTCACCGGGCGGTTATGCACCACTTCACGCACCGCCAATTCAACAATCTTGCCTGACTTGGTGCGCGGGATCGCCGTCACCTGAATAATCTTCGCCGGAACATGGCGCGGGGTGCATTGCGTGCGGATGGTGGTGCGGATTGTCTGCTCCAGCGCCGCATCCAAGACCAAACCGGCTCGCAGCACCACAAACAGCACCACGCGCACGTCATTATCCCAATCCTGCCCAATGGCAATGCTTTCCAGCACTTCATCCAACTGTTCGACATGGCGGTAGATTTCAGCCGTCCCAATCCGCACCCCACCGGGATTTAACGTCGCATCCGAACGCCCGAAAATGATCAGGCCACCGTGTTCGGTGAGCTGTACATAATCACCGTGATGCCAGACATTTTCAAAGCGGGCAAAATAGGCATCATGGTATTTCTGCCCGGTCGCATCTCCCCAGAAAAAGGCGGGTTGGCTTGGGAAGGTTTTCGTGCATACCAGTTCGCCCTTTTCCCCGCGCACAGAATGCCCCTCATCGTCAAACACATCGACTGCCATCCCCAAACCCCGGCATTGGCTTTCCCCCCGGTAAACCGGCAGGATCGGGCAACCCGGCACAAAACAGGAGACAATATCCGTGCCGCCAGAAATGGAAGACAGGCACACATCGGTTTTGATCGCCTGATAGACATAATCAAAGCTTTCGGGTGCGAGTACCGATCCGGTCGAGCAGATGGTGCGCAATGCCGACAAGTCGTGGCTACTGCGCGGAGCCAAGCCCGCCTTATTGACTGCCTCCAGATACTTGGCCGATGTACCAAACAGATTCACACCCACGGCTTGTGCGTAATCCCACAGCACATTGCCATCCGGGTAAAACGGCGAACCATCGTACAACACCAAGGCTGCCCGCGAAGCCAAGCCGCTCGCCAGCCAGTTCCACATCATCCAGCCACAGGTGGTGAAGTAGAAAAATTTGTCACCGGGGCGGATGTCACTCTGCAACTGATGCTCTTTCAAGTGTTGCAGCAGGACACCACCCACCTTATGGGTAATGCACTTCGGCTTGCCAGTCGTGCCGGAGGAATACAGGATATACAACGGGTCATTGAACGCACGCGGCACAAAAGTCAGCTTTTCCGGCTGGGGCGTTGCCAACACCGTTGCCCACGGCAAACCGGGTACATCGCCCTCCACCGCCAATAAGGGGATGATCACCGTCTGGCGCAACGTCGGCAAGGCATCCCGCACCGCCTGCACCTTGGTGCGGATGTCCACACGCTTGCCATTGTAGAAATAGCCATCCACGGCAAACAACACCACTGGCTCAGTCTGCCCGAAACGCTCAATGACGCTATCCTCGCCAAAATCCGGTGAAGTCGAAGTCCACACTGCCCCCAAACTGGTCGCAGCCAACATCGCCACGACCGTTTCCGGCATATTCGGCAAATACCCTGCCACCCGGTCGCCCGGCTGCACCCCAACAGCCTCCAGCCATGCCGCCACCCGTGCAACCTGCGCGTATAACTGCGCATACGTCAGTTCATAACTGACCTGATTTTCCGCCCGGAAATATAAGGCCACGGAGTCGAGCTGCTCCGGCTCACGCAACAGGTTTTCTGCAAAATTCAACTGCGCATCCGGGAACCACAGCGCCTGTTCAATATCATCACCATCCAACAGGATACGGTCGCCCTTGCTGCCAATCACCCCGCAAAAATCCCACACCGCCGACCAAAATGCCGCGCTCTCATCCACTGACCACTGGTGTAATGCATGATAGTCAGAGAAAGTTTGCCCACTGCGTTCCCCGGCAAAAGCCATAAAACGCCATAACAAGGTCGATTCAATATGCTGCTGGCTGGGTATCCAAAGGGGTTTTTGGTCTTGCATGGGGTCTCCTCGGTTAGGGTGGTTTATCTCAGGCAGGAAAAGGGGGCCGCTGAATAATTGCCTTGAACAAATTATTTTCCCGATCATCCATAAAATCAATATTGGGATACGCCGCTAATGCCCTGACAATCCCACTACCCAACCCACGGTAAGGCAAAATGCGGCTGGCAAACGATACCAGAATAGGATTGCGGATATTGGAGTTGCCAAGCTTGATCTTGGTGATGGTCAAGTTATTGGGCAAATGCCCCGGACTGATGATTTCAATCCGGTCTTTGAATATAAACAGGCGAATGGTAGCCGATACAAAATAATCACGATGGATCAATGCATTGGTAATCAGCTCTTCAAATACCACCCGTGGGATTTCCAGCTCACCTAATGAGTTGACACTTTGCCCCGCCTGCACATGATGCAGGTTACGCATGACAAAACTGAGGGATTGCTGGAACACATCCTGCATCTTGCCCGTCATATCCTGACTATCCAAATAGGTGGTAGCATTGATCTCCACACCCGGAAAGGCAATGGCTTTGACAATAAACGTTGGTAAATGAAAACTGGGATTACGGGTGAACAACAATGCCCCCGCAACATTAAACACGCTATCCCGCATCAGGTTCATGTTTTCCAGCAGGGTGGGGAGTGGAATATCCAACTCATCCAAAACCGTATTGAAATGCTTTTGCAGAAAAGCCGCAAAATAATCCTTGTCCAAATGCTGGACAGTCAAACCCTTTGCGGGAATTTCATCACCATGCATCAAACCTGCCGATTGATACATGCGCTGGATTTCCTCACGAGCCGTCACCTTGCGTTTGTCAGAGCCGCTTTTCACCCAAATGAGGCCGTTATTGTCCATGTACGGCTTACTGATACCTACCGGAATGTGCACAACCATCACCAAACCCTGCGGGGTTACGACATTTTCGGTTTGTGGATTGACGGGAGGACGCACTGATTGGGAGGCTGCATTGGCAAGCAACTGGTTCAAGCGCCCCATATCTTCGCGGGTCAAACCCGCAGACACACCATCATCCTTGATGCCAATCACAATGGTTCCCCCCATGCTGTTGCTAAACGCAACCATCTCTGCCGCCAAAGCGTTCACATTCGTAATGTCGGCCTTGAACTGGAGCTGACCATCTTCGCCACGGTCGATGAGGGCTTGGAGCGTACTAATATCCACGATACATACAATCCTAGTAACTAGGAATCTAGTATAAGGGACTTCTACGGTTTATACACCTGACCTGGCCTCCGGGCATGCATGTACTACGGAAGCCTGAATCAGACATCTTAATCCGCTGCCTGCAACGCCCCCCGCCGAATCTGGTCACGCTCCAGGGACTCAAACAGCGCCTTGAAATTACCCTCACCGAAGCCTTCATCCGCCTTGCGCTGGATGAACTCAAAGAACACCGGCCCAAGCAGGGTTTGTGAGAAGATTTGCAGCAGCAGGCGCGGTTTTCCACCCGCTGTTGAACCATCCAGCAGGATGCCACGCGCCTGCAACTCAGCGACTGGTTCGCCATGCCCCGGCAAACGCTCCTCCAGCATGTCATAGTAAATGCTGTTGGGAGCCGTCATGAGTGGGATACCGGCTTGGCGCAGGGCATCAACACTGGATAGTAAATCGTCGGTGAGAAGGGCAATATGCTGGATACCTTCACCATTGAACTGCATCAGGAACTCTTCAATCTGCCCAGCCCCCCGCCCGGATTCCTCATTCAGGGGGATGCGGATCAAGCCATCCGGCGCTGTCATGGCGCGGGAAGTAAGCCCGGTGTATTCACCTTTGATGTCGAAATAGCGGATGTCGCGGAAATTGAACAGGCGCTCATAAAAACTGCCCCAGAACGCCATCCGCCCCCGGTAAACATTGTGGGTCAGGTGATCGACCACCTTGAAACCATGCCCGACCGGATGGCGGTCTACCCCGTCCAGCCATTCAAAATCAATGTCATAAATCGACTTGCCGTCCTCAAAACGGTCAATCAAATACAAGGGTGCTCCACCAATGCCCTTGATGGCAGGCAGGCGCAACTCCATCGGCCCGGTGGGGATGTCCAGCGGTTGCACCCCCAGCTCCAATGCCCGCGCATACGCCTTGTGGGAATCCTTGACCCGAAAGGCCAAACCACAAGCACTCGCCCCATGTTCAGCGGCAAAATAGGCAGCAAGGCTTTTTGGCTCACGGTTGACAATGAAATTGATGTGGCCTTGCCGATACAGCAGCACATCTTTGGAGCGGTGGCGGGCGACCTGCGTGAACCCCATCTTTTCAAATAAAGGCTCAAGCACACCGGGTATGGGTGAGGCAAACTCAACGAACTCAAACCCCATCAACCCCATCGGGTTCGCAAAGGCTTCAGGTGTATGCGTAGACATGATGGTACTCCGGTAAATGCAATCGGATTAATGCCCAAATATTACACTCACAACGCCCCAACATACTGCTTCAGGAAGGCAGCAAACTCTTTTCCAACTTTGGGGTGGCGCACGCCGTATTCGACGTTGGCTGCCATATAGCCCAGTTTGGAGCCACAGTCATGGCTTTTGCCGCTGATATGGAACGCATTGACCTGATATTCACGCATCAACAGGCCGATGGTATCGGTCAACTGGATTTCATCGCCAGCACCCAAGGGTGTGCGGCGCAACCAATCCCAAATATGGGGTGACAAAACATAACGCCCGACGACAGCCAAATTCGAGGGCGCATTCTCCAGCTCCGGCTTTTCAACAATCGCGCTCATGGGAACAGAAGAACCTGGCTCCAAGGTATGCCCATTGATGTCCACCACACCATAGGACGACACCTTATCCATCGGGACGGGTTCAACCATGATCTGGCTGATGCCGGTTTCATCGTAAAGGCGCAGCATTTCCGCCAGATTATCGGTCTTCAAATTGCAGGCAGCGTCATCAATCAGCACATCAGGCAACAATACCGCTACCGGAGAATGCCCCACCACCGGATGGGCACACATAATGGCATGCCCCAGACCTTTCGCCTCACCTTGGCGGACATGCATGATGGTGACATTTTTCGGACAGATTGAGCGCACTTCTTCCAGCAATTGGCGTTTGACACGCTTTTCCAGCATGGTTTCCAGCTCAAAACTGGTATCAAAATGATTTTCAATGGAGTTTTTACTATTGTGCGTCACCAGCACAATTTCCCGGATACCGGCCTCAATACACTCCGTCACGATGTATTGGATCAACGGCTTATCCACCACAGGCAACATTTCTTTAGGTATGGCCTTCGTGGCGGGCAACATGCGTGTCCCCAACCCGGCAACCGGGATCACAGCTTTACGAATTTTATGTTTGCTTTGTTCCAGCATCTGATTGTCCTTCAAATGGCAAACCCTAGAGGGTTTTGCTTAGTCTAAGTGTATATGACATTTGTGGTGGATGGGACAAAAACCACACCCGCCAAGATTGTAGCCTAACGGCATAAGGCAACCGCATCTGCCTGACAGAGTTGCAACAAATCGCTTGGACACAACTCAATTTCCAGACCACGCCGTCCGGCACTGACAAAAATCGTCGGAAAATCCAGCGCAGACTCATCCAGCGCTGTCGGCAAACGCCGCTTCTGCCCCAACGGGCTGATCCCCCCCACAACATACCCGGTCACACGCTCAGCCTGTTTGGGGTCTGCCATTTCGGCCTTTTTTGCCCCGACCGCCTTGGCAAGTGCTTTCACGTCCAACAGGTGTGTCACGGGTACAATGCCAACTGCCATCCGCTTGGCATCCCCATCCAGCGTCACCAACAAGGTTTTGAATACACGGGCAGGATCAAGCCGCAAAGCCTCTGCCGCCTCCAGACCATAGGAGCCTGAAGCAGGATCATGGTGATATTCGTGGACTTGAAAAGGGAAACCGGCCTTACGCGCCGCAAGAATCGCAGGTGTCATAGTGGAGTATGGTTACAGGAATGCTTGTCATGCCACTTATTATGCTTGATCTGAGGCAAAAATACTGGATAATGCGCCGCAACAAACGGTACAGCCCAATAAAAAATGCCTGACGCATGTTTCCATGAGCCAGGCCAACGACTTAGGGTCGATATGTAGAGAGAGATTGCATGGTACTGTAAAGTTTGTAAACCAAGGTTGACAGCGGGACTATTTTCGTAAAAAAATGGTTTTTACCCTATTTTGTCATAACCTCACAACCCAGAAGCCATGCGGGACAAATCGAATAACTCCCCATACTGGCGCAAGGCATAGCGGTCTGTCATGCCTGCTATGAAATCAGCAATCGCCCGCGCTCGTCCAGCCTCCCCTGACTCTGCTTCGTAACGCTTGGCAAAAGCCTGATATTTCGGGGTCAACAAGTGCGAATCTTCCATATAGGCATCAAACAAAGCCCGCACCACACGCCGCGCCCGCCATGTCATGCGGTAGACGGTTGGGTGAAAATAAAGGTTTTCATAGAGGAAGTGCTTCAGTACATTTTTTTGGCTGCGCATGTCCTCGCTATAACGCATGAGGGCAAGCGGCTGCTGGCGCACATCAGCCAAGGTCTGCACATTGGCGACGGCAATCGCCGCCCGGCTACTGTCAATCAGGTCAACCACCATGCAGCCAATCAAACGGCGCAAGGTTTCCCGGATCAGGCGACGACCCGACAGATCAGGATAGTGACGCAATACGGCTTCGTACTCCACCGCAAACACCGGCACTTGCTGTAACTGTGCCAGACTAATCAGCCCGGAGCGCAAGCCATCCTCAATATCATGGTTGTTATAAGCAATCTCATCTGCCAGATTGGTCAGTTGTGCTTCCAGAGAAGGCTGGGTTTTGCTCAAGAAACGCTCGCCCACATCACCCAATTCACGGGCGTGCTTGACTGCGCAGTGCTTGAGGATGCCCTCACGGGTTTCAAAGGTCAGGTTAATCCCGGCAAACTCAGCATAGCTGTCTTCCAGCACATCCACGACCCGCAAGGATTGCAGGTTATGTTCAAAACCACCGTAGGCCTGCATGCAGGCATTCAACTCATCCTGCCCGGCATGCCCAAACGGGGTATGCCCCAAATCATGGGACAAGGCAATAGCCTCGGTCAAATCCTCATTCAAACCCATACTGCGGGCGACGGTGCGGGCAATCTGCGCAACTTCCAACGAATGGGTCAGACGGGTACGGTATAAGTCGCCCTCATGGTTGACGAATACTTGCGTCTTGTATTCCAAGCGCCGGAATGCCTTGGAGTGGATAATGCGGTCACGGTCACGCTGGAACTCACTGCGGTATGTGGGTGGTGGCTCAGGATAACGCCGCCCCCTGCTTTGGCTGGGGTCAGCCGCATAGGTGGCACTCATGCCGAATACCTCATAGCTCCCGCCTCAATACCCGCTTGAGTGCTGCGGGGTCAAAATCAGCCGTCACAACCGATTCACCCAAAGACTGCATCAGGATCAGGCGCAACGTGCCATCCAATACTTTCTTGTCCACCGACATATAACGCATGAAGTCATCACCACTCATGCTGGCAGGCGGATCAACCGGCAAACGGGCACGTTGCAGGATATGCCGGATATAAGCCACCTCCGCTGCCGTGATCCAGCCCATTTGCTGCGACAACTCCGCCGCCATCACCATCCCGGTGGCAACAGCCTCACCATGCAGCCATACACCGTAGCCCATCGCCGCCTCAATCGCATGCCCGAATGTATGCCCCAAATTCAGCAAGGCACGCGCCCCGGACTCACGCTCATCAGAGGCCACCACCTCAGCCTTGTGCTGGCAGGAGCGGTAAATCGCATAAGTGAGTGTTTCCGGGTCACGCGCCAGCAGCCTGTCCATATGGGCATCCAGCCATTGCAGGAAAGCAGGGTCACGGATCAAGCCATATTTGATGACTTCGGCAATCCCGGCACTCAACTCCCGGTCTGCCAAGGTATTGAGGGTATCGGTATCAATCAACACGCATTGTGGCTGGTGGAAAGCCCCAATCATATTCTTGCCCAGGGGATGGTTAACCCCGGTCTTGCCGCCAACCGAAGAATCAACCATCGCCAACAGGGTAGTCGGTATCTGGATGAAGTTCACGCCACGCTGGTAACTGGCAGCCGCAAAGCCGGTCATGTCCCCAACCACGCCACCACCCAAGGCAATGAGGGTAGTCTTGCGGTCAGCCTTATGCTCCAGCAGATGGGTATACACCTGATTGAGCACCTCCAGGTTTTTGTACGCCTCACCATCGGGCAGGATCACAGCGGAATGCCGAAGCCCCACCAAGCTATGCTCCACCGCCTGCAAATACAGGGGGGCAACCGTCCCATTGGAAACGGTAACGCAGCTCCTGCCACGGATATGCGCCGTCAGAAGCTCAGACTGTGCCAACAACCCCTGACCAATGTGGATTGGGTAGCTGCGCTCCCCCAAATCAAGATTGAGCGTTTGCATACGGTACTACGTCCTGTAATTGATCCAGCTTTTGGCTGATGGAATTGACGATATGGGAGACTTTTTGCTTGCCCGTTGGCACAACCAAATCAGCCACTTCCTGATAGAAATCCTCGCGGGACTGCAATAGCTTGCGCAAGGTCTGCAAAGGGTTGGCTGTTTGCATCAACGGACGATTACGGTCATGCTGGATGCGGTTATATAATTGCTCTGCGGAAGCACGCAAGTACACCACCTTACCCGAAGCCTTGATTGCCTGCCGGTTGACGGGGCGCAACACGCTGCCCCCACCCGTTGCCAGCACAATGCCGCGTTGCATGCACAGTTCCGCGATAACCTGTTCTTCACGGTCGCGGAAACCTTGCTCGCCTTCAAGTTCAAAAATAGTGGGAATCGACACCCCGGTACGCTCTTCGATCACCTTGTCGGAGTCGTAAAACTCCAAACCGAACCGACGCGCCAGTTGCCGACCAATAGTAGATTTTCCCGCCCCCATGAGGCCAACCAGAATGATGTTGTCTTGCATGGTGGAGTTATGCCAGCAGTACGCGCGGGAATCAAGCCAAAATTAAGGGCTTGACCCCCTTGCGCTTTATTTTATGGCTCAGGACTTGCCATCAATGATTTTCGGTGTGACGAAAATCAGCAATTCACGCTTGGTTTCGCTGCGGTTGTTCTTCTTGAACAGATTGCCAACCACCGGCAAATCACCCAAGACCGGCACTTTGGTTTCGCCCTTGATGCGGTTTTCTTCGTGCACACCACCGAGGACGATGGTCTGCCCGTTTTCAACCAATACCTTGGTCTGGATTTCGCGGGTGTCGATACTCGGAATCTTCTCGAACACCTGCCCCACCGTATCCTGGTTGACCTTCAAATCCATCGAAATGTGCTCATCCGGCGTAATCTGCGGAGTCACCTCCAGGCTCAATACCGCTTTCTTGAAGGACACACTGGTCGCACCGCTGGAGCTGGCCTCCTGGTATGGGATCTCCACACCTTGCTCAATGATGGCCTTGGTCTGGTTGGATGTAATCACACGCGGGGTAGCGATGATTTCACCTTTGCTTTCCGCTTGTAATGCCGACAGCTCCAAATCCAGCAGGAAGTCAGAAGTCAGGATCGAGAAACCAAACTTGCCTGCCGCACCTGCCACAGGCAAGTTGACACTCAAGCGGTCATTCAAACCGGGCAGCTTGACAAAGCTGGAGGTATCATTTTCTGGATCGTTATCCGCCAGGTTCGCATTCACTTGTGCCAGAGAGTCATAATAACTGTCGGTCGACGAACTCAAGCCTGCACCGGCAATCCCACTCGAACCACTGTTTGACCAATTCGGGGTCACACCAAAACGTGCACCCAACTCCTTGCCGAAAGTATCATTGGCAATGACAATCCGCGACTCAATCAGGACTTGCTGTACTGGCACATCCAATACCTTGATCAGGTCGCGGATTTCAGCGACTTGCTCAGCCGTATCCTGTACCAATAAAGTGTTGGTGCGCTCATCAAACGAGATGCTGCCACGGTCAGACAACAGGGAGTGGCTGGTTTCCGTACCGGATACTGAACGCTTTTCGATTAACGTTGACAGGTCAGCCGCCTTCGCAAAATTGATCGGGATATACTCTGTCACCAGAGGCTCCAACTCAACCTTACGTTTGGCAATCTCCATTTCCTTGGCTTCTTTTGCATCCAGCTCCGTATTCGGTGCAACCCAGATCACGTTACCGTTCTCACGCATCCCCAGGTTTTTCGAT
Organism: uncultured Thiothrix sp.; assembly: GCA_964293005.1. Lineage (GTDB taxonomy): Bacteria > Pseudomonadota > Gammaproteobacteria > Thiotrichales > Thiotrichaceae > Thiolinea. The sequence goes on from CAXYXW010000005.1 coordinate 82,032, forward strand.
TCCAGCACAATATCCAGTGCCTGATCCCAAGGTACATCCTTCAGGCGTACTGTAATGTTGCCATCAACCGTATCACTCACCACAATATTTTTATTGGTAAAGTCAGCCAATAATTGCAATACCGCCCGGACTTCAATGTCCTGGAAATTCAGGGAAAGCTTTTCGCCATTAAAGGTTTTCACCTTTTTCTCACCCAGCTTTTCCTTTTTCTTCTCTGACTTTATCTTCTCAACAAATACGGTGTAAACGTTCTGGTTACGCTCCGTGCGGTACGTAAAGTCTTCACCCGCCATAATACCGACCCGCCCATTCATCCCACGCTGGGAGATCTGGATATTGGAGACGGGGGTCGCAAAATCTGCCACATCCAGACGCTTCTGCCAATTGGCAGGCACATCAATATCATGCAAGGTCAGATTTAAAACATTGGCGGTCTTGTCATCCGTCACTTTCGCATTCGCATCGGGCAGGGTAATAATCACGCGCCCGCCACCATCGGCCTCACGCCGGAAATCAACCGAACGCAAACCATGCACCGAGGGCTGCTGTGTTTGATCCAGCATCCGGGGAGCCGCCACCGGACGTGCCGCCTGTTGTGCAGGGCGTGCAGCACCTTGCGCATAAGGCACGACTGTTTGTGCATAAGGGATGGCAACCTGTGGTTGTGGCCTAACCACTGGACGTGGCGGGGCAACGAGTCGGGGAGCCATCGGTATCGTCACCGCAGCCGGTGGCGGAACCTCTTCCAATGCCACAGGCGGAGCCTTCGGAGCCATGACCATCGGTACAGAAGGACGTACAGCCGCTGGAGGAGCTACCGCAGGCTTGGCTGCATTAGCCGTCGCAGAAGGTGACTTATACCAATCATAGGTCTGCTCAGGCGGCACGCCTTTGGCTGCGGATACCGGTTGGCTAACCTTGTTTCGAGGCTCGCCCGCTGTTGCCCCATTCCCGGCAAACAACAGGATCATGTCGTTGCCTTCTGACTCAACTGTGTAATCAACCAAGGAATCCAGATTAAATACCAAACGGGTTTGCCCCTTGTTTCCAGCCGCCTGTATGGTATTGACCACACCCCGTTTGGTATGGTTCTTACGGGCAGCCGGGGAAACATCCACGCCAGGAAAGTCAAATACCAGCCGGGGAGGATCTTGCATCACAAAGCCTTTCGGAATATTGACCGGTGATGTAAAACTGAGGTGAACCTCCACCTTGCCGGAAGAGGCTTCATTTATACTGATGTTCTGCAACTGGTTATTACCAGCAGCAGCCACAGCTGCCCATGACAGGCACGACAACAGTAAAATATTCCGGGTAGTGGTTTGCTTTATTATTTTCATTCTAGCTAACCTTATCATTGAGATCACAAGGGTTTATTGGGGCTGGAAATGCTCAGCTCATTATCGCGCTCTTTAAAACCGCCGAAGCCATTATCGACGATTTCCGACAGAGCGATACCGATATCTTTGATACTGGTGATCTTTCCATGATTCTTACCGAGGTAATTACCTTTCTTTACCCGATGTACCGCACCATCAGGAAGCTTGATCAGCGCCCATAGTTCATTTTCTTTAAAGACCGTACCGACCATCCGCAAACTATCCAAAGGATAAGCTTCCAAAAACTCCGGGACACGATTTTTATCCACAATCACCGAATCTGGAATATCCGGGGTATTTTTTACCTGAAGAATAGAAGCATCAAACGGGTCAATCTCATGCCCCGGATAGATAAAGCGCACATAGGGCTTTATCACCGGAATTGGCTCAATGGGAGCAGGCTGCCTTGCCTTGACCTGGTTCATATACAGGCTAAGGTCAGACATATCCTGTTCACAGCCAGCCATCATCGTGACAGCGGCACACAATAACCAGTAGCTCATGGAAGGTATAGGTTGTATCAGTTTTTTATTCATTCTTATCACCCGAATGCTGGAACCTGATCATGGTTTCTTGGCAGCGACCGTTTGATCTTTAAGGTCACTGTCCTCCAGATAACGGTATGTTTTAATCAATGCTTCCATACGCAAACGGCGGCTACCTTCTTCGTCATCCTTGGCAGTCTTGTTATTAGGCGTGTCCTTCACTTCTTCCGGTTGCAAGCTGATATTGTGGATCGTCACAATCCGGGGTAAACCGGAAATATCGCTGACAAACGTCGCCAATTGCCGGTAAGAACCTAACGCAATCAACTTGATCGGCTTTTCTGCGTAGAACTCCTTAAGTATCTCACCCAATGGCTCGAACAGCTCGATTTCCAGACCATTGGAAACCCCTTTCTCGGAAATATCCAGAATCAAGGCCGGAATCTCGGTACTGCTGGGCAATTGCTGCATCAAATTACCGAAAGTACGCTGCATTTCTTCCAATTGCTGCTGATAGGCAACCAACTGGCTGGCACGTTTTTGCTTGGTTTCAAACGTTGCCCGTAGCTCGACTTCCTTACGCTTGACACTCTCCAGCTCTTCCATGCTATTGGTGATCACCAGCTTATAACCCAGGAACATGATCACACCCATCAACGCCAATAACACCACCAGCTTGACAGGCCAGGACACATTACCGGGGTCATCCGCGAGACTGTTAACCTCCTGTAGATTCATTTTTAGCCTCCCCACCTTGCTGTAATAGTTGCTGGACATCCAGCTTGAAATCGCGCAGGGGTGTTACACGCCCGTCTTCGCGGGCCACCGAAATGATGTTCAGGTTGGAAGAATTGAGCCATGCCGAACGGTCAAGACTATCCATGTAGCTGGAAACGCGGGCATTCGACTCAGCCTTCCCTTCCACATGCACCATATTGTCGACCTGCTTCAATGCTTCCAGATACGTCCCCGCAGGCAAGGCTGTCGCCATCTCATCAAACAGGTGGACAATCGCCGGGCGGGTACTTTGCAGGTTTTCAATCACCTGCATCCGTCCCAACAGGGCTTGTTTGGTGGCATCCAGCTTCTGGATTTGTTCGATTTGCTTATCCAGCACAATGATTTCGTTTTGCAGGGTCTGGTTACGCAATTGCTGGTATTCGACCGCCATGCGCATATAGGTATGCCCTGCAAAGACCGCAAGACCCGCCAAGGCTGCCGCAAAACCCAATAGGGCAAAAAATTGCTTTTTCTTCCGCTCGCGATCCTTGTCACGCCACGGTAACAGATTCAAACCGGCCATTTAATCCAACCCCCGCAAAGACAAACCTGCTGCAATCAGCAAGGCCTGCATGTCATTGGTAAAACGTACCGGGCTGACTTTGGAGCCAAGCCCGACTTGGGTAAACGGGTTCACGACCTTGACCGGGGTAGCGATAACCGACTGGATTTGTTCATCAATGCCCGGAATTCGGGCACACCCCCCCGAAATCAGGATTTGGCTGACACTTTCGCGTTGGCTGGAGGCATAGTAAAACTGGAGGAAACGGTGCAACTGGCGCACCATGTTGTCCTTGAACGGATCCAATACCTCAGAAATGTAGTTCTCGGGCAGGTTGCCCTCTTTCTTCGCCAAACCAGCCTCCTGCCACGTCAAACCGTAGCGGTGCATAATCTGCTCAGTCAGTTGCCGCCCACCAAACGATTGCTCACGGGAGAAGATCAGGCGGCCTTGTTCGAATACCGTAATACTGGTCATGGTTGCACCGAAATCAACGACCGCCACCGAGTCGTACTGATCCAACTCATTGGTCAGGGTACGCAGCACTTTCTCCAGGGCATGGGTTTCCGTGTCGACAATATCCACTGTCAGACCTGCCATTTCCGCCGCTGCCACGCGCACCTCAACATTTTCCGAGCGGGTTCCTGCCAGCAGGATGTCCACCATTTCCGGGTTGTTCATCGACGGCCCCAGAACCTCAAAATCGTAGCTGACTTCCTCCATCGCATACGGAATATGCTGATCCGCCTCAATCGCAATCTGCGCTTCCATTTCAGAGGCAGGGATCGAAGCAGAGAGGGTAATAATTTTGTTGATGGCCATTGAGGTCGGAATCGCCAAGGCGCAATGCTTCAAGCGGGTACGGCTTTCCTTCATTGCCCGGCGGATCGCCTCACCAATTGGCTCCGGTTCGATAATGTCCTTCTCATTACAGACACCTTCCGGCAGTGGAGCAACAGCGTAGCTTTCAATCCGATACTCCCGGCCTTTACGGGACATCTCTACCAATTTGATGGCAGAGGAACTGATATCGATGCCCAATAGGTTGGGCTTGCGGCTATAAAATGAAAACACGGCAACTCACATTTTATTTTTGTTATTCAAGTTTCACGGCATGGTAGCGTTGAACGTAAAAATAGTCTACTCTGACCCTCTCTGTGGCGCGTCTGTTTCAGACAAACGGGGAAACGGGATGTATAACAAATTTGGCAGCAATCAATAAACTGCACCGTACCCCCTCCCGTTTCTGCAAGGGCGTGCAGGCATCGACAGCAAAACCAATAATGACAATTTCAGGTTGATTCGGGCATCATGTGGCTTGTTACAAAATTCATCCTTTTTCTGCTTAGCTCCCTCTTTAGCCTTACTGCCATAAGCTTGGCGGGGCTGGCGGGCCTGTACCTTTACTACTCTCCCCAGTTACCCGACAGCAAGGCCTTGCATACCATTGACGTGGAAGTCCCCTTGCGGATTTATTCGCGGGAAGAGCGCCTGATCGCCGAGTATGGCGAGAAGCGCAGTCGCCCGGTTGCCTTCAGCAATATACCGGAACGCTTGCGGCAAGCCTTTATTGCCATCGAGGACTCCCGCTATTACGAACACCCTGGGATTGATGTCAAGGGCGTGGGGCGTGCCCTGTACAGTGTCATCTCCACGGGCAGGAAATCGCAGGGAGCCAGTACCATCACCATGCAATTGGCGCGTAATGCCTTCCTCGACAATGACAAAACCATGGCACGGAAATTCAAGGAGACCCTGCTCGCCATCAAGCTGGAACAAACGCTCAGCAAGAATGAGATCATAGAGTTATACCTGAACAAGATTTACCTCGGCAACCGGGCTTATGGTATCGCTGCCGCCGCCGAAACCTATTACGGCAAAGAGCGCCTGGAAGACCTGACCCTGGCACAAATGGCCATGATCGCAGGCCTGCCCAAAGCACCATCGCGCTACAACCCGATTGTCAATGAGCAACGTGCCATGATCCGCCGTGATTACATCCTCAAGCGCATGTTCGAACTGGGCTATATCAAGCAGCACGAATACCAGGCGGCGGTCAAGGAGCCCAATACCGCCTCCGTCCACAACCCGTATATTGAAACCTATGCCCCTTATCTGGCGGAAATGGTGCGGGCAGCCATCGTCGAAAAGTATCAGGCAAAAGCCTACACCCAAGGTTACGATGTCTACACCACGCTTGACTCCACCATGCAACTGCACGCCACCCATGCCATACGTAAAACCCTGGAAGACTATGACCGGCGGCACGGCTACCGGGGGGTAGAAGACCACATCAACCTGGATGACTATGCCGGACGTGAGGAATGGCTGGACAAGCTATCCACTTACCAACCGGTCGGCGACCTGCATGCCGGGTTGGTATTGAAAAGTGATAAAACCAGTGCCGAAGTGCTGCTGCTGCTCGACGAACAGACCATCACCTTGCAACTGGATGATGTCAAATGGGCGAGTAAATTTATTACTGCCGACAAACGCGGCTCCACCCCGAAACGGGTCAGCGATGTGCTGGTAGCAGGTGATATTATCCGGGTGCGCCAAGCCATGGATGAGGCAACAACGGCACAAACCGAAGCCAACCCAGCAGAAGCCGACAGCACTGAAACCCCGGATAAAGCAGATAAAACGGAACGCCCTTCCCCGGCAACCCCTGCCAAATGGCAACTCGCCCAAATCCCGACCGTGGGTGGGGCACTGGTTTTGATGGATCCGAAAAATGGGGCAATCCGGGCAGTGATGGGGGGGTATGACTTTTACCACTCCAAATTCAACCGCGCCACCCAAGCCATGCGCCAACCCGGATCCAGCTTTAAACCCATCATTTATTCAGCCGCCCTCTCTCGTGGCTTTTCGCCGACCAGCGTGGTCAATGATGCCCCCATCACCATTCCAGGCAGTAACTGGCAACCCAAAAACTTCGGCGGGACTTATATCGGCCCCACAACGATGGGGGAGGCACTCGCCAAATCACGCAACCTCGTTTCCATTCGCCTGTTACGGGATACCGGTTTGCCTTACACCATCAACTACGCTACCCGATTCGGTTACAAACGTGAGCACCTACCCGCCAATCTGACCCTCGCCCTCGGGACTGGCCTCACCAACCCGGTGCAGATGGCTACTGCTTACTCAGCCTTCGCTAATGGCGGTTTCAGGGTTGAACCCCACTTTATCAACCGTATTCAAGACAGTAACGGTAATGTCCTGTTTGATGCCACCACCGAAACCAAATACGTCTGTGGTGATGAGCTGAAAACGTGCTCAGAAAAACAGGCACTTGAGTTGACTCAAGCCGCTGCAACCGAGACAACAGACAAATCCACCAGCGGGAAAAGCGATAAAGACACCGCAGATACAGCAAAAGCGGGCAACAAAGATAAAAAGAAGGAAGCCAACAAGGATAAAAACAAAGACAAACCGGAAGGCAAAGCAGACAGCTCCACAGAAACAAGTAAGACAGAAAAGGAGGCGAACTCAGGGGCAATGGAAAAACAGTCACCTGCCGCCATCCGTATTATGGACTCCCGTACCCAATACCAGATTGTCACGATGATGCAGGGTGTAACCCAGTTTGGTACTGCCGCCAACGTCAGCAAAGCCCTAAAACGCGACGATGTTGCAGGTAAAACAGGCACAACCAATGAGCAAAAAGACTCTTGGTTTTGTGGCTTCACACAGGATTATGTTGCCGTTGCCTGGTCAGGCTTTGATGATATGGCAGAGTTGGGCGAAGGCGAGACTTCAACCCGGATTGCTGTCCCCATGTGGATCAGCCTCATGCAAAAAGTGTTGAAAGACTCACCGGTAAAGAAGTGGAAACAACTCGAAACGCTACAAACAGCCAAGCTGGATGCAGATACTGGCTTGCTGGCTGGCGAAAATTCAACTAATGTCATTGATGAGAAACTTGTTGAGCAAGCCACTCCCAAGAAGAAGGAGGAGCAACGTGGTTTTGAATTTACGGCTTCTACCCCTGAAACACCGGAGCCTCTGCCCCAGGAAACCGCAGCCAATAATCAGCCACGTCCACGACCAGCTGCTCCAGCCCGTCAACGTGAAGCGGTGGAAATTCCTGAGCAAATATTCTGATGCACGAACCTGAAAAAAACCTGCGGCAATTGGTCGCGGATGAAGCAGCACGACTGGTTTACGATGAGGGCTACCGGGATTACCGGCTAGCCAAGCTAAAAGCGGCGCAACGCCTCGGCGCAGACCAAGCCAAAAATCAGCCCAGCAACGAGGAAATCGAGCAAGCGCTGTTTGACTATGTGCAGTTGCTGGATCCCGCAGAACAGGCAGAACGGGTACAACAGCACCGGCAGATAGCCCTGGAAGCGCTTGAGTTCCTGCAAGATTTCCAGCCTTACCTCACCGGTATGGCACTGGATGGGACTTCAGGCCCCTTGTCAGCCATCACCCTGCACCTGTCTGCCAACCGGGCAGAAGACGTGATTTTCTTTCTGGAAGACAAACATATCCCTTTCCAGATTCATGAGCGTAAAGTCAGCTCTGGCAAAAAACAGGAGCTATTCCCGCTGCTACGCTTCTATGTGGATAATGTGGAAGTGGAATTGATGATTTTCCCGGATGATGGGCGTACTGCCCACAACGCCCTCCACCCGATGACGGGCAGGGGTGTGCGCCGGGCAGACTACAAACGGGTACAGCAGTTAGTGGCAAAGGGGACAGCGAACAGGCTGAGCGCTGCCCCACGATAAGCTGAAGACGGGCGATACGGGCGATTGACTACTTGCCAGCCCGCCCAAACTCGTGCACCGCATCAACCAGCACTTTGACATGCTCCGGGTTGATATGTTGGTGGATACCATGCCCCAGATTGAACACATGCCCCGTCGGTTGGTTAAAACCAGCCAGAATCCCTTGCACTTGGGCACGGATGGTTTCTGGTGAGGCATACAGCACGCAAGGATCCATATTACCCTGCAAGGCTACACGGGAACCAACCCGTGCCTGTGCTTCAGCGATATTGATTGTCCAGTCCAACCCCAAACCATCACAGCCTGTATCCGCCATCGCTTCCAACCACTGCCCACCGCCTTTGGTGAACAGGATGACTGGCACACGTCGCCCGGCACTTTCGCGTTGCAGGCCATCGACAATCTTTTGCATATATGCCAATGAAAACTCACGGTAAGTTGCTGGGGTCAACGACCCGCCCCACGTATCAAATACCATGACCGCCTGCGCCCCGGCTGCAATTTGTGCATTCAGATAAGACGTGACGCTATCTGCCAATTTGCTGAGCAAAAGATGCAAGGTTGCCGGGTCGTCATACAACATCCCCTTAACCTTGGCGAACTCCTTGCTGGAAGAGCCTTCCACCATATAGGTTGCCAATGTCCACGGGCTGCCCGAAAAACCAATCAGCGGCACACGCCCATTCAGCTCACGGCGGATGGTACGCACCGCGTCCATGACATAACGCAACTCACCTTCCGGGTCAGGGATAGCCAACGCTTCCACGGCAGCACGATTCTGGAGGGGACGCTCAAAACGAGGCCCTTCCCCTTCAGAAAAATACAGCCCCAAGCCCATGGCATCCGGGATGGTCAAAATATCAGAAAACAGGATTGCCGCATCGAGGTCAAAGCGCTCCAGCGGTTGCAGGGTGACATCACAGGCCAAGTCAGGATTTTTACACAAATCCATAAAGCTGCCAGCCCGTTGGCGGGTAGCCCGGTACTCAGGAAGGTAACGCCCGGCTTGGCGCATAATCCAGACAGGGGTGGTATCGACAGGCTCTTTCAGTAGCGCCCGCAGGAAACGGTCATTCTTAAGCTGAGTCACAGCGGTACTCATAACGGCACTCCCGATACATGAAGGCAGATAGGGCTGGATGGGGCGGCAGGCAAGGGTTGGCTTAAACGCTTAAGCCAACTTAACCACCCAGGCTGGCTTTGATCAGTCCGCTGACTTTGCCCATGTCAGCACGCCCTTGGACTTTAGGCTTAACCCAGGCAACCACCTTGCCCATCTCCTTGGCAGAGACAGCCCCCGTCGCTGCGATGGCTTCGGCAATGAGTGCCTGAAGCTCATCATCGCTGAGGGGCTGGGGCAGATAAGCCTGAATAACCCCAATCTCGAACTGCTCCTGATCCGCCAACTCAGTACGCCCCGCATCGGTATACTGGCGGATGGATTCACGACGTTGCTTGACCATTTTGTCCAGCACTGCCAGGACAGCCACATCATCCTGCTCCAGCCGTGTGTCCACTTCCTGCTGCTTGACAGCAGCCAGAATCAGGCGGATCACACCCAAACGCGCCTTATCCTTGGCACGCATAGCCTCTTTCATGGCTTCAGTGATTTGTTCTTTCAGGCTCATATTTGTCTGTCCGGTTACAAACCGATCAGTACAATCTGACGCGACGGTTCAGGTCACGGGAGATGCGCTTCAGGTTACGCTTCACGGCAGCAGCACGCTCACGCTTGCGGATGGCGGTTGGCTTTTCATAAAACTCACGGGCACGCACTTCAGCAACCACACCCGCTTTTTCGCAAGTACGCTTGAAACGGCGTACAGCAATCTCGAACGGCTCAGAATCTCTTACTCTTACACTTGGCATAAATCGCTCATCTCAAATTTTAATGTACGGCAACAAGAGCCATCGGGTGATGACTTTTTTAGTGAATGCAGGATTATACCGGCATGCCTGACAAATGCAAAAACTACAAGCGCTTTTTCTGCGATTTTTTAAGGTTTTTCGACGAACTCGCCATAAAGGATCAGGGAATGACCGGTAATTTCGAAACCATGCTGGCGGGCAATGTCACGTTGGCGCTGCTCGATGACCTCATCAAAGAACTCCACCACCTTGCCGGTACGCACACAAATCATGTGGTCATGGTGATCATCGGAAGCCAGCTCGAACACTGCCTGCCCCCCTTCAAAATGATGGCGGTTGACCAAACCGGCGGACTCAAACTGAGTCAGTACCCGATAAACGGTTGCCAAACCAATCTCATCGCCATTCGCCAGCAGGATTTTGTAAATATCTTCCGCACTGAGATGCCGGGAGGCTGCATTACCCAACAATTCGAGGATTTTCACCCGGGGTTGGGTGATTTTCAGACCCGCCCGTTTAATATCTTTGCCTTCCACTCTGCACTCTCCATTCCGAATGGTCTATCATGACACCCACTATCCATAGTATAACAGACCAACACTACCATGATAAAACGTCTCATTTCACTTTCTGTACTGGCAGCCGTGCTGTCCGGGTGTGGCTTCTACCGTATGGACATCCAGCAGGGCAATGTCATTAGCCAGGAAGAACTTTCACAAGTGCGCCCTGGCATGAGCCAGGCACAGGTGCAAGACATCCTCGGCACACCGCTGATGACGGATGCCTTCCGCCAAAACCGCTGGGATTATGTGTTTTACCTGAAGGAAGGTGGGCAAAACCCCAAACGCAGCGGGATTACCATCCTGTTCAATGCTGCAGGTATCGTAACCGACATCCGTCAAGACAAACCGGCGGGCTAATCCTCCGCACCACCCTTTTTCATCCGCTTGCCTTCGGCTGCCCGCTGTTTGCGTACCTCCTTGGGGTCGGCAAGCAGCGGGCGGTAAATCTCGATACGGTCACGCGCCCGCAACACGGTGCTCAGGGGCGCTAGTTTGCCAAAGATGCCCGTCTCGATCTGCTCCAGCACCAGTGCGGGATAATGCGCCAAGATGCCGCTTGCCAAAATGCCATCCCGCAGGCTTGCCCCTTCGGGAACCTGAGCCTTAAAAATGCGTTGCTCATCCGGCAAGGGATAAACCACCTCAACCACCAACATATTATGCTTTTCCATACACCTGCTTCGCCCGCTCCACAAATGAATCAACCAATGTATTGGCAACCTGATTAAAAATAGGGCCAATCGCAAAACTCACCAAAGCATTGGAAAACTCAAAATCCAAATCCAGCGACACCCTGCATGCACCGGGCTTCAACTCATCAAACCGCCAGAAACCATGCAAGTGCCGAAAGGGGCCATCCACTAGACTCATCTCAATCAGCTTGTTTTTCTGCATGCGGTTGAGGGTCGTGAAGCTTTTGTTGATCGCGCCCTTGGCAATCTCGATGCTGGCCTTGACCTGATCCAGGTCACGCTCCAGCTCGTGCGAACTCCTGCACCACGGCAAAAATTGCGGATAATCCCCAATCGCATCCACCAGCACATACATCTGTTCAGGCGAATACGGAACCAAAGCATTGCGGCTGATATGTGCCATGCAAACTTCCTTTCTTTAACATACAAGCACCAGGTCACGGACACATTCATATTCGCAGCAGAACGCGCTATCATCTGGCAGTTTCGCTACTATAGTAATCCAAATGTCCAAGCAAAAGAAAAAATCCGCTCACGGTGAAAAAACCATAGCACTCAACAAGACTGCACGGTTTGAGTATTACATTGAAGACACCTACGAGGCCGGGCTGGTACTGCAAGGCTGGGAAGTGAAAAGCATCCGTGATGGGCGCATCCAGTTGAAGGAAAGCTTTGTCCAATTCAAGGACGGTGAAGCTTTCCTGTGGAATGCCCTGATCACGCCGATGCTGTCCGCCTCAACCCACATCATCCCGGAATCAAAACGCACCCGTAAACTACTGCTGCATGCCCATCAGCTTGCCCATCTGATCGCTGATGTTGACCGCAAGGGTTATACAGTTGTGCCAACCGCCATGTACTGGAGCAATAACCGCGTCAAGGTTGAAATTGGCCTTGGCAAAGGCAAACAGTTGCATGACAAGCGTGCGACTGAAAAAGACCGTGATTGGGATCGGGAAAAATCCCGCATGATGAAGAAATAAGGCCATGAACCTGCTCGACCAGCTCTGCATCGTCATGATCCAGACCTCACATCCTGGCAATATCGGCTCGGCGGCACGGGCAATGAAAACCATGGGCATCCACGACCTGCGCCTGGTTAACCCCACCCGCTTCAATTCGCCAGAAACCAAGGCACTGGCCTCCGGTGCGGATGACATCCTTGCCCATGCCCGCCTGTGCGACACGCTACCCGAAGCCTTGGCGGACTGCCATTATGTGGTCGGAACCAGCGCCCGCTCCGAACGCAGCTTGCGCTGGCCGCAAATGGATGCCCGTGCCTGCGGCACATTCGTTGCCGAACGCCTCCCCCAGCAAAAAATAGCCATCGTCTTCGGGCGTGAACGCACGGGTTTGACCAATGAAGAACTGGAGCACTGCCAAGCCCTGGTGCATATCCCAATGGCATTTGACTTCTTCTCGCTGAATATCGCCGCAGCCATCCAGATCATCTGCTACGAATGCATGATGGCAACCCGCCAACCAGTCGGGACTCCCCCTGTTGATGAACTGGGTGAAGAACCCGCCACCACGGAAGCGATGGACAGCTTTTTCCAACACCTCGAAACAGCCTTGGTGGAAGTCCAATACCTTGACCCGGAAAACCCACGCCTGCTGATGCGCCGCTTACGCCGCCTGTTCGGACGGATTACCCCAACCCAAAGCGAAGTGAACATCCTGCGCGGCATGTTAGCCGCCTTTCAAGGTAGAAAATTCACCCGTCGGTCGGCTTGATCATTTTTTTACTTGCACGATAAAAAAAGGTCGCATAGAATACGCTCACTTTGCCGGTATAGCTCAGCAGGTAGAGCAACTGACTTGTAATCAGTAGGTCACCAGTTCGATTCCGGTTGCCGGCACCAAGTCAAAATAAAGGGTTACAGTTTTCTGTAGCCCTTTTTTGTTTTTGCCGCACTTATTATATATGGCTCACCGCCTTAGCTTGCCACTTGCAACACCGTCCGGCATGCCGGAAACCCACTGCATCCCAAAAATACACCGTATTTACCGTTACGCCTGACCATCGGTTTGCCGCAGGCAGGGCAAACCTTGCTGTCTTCAGGTCTGCCTTGTGTGTCACTGGGGGCAACAGCACTGGATATAACCGCAGGCTGACTCCCCTGCCCCATCCCATCCACCGGCATACCCATGCTGGCCTTTGCCCGTGCCAGCACTTTCAGCAGCCAGTTCTGCTGTTTTTCCATGAACTGCGCCAACGGCATTTCACCATTTGCGACCATTTCCAATGCCTGCTCCCATGCGGCCGTCAGCGCCGGGTCTTTAACCGCCTTGGGGAGCATGCCAATCAGGGCAATCCCTTTCGGAGTGGCACGCAGGTATTTCTTTTTACCCTCACGCTCCAACAATTTACGCTGCAAGAGGGCTTCGATAATATTGGCACGAGTCGCTTCTGTACCAATTCCGGCATTTTCCTTGAGGATCGCCTTGAGTTTGGGGTCTTCAACCTGCTTGGCGATACCCTTCATGGCCTGGATCAGTGTGCCTTCGGTATAAGGTGGAGGTGGTTTGGTCTGGCGCTTGATGTTTTCGGTATCCTGCACCAGCACCGTGTCACCCTTCTCCAGAGCAGGCAAGGTCTGCTCCGGCGGATCAGCGGCAGCCTTACCTGCCCCGGCTCCGGCTTCAGCAGGCACCTCCACTTCCGGCTCCTGATAGGCCACTTTCCAACCTGCCACCCGGTCAACCCGCCCGGTCGCCCGGAACAGATACCCCAAACAATCCAGCTCAATCACCGTCTGGTCGTATTCATAGGCCGGGAAGAATTGTGCCAAGTAGCGCCGCCGGATCAGGTCATAAATGAACAGTTCCTGCTCAGACAAGGCATTGAGGTTGCCCGCAGCCGCCGTTGGGATAATGCCGTGGTGGGCAGTGATTTTGCTGTCATCCCACACCCGCCCTTTGCGGGTAGGGTCAGCCTGGGCAACCAGCCCTGCCAAACTGGGGTCAGTTTGTACCAATGCTTGGAACACGGCGGGCGCATCCGCATGCTGCGACACCGGCAGGTAGCCGCAATCGGTGCGCGGGTAGGTTGCCAACTTATGCCGCTCGTACAGGGCTTGGGCAATATCCAGCACCTGCTGTGCGCCCAAACCTTTGCGGCGTGAAGCCTCCACCTGCAAGCTGGACAGGTCATAAGGCAAAGGGGCCGCTTGACGTTTACGCTCTGTCTCACAACGCAACACCTCGGCCTGCTGCCCCTTGCAACTCATGGCGACACGCTCCGCCAAAGCCAAATCGGTACAGCGACCCTCGCTATCCACCCCTTCCGCACCCTTTTTGGGAACCCAGTTGGCTCTGAAAGGCTTGTTGGCTTCAGCAGGCAGGCAGATTGCCACCACATCCCAGTAATCGACCGGCACAAAATGTTCAATCTGCGTGTCACGGTCAACCACCAACCGCAAGGTAGGGGTCTGCACCCGCCCCACACTCAGCGCCCCGCCATCGGCTGCCAGCTGCCCGTTATGACGCGCTGCCAGTGTATAAGCACGGCTCAGGTTCATACCAACCAACCAATCGGCTCGGCTCCGCGCCAAACCTGCGTAATACAGGTTTTCTGTTGCCGCCCCTGGTTTGAGCTGTGCCAATGCCTTACGGATGCTGGCATCATCCAACGCGGACAACCATAAGCGCGACACAGCCCCCCGGTATGCACACAACTCCATGACCTCGCGGGCAATCATTTCCCCTTCGCGATCCGCATCCGTGGCAATCACCACATGCTGCGCTTTCGCCAGTAAGGATTTGACGATCTTGAACTGCTTCGCACCGGACTTTTTCACATCCAGTTTCCACTGTTCCGGCAAGATGGGCAATACCGCCATATTCCAGCGCTTGTAGTGCTCACCATAAGCATCCGGCTCGGCCTGCTCCAGCAAATGCCCAAAGCACCACGTCACCGTCGCACCATTGCCATGCAGATAGCCATCCGCCTTGCCATTTGCACCCAATACTTTGGCAATGTCCCGCGCTTGGCTGGGCTTCTCGCACACGTACAGCAAGGGAGTCATCGGCAGGGTACGCTTGGCATCAGGCAGCCAGACTTTTCAGGTACTGGAACAGCTCGCGGCTACTTTTCGGTGGCTTGTTGGCAGCCTGCTCCTTGCGTGCATTGCGGATCAGATTACGCACATGCTGCACATCCAAGGCCGGATAATCCTGCATTAACTCACCCACCGCCTCGTCATTAGCCAGCAAGCGGTCACGCCATTGCTCCAGCCGGTGAAATTTTGCCATTTCCATCCGGCTACCAAAATCCCACTCGGCAAACTTGGCCTCAATCGGCTCAGGCTCGACATCGCGCATGAGCTTGCCAATAAACTGGCGTTGACGGCGGATAGCCCCATTCGCAGTCAGGCGCTTGGCCTCCAGAATGGCATCGTAAAGCTTTTCAGGTAAATCAAGCTGGTCAAGCTGCTCCACCCGTAGCTGTATCAGCCGCTCACCCAACACTTGGGCAGCCTCGGCTGCACGCTTGTCGTGGCTCCTGCTGATATAATCATCTTCTTCATCGTCGTGAGTGTTCCACACGGTTTCCGTACCCGCTCTGCCAGAAAAGGGCTTATGCTACACCGAATGGGGGGAAAAGGTTACTGCCGGAGAGGAAAACAGGCTGACAACAGCATCAGGCTAGTTGGAATCTAACTCGGAATAAGGTTGAGGAAAAAACTATACTGAGTCAAAGCAAAAACCAATAAAAACAGTATAATATGACCAGAGGAAGTAGGTTAAAACCTAAACTCAGAGCCCTCTCAAAACCACAAAAACAAAAAGGCTCCCAAAGGAGCCTTTCTGATTGTTTGGTCGCCTGAAACTCAGCGTCCGCGTACCTTACCGATCCGGTGCAACATTTCCATCTGCGCCTTAGCCGCTTCCAGCTCAGCCTGAACCGCCTCGTAGTCGAGGTCTTCAGGGTCTTTGCCTTGCAGCGCATCCTGCGCCAGCTTCATCGCTTCTTGTGCAGCCTTCTCATCCAGATCTTCTGCACGCATGCCGGTATCAGCCAACACAGTGACCAAATGCGGTTGAACTTCCAGTACACCACCGGATACAAACAGGGAAGCCATGCCTTCCGCCGTTTGGTATTGCAACTCACCTGCCCGCAAGCGGGAGATCAGTTGTGTGTGACGTGGATAAATACCCAAGTCACCCATTGCACCCGGTGCAATGACTTTTTGAACCGCACCGGAGAACAGTTTCTGTTCTGCCGTGACCACATCCAACTGGATTGTCGTAGCCATAGTGCCCTCCTATCAGAGCTTCTTGGCCTTCTCGACCGCTTCTTCGATGCTGCCGACCATGTAGAAGGCATTTTCTGGCAGATGGTCATACTCACCGTTGAGGATGCCCTTGAAGCTTGCCAATGTTTCCTTCAGGGTGACGTACTTGCCCGGAGAGCCAGTGAAGACTTCCGCAACGAAGAACGGCTGGGACAGGAAACGCTGGATACGGCGGGCGCGACCAACGACTTTCTTGTCATCTTCAGACAGTTCGTCCATACCCAGGATGGCGATGATGTCCTTCAACTCTTTGTAGCGTTGCAGGATACCCTGTACGCCACGCGCTGTCTCATAGTGCTCCTTGCCGACGACCAACGGATCCAACATACGGGATGTGGAATCCAGTGGGTCTACCGCAGGGTAGATACCGAGTTCAGCGATGTTACGGGACAATACCAAGGTCGCATCCAAGTGCGCGAAGGTGGTTGCCGGTGACGGGTCAGTCAAGTCATCCGCAGGAACGTAAACGGCCTGGAAGGAGGTGATCGAGCCATTCTTGGTAGAAGTGATACGCTCTTGCAGAACGCCCATCTCTTCCGCCAGTGTTGGCTGATAACCTACCGCAGACGGCATACGACCCAACAGTGCAGAAACCTCTGTACCTGCCAGGGTGTAACGGTAGATGTTGTCAACGAACATCAGAACGTCACGGCCTTCGTCACGGAAGTATTCCGCCATTGTCAAACCGGTCAACGCAACACGCAGACGGTTTCCTGGTGGCTCGTTCATCTGACCGTATACCAACGCTACCTTGTCGATAACGCCGCCTTCGGTCATTTCGTGGTAGAAGTCGTTCCCTTCACGGGTACGCTCACCAACGCCTGCGAATACAGACAAACCAGAGTGCTGCTTGGCGATGTTGTTGATCAGCTCCATCAGGGTAACGGTCTTGCCTACACCCGCACCACCGAACAGACCGATCTTACCACCCTTGGCGATTGGCATGATCAGGTCGATAACCTTAATGCCCGTTTCGAGGATGTCGATACCACCGGCTTGGTCAGCATACGCTGGTGGCGCACGGTGGATAGGCCATTTTTGGTCATGAACAACATCACCGGCCTTGTCAATTGGCCGACCCAGAACGTCCATCACACGACCCAATGTACCGTGGCCTACTGGCACGGAAATGGGGGAGCCGGTGTTGTCTACTTTCATTCCACGCTTTAGGCCGTCAGATGCGCCCATCGCGATTGTGCGAACAATGCCATCACCCAACTGTTGTTGGACTTCCAGGGTCAAACCCTGGGCGGCTACTGTCAACGCATCGTAAACAGCCGGGACGGCGTTACGTGGGAATTCCACGTCAACGACCGCGCCGATAACTTCAACGATGTTTCCAGTACTCATTGATAGTACCTCTTAAAAAATGATAATTCCGTAAACAGCCTAGACAGCCGCCGCACCGCTAACGATTTCAGAGATTTCCTGGGTAATCGCCGCCTGACGCGCCTTGTTGTAAACCAACTTCAGTTCATTGATCATCTTGCCAGCGTTGTCGGAGGCGCTCTTCATCGCCACCATCCGCGCAGCCATTTCACAGGCCACGTTTTCAACAACACCTTGATAAACCAACGACTCAATATAGCGCTTCATCAGGGCATCAATCACATCCTTGGACTCTGGCTCGTAAATGTAGTCCCAGTGGTGTTTAATTGAATCGTCACCAGACGCAACAATCGGGATGAGCTGAGTCACCTGCGGTTTTTGCGTCATGCTGTTGACGAACTCATTTTCCACCATGAAAAGACGGTCAATACGGCCTTGCTCGTAAGCATCCAGCATGATCTTGATCGTACCCACCATATCGGCGATCTTCGGCGTGTCACCCATGTGGGTCTTCTGGCCTGCCAAACCGTAACGGCGGAACGAGTTTGCTGCCTTATTGCCAAATACCGCGATGTCAACCTCGACACCTTGGGCTTTCCACTTGGCTATATCTTGCAGCGCAGTCTTGAACAGATTCACGTTCAGGCCACCACACAAACCACGGTCAGTGGAAATGATGATGTAACCCACCCGCTTCACGGTTGCACGTTCCAGCGTATAAGGATGCTTGTATTCCAGTTGACCATACGCCACGTGGCCTACCACTTGGCGCATTTTCTGGGCATAAGGACGGCTCGCATTCATCCGGTCTTGCGCACGGCGCATTTTGGATGCTGCAACCATCTCCATTGCCTTGGTGATCTTCCGAGTATTTTGGATACTCTTGATCTGTGTGCGTATCTCTTTAGCACCCGCCATGGGACTTACCTCCCATTACCAAGTGTTGGTGGACTTGAAGGTTTCAAGAGCCTTACGCATAGCTTTGGCGATGTCGTCGTTGTAATCACCCTTCGCATTGATCTTGTCCAGAAGTTCTTTCTGGGAAGAGCGCAGGTAGCTCAGCATGGCTGCTTCAAAATCAACAACCTTCTTCACATCCACGTCGTCCAGGAAGCCTTCATTGGCTGCGAACAGGGAGAATGCCATTTCAGCAACAGACATCGGCGCAAACTGTGGCTGTTTCATCAGCTCAGTAACGCGCTGACCACGGGACAGTTGCTTACGGGTTCCTTCGTCGAGGTCAGAAGCAAACTGGGAGAACGCTGCCAGTTCACGGTATTGTGCAAGGTCAAGACGCACACCACCGCCCAATTTCTTAATGATCTTGGTTTGTGCAGAACCACCGACGCGGGATACAGACAGACCTGCGTTGATCGCAGGGCGGATACCCGCGTTGAACAAGTCGGTTTCCAGGAAGATCTGACCGTCAGTAATGGAGATTACGTTGGTCGGAACGAACGCAGAAACGTCACCTGCCTGAGTTTCGATAATCGGCAGTGCAGTCAAGGAACCGGTCTTGCCTGTTACCGCGCCTTTGGTGAACTCTTCAACATAAGCGGCGTTAACACGGGAAGCACGCTCCAGCAGACGGGAGTGCAGATAGAAAACGTCCCCTGGGTAAGCTTCACGACCTGGTGGGCGGCGCAGCAACAGGGAAACTTGGCGGTATGCCCAAGCTTGCTTGGTCAGGTCGTCATAAACGATCAGTGCATCTTCGCCACGGTCACGGAAATATTCACCCATGGAGCAGCCGGAGTAAGGAGCCAGATACTGCATGGAAGCTGGGTCAGACGCAGTTGCTGCAACAACCGTGGTGTATTCCATCGCACCATGCTCTTCCAGCTTGCGTACTACGTTAGCAACGGTAGAAGCTTTCTGACCGATTGCAACATAAATACATTTTACGTCTTTGCCTTTCTGGTTGATGATGGTATCAACTGCAACCGCAGTCTTACCCGTTTGGCGGTCGCCGATGATCAGTTCGCGCTGACCACGACCGACGGGAACCATCGCATCCAGTGCCTTGATACCGGTTTGCAGGGGTTGGTCAACCGATTTACGGTCGATAACACCCGGAGCAATTTGCTCAACCGGAGAAAAACCATCATTGTCGACAGGGCCTTTGCCATCAATCGGGTTGCCCAGCGAGTCAACGACACGCCCCAGCAGGCCACGACCGACCGGCACTTCCAGAATACGGCCTGTACACTTTACGGTGTCGCCTTCGGTGATACCTTTGTAATCACCCAGAACGACCGCACCTACAGAATCACGCTCAAGGTTCAGAGCCAGACCATAAGCACCGTTGGAGAACTCAATCATCTCACCGGACATGACATCGCCCAAACCGTGCAGGCGAACGATACCATCCGTTACGGAGACAACAGTACCCTCTGTACGAGCTTCAGCGCCAGCTTCGAAGCTGCTGATGCGCTTCTTGATCAGTTCACTGATTTCAGTTGGGTTAAGTTGCATTTGCTATTCCTCAATTATCGGCTTGGCTTATCGGGCCAAAGCCGCCTTCATATCTTTCAGCCTGCTCTGGATGGATCCGTCAATCACCAGGTCGCCAGCACGGATAATCGCACCGCCCATCAACGATGGGTTTACTTTGGTTGTCAACTTGACTTCACGTCCCAAGCGTTTCTGGAGAGCCGCAGCAATTGCTCGCTGCTGGTCATCAGTCATTGCCTGTGCAGAGGTAATTTCCGCATCGACTGCGCCTTCCGCTTCCGCCTTCATTTGCTCGAAGAGGGTTGCGATTTCCGGCACGAGTGCAAAACGGTCATTCTCTGCCAGAACTTTCAGCAGGTTAGCGCCCTGTGCATCGATTGCCTTACCGGCAACCCCTACAAACGCCTCTGCCTTCTGTTCCTTGGTCATACGAGGATGACTCAGCAAGGAGGCTGAACCTTCTGCCGCGACCACCGCAGACATGGCTGCCAGTTGCGCTGACCACTGGGGCAGCATACCGGCTTCCTGCGCCATCTCGAACACCGCTTTGGCGTAAGGACGGGCAGCGGTTGTCAATTCAGACATGGTTCACCACCTTAAATTTGCGCAGCCAGTTCGTTCAATGCTTTGGCGTGAGCTTTTGCATCGATTTCCTTGCCAAGAATTTTCTCTGCCCCGGCAATTGCCAGAGAAGAAACCTGTTGACGCAAACCTTCACGAGCGCGGGATACTTCCTGCTCAATGTCAGCCTGGGCAGCCGCTTTGACACGACCCGCCTCGTCAACAGCGGCATTCTTGGCCTCGTCAACGATCTCACCGGCACGCTTTTGTGCTTGGGCAATAATCTCGGCAGCCTCCGCCTTCGCTTGCTTCAGCTCGTCCTG
Organism: uncultured Thiothrix sp.; assembly: GCA_964293005.1. Taxonomy (GTDB): domain Bacteria; phylum Pseudomonadota; class Gammaproteobacteria; order Thiotrichales; family Thiotrichaceae; genus Thiolinea. The sequence continues at coordinate 103,002 of CAXYXW010000005.1, forward strand.
AACTTTCTGACGAGCCGCTTCTTGTTCTTGCTGGCCTTTTTCAGCAGCAGCAAGACCTTCAGCAACCTTCTGGCGACGCTTGTCCAGAACCTCGTTAATAGGTCCCCACATATACTTGTTGACCAACCAGATCATGATCGAGAACGCCAAGACCTGGGCAATCAATGTCAGAGTAATGTTCACGTTACCTTTCTCCTGCTTTTAAATTAAACCCACCGCCATAACAGCGGGGCTTCAAAATCCGTAGGGCTTACGCACCACCGATTGCAGAAGCAGCAGCACCAACGAACGGGTTAGCGAACAGGAACCACATAGCGAAAGCCAAAATGATGAACGGGAAAGATTCCATCAGACCAGCGAAAATGAACATATTGGTCATCAATTGAGGACGCAGTTCTGGTTGGCGTGCAATACCTTCCAGCGTTTTGGCGCAGATCAAGCCCCAGCCAATCGCAGAGCCCAAACCAGCCGCAGCGAGGATCACGCCAACACCAACAGCGGTGTATGCATAGATCATTGCAATCAGTTCAGCATTCATTTCCTAGTCTCCTAAAAATTACCAAAGTTAAATAAAGCGAAAAATCGAAAAACAGTTAAATCCAATCCAGTTCTGGTCAATGTCCGGGATACAGTGCTCGTGGACGATCAATGATCATCCGCAGTAGCATCTGCCATACCCAGATAAACGATGGTCAGCACCATGAAAATGAATGCCTGCAACGATACAACCAACAAGTGGAACAACAACCAACCCAAATCCAACAACACTTGCATCGGGAACCAAACAAACAGGCCAAAGCTGAAGCCAGAACCGAGGGTCAACAATGCAATCAACAGGAATACCAACTCACCGGCAAACAGGTTCCCGAACAACCGCAGACCCAAGCTGAGTGGCTTTGCCAACTCTTCGATGGTGGTCATAACAATATTGACAGGGATAAAGTATTTGCCAAACGGGTGGAACAGGAACATCTTCAGATAGCCTACTGGCCCTTTGCTCTTGAAGTTGTATGCCAGAATCAGCACAAATACGCACAGGGCAAAACCCAAGGTGGTATCGAGGTTGGTGGTCGGAACCACTTTCAAATAAACGTGATGGGGATCAGCACCAAACAGGCCAAGGATACCTGTCCACAGCGCTGGCAACAGGTCAACCGGCAACAAGTCCATCAGGTTCATCATCAGAACCCAAGTGAACACCGTCAATGCCAAGGGGCCAATCAACTTGTCAGGATGAGGGAATACGTTCTTAATCTGATCGTTAACAAATTCGACCAGCATCTCTGCTGCACTTTGCAGTTTGCCCGGATTTTCCAGGCTAAGGTTCTCGCCGATTTTCTTGGCGACATAGATAAACAATCCGCCGAGCAGCACGCTGAACAAAATGACATCCAGATGCAGCACACTGAAATCCGCGATGGACTCCGGCTTGCTGGTACTCCAGTTGGTCAAATGGTGCTGGATATACTCGACGGGATTGGCTGCTTGCGCATTAGCTTCGCTCACACTTCACCCCACGATCAAAGTTAATAAACTTTTTTCTGCTTTCACTGTTGCTCAACCGTTTTGCGGGAGCCGCCTAGAGCGAAAGCATAACCCAGTTGCGTGGCGACAAAGGCTCCCATCAAAGGAAGCGGGGACAACTTCATGACCCCCAAGCCAACAATCAACGCAACCAGAACGAAAACAAAACGCCCCACCGCACTCAGATACAACATCATCATGCTGTGGCGTGGGTCAAAGTTGGCATCATTGCCCATCTTCCCCATACGCCGGGATAATATAACCGTATTGGCAAGCGCAATGGCACTACCATAAAGGGCAGGCAGTACTGCTTTTTCGCCCTGAAAGTAATAGGACACGGCAACGCTGACCGCCATCAGGACAAATTGTATAATCAGTATTTTCCGCATCTGCTACTCTGGAGGAGAATATATCTCCTTTATCCCCAAATCCCGGCAGGAGTATAAAGATATACTAATATACGGTCAACCACCGGTCTTCATGACAGGGCTGCCCACACACTCCGTTGGTGCAGCGCACTAGGCTGCCTCACAAAAATTATGTCGACATTATCCACTAATTTGGGAAAGCTGCAATGGTTCTTTCACGCTCTGCACAAAAATGTATGAACGCGCCCTTAAGCCAATATGCAAGGAGGGCGCTAATCGGCCTAACCCTTTCATTTTCCTTGCTTGGAACCGCTTACGCCGAGCCGGGCGAGCTGATTGAGGAGAAGGATTTCCAAGCTTTGAGCGTGGAAATGCAGAAGCAAAAGCTCCCCTTGCTGCTGATGCTACATGCTGATTATTGCGACTACTGTCGACAATTAAAAAAACTCTATCTTGAACCGATGGAGCGAAGTGGAGACTATACCGGACGCATCCTCTTACGCCAACTTGATATTCATAGCGGACGCAAAATTACGGGCTTTGGGGGACAGGTGATGCTGCCAGGCGAGTTGGCTGATGCATGGAAGGTGATTGTCACGCCCACCCTGCTGTTCCTTGATGCCGAAGGCAGGGAGCTGGCTGAACGGATGCTGGGCTTCAACAGCCCTGATTTTTATGGGGCGTACCTTGAACGTGCCATTGAGCAAGCGATTAAAAATAACGCGGCAGGCACAACCGCAGTCACCGCAGAAACAAACGCTCAAAACGGCGGCACACCCGCAGATGTGCCGCCCAAAGACAATTAACGACCGCGAACAAACCGGCGGACTTCAGCCAGATGACGGCGGCTGACTTCCAACTGGTCACGTACCTTGTCCAAGGTGATCTGGGTACGACCCACATCTGATTTGGTCAAGCCCGTAATCCGGCTTTTCGAAACCAGTGCATTGCGGTGGATACGGATAAAGCGGTCAGCCAGATCGGTTTCCAGTGACTTGAGCGACTCCTCAATGATCACTTCCCCACCGTTATGGCGTACCGTTACATACTTTTGGTCAGCCTGGAAATAAACCACATCCTCGATGGGGATCAACTCCAGGTTGCCACGCATGCGGGCACAGATATGCTTACGGGATGAACGGTTGCCGCCGGTACGCTGTTCGAGCATTTCCAACCGTTGAGCGCGGTTGAGTGAGCGGGCTTGTTCCAGACTTTGTAATAATTGTTCTTGTCTTATCGGTTTCATAAGATACCCTGTTGCTTTTGTTGAAAAGGCTTCTAGAGCATATTCACCATACGCTGTGGTGAATATGACGGCAGGTGGCATGTCCATCGTCGCTATGTGCCTTGCAGCTTCCAGCCCATCCATACCGGGCATGGTAATATCCATCAAGACAATATCGGGTTGGAATCTTTCCACCATAACAACGGCCTCAGCCCCGTTTTCGGCTTCAGCACATACATCGTAATCGGCATATCGCGCAATCAGTCCCTTGATCCGCTCGCGGGCATATTCTTCGTCATCAACAACCAAAATCTTAATCGACATTATTATTACTCCTTGGGGATGGAAAAGGAGACGCGGTACTGCTGGGGCGTTTTTTGTATTTGCAGATTAGCGCGGTCTCCATACGCAAGATGAAGTCGGTTTTTCATATTTTCCTGGGCAATGTGGTTGCCCTTCTGGTGCGAGCTGGCTCCGCTGGGTGACAAGGGGTTAGTGACCGATACAACCAGATGGTTGCCTGCATCGTACAAACTGATCCCCAAGGTGCCACCCTCTTTCCTTGGCTGTATCCCATGATAAATCGCGTTCTCAACCAAGGGCTGCAAGATGAGCGGTAGCACAGGCATGTCAAATGGTAGTGTATTGCGATCCATATCCCACACGACTGTCAAACGCCGCTTACCCAGCCTCAATCCCTCCATACGCAGGTAACGCATGGTTACATCCAACTCTTCCTGCAAACTGATCCGGTTCCGCCGATCCAGCGTTGTGCGCATGATGTCAGCCAGATCCAGAATGGCCTCTTCTGCCTGCACAGGGTCTTTATGCACCAGATGAGCCACCGTATTCAGGCTGTTGAACAGGAAATGCGGGCGCATGCGTGATTGCAATGCCTCATACTTGGCACTAGAATCGGCTTCCACCGATGCTTCCCATTGTCCCTGAATATAGAAGTAACGTAGCATAACCAGCGTGATGACCATGCTGATAACAACGTTTTTGAGGAAAAATAGGACATCAACACCCTGCCCTGCGCCCCCTTGTGCCTGAATTGCGAATACACCCATGACCGAGGCCATCAGGGTAAACACCAACACCGTGCAGGCCACCACCACTGATGCAACGGTAATGGAAGGCGGTGTGTAAAAACGGTTAACCAGACAGACAACCGCCGCTGACGACAGCGCAACCCACAAGACGAACAGGGAGTGCAAACCCAGCTTCACCAGGAAGTCGTGCATATCACTGGCAGCAGCTAAAGCCAGAATGATAGCCAGAAACTCTGCCCCCACCAGAATCCGCAGTAGCGACTGGGGGATACAGACATTCGGCAGATAACCAAGCGTTTTGCTCATGGATGACGGCATTATATTTTCTTGTTTGCTCTTGCCTAAGATTCCAAGCATGCCAAAAGGGTGGCAACACCTGAAACCGTGACGTTGTTTAGTTAATTGTTATTTTTATAATTTCACAGATCGCTTATCACGACCGAGCATGCCTATACTATAGCCAATCTGCTTACTGATTGCTTAAGGCTTTCACCGATTCTTCCACAATGTGATAATACCCCGCAACTTTTTCTGCCAAACTGATTAAAACTTAACGATAACCTGACAATGACTGCACAAAAACCAGACAATTTCGCCTTGAATGGCACACAAGCGACTGAAAATTCAGCAAAAGAAAAACCGTGGGGTGGGCGATTCAGCGAATCCACTGATACTTTTGTGGAAGCTTTCACCGCCTCCATTTCTTTTGACAAACGCCTTTATAAACACGACATCCAGGGTTCCCGCGCCCATGCCCGTATGTTGGGCAAAGCCGGTATCCTCAGTGCGGCGGATGTGGACAGCATCATTGCCGGGCTGGATGAGATTGAGGCCGAGATCGAAGCCGGTAAACTGGAGTGGAGCATTTCGCTGGAAGACATCCACATGAATGTCGAAGCCCGCCTCACTGACCGTATCGGCATTGCCGGGAAACGCCTGCACACCGGGCGCTCACGCAATGATCAGGTCGCCACTGATGTGCGCCTGTGGCTGCGCGACCAGATTGATGGGGTTTGCCATGAAATCCGTCGCCTGCAAACTGCACTCGTTGGGGTGGCAGAACGTGAGGCTGACACGATCCTGCCCGGATTCACCCATTTGCAGGTTGCCCAGCCGATCACCTTCGGGCATCACATGCTGGCCTGGTTTGAAATGCTGCAACGCGACCTTGAGCGCATGCAGGATTGCCGTAAGCGGGTCAACATTATGCCGTTGGGTGCAGCCGCCCTAGCGGGGACAACCTACCCGATTGACCGTGACTATACCGCCCAGTTGCTGGGGTTTGAACGCCCTGCCCGCAACTCGCTGGATGCCGTCAGTGACCGTGACTTTGCGATTGAGTTTACCTCCGCCGCTGCCTTGGTGATGATGCACCTGTCGCGTTTTTCGGAAGAGCTAGTGATCTGGACATCCGCCCAGTTTGATTTTATTCGCCTGCCTGACCGCTTCTGCACGGGCTCCTCCATCATGCCACAGAAGAAAAACCCGGACGTACCCGAATTGGTGCGTGGCAAAAGTGGGCGGGTGTTTGGGCATCTGATGTCCTTGCTGACCCTGATGAAAGGCCAACCACTGGCCTATAACAAGGACAATCAGGAAGACAAAGAACCCCTGTTTGATACCGTCGACACCCTGCTTGGCAGCTTGCGTGCCTTTGCCGACATGATGCCGCACGTCCAGCCGAAAAAGGACAAGATGCGCCGTGCCGCCATGCAAGGCTTCTCAACAGCCACCGACCTGGCTGATTACTTGGTGCGTAAAGGCTTGCCTTTCCGCGACGCGCATGAGGTAGTTGGCAAAGCGGTTGCCTTGGGAGTGAATACCGGACGCGACCTGAGTGAAATGGCACTGGCAGAACTGCAAAGCTTCTCTGCCAGCATTGAAGCCGATGTATTTGCTGTCCTGGCTCTGGAAGGCTCTGTCGCTGCCCGCAACCACTTGGGTGGTACTGCGCCTGAGCAGGTGAAGTTGCAGGTGGCAATCGCCAAACAATTGCTGGCTAACGATGGTTGCTAATACGCCCAAAACCCGGTGTGCGTCCTGGGTCGGCTTATTGCTTTCCGGTGTAACCCTCAGCGGGTGCGGGCAGCTGCCGCCCGCAGAGGTTCCAGAACCCTTGCGCCCACAGATGCCTGCCGTCATTTTTGATATTGATGGCACATTGACCCCCAATGTCCATGCCATCTTCACCGCACGCCCGGATGCAGCCAAAGCCGTCGGAGCCTTTGCAGCCAAAGGCTACCAAATCGTTTACCTGAGCGCCCGCAACCCTTGGTTGCAAACCGGCCTACCCGACTGGCTCACTGAAAACCATTTCCCGGCAGGCGCATTGCATGTCCCGCAGAACCTCACCGAACACCTGAACCCTGATACCTTCAAAACACAGATATTGAACCGCTATAAGCAAAAAGGCTGGCGCTTGGCCTTCGCGTATGGTGATTCATCCACGGATTTTGTCGCGTATGCAGCCGCAGGCATTCCACAGGAACAAACCTATGCACTCTTGCGGGAAGGTGAAACCACCTGCCAGGCCGGTGCATGGAAACAATGCCTAAGCAGTTGGCAAGAACTGCGGATCACCGCGCCATAACCCAGTAGCGTTATGGCGCAGTTTTGGCAAGCTGTGCAACCACAGCCCCACCCTATTTCGGCTTGCGTATCGTCAAGGCCGGATTATGCGGGAAGAAATTGAATGGCATGATATGCACCGTTTTCCACTCGGTTGTCATCACCGGCCAATCCTCCATGCGTGGCACATGGTGGAAACCCGCCGTAAACCACGTCACCACATCCTTGTTGGCAATATTGCGGTTGGCTTTCACCCATTCTGCCAACGTGTCTGAGCCATCACTGGCAAAAGCATATTTGCCACCGGCATAACGCTGGTTCGGATCATACAAGGTATTCCAGATCGAATACTCGACATAGGCATTGCGCTTCATCGGTGCATCATTGACGAAATCGAACGGGCTATAGGCGACATTGCCATGATGGATCATGTAACTGGGGTTATGCCCCAGTGGGCCGCTCTTGTTCATGTTCATGATATGGAACATTTTCGGCTGCAAGGCACTGATCTTGAACCGACCATCCATTTCATTGGTGACAGGCTGGTGGGTGGTATTCCATAAAGAACGGCGCGGCACATCCGCAGGGGCATCCTCCTTGACCAAATCCATCACCATAAAGGTGTTATCCTGCCCATCAATATCAAAGTCGAGGCGGAAATTGAAAAAATGGTCATGGTTAGCCGCCACCAAATGGGGGGCAATCAGCGTCCCGTGTGATGTATCAGCTTTAGCGGTCGCATCCTGCATGGAGGTAGACACCACTCCCTTGACTGCATCCAGACCCGAAGCCCCGACCATAATGTAGATTTCCCCGTTCTGCTTGAAACGGTAATCGACCAGATAGTCATAATTACCCACCTCGGAAGCAGTACGCATCACCAGCTCGGTTTCCGGGCGGCCTTCAGCGGGGACAGGAGCTTCTGGCGTTTGGGCAAATACCTCAAAATGCCGCCATGCCGGGTCGCCGACGCTACGCTCGAATACACAAATGGCATTCGGGATTTCCAGTGGATTACCGTTGTCATCGTGGATGATGGCGGGCAGGAAGCTTGCATACGCCGGGCAATCCACTCCCGCAGTCAACGGGCTGAGGAACAGGCCAAAACCATATTCACCGCTATCCATATACGTGCGCCAGTACCAACCCTGGCTCGGATCCTGATAAGGTACAAACACTTCTGAGAGGTGAGCCTGGTACAACACGGAGCGCCAATCCTTGCCGTCATTCACCGTAATATCCGATACCACCATCCCCGGACGCTTGTCCGTGCGATAACGGAACTTCCAGATGTCCCAACTGATTTCACTGCCACTGATGGTGTAATTCGGCTTGCCGGTTTGTGCCAGCCGTGCTGGGTTCATTTCTGGGCGTAACGGCACACGCTTGGCGACTTCCTCTTCGGTATAACCCCAGTCATCTTTCGGTGCAGGAACGACCGCTTCATCAATGACCTTGAGTACCTTGTTGGATTTCAATTCAACCAGTGCATACAAACCTTCCAGTGGTTTGGCATAGAAATTGGAACCGGTTGGTTTCACATAACACGGCACTTTCATCAAGCGCTGCCCTTTTTCTTCCGGGATAAAAAAATTCCCAGCCGTCAGCGGCAAACAAAACGCCTCATCCGGTTTAACATTGCGCTTAGCCAAAGCCTTGATGAATTCGTCATTCCCCAAGGCGGTTTCCATCGCTGACATAAACTCAACGAATGTCACCATCGCCTCACCGGGTAAAGGCTTAATATCTTCAACCTTCTTCTGGGTGATATTGACGACCGCCTCCTGCACCCCCTTTTCATTGCTGAAATGCACCATTGCCCGCCGGTCTGGCAGCTTGCCACCAGCTTTCCACGCCAACACCTCCGCCTTCACTGGCTCAATCAGCTCAATCAGCGGATAGAGGCTTTTATCCGTGGCATGCTTCGCCTCACGCAGCGCCGCAGTGACTTGCTTGTACTCATCCGCTATCAGGCCATCCTGCGGATGTAGTACTGCCCCGACCACCACCGGAACCGGGGCTGCCGCTTCAGCAGGTTTGGCAGGTGCTTCTGCCCACGCTGCAACACTCGACAACAACACCGCCATGGATAGGGACACCCCCATCATCTTTCTGTTTTGCATAAATCCTCCTCCCATCAAAGCTCCAAGCCGATTTAGCCCAGTACCTTATTAATACTGATGACTTTAGGTTGAGTGACGGCTTTCAAACCATCTACCCCAAACTCCACGCCAAACCCAGATTGTTTAATCCCGCCAAAAGGAACCATCGGGTGGATCGTACCATGCTGGTTAATCCAAACTGTACCCGCCTCCAAACGGTTGGCAACTGACCGGGCTTTGGTACTATCTGCTGACCATACTGAAGCCCCCAAGCCGACATCCACGGCATTTGCCATGCGGATCGCCTCATCAAGATCAGTATATTTGATAATCGGCAACACCGGACCAAACTGCTCTTCCTGTACTAGGCGGGTATGATCTGCAATCCCTGTGACGAGTGTGATCGGATAGAAGTTACCTATCCCTGCGTTAGCCTCACCACCACAGACAACATGAGCACCTTGGGCTTTGGCATCCTCAACCAAATCCACCACCTTACCCAACTGCATGCGGTTTTGTACTGGCCCCAATACAACCCCCTCCTCCAGACCATTTCCCATCGGGATGTGAGCCGCCAACTGTTGCAGGGTGGCAACCACCTCATCATGCACATCGGCATGCACATACAGGCGTTTAATGCAGGCACAAGTCTGACCCATATTAATGAATGCCCCCCAGAACAAACCCTGCGCAATTGCCGCGACATCGACATCTGGCAGCACAATCGCGGCATCATTTCCGCCTAGCTCCAGTGTGACCCGCGCATAATTTTTCGCAGAGGCTTCAATCACACGCGCCCCAGTCGCAGATGAGCCTGTGAACATAATTTTGTCCACTCCATGCGCCTGGGTTAGCCATGCACCCACCTTGCCATCCCCCGCGACAGAGTTGAGCACCCCTGCTGGCAAAACCTCACTCAGCAGGCGAACCATTTCCAAGGTACAAACCGAGGTATATTCAGAGGGCTTGATCACGACGGTATTGCCGGTACGCAAGGACGGCATAATTTGCCATGTGGCAATCAGCAAAGGCCAATTCCACGGGGCAATGGCTGCCACCACACCGATAGGGCGATAATGGACTTCATCACGGCGGGTATCATCTTCAAACACCACTTCGATGGGCAACTCAAGGTTGGCAGGGACTTGTGTCCAACCGATACACCCCTGGATCTCAAATACTGACCCCGGCCCCGCCAAAGGCTTACCCTGCTCTTGTGTCACCAGCTTGGACAGGTAATCAAGATTGGCCTCCAGCACATCAGCCATTTTCAGCAAATAGCCCTTACGCTCGTCATTAGACAGTGCTGCCCATACGGGTTGGGCTGCTTTGGCAGCAGCAACGGCTGTCTGGACTTGTTCATGGGTACTTATCGGAACCAAACCGATCACTTCGCCAGTGGCAGGATTAAACGACTCAAATAGCTGGTCAGAACTAACCTGTTGACCATTGATAATGGCATGGTAAGTGGGTGCGCCCATATTGCTCTCCTCGATTGGGTATACGAACAGACAGCATCCCACAACTGGATCAGGAAAGCTGGGCAAAACGCGCCAAGGGCTTTGCAAATTGCGCCACGCTACAACACCACCCGCCCCTGCTTGGCACAATACGCCGTTGGTGACTCCCCATAAACTTGCCGGAACAACCGGTTCAAGGTGGATACATCGCCAAAACCGTGGGCATAGGCCAACCCGGCAACCTGCACCTTACCCCCTTGGCGCAAACAACGCTCCAAAGCCCGCACAAAACGCCCCAAACGGATGTGCTGGATCAAACCATTGCAGCACTGACCATAAGCGGCAAACAAACGTTGAATGCTGCGGGTAGACATACCCGACAAGGCTGCCAGCCGTTGCACATTAAACCCATCATCCAGCACATGCTCGTGGATCAAACCCAGCAGATAGTGCAAGTTTTTTTGTGTAATGATGGCGCTGGAACACCCATCCCCACTGGCAAACCGCGCACAAACCAACTCCAGCAAAGCATTCGACAAATGTAACTGAGCCTGACTATGCACACTGCTATTCAGCAATAACCGAATATGGGCATTCAGTAATTGCCCGTACTCACTACCCGCTGGGATTAAGGGGACACTATCAAAATACAGGCGGGGATAACGGCTATGCAGTAATTCACGGGGCAAATGCAGAGAAAGCTGACTGGAACCATGCTTCGGGTCATAACTGAAAACACTAGGACGAGTTGAGTCAATCAGAGCCATATCACCGACCTGCTGCAAATAAACCCGTGACTTGCCCTGCACCAATTCTGCCTGTCCGGCAAGCTGGATAATCAGAAAATAATAGGCTCCACCATCGCGGGAAATATCGTGGTCATCCCGCACAATCTGTCGGGCATTATGCTGGACTAAGGCAAAGTCAGCCTGCCCACAATGTAGCAAATCAACATGACCAATAACCTGTTCCCCCGCCACCGTTTGGAAATATCCACACACCGATTGGAGCATCGACTGCCATTGAGACAACTCAAGGACACGTAGCGGACTACCTAACTGCATACAGCTCCCTCTATCACTCCACCGCCGGAATACCTGCCTTCAGGCTCTGCCAATCATAAGGCAAACGCTGGTTCACCCAGCCTTCCCGCTGCTGGATCGCATCCTGTAAAATCTCACCACGCTTTTCCGAGGATGGATGGGTCGATAAGAAAGCAGGCACATCCATGCCCTGTTCGGCTGCCAGCTTTTCAAAGAATGTCACCATGCCCTGGGGGGCAATACCTGCTTTGTGCAAGGCATCCAGCCCTTTCATGTCAGCCTCACTTTCCAGATCGCGGCTAAACTTGAGGCCACCCAAATCGGTCACGGCCTGCGTCACCCACAACGACGACACATCGCCGACCATCAAGGCCAACGAAGCCTGCCAACCCAAGTCGTAGATGAGGTTTTCCAGCGTGTGGCGCTGCTCGACATGCTGGACTTCGTGGGCAATCACCCCCGCCAACTCTTCTGCCGAATCAGCCAGCTTCAGGAGTGCGGTATTCGCCACCACATATCCCCCTGGAACCGCGAATGCGTTCACTTCCGGGCTATCGGCGATATACCAGCGGTAGGTATAAGCCGAACCTTGTGTCAAACGCTCACCAATCGCCTTCAGCACCTGATAATCCTGCCCTTCCTGGCGCAACTTCATGCCTGCGGTCGCTTCCTGGAAGAACATTTCACCCAACTGCTCTTCCTGCTCCAGCGGGATGAAGGATGCCACCCATTCGGCAATTTGATGCGATTTCCAAAGCAAAACCAACAGGATAATAAACGGCAACAGGATATAAACCGCCAGCATCCCCAAGCCAATGTGTGAACGCCGCATACGTTTCTGCTGCACCTGCTGAGCTTGCCGGAAGGGTTCAGCCAACACAGGTGGGGCATGCAACATCAGGGTTTCGGCATCAGCCGCAGCGGTACTGACTGACCAAGCCTCACCTTGCGGATCCTTCCAGTCAAAAAACACCTGCTCACGGTTAAAACCACCATAACGCGGCTTCAACTCCGCCACCGGCAAACAAACCCCTTTGCCATCCACCCAGATACCGGAGCCATCACACCAAACCTGCACAGCCTCACCGTGGGCAGGCGAGGCCGGAGAAAACAATTGGGCATTGATTCGGGTCTGCATGGCTGGTTATCCGTTTGCTTGTCTTAATTGTCCGTAAAAATCCCGCCCATCACGGAACCACCCAGGTTGCCGAGAATGGAGCCTTCACCCACCGAAGAGCCACCCGCAGCCGGTGCAGCCATGACAATCCGGTTTGCCAAGCGGGACAACGGCAAGGATTGCAACCAGACCTTGCCAGGGCCGGTCAGGGTGGCAAAGAACAAGCCCTCCCCACCGAAAAAGGCTGTTTTCAGCTTGCCGACGTATTCAATGTCATAATCCACACTGGGCATCAAAGCAGCAATACAGCCCGTATCCACCCGCAGTTTCTCACCGGGCCGCAAGGTGCGCTCAATCAGCGTGCCGCCTGCATGCACAAAGGCCAAACCATTGCCTTGCAAACGCTGCATAATGAAGCCTTCACCACCGAACAAGCCTGTCCCGATCTTTCTCTGGAAAGCCACACTCAAGGCCACACCCTTAGCCGCACACAGGAAAGAATCCCGCTGGCACAACAATTCCCCACCCAAGGTGCTCAAATCCATCGCCAGAATTTGCCCCTGATACGGTGCGGCAAAACACACCTTGCGTTTACCTCTGCTGCCTTGGTGCATAAAAATGGTGGTGAACAAGGATTCACCCGTGATCAAGCGCCCGCCCGCCTTCAACAGCTTGCTGAAAAAACCTTGTGCCTGCGGGGAGGCCGAACCATCCCCAAAGACAGTTTCCATCATCACATCCTGCTCCATGTACAGCATGGCTCCCGCTTCCCCGACAGCAGCCTCGCCCGGATCAAGCTCAATTTCGACGTACTGCGAATCATGCCCATGAATCTGGTAATCAATAATATCCATATTACTCATGCCGAATCACCCCCATGTACTACCCAATCGTATGCGCTACCCAATCATAAAAAGCGGCTGACCAATACCTTGTCACCACTGATCCCTGCCGCCGGGATGGGGATACGTACCTTGTGACCACTGCCTGGAGCCACAGCAACCGGGTTGCCTTTCATGTCTTCCATCGCGGTCAGCTCAATCTCGCGGTTATTGCCATCCGGCAAGATCAGCTCCAGCCGGTCGCCGACCGAGAAGCGGTTTTTCACGTCGAGGTCAATCCAGCCCTGTTCAACATCAATATTCACCGCTTCCGCAACAAATTGCTGCTGGTGACTTTGGGATGCACCATAAATATAGTTCTGATATTCATGGGTATGGTGGCGCTCCAGAAAACCATCGGTATAACCCCGGTTGGCAAGGTTTTCCAGCACACCCAACAGCTTGTCATCAAACGGCTTGCCCGCGACAGCATCATCAATCGCCTGCCGGTAAGCCTGTGCGGTACGGGCAGCATAGTAATGCGACTTGGTACGGCCTTCGATCTTCAGGCTATCCACGCCAATTTCACACAGACGCTGCACATGCTCAACCGCCCGCAAGTCCTTGGAGTTCATGATATAAGTGCCGTGCTCATCTTCCAACACCGGCATTAACTCACCGGGGCGGTTGGCTTCCTCCAGGAAGTACACCTTGTCCGCCAAGGGATGACGCTCCTGATTACCGCAGTCCGTGGTTTTAGCAATCTGGTTGAACACATCCATCGACAATACGGCCTCTTTCGGCACGTACTTGCCCTCAGCCGTTTCGTCGGCTTCCGTCGTTTTGTACTCCCAGCGGCAGGAGTTGGTACACGTCCCCTGATTCGGGTCACGGTGGTTGAAATAACCCGACAGCAGGCAGCGCCCGGAATAGGCGATACACAAAGCGCCATGCACGAACACTTCCAGCTCCATATCAGGGCATTCCTGGCGGATTTCGGCAATCTCATCCAGCGACAGCTCGCGGGACAGGATGATGCGCTTTACCCCCATCTTCTGCCAAAACTTCACACTGGCATAATTGACCGTGTTCATCTGCACCGACAAATGGATCACCGCCTCCGGCCACTTTTCCCTCACCATCATGATCAGGCCAGGGTCAGCCATGATCAGCGCATCGGGCTGCATCTGGATAACCGGTTCAATATCACGCAGGAATGTCTTGACCTTGCTGTTATGCGGCATGGTGTTCGCAGCCACAAAAAACTGCTTGCCCAGCCGGTGTGCCTCGTCGATCCCGGTCGCCAGCACATCATTCTGGAAATCATTATTGCGCACCCGCAGGCTGTAGCGCGGTTGCCCAGCGTAGACCGCATCCGCCCCGTAAGCGAAGGCATAACGCATGTTTTTCAGTGTGCCAGCCGGAGCCAGCAATTCAGGTTTTTTCATCGGTTTATATCCCAAAAATATGCGCCTACTAGAAACCATCTGGGATGAAATGTCCAGCGGGCTTAGTGCTTATGGCAATATGGCTTGCTATCTGGCGGTTCGGCATACTCCCATACGGTATTGAAAGGCTAACCTGTTTATTTTGAGGCAACCAACACGATGGACATTATCACCCTGCAAGCTGACTACACCAATCCACAACATGCCAACGACCTGGTTTACCTGCTGGATCATTACGCCCGCGACCCAATGGGAGGCAATGAGCCATTAAGCGACCATGCACGCACACATCTGGTAGGTACGCTTGCCAAGCTACCCTATGCTTTCAGCGTGTTATGCTACGTCGATGGCAAGCCTGCCGGATTGGTCAACTGCATGGAAGGCTTTTCAACCTTTGCTTGCCAACCCTTGGTGAATATCCATGATGCCGTGGTGCTGGATGCCTTCCGTGGAATGGGCATTAGCCAGCACCTGCTGGAAAAGGTGGAAAGCATTGCCCGTAGCAAAGGCTGCTGCAAGCTGACACTCGAAGTGCTGGAAGGCAACCAGACTGCCCGCCATGCTTATCTGAAGTTTGGCTTTGATGGCTACCAGCTTGACCCGCAATTTGGCAAAGCCCTGTTTTGGCAGAAAAAACTGGTAGCCGCTTAAAGTAACCGATTGAACAGGGTCGACCACAAGGTGGGGTTAGTTCAGCCGCCGTAATACTCCGGCTCATTCCCCGCCTTCCATTTGATATTGCAGCCGAGGGAAGGCTTTTGGTCTTTCGGGAAAATTTGGCCTTTCAACAAGCTATCCAGCGCCGCCCGCAAGTCCTTGCCTGTCACCGGCGTATCATTGCGTGGGCGGGCATCGTCAAACTGGCCCCGGTAATACAGGATATGGTTGGCATCAAACAGGAAGAAATCCGGGGTGCACGCTGCCCGGTATGCCTTGGCAACCTCTTGCGAGGCATCATACAGATAAGGGAAGCCATAACCGGCACGACCCGCCTCTTCCACCATGTTTTCCGGGCTATCGTCGGGGTAGTTGTCGACATCATTGGCATTGATTGCCACCACTGCAACCCCTTTGGCCTGATACTCGACCACCAGTTGCGCAAAGGCAGCACGGATATGGATGACATAAGGGCAGTGGTTGCAAATGAACACAACCAGCAGTGGTTTCCTGACAAAATCAGCCAAGGCAACCGTCTTCCCGCTAGCAGGCTCCAACAAGGCAAAATCAGGGGCAGGTGTGCCCAACTCCAGCATGGTTGAAGGGGTTCGAGCCATATAACGCTCCAATTCCTGAAAAATGATAATGGCGGTGATTATACGCAAGCTACCCCAGTGCCGCTAATGCCCTGCTGGGGTACGCAACATTCCCTTGGTGCAGTAGCCGCCCCTGAGCCCATCCGTTATACTCCCGCGCATCGTCACTGGGGCAGCCTATGCAACACCCTCTCCATACCTTATTCACGGCTGACTGGCAAACCTACACGGCAGCCACGCCGCTATCCGGCTGGGAAGCAGACTGGTTGCACAACCACGGCTCCCTGACCGAAAGCATCCGGGCAATCTGCACCCACGGTTTCCGGGTGCAGGTCTTACAGCACCATTTCATCCCCGCACCGGCCTATACCTGCGAAGCCTTGGGCATTGCCAGCGGGGACAGCCTACTTCACCGGGAAGTACTGCTGTGTGACGGCGACGAGCCATTGGTATTTGCCTGCTCCTTGTTGCCAGAAGCCGCTTTGGTGGGGCGTTACCAAGCCTTGCGTGAACTCGGTAGCCGCCCGCTGGGGCATTGGATATTTTCCGAACCTGTCTTGAAGCGGCACAGGATGGCGTATGCCCGCCTGCCAACAGACTCCCGCTTGTTCCCAGAGGGCTTGTTGCCAACAGACGCAGCCGCCTTGCACGGGCGCAAAACCCTATTCACCGGCGCAGAAAAACCCTTGCTGGTCAGTGAGTTTTTCCTGTCCGCCTTAGCCCACTATCCACGGTAAGTACGCCATGCAAGCTGACGAATACCTACTCCGCCAAGCGCTGATTGAACAATGCCTTTCGATGAATGCTTCTGGCCTCAACCAAGGCACAGCCGGAAACCTCTCCGTCCGTTACGAAAACCAGATGCTCATTACCCCCTCCGCCATCCCGTATGAGTCCCTGACCCCGTACATGCTGGCGAGCTTCCCCCTAGACGGCAACGGCACTTGGACAGGCTCGTATAAGCCCTCCACCGAATGGCGCTTCCATTTTGACATTTACCGCGCCCGCCCACAGGTTGGAGCCGTGGTACACACCCATTCGCCGTATGCCACCAGCATTGCCATTACCCGGCGCAGCATTCCTGCCATCCATTACATGATTGCGCTGTTTGGGGGAAATGACATCCGTTGCGCCGATTATGCAACCTTCGGGACACAAGCCCTGTCAGACCATGCGCTACAGGCACTAACAGACCGCCATGCCTGCCTGCTTGCCAACCACGGCACGATAACCACCGGCCCAACCCTGACCAAGGCCATGTGGCTGGCACATGAGCTGGAAACACTGGCGCGGCAGTATTATCACGCCCTGCAACTGGGCAACCCTGTGATCCTCAGTGATGCGGACATTGCCGCCGCCATGCAGTCATTCCAGGGCTACGACTTACAGGAAAATACCATTATCCTCAGTGATGCAGACATTGCCGCTGCCATGCAGTCATTCCAGGGGTACAACGTGCAGGAATAGGTACTCACCCCTGTTTGCAACGATAGCCGTTAACCCCCGACCAAACACGTTACCAAGGCCGATTCTGGCTCTGCCAAATCGGCAATGACATCGAAATGATGCCGCCCTGGTTCATGGTGTATTTGCACATTCACGCCAAACCCTGCCCAGAGTATTGCCAACAGATCATTCTGGCGCAGGAACTCCGGGCGTTCGTTAGCCCCTACCCAACAGGTGACAGCCACATGCGGTAATGGCTCATGCAAAGCCGGGCTTTCAGCCATCGCTTCCGCTGCATCCATGCCCCATTTCAGGTTCATCCGGGTACGCAACAGCGGGCGCAGGTCATGCAAACCACTGATCGACACCACCCGTTGCAAACGCTCCCTGACTGCTACCGTCAGCGGCGAATCGGCGCACAGCATGCGTGTCACCAAATGCCCACCGGCTGAATGCCCTGCCAACACCATCTTCCCCGCCACCTTGCCTGCAACACAATGGATGGCTCGTCCGATGCAGGCGGTCATATCACGGATATGCACCGAGGGAGCCAGCGGATAACTCGGCAAAGCCACCACCCAACCTTGCGCAACCGCACCCGCCGCCAAATGTGACCAGGTGGATTTATCAAACGCCAACCAATAGCCACCATGCACAAACACCAGCACGCCTTTGGGTTCGCCTGCCGGATAAAACAGGTCAAGGCGCTCACGTCCACCCTCCCCATACACCACATCCAGCTCAGCACGGGCAGTTGCCCGGAACTGGGCTGCCCGGTTTGCCCACACAGCCGGATACGTCTCTGCCTGTGCGATATACGCCCCATTGCTATATGCATCATCCCAATCAGTTATCATGCCTTATTCCTGCCCACTTAAAATGCATTAGGCTTGAATTTATCCAGGATGATGTCAAGATCAAGTTTCTACCCTGATCTGGATTGCCATGATGCCTAATACTGACTTCACCAAAACCAAGGCGATGTTCCACCTACCCGAGGGAGTGATCTACCTCGATGGCAACTCACTGGGCGTACTGCCTATTGCCGCACAGGCACGGATGCAACACGTGCTGATGCAGGAATGGGGAGAGCAGTTGATCAAAGGCTGGAATACAGCGGGCTGGTATTTGCAACCGCTACGGGTCGGCGACCGCCTTGCCAAGCTATTGGGCGCGCCCGCAGGCTCAGTGGTGATGGGTGATACCCTCTCCATCAAGGTTTATCAGGCCTTGGCAGCAGCACTCGCCCTCAACCCGGAGCGGAAGGTCGTGGTGTCGGACAATGGCAATTTCCCCTCTGATTTGTACATCGCCGAAGGGTTGCTCCAGTCACTGGGGCAAGGACATATCCTGAAAACGCCTGACCCGGAACAGGTGGAAAGCCTGCTGGATGAGCGTGTTGCCGTGTTGATGCTCACCGAGGTCGATTACCGTACCGGACGCATGCATGATATGCAGCGCCTGACTGCCAAAGCACACGCGCATGGCATCATCACTATCTGGGATTTGGCGCACTCGGCAGGAGCCATCCCGGTTGACCTGCTGGCAGCCGGGGCAGACTTTGCCGTGGGCTGCACCTACAAGTACCTGAATGGCGGCCCCGGTGCACCAGCCTTCATCTATGTTGCCCCGCGCCACAGCCAACAGGCACTCCCGGCACTCTCTGGCTGGATGGGGCATGCTGCCCCCTTTGCGTTTGACCTGCATTACCAGCCGGGCAATGGTATCCAGCGGATGCGGGTTGGTACACCCCCGGTATTGGCTCTATCCGTATTGGACAGCGCCCTGGATGCGTGGGAGGGGGTATCAATGGCAGATGTCCGCGCCCGCTCGATTGCCCTCACCGAATTATTTATCCAGGAAGTAGAGGCTCGCTGCCCCATGTTGGCGCTTGCCAGCCCCCGAAATCCCAACCAGCGCGGCTCGCAAGTTTCATTCCGCTTCCAGCACGGCTATGCAGCCATGCAAGCACTGATTGCACGCGGAGTAATTGGCGATTTCCGCGCCCCGGACATGATGCGTTTTGGCTTCACCCCGCTGTATATCGACGAACACGACGTGCACAAAGCCGTTGCAATCCTTGAAGATGTGATGACCCACCAACGCTGGGACAACCCTGACTACCAACAAAAGGCAGCCGTTACATGAGCAACTACGATCCGGCGCAGGAAGGCGCACAAATGGCCTTTGATGGGCGCATGTCCTATGGGGACTACTTACAACTGGGTACGCTCCTGCAAGCACAACATCCGCTGAGCGATGCACACGATGAAATGTTGTTTATTATCCAACACCAAACCTCCGAGCTATGGATGCGGCTGGCAATCCATGAATTACAAGCTGCCCGCCTTGCAATCCGTAATGACCAATTACCGGCCTCCTTTAAAATGCTGGCGCGGGTATCACGCATTTTTGAACAGCTCAACCATGCCTGGGATGTGCTGCGTACCATGACCCCCAGTGAATATAGCCGTTTCCGTGAGCAACTGGGTCAAAGTTCCGGCTTCCAATCCCACCAATACCGGCTGGTGGAATACCTGCTGGGCAACCGCAATGTGGCGATGTTGCGCCCCCATGCCCACCGCCCAGATATTCTGGCCTTGCTGGAAAATGAGCTGCAACAACCCAGCCTGTATGATGAAGCCTTGCGGTTATTGCACCGGCATGGCATCACGCTCCCCACCGATGTCCTCAACCGTGACCTGCGCCAACCCCACCAAGCAGATGAACGCATCACCGCTGCCTGGAAACAGGTCTACCAGCAGCCAGAAAGCCATTGGTCTCTCTATGAGCTGGCAGAAAAACTGGTGGATTTTGAGGATTACTTCCGGCGCTGGCGCTTCAACCACGTCACTACGGTAGAGCGGATCATCGGTTTCAAGCGCGGCACAGGGGGAACAGGAGGTGTTTCCTACCTCAGGCGTATGCTGGAGGTGGAGTTATTCCCAGAACTATGGCATGTGCGCACTGCACTTTAACCCATGCCACACGATAACCCCCCTAACGCCTGCCCTCAACCGCCGGTAATCCGTCCTGCACCTGCGCCATGAACTCATCCACCGATACGGTCGGTTGCAGGCGGATGTCCCATGAGCTGAGGGTACGGTTGAACTTGGCCTGCCCGGTAAACTCATTCGCCACCGCCCACTGGTCAGCAATATCAGTCGCCTGATAGACCAGCAAGGGTGCACTGAACAATAAGGAAATACCGACCGCAGGCCACGGTTCGGCATGATGTATCAACCGGATATAGGCATACAGCAGGAAAGGAAGCAGCAGGAAATTGCTCAACAGCAACAACCACTCCAAAGGCCAGTCCGCTGTAAACAGATAATTGAGCGCATGCCCCAACTCACCCAGCAGGTGCGGAACCAGCATGAACAAGGCAGCAAGGCTGGCTGCCGCCCCTACCTCCCAACGTTGGATGGAGAGGCGGCTGATACCTGCCACCAGCAAGGTCAGGGCAATCATACCCATCAGGTAAGGCATCACCGCACTGAAATAATACACCAGCTCTTTTGCAAATAAGGTTTGTAAGTAGCTTTCATACAGGAAGGCAAACAGCATAGCCCCCACCAGCACCACCGACCATACTGGCTTACAGAACAGCACAAACAGGCCGCTGCAATTGCGCACACTGGTACGCCCCACATCCATGTCTGAACGCAACAGGCGTGCCTTGCGGTTGCCAAGGCGCAAAGCCAGGGGGGAGTCAAGCGTGACCCGTTGTTCTTGCAGGGTAGCATTATTGAGGCGCGAGCCATTTTCAGTTGAGATATTACGCAATACCAAGCCATCACCATCCTGGTAAATTTCCAGGTGGTACGCCGATACCGTCGGGTCAGACAGGATAATATCATTGTCCAACGCACGCCCAATGCGCACCGGGAACTGCGTCAAACGGTGATACTGGTTGAGGCTACGGGTCTGAATTTCCAGAATGGTGTCTACGGTTGCCATTTGAAAGCTCCCAGCATGCGCTTCAGCAGCTTGCTGGCGCTATTGAAATCCGTACCGAACAACGACAACTCAAACAATAACCCGCGCCTTTTCTCGCTGACCATCGCCCCCGTCACCAACATATCACTCAGGCCGGTATAGCGCAGGTAATCACGGCGGCACACGGTCATCTTGAAATCCTTGCCAGACACATCAACAAACCCGGTATGGCAATTGAAGTCCGTGACACTTTCCTTATTGG
The DNA here is from genome assembly GCA_964293005.1 of uncultured Thiothrix sp. Classification (GTDB taxonomy): domain Bacteria; phylum Pseudomonadota; class Gammaproteobacteria; order Thiotrichales; family Thiotrichaceae; genus Thiolinea. The sequence continues at coordinate 124,630 of CAXYXW010000005.1, forward strand.
CAGTGCTATCCAGCCCACTACTGTTCTGGGTTTCATACATGCGGTAAAAACGCGGCGGAATCATGCTGTCGGTTTCATACCACGTATATTGGTACTGCATATTGCCGACGCTGAGTTTTTCATCCAGATAGATGTCACGCTCATTGGAGCAACTGGCTGAAATGCTGCTCACCAAACCACGTTCTTCGTTAGTTCGGCTACCATCCCAGCAACTGATTGCTTTATCCATACGGCTTGGCACATCAAAACCGCCAATCCTGACTGTCTCCCATTCGTTGCTACTGAGCCGCTGCACAAACCCTAAGCTATTGTCATGCAACTGGCGGACAATCGCGCCATGCAAATCATCCCCCGGCGCAAAATCACGCAGCTTCAAACGCTCCAACAGGATATTCAGGTACTGCACCGACACCAGAAAGCTCACATCATTTCCAGCCGTCGCCACATTGACACCCACCACACTCCCCTTCTCATCCAGTGTAGGGCCGCCACTCATGCCTGAATTGAGGTTGCCGGAAAACAGGATATTGTTGTCTTCGCTATTGGTCAGGATGCCGTTATTCGTCCCCGGAACCACCGAAAACCCCAAATCCAGCGGATTACCGAAGGCATACAGGGCAGCACCCTTTTCCGGGATCAAGGCGGTTTGCAATGGCTTGCCCAGCGGCGTGGTAGCGGACAACACCGCCAAGTCATGCAGGACATCCACATCCAGCAATTGCAAACTGCCAGTATCACCGTTCGTTGCGAGGTAATCGAGCTGGTAGGCATCCGGGTCATTGGCATACGCACTGATGACATGGTAATTGGTTGCCAGCACATTCGGACGGGCAACCACAAAGCCCGAACCAATCGTGCGCTTATGCCCCGTCTTACGGTTCACCACCCGGATTTGGTAAATCGACTTTTCCACTTCCGAGTAGAGGGTTGACGAACGGTCAACCGCCCACACCACGGCTGTTGGCTGGAACACCAGTAACAAAGCCACCACAAAAAAACGGTACATTCCATGTAACTCGCTATATTTTTTTAAATCATTCAATAACACTGAGGCCCCACCTCCGGGACTAACTATTCAAGCTGGGCAAACGCATCCCGTGCAGCGGCAAGGGTCACGGCAAAATCTTCTTCTGTATGCGCCGTTGACACAAAACCCGCCTCAAACGCAGACGGTGCAAGATAAACCCCACGCTCCAGCATACCGTGAAAGAAACGGTTAAAACGCTTTACATTACAAGCCATTACCTGCTTGTAACTGCTGACCTGAGCCTCATCCGTAAAGAACAGGCCAAACATCCCACCCACGCGGCTGGTCGTAAACGGAACGCCTGCCTCTTCCGCCGCACGCTGCATTCCTTCGACAAAGAAACTCGTCTTTGCGTTCAATTCGGCATAAAAATCTTCACGGCAAATGATTTCCATCATTTTCAAACCCGCTGCCATCGCCAAGGGATTACCCGACAAGGTGCCTGCCTGATAAACCGCACCCAACGGTGACAAATGCGACATAATGTCGCGCCGCCCCCCGAACGCCCCCACCGGCATACCGCCACCGATAATCTTGCCCAGAGTGGTCAAATCCGGCCTGATGCCATACAGCTCCTGCGCCCCACCCCGTGCTACCCGGAAACCGGTCATCACTTCATCAAAAATCAGTACCGCGCCATGCTCATCACACACTTCGCGCAAAGTTTGCAGGAATCCGGGCACAGGGGGCACGCAATTCATATTGCCCGATACAGGCTCAACAATAATGCAGGCAATATCCCTGCCCCTTGCTGCAAACACGTCCCGTACCTGCGCACTATCGTTGAAATCCAGGGTCAGGGTATATTGCGCCAATTCCGCAGGCACACCGGGTGAGCTGGGCTGCCCGAAGGTCAACAAGCCAGAACCTGCCTTCACCAGCAGCGAATCACCATGCCCATGATAACCACCCTCAAACTTGACGATGAAATTGCGCCCGGTAAAACCACGCGCCAGACGGATAGCCGACATGGTGGCCTCTGTCCCGGAACTGACCATGCGCAGCATTTCCATGGATGGCACGATCTCGCTGATCTTTTCTGCCATCGTCACTTCAATTTCCGTGGGAGCACCATAGCTCAAACCGCCCAAGGCCGCCTCACGCACCGCCTCGACCACCTCCGGGTGGGCATGACCTGCAATCATCGGCCCCCATGAACCGACATAATCAATCAGGCGATTGCCATCCACATCAAACAGGTAAGCACCCTTGGCACTGGCAATAAAACGTGGAGTCCCGCCCACCCCCCTGAAAGCTCGTACTGGGGAATTGACACCACCGGGAATGGTTTTCTGGGCTTGCTGGAAAAGGGCTTCGGATTTGGTCACGACGGGAACCTCTTAAAACGGCTTCAACAGGAAAAATGGAGGGTAAACTGTTCAATACTGTAGCACGAACAAAGATACAGCACTGTAAGAAAAACCATCAGCATCGGCTAATATAGGCGTGCATTGTGGATAAGATCAGGCACATTGTCCAGAGCAGGCCATCATCCCAGGGAAAATCCTGGCGACAACAAAACTCGTACAAAATCGGAGTTGAACTCCGAATTTGTACAATGCACCAACTAATTTTTACTCACTTCCCCGAAAAAAACACATCCCCATAGGCGGCTGTCACTTCACCCTTGCCATTATCTGTATCTGTCATCAAGGCCACACCGTCGATATAACGGATGTCCTCACCAAACAGTGTTTTGAAATCGGCTTTAACGTTGCGCTTTTCCTGTACCCACCCGCCCGGTTTATCCTGCACCCCACGTACCGCCAGCATTTTGGCATTATCTGGCAGAAAGGCATTACCCCATGCCTTGCCGCGTGTCTGGTTGCTTGACCAAACATAATTCACGGCTTTCGACCGCCATACCAACAAGCCACCATCCACCACCACATACAAGCGGGCGGCATAATCATCACCGGCCTTGGTTTGCTCATCCTGCTTGCCCAAACGTTTATCCACCCGCCATGACCAGTTGAGGAAGGGCGTTTTATCCAGATCAATGCGGATTTTACGGGTCAGGCCGGAGGCAGCAGACTTACTGCTGGCCTTGAGTACGGTTTGCCCATTTTCCTTTACCAATTGGTAGTCGGTCTTGCCGCTAAAAACCTTCGCCTCCCAACCCTGCAACTGCCCTTGGGAAAACTCACCAACTGGCACAACAGGGCTATCTGCCCCGACCCACGTACTGAGCAATAAACCAACCACGACCACTGTTTTTCTCATCACAACCACCGATCCTGTAACCTGTGCAGAAGTATTTTTGTCCATGCATCCAATACGTGACGGTTGGGCGTATGGATGCATAAGGACAATAACCCACAACAACACAGGCTCAACATGAAACGTTTATTGCTGATGGGAGGGGGGCATGCGCACCTCGCCGTGCTGGAAGCATTGACCCGTACACCCATCACTGGTCTGGAAACAACCCTGGTCACGCCCTCCCCTTACCAAACCTACTCTGGTATGTTGCCGGGCTGGTTGGCAGGGCATTATGCGCTGGATGACTGCCGTATTGACCTGCGCCCCCTCGTCACAGCCGCCAAGGTACGGCTGGTACTGGATCAGGCTACCGGACTGGATGCCGATGGGCAGCAGGCATTCACGGCGGCGGGGCAAACATACCCGTATGATCTGGCCTCGCTGGATATTGGCAGCGAATCAGCGCTGGAGGGTCTGGTAGCCTGCGCTGAACGCCTCGTCCCGATCCGCCCGCTGGATGGCTTCCTGCAAACATGGCCTGACATCTTACAGGCCGCACAGCAGGAAAAAGATTACACACTGGCGGTTGTCGGGGGTGGCGCTGCGGGGGTGGAGTTGGCCTTGGCCATCCAGTATGCCTTCCAGCAAAACACACCTGCCAACCCAACAGCCAGCGTGCATCTGGTGACACCCAGCCTGTTAGCAGGGCATGCCGCCGGTGTGGTCAAGCGGGTGAAACAACAATTGGCGGACAGTGGCATCCAGCTCCATCTGAGCCGTGCGCACGGTGATCCCCTTGGCTTACAAGTCCAAACCGGCACACACCTGCCTGCCCATTGCATACTGGCAGCAACCGGGGCAAAAGCGGCTCCGTGGCTAGCCAGCTCTGGTTTGGCAGTCGATGGGCAGGGTTATATCCAGGTCAATGACCAGCACCAAAGCGTGTCACATACCAATGTGTTTGCGGCAGGTGATGTCTGCTCCCGACCCCACCCGCATTTCAGCCGCTCTGGGGTACATGCGGTGTATGCCGGAAAAGCGCTGGCACACAACCTGCCAGCCTTCCTGAATGGGGAAACCTTACGCAGCTACATGCCCAAACCCCGTTCCCTTTACCTGCTTGCGACCGGCTCCAAACATGCGATTGCCTCCTGGGGTGAATGGAGTGCGGCTGGACATTGGGTTTGGCGCTGGAAAGACTATATTGATCGCGGCTTTATCCAGAAATACCGCCGCCCGTTGGGAGCACAGTGATGAAAAAGCCCCTCCTCCTGCTGTTGCTTGCCGGATTGGTTGCCCTGTTCTTTTGGTTTGGCCTCGACCAATACCTTACTTTGGATGCCTTGAAAAGCAGCCAGCACTATTTCGCCACCCTGCAAGCCGAATCACCGCTGCTGGTCGCCTTGACCTATTTCCTGTTGTATATCACCGTCACTGCTCTGTCCTTGCCCGGAGCCACCATCATGACACTGGCAGGCGGGGCGCTGTTTGGCCTGTGGCAAGGGTTATTGCTGGTATCATTTGCCTCCAGCATCGGCGCGACCTTGGCCTTTCTGGTATCCCGCTACATGTTGCGTGACTCCGTGCAGCAACGCTTCAGCGACAAACTCGCCCTGATTAACCAAGGCATGGCAAAAGACGGGGCATTTTATTTATTTACCCTGCGGCTCGTCCCTGCCTTCCCGTTTTTCCTGATTAACTTACTGATGGGTTTGACGACCCTGCCGACCCGTACCTTTTATTGGGTCAGCCAGCTAGGAATGCTGGCTGGGACAGTGGTTTATGTAAATGCCGGGACACAATTGGCGCAACTCAACAGCCTCAGCGGGATTATCTCCCCTGGGCTGCTGTTGTCGTTTGCCTTGCTGGGGATTTTCCCGTGGATTGCCAAAGCCCTTGTCCGGCATGTCCAACGACGGCGCATCTACGCCGGATTTACCCGCCCACGCAGCTTCGACCGCAATTTGGTGGTCATCGGCGCGGGGGCTGCCGGGTTGGTATCCGCCTATATTGCAGCGGCGGTCAAAGCCAAAGTCACCCTGGTGGAAGCCCACAAAATGGGCGGCGATTGCCTGAATTATGGCTGCGTACCAAGCAAGGCACTGATCAAGAGTGCAAAAGTGGCGAAGGAGATACGGGAAGCAACAAAATACGGGATAACAACCACCCCGCCTGTCACAGGGACGGTTTCCTTCCCCGCCATCATGCAGCGCATCCAGTCCGTTATCCGCCAGATCGAACCCCATGACAGCATTGAACGCTACACCAAGCTGGGGGTAGACGTAGTGCAGGGTTATGCCACGCTGATTGACCCGTGGACGGTCGAGATCGCCCAGCCGGATGGCAGCACCCAACGCCTGACCACCCGCAGCATCGTGATTGCAGCCGGTGCACAGCCGTTTGTGCCACCGTTGCCGGGTATTGAACAATCGGGCTACCTGACCAGCGATACCCTGTGGGAGCGTTTTGCCACACAAGAGCACATCCCACAACGCCTGTTGGTCTTGGGCGGTGGGCCGATTGGCTGCGAGCTGGCACAAAGCTTCGCCCGCCTGGGTGCACAAGTCACGCAGGTTGAACGGGCAGACCGCCTGCTGGTGCGTGAAGACAGTGAAGTATCTGCCTTCGTGGAAACAGCCCTGCGGCAAGATGGGGCGGCTGTCCTGACCGGGCATCAAGCCTTGCGTTGTGAACAACAGGATGGGCATAAATGGCTGGTGGTCGCGGGGTCAGACGGGCAGGAACAGCCGCTTGAATACGATGAGCTGATCTGTGCCGTGGGGCGGGCAGCACGTTTACAGGGCTATGGTCTGGAAAAACTCGGCATCCCCGTCGGACGCACTGTCAGCACCAACCCATACCTCGAAACCCTATTCCCGAATATCTATGCGGCGGGTGATGTTGCCGGGCCGTACCAGTTCACCCATGTTGCCGCCCACCAAGCCTGGTATGCCACCGTCAATGCGCTGTTTGGCAGCTTCAAACGCTTCAAGGCGGATTATTCAGTGATCCCGGCAGCGACCTTCGTTGACCCGGAAGTGGCTCGGGTTGGCCTGAATGAGCAGGAGGCACGGGAGCAGAACGTGGCTTATGAAGTCACCCGCTACGGCATCGACGACCTCGACCGTGCCATTGCTGACAGCACCGCCCACGGCTTTGTCAAAGTGCTGACTGTACCGGGCAAGGACAAAATTCTTGGCGTAACCATCGTCGGCACACAGGCTGCTGACCTGTTGGCAGAGTACGTGCTAGCCATGAAACATGGCTTGGGTTTAAACAAGATACTCGGTACGATCCATACCTACCCAACACTGGCAGAGGCCAATAAATATGCAGCAGGTGAGTGGAAACGAAACCATGCCCCGCAGCAGCTCCTGCGTTGGGTAGGGCGTTATCATGCCTGGATGCGTAACGGGTGAGTTGTATCCCCCTTCTGAACATGAAAAAGGACAGACCGAACATGACCAAAAAAATGCCCATCACCAGCCTGCTGGCGTTAGCCTGCGCCCTGGCTTTCCCAAGCGCATACGCCGATGACTGGGGTACTATCGAAGCCAAAGCCAAAGGCCAGACCGTTTATTTCAATGCGTGGGGTGGCGGTGAAAACATCAACCAATACATCCAATGGGCCGCAGACGAAACCAACAAACGCTACGGGGTCAAGGTTGAGCATGTAAAAATCACGGATGCCGCTGAAGTGGTCAAGCGCATCCAGACCGAACAGCAGGCGGGACGCAATACGGATGGATCAGTTGACCTGATGTGGGTTAACGGCGAGAACTTCAGCACCCTCAAAAATGGCAAATTGCTCTATGGGCCGTGGGCAGAAAACCTGCCCAGTTGGGCAGCGGTTGATACCAGCAAGCCCGTCCAGAAAGACTTCTCGGAAACCACCGACGGCCTCGAAGCACCGTGGGGTACAGCGCAACTGACCTTTATTGCCGACCGCAAAGCCGTGCCAACCCCACCGGACTCTGCTGCTGCCTTGCTGGAGTTTGCCCAGAAAAACCCAGGGCGGGTTTCCTACCCCAAGCCACCCAATTTCCACGGGACAACCTTCCTTAAGCAATTGCTCTCCGAACTGGTAGCAGACAAAACCGTGCTGCAAAACAAGGTGGATGAGGCCAACTTTGCCAGCACCACCCAACCCCTCTGGGATTACCTGGACAAGCTGCATGCGGTTGCGTGGCGGGAAGGGAAAGCATTCCCTGCAAGTAATGCCGATATGAACCAAAAACTGGCGGATGGTGAGTTGTTGTTGTCACTCACGTTTAACCCTAATGAGGCGGCAAACCTGATCCAGGCCAAGCAATTGCCAGATAGCGCCTACAGCTTTGGTTTCAAGGGCGGTACGATTGGCAATGTGCATTTTGTTGCCATCCCGTTTAATGCCAAAGCCAAAGAAGGCGCACAAGTCTTCGCCAATTTCCTGTTATCACCCGCTGCACAAGCCCGCAAAGCAGATATTGCCATCTGGGGCGACCCCAGCATTCTGGCAATGGACAAGCTGGATGAGGCACAACGCCAAGCCATGAGCGCGACAGCTCCGGGAGCATTGGCAGAACCTGTCCCGACCTTGCCAGAACCGCATGCAAGCTGGGTAGATGCATTGGAAAAGGCGTGGCTCAAACGCTACGGCAGCTAACGCTGGCGGCGGCAGGTGAGGGGCTGGTTTTACTCCCACTCCTGCCCGGATTAGTGCCAGTCTTTGCCCCTGCCTTGGTGGCAGGACACTGGCAAACCCTGTTTGCCGATCCGCAAGTCAGGGCGGCCTTAGGCACTACCGTGCTGACCGCTGTCGGCTCCAGCCTGTTGGCCTTGCTGTTGGCTTGTGGGCTTGCTTTGGCCTTGCATCCGGGCAAACACTGGCATCCCCTGCAACGGCAATTGCCCTTGTTGCTGGCATTCCCCCATGCAGCCTTTGCCATTGGCCTAGCCTTCCTGCTCGCCCCTTCCGGCTGGCTGGCACGCGGGCTTGCCCCGGTATGGGGTTGGTCAGCCCCTCCGCAGTGGGTCACAGTGCAAGATCCGTATGGCCTCACCCTGCTGCTGGCTTTGGCATTGAAAGAAAGCGCCTTCCTGCTATGGGTGCTGGCAGGCTTATTGGGTGAACAATGGCTCACCCGGCAAATGACCATCGCCCATAGCCTCGGCTACGGACGCTGGCAAACCGCTTGGTACATTATCCTGCCGCAACTGTTGCCGCGTTTGGCCTGGCCGCTGCTGGCGGTTTTCGCCTATAGCCTGTCGGTGGTTGATATGGCACTGATCCTGGGGCCATCCACCCCACCGACCTTGGCTGTGCTAGGCTGGCAATGGTTTTCTGACCCTGACCCGGCAACACAGGTTAAAGGGCACTTGGTTGCCGTACTGCTGTTGCTGTTATTGCTGGCGGGGGTGGGGGTTGCACGCTCGATATTTTGGGGACTTCGGCAATGGGGCAAGGAACCAACTGGCGTGAGGTGGGAAACACGATCTGGAGGTGGAGGTGAGGGGCTGATTGGGAAAACAGCCTTCCTTGTTCCCTCCTACCTTGCCCTTTGCACCTTGCTGCTCTGGTCAGTCGCTGGAGCCTGGTTTTTCCCCGCATTATTACCGGCTGGCCTCACGCTGGAATATTGGCAACGGGCGGACTTCCAACCCTTGTTCACCACACTGCTGCTGTCAGGCTGCACTGTCCTGCTGGCCTTGCCGTTATGCCTGCTGTGGCTGGAGTGGGGTTCACGCTGGCAGGGCTGGTTGTATTTCCCGCTGGTCTTGCCTGCCCTGCCCCTGGCAGCGGCGCAATATCAGGTGTTGCTGCACTTGCATCTGGATAATACCGCGCTGGGGGTGGTGTGGAGCCATCTGGCCTGGGTATTGCCGTATATGATACTGGTGCTGGCGGGAGCCTACCACAGCCTCGACCCACGTTACCTGTTGACGGCAAAGGCCTTGGGTTATTCGCACTGGCAGGCATGCTGGCGCATCAAATGGCCTATTTTGCTGCGCCCGATCCTGGCAGCCCTCGCGGTCGGGTTTGCCGTCAGCGTGACGCAATACCTGCCAACCCTGTTTGCGGGGGGTGGGCGGATTGAAACCGTGACCACGGAAGCCGTTGCCCTCAGTGCGGGTGGCAACCGCCACACCTTGGCAGTACAAGCAGTGCTACAAGCCATACTGCCGCTGCTGGCCTTTGCCTTGGCAGGGCTACTGGGTTGGCTGCATGTACGCCGCCATCTGGGGTTGAGGTAGGTGGTCTGCTGCTCCTGCCATTTATGGTATAATCCCTATAATCCAGACCGCGTACAGGGGATGCCATGCCAGCCATCTACATTGACCCATTAACCGATTTTGGCTTCAAGAAAATCTTTGGTGAGGAGCCGAATAAAGACTTGCTGATCAGCTTCTTGAATACCCTTTTGCCCCAACATCATCAAATAGCAGATTTGCAGTACACCAAAAACGAATACCAAGGGGTTAGCCCGGTCGATCGGCGGGCGATTTTTGACTTGAACTGCATGAGCACCACGGGGCAGCGCTTCATTATTGAGCTGCAAAAGGTGAAGCAGCAATATTTCAAGGATCGTAGCGTGTATTACTCCACCTTTGCGGTTCAGGAGCAGGCCAAGCAAGGCGATTGGAACTACAAACTCGATACGGTGTATACCATCAGTATTTTAGATTTCCTGATGGACGAGAACGAGCAGGAAATACTGTACTACGCCCAACTCAAGGACCAACAGAACCGCCCTTTCTTTGACAAGCTCCACTACGTTTACGTGGTGTTGCCACGCTTCACCAAAACCCTTGGGGAGCTGGAGTCCTTGCAGGACAAATGGCTCTATACCTTCCGGCATCTGGCGAACATGTCAGATAAGCCACCCTCCTTCACAGAAGACGTTTTCCGGCGTTTGTTTGCCATTGCAGAATTGGCCCACTTCAATCCGAGAGACCGGCAAAGCTATGAGGACAGCTTGAAGTATTTTCGGGATTTGAAGAACTCGGAGCAAACCGCCCGGTTGGAGGGAAGAACCCAAGGGCTGCAAGAGGGCTTGCAGAAGGGCTTGCAGTTGGGGCGTGAGGAGGGCGAACGCCAAGGCCAACAAAAAGCTACGTTGAAACTATTGGCGATGGGCATGGAAGCAGAGGCCGTGGCTGAGCTGATGGAGTTGCCGATTGATCAGGTGCGGGCATGGCAGGCAGAGCGACTTCGCTAACGCTTTCACTCGCCTTCCAGAAATTTGGAACAGGTAGATGATGCTGCAAGTCAAACAACTCCGCCTCCACAAGTCAGGACAAGCCTTATTGGAACCACTGGATTTCCAGGTCAAGGCCGGTGAGGTGCTGACCCTGATGGGACGCTCCGGCTTGGGTAAATCGACGGTGTTAAACTGGCTGGTTGGCGCACTGCCAGACACCTTTTCTGCCCACGGTGAACTCTGGCTGGGTGAACGGCGCTTAGACCACTTACCCACCGAACAACGCCGCATCGGTATCCTGTTCCAAGATGATTTGCTATTTCCGCACCTGAGCGTAGGCGGCAATCTGGCCTTTGCCTTGCCTGCCACCATCAGCGGACGGGCTGCACGCCGGGCGCATCTGGAAACGGTGCTGGCACAGGCAGGCTTGGCAGGCTTTTATGGGCGTGACCCAGCCACCCTGTCGGGCGGGCAACGTGCACGGGTCAGCGTATTGCGTGCCTTGCTTGCCGAACCCCATGCCCTGTTGCTGGATGAACCCTTCTCCCGCCTGGATGCCGAATTGCGTAGCCAATTCCGTGCCTTTGTGTTTGCAGAAATTGCCCAACGCCACATCCCCACCCTGCTGGTCACGCATGATGCGGCGGACATCCCGACCGGCGGGGCGGTACTGGAACTGCAAGGAGCGCCCCATGTTTGACCGCACCCTCCTCCAACTGACCCGCCAAAGCCAACAACGCCTTGCCCGCCCGCTGTTGGCAGCAGGCATCACTGCCAACCAGATTACCCTGCTGGGCTTTGGCATTGGCATCAGCGCCATTCCGCTGCTGGCTTATGGGCTATACGGCTGGGCGTTGCTGGCTATCCTGCTCAACCGCGTGTGTGACGGGCTGGATGGCACACTGGCACGCTTGGGGCAACCCACTGACCGGGGTGGCTTTCTGGATATTGTGCTGGATTTCCTGTTCTATTCCGGCATCCCGCTGGGCTTTGCCCTTGCTGACCCGGCTGCCAATGCGCTGCCTGCGGCGGTACTGATTTATAGCTTTATCGGCACGGGGTGCAGCTTCCTCGCCTTTGCCATTATCGCCGCCAAACGCGGTTTGCACAGCACCGCTTACCCGGACAAAAGTTTCTATTACCTCGGCGGCCTCACGGAAGCCAGTGAAACCATCGCGGTTTTTGTATTGATGTGCTTATTCCCAAACAGCTTTGCACTGCTGGCCTATGGGTTTGCCGCCTTATGTGCCTTAACCACGGGGATACGGATTTGGGCAGGCTGGCAGATATTCGCACCGGCGGCGGTGAAGTGACCGAAGTGCAGAAATAACGACGTACTTCAGCCCTGCCCGTGTTTGACCAACAGCAAGCCATCCACCGGAAAACCCAATTGGCGAGCTTTATCCACCAAGCGTTGGCGGGTAGCGGTGTCCAGGTTGGGATCACGGGCAAGAATCCATAGGTAATCGAAGTCATTACCCACCACCAGGGCATATTGATAGTCACGATCCAACTCGATGATATTGTAGCCGCCGTAGAATGGCCCAAAAAACGAGACCTGCAACTGCCCGACATCCTTCGCCCCTAAAAACTTGGCACGCCCCTCGGCCTGCTGCCATGCCTGCTTCTCATCCTGATACCCCCGGTTAATGACCTGAATATCACCATCTGGACGCAAGCCATATTCAGCGGATACCTGACTCAAGCCCCGCTCAAACGAATGGTCAAGCCGGGCAATTTCGTACCACTTGCCCAAATAACGTGAGGCATCAAACCCCTGCACCGGCTTAACCCAGGCAGGCGGTGTACTTGAGCAGGCAGACAAAGCCATCATCACGCCCACAAGGGCAACAGAAAAGATATATTTCAACATAAAGAGCATCCCCCGGTTGGTGTACTAACCCACACCATAGACCAACGGCAGGGCATTGCAAATTTCATGTTCTGGGGTAGGCAAATGACGGGTAATAGGTCGATGATGAGTCTGCTTCGGCGAGGTACTAATCGCCATTTTCAGGAACAAGCGGGTTCGCAAAAGCTGTATAGCATGGATAGCCTGCGCGAATTGCTATGCTTGCAAGCCGGATGCCCTGCCCCAACTTATGCAGGTACTGTTCAACCTGCACAGAACTATGGCTGCGTATGTGCTGCTCAGGGAATAAGGCAGTATATTGCTTGGCTCGGAAAACATGCCATTCGACATGATGCTTATCAACACCTTGTTTTATAAAAAAGTGCATAGTTTTCCCAAAATTTATGTGAATAAGTTGTTGGTGGAGCAACGGATCGTATTGTATGCTTATTGGTCATCAACTTGGCCTTAACAGATGGGAATGGTGATATGAAAGACAAACAAAATACGAACCTAATAGCTGGCGTATGCTTAGCTACTGAACAGACGCAGCTTATCCTGTGAGACGTGGCTGCTGTAGAATAAACTGTTATGCCCACAAAAAATTGGTTTCCCCTTGAAATTAAGAACTATTGATGAACATGCAGGGTATTTAGTAAGTCTAATTGCCTATAGCTTCGATTATTTATCTGGTCGTGACGAGTGGCATCAACCACTTGCCCATTTAAATATGGCTGCTGGCATCAAAAATATTGAATACGACAAACTCCGATTTGACAGATATTATAATATTGGCATGGGCTGCTCAGCAGCAGATGATGCTTCCTATGCACAAAATAAATTTGAGAACAAGCTGATTATATCACTGTGCCGATTCAACTTTATTTGGTCTTCTCTTGAAACAATTATTGATATTGTTGTGCCTCCAAAATTGATTACCAATCCTAGAGGGAAGGTTAATAATGCTTGCTTTTTCCTTAAGCACAATATTCCAGTAGCATTATCCTTTAATGCTTATGAAGAAGAGCTAAACTTATTAGAGAGCAGCATAATTGAAAATTCATGTTATAGTGAGATAATCAAAGACGGTTTATCTTATGGAGATCACGTATCAAATTCTGGCAAAGGTTTGTTTTTAACATATAAACTAAGAAATAAATTAGTGCATGGCTCTTTAGAAATACCGATGACTCACCAAGAAGAAGCAGAAGAGATGCACACAGATAATTATATTGTTGAGTTATCAAGTAGATTGGTGCTTTATACGATTCAAATGTTATGTTTGATTTTCTGGAAAGACAAATTCCCAACAATTGAATGGACTCCTTATTTTCATGAAAAAGAACTAGATATTTATACTGCATTCACAAATATTCAATATGATTGTGATTTATCAGACATCCCTCTTCAAAAGAGTTTATTCGCTTAACCAAAATTGCATAACGAATGTGTCGACGACGGACGCGGTGACAGCCCGCGACTTCGCCCAATTTACTCCCCGCCGCGCCCGTCATGCACGACGTTGGCGGGGCTACCGTTTATCGTTGATGATAAACCGTCCGCATATCTTTACAAAAAAATCATTTTTAGCGGCCTACAATTTCCTTTGTATCTTAATTTAATACAAGGAAGACGCGACTTATGAGCATAATGCCTATCAACTGTTTTAGATATGAAAAGTTTGATTCAAAGACAACAAGCCTTCTCCCAGACTTGAAAGCCGATTCAACACGTTTTCAAAAGCTATTAAGTGATTCTGATGGAAAAGAGAAGAATGATGTGCTTGAGAAAGGAGTTAAAGATGGGCATCTAACTTTGGATGAGGCTTTATACCATTGGCGCATGGGTAATGGTGAACCAGTTACAGTCGATGCATCTCGTCTAACAGTTCATCAAGTCAATGATTTCAATGATGACAATTGGGCTAAGGGTGTCGTTCAGGGTTTAGGTGATTTTGCGGTACATGGTCGAGTATCATTAACCAAAACAGAAGATGGGATTAAAATTAAACCAGAGCTATATAATTTTGATGAACGGAAAGATGGTAGTGCGATACGCAACCTAGAAACTAGCCTAGGAAAATGGTTTGCAGGTGAGGGTACAGGATATATGATTAATTTCGACGGCTCACCTAATATTACTCGAAATGGTTCTACATATGGTCAATAAAATTTTTATTATTTTTCTATTTTTATTGATGATTTCTAGCTGTGGTTTAGATGATTATAGTCAATCACTGACAAATGGCTACTATTATAACGATTGGGGTAGGAGGTTTATCACATATAAGAATACTGAAAACAATGAGTCAGTTGTGATTGATAGCGAGGTGATCAATTTTCAACTTGAAAATAACATTTTATTGGTTTCTCAAATTCCAAAAATGTTAGAGAATAAAAATACTCAATTAATTTTTTGGTTGATAAATACAGACTCTGGAGACGCTCTCCAATTTGAAAAAAAAGAAGACTTTATTCTCGCCGCAAAGAACAAAGGATTATCAATAAAAGCTATTGATAAAATAACTAATTGATTGCGCCAACAAGTTATTCGACGACGGACACGGCAGTGTTTTTCAAGGTAGTTGTCGCAAATTTCATATTCTGGGGTAAGCAGATGACGAGTAATGCGGTGGGTGCAACAAGCAAGCGAATCGCCAGCAAGACGGTATCTACAAAGACAGGGAATCTATTTCGGGCGCGTTCCTAAGCGGCCTGCAACATGAAGTCCACATGGATCGCATCATAGGGGAAAACGACATTGCCCCCCGTTTTCTCCAGCAAACCTGCTTGCAACAAGGCATGTAAGTACCTTTGCAGAAGTTATCAGAGGTAAGTCTTTATGGCAAACTGGCAGGGTTAACCCTCAGTCAACGGGGTGCTCGAAAATGTTGGCAGAAAATTCTTTATAACTTTTGCATAGGTACTTACATCGTCATATGAAGGATATAAATAAGCAAGATATTTTATCTATCCTGAGTAATGCTTTAAATATCGAGAAAAAACAATGAATACATCGAGAGTTATACTCTGGATTGGATTTTTTTTCTTTTTGCTCAGTACTCTGTTGTTGTTTTCTGTCTTAAATATTGAAACTGATATTGATGGATTTTACCTTCTAGGTGGGTCTAATAATGAGTGTGGTATGGGAGTAACAGGAACATTCAAGCCAATGTTTTTAGTTTTATTGGCAATAACTGATGTGACTTTGTTAATTGCGAGTATTTTTTTAATTTTATCTCAGAAGCTCAATTATCTATGGACGGCTTCTCTGATTAATATATGTTTATTTTTATTAAATAATTTCTGGAAACAGCCTCGCCTATTTACCGGCTACGAGCTAACGTCTGATACTAATATGCTTGATGCTCTGACCGGAAAATGTTTTTTATTTTACAGTCCACATGATGGCTCTCTACTTCTTACAATACTGTTTAGCATGGCAGCTATCATCATTAGCCAACAAGTTATTCGACGACGGACGCGGTGACAGCCCGCGATTCTTAACAATTTACTCCCCGCAGTGCCCGTCAGCTTTGACGGTTGAGGGTGTAGATCAGTCGCACCAACGTGCTTATGGTTGCCTTTGCCCACCTCATTATCGTAATGCAACACACAGCATTTGGATATAATCTTGGCATTCCTGCCAGAACCGGCTTAACGAAGGACATCCCATGCCATCCATCCTGATTAAAAATGCCACCCTGTTAGCAACCTTCGACGATGCCGGGACAGAAATCACCAACGGCGGGGTGTATATCGAAGACCACCGGATCGTGCAGGTGGGGCCAACACATACCTTGCCTGCCACGGCGGATCAGGTGTTGGATATGACAGATCATCTGGTTTTGCCAGGGTTGGTGAATACCCACCATCACCTTTACCAGACCTTGACCCGTGCGGTGGCACAGGATGCTGACCTGTTTACCTGGCTGAAAACCCTGTACCCCATCTGGGCAAACCTCACCGATGAGGGCGTTTACATCAGCACCCTGACCGGGCTTGCCGAATTGATGCTGTCCGGCTGCACCACCAGCAGTGACCATTTGTATATCTACCCAAACGACTGCACGCTGGATAGCCAAATCCGGGCAGCACAAGAAATTGGCATGCGCTTCCATGCAGCGCGTGGCTCCATGTCGCTGGGGGAAAGCAAGGGTGGGCTGCCGCCGGATCGCGTTACAGAAAAGGAACCTGCTATCCTCAAGGATTCGCAGCGCCTGATTGAAACCTACCATGATGCCAGTGATTACAGCCTGTTGCGCGTGGTGCTTGCGCCCTGCTCGCCGTTCTCGGTCACGGCTGGCCTGATGCGTGACAGTGCCGAACTCGCCCGCCAATACCCGCGTGTCCACCTGCATACCCATCTGGCAGAAACGCTGGATGAAGAGCAATTCTGCCTGGAAAAATTCGGTATGCGCCCGGTCGATTATGTCGAATCACTCGGCTGGACAGGCTGCGATTGCTGGCATGCCCACTGTGTCCACATGAACGACCGGGAAATTGGCCTGTTTGCCCGCACCGGCACAGGGCTTGCCCATTGCCCCACCAGCAATATGCGCCTCGCCAGCGGCATTGCACCGATCCCGAAAATGACCCGTGCCGGGGTCAAGGTCGGGCTGGGGGTGGATGGTTCAGCCTCCAATGATGGCAGCAATATGCTGATGGAAGCCCGCCAAGCCATGCTGTTGCAACGCATTGCCCCGCACCAGTACTCACCCAGCATGCCCTTGGGCGGGCGGGAAGGATTTGCAGGCAACCCTGCTGCCATGTCCGCACGTGAAGCACTGCGGCTGGCAACCCGTGGCGGGGCTGCCGTGTTGGGGCGTGATGATATTGGCTCACTGCAACCGGGCAAAGCCGCCGACCTGATTGCCATCGACCTCAACCGCCTGCAATATGCCGGGGCGGGGCATGACCCGGTGGCAGCAGCGGTATTCTGCCAGCCCTTTGCGGTTGACTGGTCGATGATCCACGGGCGGGTCGTGGTCGAACGCGGGCACTTGCTGACACTGGATATGACAACACCGTTACGTCGGCATAGAGAAATCTCGAAAATGATGCTAACGTCCTGAATCTTTTTCAGGTGACAACAAAGGTGGCTGCCGTGACCCAACCCATCAACAAAGTATTCCTAACCCCCCAAGATTTGATGGATAGCTCCATCCAAATGGCGGAAAAAATCTTCGAGAGCGGTTTCCGCCCGGACTTCATCGTCGCCATCTGGCGCGGTGGCACACCCGTTGGCATCGTTGTGCAGGAGCTGTTTGAATATTTCGGCATCTCCACCGACCATATTGCCATCCGTACCTCCTATTACACCGGCCTGAATGAAACCGCCCGTGAAGTGAAGGTGCATGGCCTTGAATACCTGATCAAACATATCAATGCCAATGACTCCTTGCTGATTGTGGATGATGTCTTCGACTCCGGTAACAGCATCAAGGCCGCGTTGGATAAAATCCGTGCCGAAGCCCGCCTGAACACCCCGCATGACATCCGCATCGCCACCCCCTATTTCAAGCCAAACAAAAATAAAACCGACCTGCGCCCGGATTATTTTGTGCATGAAACAGATGAATGGCTGGTGTTCCCCCACGAATTGAAAGGCTTGACCAAAGAAGAAATCCGCGAGCATAAACCGTGGGTAAAAGACTGGATCGAGCGGTATTTATAAGGTGATAGTTATAAAGCAGGCTGATCTTACAAACCGAGGATAACCCGAAACTCCTCACCCAGCTCGATAAAATCAACCGGCTTTTTGGCTTGGGTTGCTGTGCGGTACACCATCGGCAACCCACGCCCGAGCTTGTCAATATAACGCAGGTTTTCCATAAACTTGACGATCACCGGGTTACGCCCATACGACACACCCAGCTTGATTTTTTCCACAGATACCGTATTTGGCAAACGTCCGGGGCTAATAAACTCCAGCCGGTCATCAAACATGAATACCCGGATGCGTGACCCGTGGATGGCATAATCACGGTGGACACAGGCATTCACCAATAACTCGCGGAATACTTTTTCCGGGTATTGGAATATCTGGTCAACCGTGCGACTACCTTCAATCCGGCTGGGTTGGCGGATATGGTTCTTAATAATAGCCAATGCCGTGTCGACCTGAATATCCAGCGTCCCGCCAATGACTTGCTTATCCAGCAACTCATCGTCCAACTCATGCCCGGCAAAATGCGCAAAGGAAATGCTGGCATTCGGCAAATGGCGCTGCGGATTAATCCCGAACATCAACAAACCGCCCACTGTGGCACGCCCTGCTGCATCCAGAATATCCGTATTCACCAAGATGCGCTCCTGCTCCCCTTCCTGTTCAAAATCAATCTCATACCGCAGGAAGTAATCTGCCAGCTTACGCAGGTCAAGGTTGCGGATTGAAGTTCCCTCCACCCCCTGCAAGTCATAATGGAACATGCCACTTTGCTGGAACAGGCGCATCAACTCGGCTTGGGTGGCAACCCGGTTGGTCGAACCAATCCTGACCAAAAACTGGTATTGGCGGGTTTGATAGGGTTTGTCACGTCCTTTTGGGACATGAATCTGCAAGACAGGCTGCTGAGCGTGTACAACCCGGCTAACGGTGACATCCAAGGCAGGGATCACATTCTCACGGGCGATATTCATCACCCACTCTTCATAGTTCTTATCCCCGTCTAGCCCAGACACCTCACCGGAGTCCTCGACCCCCAACAAAATCACCCCGCCCTGCGTATTCGCCAGCGCAACCAGCTCCCGCGCCAAAGAATCAGGATGGGCTTTGGCAGATTTGAACTCCACCGCTTGGTTTTCACCTTGGGCAATCAGCTCCAGTAGAGCTGCATCGTGTGTTATCGACTGCATCAGCGTACCTCTGCAACGATTATACCGTAAAACAGACTGGCTACCCGGATAACTTCTGAACCTCCCCCACTCACTGCCACTCCTCCCCCTTCAGGCAGCCCTTAATAAATACCGGCTCAGAATCAATTTGCCGAGTGATATTGGTACACTCACTGTCAGCATACCGATAAGCCCCATCCCGGTAATGCCATGTGGTATACGCAGAATTTCCACGGTAAGCCCCATCAAAAAGCTTATGGGTGGTACGGATGTCAGGATAACCTTGGTGCTGGCTGATTTTTATGCCGATATTAATAGAAGTCCGGTAGGCGAGCAGAACGCGGTAATGGCTTTGCCGCCCCTCTACGAACCAAAAGGGCAAGTTATAACCACCATTCCCATCAGAATCCCCTTGACAGGGGGGAGCAACTGTCACCAACCAATACTCAGCCTCCCTAGGCTCAGCCCCCAAAGCAACGGTCGTCCGTACCCCCTGTAGGCGGCAAGCAGGTTCCTGTAAAACAGCGGTGGGGAACGGGGTGAAACCAGCCCCGGTCTTTTTCCCCGGATTAGCCAGGATCGCCTCACGCAATGCCCCCTCTACCTGTTCAACCTTGACCTTTTCATGCCAAGCAGAGATCAGGTCGATTTCCTGCAGTTCCTCAACATAATTTTCTATCCTGAAACTATGCAATATTCCATCACAGTGCATTACGAGCAAACCGGTCTTATCCGCACGCTCATCAAGCTCCGCATCCGTTGCCTCTGCACACCAAGCTGCCTGCTCATCCAAGCTACTTGTCATAAAAGGGTCATTCACCAAAAAACCACAGGCCATTAGCCTCTTCCGGTCTTGTTCGTAATACTCCAACTGAGTCAGATAGCTGGAACAATAACTGGCTGCCCACCCCTCCCCCCAAGGAGCCAGCATCAGGGCAGCAAACAAAACCAACAGCTTGCTTATTTTCATGGGTAATGCCTCCTTTATCCGGGTTGGCTCACTGCCACTCCTCACCCTTCAGGCAATCCTTGATAGTAAGCGGGTCAGGGTCACTAAACCAGCCGAGATTGGAACACTCACTGTCGGCATACCGATAAGCCCCATCCCGGTAATGCCATGTGACATCCGCAGAGTTTCCGGGGTCAGGCCAAACCAAAAGCTCATGGGTGGTACGGATGTCAGGATAGCCTTGGTGCTGGCTGGTTTCTATGCTGACATCACCAGTCCGGTAGGCCAGCAGGACACGGTAATGGCCTTGCCACCCCTCCACAAGCCAAAACGGCAGGTTGCCATTCCTGCCACTACCCTCATCACGTCCATCCCGTTGGCAGGGGGGAGCAACGGTCACCAGCCAATGCTCAAGCTCCCCAGGTTCAGCCCCCAGCGTAAAGGTTGTCCGCACCCCCTGTAGGCGGCAAGCGGGTTCCTGTAAAACAGCGGTGGGGAACGGGGTGAAACCAACCCCGGTCTTTTTCCCCGGATTAGCCAGGATCGCGTCGCGCAATGCCCCCTCCACCGGCTCCACCCTGACCTTTTCATACAAAGCATCGATCAGGCCAGAACGTTGCATTTGTTCAGCATCATTCGCTACGCCAAAATAATGTAATGTCCCACCACAACGCAATACCCGCAAACCTGCCTGATCCCAACGTTCATCCACTTCCGCATCCGTAGCCTGTGCGCACCACTCCACCTGTTCCTTCAGGCTGCTCGCCATAAAGTAGTCATCTGCCGGAATCCCGCAGGCCAGCAACTCCTTCCGGTCTTTTTGGTAACGCTCCAAAATGGACAGATAGTCGGAACAATTGCTGGCAGCCCACAAGCTGCCCCAAGGAGCCAGCATCAGGGCAATAAACCCAACCAAAAGGCTGTTTGTTTTCATGGGTAGTCTCCTATTACTCAGCAGCGCGGCAAGGGCTGCCGTAGGTTTTTGCCACTTGTTGGTAAAAAACTGAAGCTATCTGATTTCCTAGCAATTTATCTATCTTGGCTCCACTTTTTTTCGCTTTTTCAATCTTTTTGTTAATTTCCTCATACCTGCCCTTATATTCCGGTTGGTTAGTTGTTTTCACCCACTCCAACCAATTATCAACCTCGGCATTGATCGTTGGATTGCCTAACAACTCTTTGACCGTTTTCTCCTTAACTGCCGCCTTAAACTCGTCTAATCTGAAATTACACAGACCAACATCGCTCTTACTGCCGGAGCTTTCGGGGTTGGGCATCACCTTGCGGTGATCATGTGTGGGGGAATAGTTGCTACCTATGATCTTACCCGCATTGCATTCGTGGTCTTCCGGGCTGACGGATAAGACCCATACATTACCTGTCCCCGGATTGCCACCAATCCGCAACGGCTGCAACCGCGCAACGACCGGCTGCCCTTCTCCATCCACAAAACCATCCAACACGCCACTAGCAAACCCGTTGAAGGCCAGCTTGTTGGGGGAGCCCATCTTCATCATCCCATGGCGCAAATCAATGTCCACCAAACAGCCATCCGAACTGAACAAGCCCTGCACGGAGTCGGCATTGGCATTACCCTTCACATTAAACCCATTGATGGTGACATCACGCAAAATCCCACCAATCATTGCATCTCCCGGGATCATTTGCCCGGCATCCACATGCCCACCCCTGCCCCCATACTGATGTGTGTCGATTACATTGATATTTTTTAGTTTCGCGCCATCAGCATATTGGATACGCACAGCATCACCACCGTTGCCGGGGCTGGTGATTTGCAGATTGGCAATACTTTCATTTTTACCCACCGTCACCGGCCCACCCCGTTTATCCATCGGGTTATCACCGGATACACCACTAGCCTGCTTTGCAGCCAACTGATAAAACCCACGGCTCAGCCCAAATAAAGACTGGATCGCATCACCAGAGAAAACCTTGTAAAAACGACTGGCAACATCGGTCATGCTGCTGGATGCCTGATCTGTTGATAAGGATTTTTTGGGGAAATCCTGATTCAAAACCCGCCTGCCTACAGTTGCTGCAACCATTACCCATATCCTCATTTACACACCGTATCTAAAGGGAGTATAGAAAATGGATCTAAAGGCGTTGCCAGACTCCCAGCGGAGCCGCTGACCAAACCCAAAATACAGACAAGCGGATAACAACAACCATCAACTAAAACGCATCAACCACCTCACCCAAACGCTCCACCAGATACAAGGGTAGCGACACTAATGGATAACTCACTTCCTGCTGTTGTTTCTCACGGCTAATCCGTGTTTTGATAACCTGCACGCCAGGTAATGACGCATCAAAGCGTACTGCTAACCGAGCCTGCTTCTCCCCCATAAATTGATGCAATGACTTCAAGCTGCCCGATGCCCCCGCCTTGACTTCAACAGGAACCATTTCCCCACCCAAGGCCACGACAAAATCCAGCTCAGCATTATTGGAACGCCCCTCGCGTAACCAATAGGTCAACTCCCTATTCGGGGAATCTGCCAGCAACACTTGCAAATGCTGCCCAATAAACTGTTCAGCAATCGCCCCTTCGTTAATTAAACGCTGCTCATCCAACCCTGACAACGAACGCCAATTCAAGCCACACACTGCATTCATCAAACCAATATCCAGGAACAACAGCTTATAGACCTTCTCATCCAGCGTGGCCTGCAAGGGCAACCCAGAACAATGGCTGTGCAAAACCTTACTGATCACACGCGCCATCGACAGCAGCTCCAAATCCTTTTTAATGCTTGCCCCTTGATCATCACCGGATATATTACTGTACTTGACTTTTACCCCCACATGGCGGGCAGCAAAATTGAATACGTTCAGCATCCGCCCCAAGTCACGGCTCTTCCCATATTTGGGGAAATCCTCACGGTACGTTTCAATAATCGAATTATGCACCTCACTGACCGCTTGGTAGCTACGGGTGGCGGCAAAGACAGCAACCGCCTCTGGCATCCCTCCGACAAAATAATAACTGCGCAGCAACTGCAAAAGGCGCTCATGTACCACTGCACCAAGGGATTGCCCCCATTGGTACTGGCTCACCGCCTGGTATAACTTGTCTTCCCCCAAGGCCGCCAAAAACTCGGAAAAAACCATCGGCCCCATATGCAAATACTGAACCCTGCCCACCGGCATCGAAAACTGATGCTCAGACAAGACAAACTCCAGCAACGACCCCGCCCCGATGACGGGCAGCTCCGGGCGATCCTCATAGAAATAACGCAAGGCAGGGATGGCATCCGGTACAGCCTGGATTTCATCCAGAAACAACAGGGATCGGTTCCCCAAAGCAGGCATACGTGGCAATGCCTCAAGCTGCTGAAGGATACGCTCTGGATCATTACTGGCAAATACCTTAGCCAATAGCGGGTAACGTTCCAGATTTGCATTCAGCAATGACAATCCATGCTGTTCTGCAAATAGCTGTACCAAGGTGGATTTACCGACTTGGCGTGCACCCCGGATAATCAAAGGCTTACGGTTATGGCTATGCAGCCAGCGCTGTAAGAAATCCAGTTGCAACCTATACATATCCGCGCCTTGTTGTGGATGACTAACAAATCATACCACTAAAATCATACACTGATTATGATTTTACAGGGGTGTTTTCATGATCAGACTATGATTTTACACCCATGATATAAGTAGCCGTCACCGAGCGGTCATCACCCAGCATCATCAGGGCAAACAGTTTGTCGTGCAGGCTGTGGGCATGGGTAATGCGCCGCTCCAGCAAGGGTGTGCCCTTAAAACTCAGTACCACGAAATCCGCTTCCTTGCCCACGGCAAAGTTACCAATCTTGTCATCCAGATACAGTGCCCGCGCCCCACCGAGGGTAGCCAGATAAAGTGCCTGGAAAGCCGATAATTTGTTGCCCAGCAATTGGGTGATCTTGTAAGCATCATTGATGCCTTGCAGCAGGCTGAAATGGTTGCCTCCCCCGACATCAGAGCCTATCCCAACCCGCATCCCAGCGGCTTTGGCTGCATGCAGGTCAAACAGGCCACTACCGATAAACAGGTTGGAGCTGGGGCAAAAAGCTGCTGCTGCCCCGGTCTCGACCATGCATTGCTTGTCGGCTGCATCTAGGTGGATGCAATGCGCCATCACGGAGCGCGGCCTCAGCAGGCCATGCTGGTGGTAGACATCCAGATAACTGCGGCTGTCCGGGAACAGTTCGGCAACCCAGGCCACCTCATCCCGGTTTTCCGCGACATGGGTATGCAGGTAAACATCAGGATATTCAGCCAACAACTGCCCAGCCTTGGCAAGCTGCGCATCACTGGAGGTAGGGGCAAAACGCGGGGTGACGGCATAGGCCAAGCGCCCGCGCCCATGCCACTTTTCGATCAATGCCTTGCTGTCGGTGTAGGCCGTCTCCGGGGTATCTTGCAAGTACTCAGGGCAATGCCGATCCATCAATACCTTTCCGGCAATCATGCGCATCTGCCGGGCTTCTGCCGCCGCAAAGAAAGCATCCACCGATTGCGGGTGTACCGTGCCAAATACCACGGCAGTAGTTGTGCCATGACGCAGCAACTCGTCCAAGAAAAACTCCGCCACTTCACGGGCATGACCTTCATCGGCAAACTGGCGTTCGGTGGGGAAGGTATAGGTTTCCAGCCATTGCAGGAGCTGTTCACCATACGAGGCAATCATATCGGTTTGCGGGTAATGGATATGGGTGTCGATCAGGCCGGGGATAATCAGGTGCTCCGGGTATTCGGTCAGCTCGCAGCCGTCTGGCAAGTTGGGTAGCAGGGTTTCCGCCGCCCCCAACTGCTCCACACACCCATCTTTCAATAGCAAAATGCCATCCGGCAGGTAAACGCACGAATCCGGCTCCAAGCCAAAACCAGGGTCATCCAGCAAGTGCAGGATCGCTGAACGGAAAGCGCGGTAACGGGGACGGGTCATGGCAACTACCTACTGCTGTACACAAAGAAACAAAAAGATTGTATACAATTGTTTTGCGCAGTGAAATGCCTAGCAAAACCTTACTGCCAAAGCCCCTGATTGCCGCAAAAAATCCTGCAAATCATCCCCGGAACAAACATCCATCCTGCCAAGAATCTGCTAACCTGACCGCGCTCACTGAAAAATAACAGAACGCTAACCCACCCTAGGAGTCAACCCATGCACACGACCGAAACCTCAACGGTATTGCCCCAGATACAAACCATCCTCGCTGCCAACAGTGCCCGTATGGAGGGCAATCTGGCCTGGCTGGAACAGGCCATGCACCCCTTCTTTTTCAGCTTCAACCACGATGAACCGGAAGCCCTGTCCATTCTGGTTGAATCCCTCAACCGCCTGCACCGCCTGCCCTATATCCGCCTGACCGACCGCCCGGAACGCTTATTGTTGGCTCAAGTGGGTGTGCCAAACTCACTGTACAACACCCTGCACAGCCTCCAAAAACGCGATAATTTATCCTACTCTGAAATCAATACCTCACTGCTGCCCCTGCCCCACCAGGATGCTTATCTGGAAGTGCTGCGCTTTGATTATGCCCGCAAGTCGGATGCCGATATTGCTGCAGCCCTCCAATCCGGGACAGGCGGCACAGTTCCGGCAGAACTTGCCAGCGAAGTCATCACTGCCCTGCATGCCCTGACCCCGGAAGCTGATTTGGCACAAGCGACCGACTTACTGAACCTGTTGTGGCTCAATAACCGTAACTACGTGAGCGTTTCCCACCCGGAACGGCTGGCGCGGGTCATGCAGCTATACCAGCAGACACAAGCCCACGGCGGTATCCACCTCGACATCCACCCGATTGATAATGCAGCCAATGGTGAAACTGCCCGTGTCTTGTTCGGGGTCAGCAACCCACCGCAACGTGATTTCCTCCTGCAAGTGTTTGAGGTCTTCAAACGCCTCAATATCGGTGTGAAACGCACCTACACCCTGACGCTGAGCAATGGCGTGTTCCCGACCTTCCTTGCCACCTTTTATGTCAACCCGCGTGATGGCGTATTGTTGGAAAAAGGCAGTGAACGCTTCCATACCTTGCAGGATGAGCTGTATAACACCCAGATCATTTCCTCGGAATCCGGCAGCACCAAAGCCCTGGTCGAAACTGGCATCATGAGCGGGATGGATGCAACCCTGATCAAGGCGCTGATTACCTTCACCCATACCAACCTTGCCCACAACCAACCGGAACGCTTCCCGCCGGAAGGTATCCAGCGGGCATTCCATGTTCACCCGGAGATCAGCCTACAACTGGTGGAGCTGTTCCATGCCCGCTTCCAGCCCGAACTGGCTGACCGTGAATTGATTTACCCGGTGTTGCTGGAAAAAACCCGTGAACTGGTTGCCAATTTCAATACCGGCAGGCGTTTGCTGGATGAAACCCGCCGGGTGATTTTCCGTTGTGCCATCAGCTTCATTACCCACTGCCTGAAAACCAATTTCTTCGTCGATGAGAAACACGCCTTGTCCTTCCGCCTCGATCCGGCCTATCTGGAAGAACTCGGCTCTGAATTCACGGCTGACCTGCCTAAAGAGCGCCCTTTCCGCATTACCTTCTTCTCCGGGCGCAGTGGTTCCGGCTACCACATTGGCTTTTCCGATATTGCCCGTGGCGGCTGGCGCACCCTGATGACCCAGGGGCATGACGATTATGTCAATAGCGCCAATACCCTGTTCCGTGAAAACTATGTGCTGGCACATACCCAGCATCTGAAAAACAAGGATATTTATGAGGGTGGGTCAAAAATGGTGACTATCCTCAATACCCGCCCGGATACCCCCCCAGCCACTGTCCTGCAATACCTCTACAAGCTGCAATTCGGCTTTACCCATGCGTTCCTCGACCTGTTCGTGACTGAAAACGGGAAAGCCAAAGACCCGCGTGTGGTGGACTACTACGGTGAAGAGGAACCTATCGAACTGGGGCCCGATGAAAACATGCACGATGTCATGATTGAGCTGATTGCCCAACAAGCGGTCAAACGCGGCTACCTGTTGGGGGCTGGCATCATGTCGAGCAAAAAGGTCGGCATCAACCACAAGGAATACGGCGTGACCTCCATCGGTGTCACCCGTTTTGCTGAAGTGACCTTGCAGGAGGTGCTGGGCATTGACATGCACACCGACAAATTCAGCGTCAAAATCACCGGTGGCCCGAATGGGGATGTGGCGGGCAATGGCTTGCGCCTGCTGCTGGAGCGCTGCCCCCAGGTTGAAGTCCGCCTGATTGTCGATGGCACTGGGGCGGCTTTTGACCCCGCCGGATTGGAACATGCCGCCCTGCGCAAAATCATCCTGCAAGATGACCTGCATGGGTTCGATGCCAGTGCCTTGCATGTGGGTGGCTTCATCATTTACCGCACGCAAAAACGCCATGACGGGATGCGTGAGTTATATAAAAAATTGCACATGACCCAAGACGGCCTGGAAGAGCATTGGATCTCCACCGATGAATTCTACAAAACCTTCAACCGCCTGGTATTCACGGTCGATGCTGATTTGTTCATCCCTGCCGGTGGACGGCCTGAAACCATCGCTGCCCACAATGTGGCTGATTTCTTTGATGGCTCAGGCCACCCCTCAGCACGGGCGATTGTGGAAGGTGCAAACTCGTTCATTACCCCGGATGCCCGCCGCACCCTGCAAGAACGCGGCGTGGTCATTATGCGGGATGCCTCTGCCAACAAATGCGGTGTCATCTCCTCCTCCTACGAAATCATCGCCAACCTGATGCTGACGGAAGCCGAGTTCCTTGCCAACAAACCGCGTTATGTCAGCGATGTGATTGCCATCCTCAACCGCATGGCAGAACAGGAAGCCCGCCTGATTATCCGGCGGCACAAGGAAGCGGGTGGCAAACTCACCTACACCGACATTTCCGGGCAACTCAGCCATGAAATCAATGCCCACTACGCCCGCATGTTTGCCTTCTTCCAGGCACACCCGGAAAAGGTTGCCGAACCCAGTTACCGCCATGCCATGCTGCAACACATGCCGACCTTGCTGCGCGAGCACGAAACATTCCGGGAACGGGTGGGGCAACTGCCGGAAAAGGTCAAATACGCCATCCTTGCCAGCAAACTGGCCTCGGCGATGGTCTACTTTGGCGATGACAACAGCACCTATGCCGACATCATCGAAGCCCAAATAAGGCGCTTGCAGGGCTAAACCGACAAAGAGGCAGGTGGGGCAAGGCATGGCTCCGCCTGTATGCTGACACCTACCTCTTTCTGGTCTCCCGCATTGACCCTGTAGCCCCAACCCGGAGAATGTCCACAGCCTGAACCGCCATGCCTATGCCAACAACACCCCTACAAGTTTGTTGACCCCGATGGGCGGGCTGCTGACACAGTTTGGGATGTGCTGAATGTCCTGTACGATGCGGGCAAGGTCGGTTATGGGTGGGCAACTGGCAATGACCAATTGGTGGATGAAGGCAAAACAGACCTTGCAGGGGATATTGCCGCAACACTGATACCTGTCAAGACCCATGTGATCATAGACCCGCTTATTGAATAACTCGGGTTTCTTGCCATACCACGCCTTGAGGGCTTTGACGGGTGTCAGGTGTCCAAGGTTACGCTGCACGATAGGGTGGTTGTATAGCTCCAGATACTGGGTCAAGGTCGTCTTCATTTCATCCGCATTGGCGAAACGGGTAGACTGAACCACATGGGAAATGCGCCCGTTGAACCGTTCCACCATGCCGTTGGTTTGGGGGTGTCTGGGCGGGATCAGGCGGTGCCCGATGCCAAAACCGGTACACACCTTGTCAAACGCATGGTTTCCGGTGGGTTCGCGCTCACCCTTGGGAGTAAACCGGTCGGTGAACTCCTTGCCGTTATCGGTCAGGATAGTCTGGATAATGAGGGGGCATTTTTGGCGTAAACGCTTGATGAAGGCAGCCGTGGTTTTGGCTTCTTTATTGTTGGTCACTTCCAGATAAACCCAGCGGGTGGCTCGGTCAATGGCAACCAGCAGGTAACGCTTTTGGGGGTCATTGGGCATTTTGGGCAGATATTTGATGTCCATATGCATATAGCCCGGCTCATAGTCCTTGAAGGTCTTTGGCTTGCCCTCCTCTGGGGCTTCCGATTGTTCTGCGTAAAGGTCTTGCAAACGGTTGGCCTGATAACGTGTCAACAACCGGATCAGGCCGGAGCGAACCCTATCAGGCTTGATGAACTCCCGCACCACCACCAGCAGGTCATCCACCGGGAGCAACAGGGAGCGGCGGAGCATCACGACAATTTCCTCCTGCACGGGTGTCAGGGCGGTGTGCAGCTTATGGGGCCGGTGGGAGCGGTCTGCCGTGCTGTCCCGGCTCTGCCATTTGATAATGGTGGAGCGGCTGACATTGAAATGATTCGCCGCTTCCTCCAGGGACATTTTGCCCTTGCTGGCCTTGATTTCTTCCCGGATTTTCGGGGGTAGTCCGGGCTTCACTGTGAATATTCATTGACCGCTTCGCTCCTGTATCAAACTGCGTAGCACCTGACGTGCCTGCTGTAGTTTAACATGATTGTAGAGTCTATGATCACACAGGTCTTTACACCTAAACCCAAGTGAAAAAGAAAAAAATTTACATGCACAACATAAAAAGCGTTTAGAAGATGCTTTGAGTGTCTCTATGTCAGAATAGTTTTAATTGTCATGTTCCCCCTATGTCAGCCGAGTTGACGTTTCAGGCGCACATTTTCGGCTGCCAAGGTCGCCTCCCGGTCACTCACCGTTTTGGCGTGCTGGCTGTCTTTCCGCCACGTGTACAGTTGCGATGCGTGCAAGCCCAGTTGCACTGTCCACTATTTGTGGGGTAGATCAGGTGGGGCAAGGCATGACCCCGCCTGTATGCCGACACCTGCCTCTTGTCCCCTCATTGTTTATTAGTTTAATAAATTATGAATAATCATAGCTAATTAACCCCTGTTAAAAACAAACAGAGGGAATGAGATAACCAATTAAAATAACTAGGGAAGTAAACCCATGATCTCCTGTACCCGCACACCGAGCCCCCCAACCCAGACTGCCCCTGTCCGCTCTGAGCAAAGCAAACCCACGTCACACCAAAAACCCTTGAACCTAGGCGGTCATGCGAGGCTCCCCCAAGCCGGGACAGGCGGAAGCGAGAAATCGCCGATTAGTCAAAACCTAAGCAATGTGATCAGCCAGCACCTGAAACAAGTCAGTTGTGGTGAGCAGCAACGCCCAAGCCTGCCAACCATGCCAAGCACTCCGACTGACAAAAACCACTCGACCAGCCATTCCCAGACCAGAAACGCTGGCACACCCACAACCGGGCAGCACACGCAGCCACGCTGTGGCACAGATACAGGAAATACAGGTACAAGCACACACAGCTATCACGAGCACCATGCAGCGCCAGCAGCGGGCAACCACCCCCATCAGGGACACCATCGGGACATGGGGACAGGCGGTAGCCAGCACACGACCACCGCCCATCACGAACATCATACAGATACCCATGAAACCCGCCCTAAACCTGTCACGGATTGCCCAACACCGGGCAACACAGGCACAAGCGCAGGGACAGGCACTACCAACCCCACCCCCGATACCAGCCTCCCCGGAACTGACAGTGTCCTCAGCACGGGCGGCGACCTGAACATCCAAATACGTGGCTTACTGCAAGGGCCATTTAACCAGACCACCGGCCTGATGAACGATGACCTGCGTAACCTTGGCCTGTTGCCGACTGCGCAACCCTATGCACAACTGTCTGCGGGCTACACGGGCACAGAAACCGCCTCCGCCACCACCTTGGCGACCACCGGCAACGATGCCCCGGTGGATTGGGTCTTGATTGAGCTGCGAGACAAAAACAACCCAGACCAAATTGTTACCCGCCAAGCCGCACTGATCCAACGGGATGGGGATGTTGCGGACGCACAAACCAATAGCAGCACCTTGAGTATCAAGGATGTGCCACCGGGCGAATACTTTGTCACCCTGCTGCACCGCAACCACTTGGGTGTGATGACCTCTACCCCAATCAACTTATCCGGCACTGCCACCCAGGTTGACTTCACCAAACCCGCCACGGTCGCAGGCAACCAAACTGCCCAGACCGATACAGGCACATCCTTGCTGTGGGCTGGCGATGCCAATAGCAATAACAGTGTGATTGCATCCGGGGCAAACAACGACCTGAATGCCATCCTCAACAGCATTTTGAGCACCCCTCTCAACCCAACCTTTGATTTGAATTACCAAGCCAGCGGCTATCTGAATGCTGATGTGAACATGGATGGGAAAGTAATCTACCAAGGCACGAATACCGATAGCAGCATAGTGAATAACAACGTCCGCCAACTGGCAGAAAATACCAGCGGTAATGGTAACTTTATCCTGAACGGCTCCGTGACACCGGGTACAACAGCGCCCGCAACAACGACAGCACAACAAGCCTTGCAGGATAGCCTTTGGTTTTAGGGCAATAGCGTTTAAACAGCCTTCAATAGGTCGGGCTTAGGCCTGACCTACGTTATTACACCCATTCCGTGAATTTCCACAACTGCATTTCTGACTTTTTGCTACGCTCTGTGCTTCACAGCTATTCTGGCTGACCGAACAACCGCAGGAGTGCAGCAATGGATTTTATCGAGCAAAAAGTTAAGCACTTGGAAATGATCCAAGATGTAATCAAACGGATGGCAGCGAATTCGTTTCAGTTGAAGGCGTGGACGGTGGGGGTGGTATCGGCGGTGTTGGCCTTGATTGAAAAAAGTGAGCTGCATTACCTCCTGCCCATTATTATCGTCCCCATTCTGATGTTTTGGGGCTTAGATGCTTATTTCCTGCGGATGGAGCGCCTGTACCGTCAGATGTATGATGCTGTCCGCTTACGGACTACAACTCAAGAAATCGACTTTTCCCTTGATTTCCGCCCATTTGAAAAGACAGAGAAAACATGGCTCCAAGTTGCCCTATCCCGCACCCTTGCTGTGTTCTATGGGCTATTGCTTCTGTTTGTCATTGGTTTGCTTGCTGTTATTGCCTTGCCTGCCTGATCAGGACAATAAGATTAGGGTTGGAAAAAAGCATATAAACTTGTTATAAGTATCTCCTGAGGGGGATACAATGCCCATTTCACTCACGCCTTTTGCTACTGCCCCAAGTGAGCACCCATGACCCGACTTGTCCAAAACAACCTTTCGGATTATCTGGCGATCAGCGAGGCATTTGTCCGCCTGCACGAGCGGGATGGGTTTGCCCGTTTACCCTCATCCTCGCTCTTACATGAGAATTTACCGACCTCATTCGTCATGAGCGCTGGTTTGGTACAGGTGGAGCATAATCTGGAGCAAATTGTGCGGGATACGGGTGGCAAATTCACATTCACCCAACCCTGCTTCCGTTCATTTGATATGGCTCAAGTGGGGAATGACCGCACACATTTAAGCTTGTTTCATATGTCAGCCGCTTTCCATATCGGCTCTTGCCAACGGGAGACATTATTACCGCGCTTGTGGCACTTCCTGACGGAGATACTCAGACTCGAAAAAAACCGCTTATGGGTAACATACCTTGACGACCCACATCTGGGTAAGGATGAAGCCAGTTATGCGTGTTGGCAACAGATCGGGGTTGATAAGCAACATTTATTAGGCCAACCCAGAGAGCACAACTTCTGGCAGCAGAAAAAAACAGGACAAATTGCTAAAGACGGCAGAAAATGCGGCTCACATACTGAGGTTTTTTATGAACGCCCCACCCATTTCTACCACTGCCCTACCCCTGAAACCTGCTCCCCCCATTGCCACTGTGGACGGTTTATTGAAGTCTCCAACTCCTTATTCATCGAAGACTACCTTGCCGATGACGGTAGCCTGCTTAAGGCTGAGCATATTTTTTCAGAATGCGTGATCGGCATCGAGCGGCTGATGCTGGTATTGGAGAACGCAGAGGATATACACCATATCAAGCAGCTACAACCCTACCGCAGCATTCTGCTGGAAGCAGCAAAGCCGCACGATGACGTGCAGGCACTGCACCGGCATTTGAATATTATCCAAGACCACCTACATGCCTTTGCAACCCTATACCAGCATGGCGCACCCGAACCCGGCAGGGGTGGACGTGCCAGACTGATGAAGCAATTGGCTCGTGGGGCAATGACACATGCGATTTTAGCGGGGATTGACCTTGATCAAGCGATGTTACAACGGCTATTACCGAATCGGGAAAGCACAACAAACTGCTTGTTAGTTGCGTACAAAAAATATGCAAAAAGCCTACAAAAAGGCCAGCGCATGTTGGAACAGTTTTCTAATAAGCAGAAAGGGACGATTGATGATGCACTGCGGAAAACTATAAAAACCCAGTGTGGGATGCCGGATGAGTTGATTAACTTCTGGTTGAAATCGTGCCTCTAAAGAGTAAAATGTACCTTCTTTCGTTAAACTTAGCTGTTTTGTCTTCCGATCACTCCAGCACACATTGAGCTACTAAACTATGAATAAGGCACATAGGAACAATAGTGGGCACAGCTTATTGTTCAGCATGAATCAAATTGGATTAATTGGCAAAATAAAAATAACTAATAAATCTATCCAGCGCCCATACCACAAACAGCAAGATATTAGGTCAGAAAAATGAGCAGTACAAAGAAAAACCAAGCCCCCGTTTATAATTCAAAAGCAGAAAAATGGGAAGCTGTTGCAGCGATTATGGATGAGCTACAACATCAAGTAGATACTAAAGACTTGTCAACAAAAGATTTAATCCATCTAATAGCCCAGTCATTCCCTGAAAACTTTCCTTGTCCAAGCGCCATACTTTCGATTATTTATCAAGACTATGTTACTCATGAACTGCGAGTACTAGTTAATGCTGGAGAAAAAAGCGATATACTACTTAAACAATCAACTCTTGCAACTGGTGAAAATGCAATTCAACAAACTATCAACGGTGAACCTGTAGTATTAGAGATTAATCCTGTTAACTGCGAGCAGTTAGGTTTCTCTGGTGCAGATAATGTTCTGATTGCGCCTATGCGTCTAAATCCAAAAGGAAAGAATAGAAACGATGAAAACCCTAATATTATTGGTGCATTTGTTATTATTGTACCCAATTGCTCAGGTCATTGCTTAAACGAAGATGATCTGGATATTATAGATCGTTTATCTGATCGGACTGCATTCCTGATCAAATATAGTGATTTGAAAGCACGCCCAAAAATTTCCGATGCTATTCATACTAATATTATCTCCAAAATTGGAGAGTATAAATCTGAAACTGAAATTTTCCAAGATATACTTAATTCGCTTACCGGAACCGACGAATTGAATCTTCAATGGTTTTCAAGTGAAGAAATTAATATTTTACTGTACCATCCTTTTCAAAAGAATCGATTCTATGTCGTCTGTGAAAATGGCAAAATTGATGATGAATTTCGTAGTTCATTAGGATGCCCTGTCAGTGATCTTGCTCATATTTTAGGAGAAAACCCAGATCAGTTTAGCAAAATGACTGAAACTAGAGTTTTTGATAGTAGCAAACAAATAAATGAAGCAAATTTACCAGACAAATATCAATCCTATGCTATTACTCCCATCCTTATACATGCTCGCAATAATATAGGCCTCATTATTCTGCGCAATAAGAACAAAGATAAAGCCTATCACGATGAACGTTACCTATTGAAGCGTGTTGCTGATGATGCAGCTTTGGCCCTCAGAAGTTTTCGGCATGATGCACGGGAAGAACACCTTGAATATTTAAGAATTAATTTTATTGACAATAACAAAATCTTTACTGATAGCGAATTATACTTTAAGTGTCTAGAGATTATTGAAAAAATATATGGCTCCGCTTATTTCTCCGTTGTTGGTTTACACGTCGAAGATCGAATTCCTTATATTTCATATCCTAACTCAAATATTAATTTTTCAGAAATTGAAGATGACATTATAAACTCTATCACCCAAAATAATATCGAACCCCATACGAGTACTGACCAACAGTATTATTTAATACCTATCACTGCTGAAAGTGGTCGAATTACTAACTTCTTTATTTTAAAAATTAACCGTCCTGTTGGGCGTACACTACAAGGATTTCTAGTCAAACTGGCATCACTAGTTGGACATAAACAATCTTTACAAAGAAAAAAGCAGCGGTTAGAGGCACTAACTGAATTTGGTGATGCAATTACAGAAACAACTAATCATGACATTGATTATGCCTATGAGCTTGTTTACAACCATACGCATAAAGTCATGTCGACAACCAATATGTATATTGCTCGTCTTGACAAAAAGAATAACGTTTCATTTCCACTTTTTCGGCAAAAAAACATAATAACCCAAGAAATTGAAAATCGTGCTATTCCCAAGCGTTTTTTTGATCCTGATGCAAAAAAACTACCACGTACTGAATATATACTCAAGACGAAAGAGACCATACTAATTGACACTGAGAAGCAATCAATTGAATGGTATGATAGTCATGGTGGAAGTGAAATGATCAATGATTATTTTTCATCATGGGTGGGAGTGCCTATTGTCAATGACAATAAAGCAATCGGAGTAATTGCTGTGTATCATCCAACTGCCAATTTCTTATATACAGAAGCAGATGTAATGTTTTTAAAAAACATTGCGGTGAACATATCGAAGCTATTAGTGCAAACTGAACTGGAAGAGAGCAATAGAAAGCTGGAAGAAAGCATTGCTAATAATGAAAACCTAACACTAGAAGGTCAATCAAAAGAAGAGGAAACGCTAATAAAAAATCGAATATTAACCAAAGTACAAAAAAGTACCCGTGACTCAACCTACGATATAAAAAAATCGGCTGACTATACTATCCAAGACATTGAAGCTTTGCAAGTTAGAATCGGTTCTAAATACTTGAATGACGCTATAATTATGCAAAATGAAATCAAAAATACCGCAGAAAGAATAGATCAATCTATAGTAAAAATGGTTGATATTGATGCTGAAAACAAACTCCAAATATTCCCTCTTTTAGACCAGATACTTAAAGAAGAATCTAATTCCTTAATAGAGTTCATAAAGATTCAATCTGATAACACAGACACATCAATCGAACTTATCGGAAGTAGCGATGATTGCTTTATTGCTATTGCTAGTTTAACTAACTGCATTAGAATCATCTTGGAAAAAAACCAAATCGATCACCAAAAAGGCTATTACTGCTATTTCAATAGTGATTCACAGATAGGCTTATCTATTACCATAGAAAATGAAAATATCGAGGTAACTTACGATACTCTTGAAAAACACATGAGGATACCTAAAAAAATATCATCTAAACGACTAAACGCAAATCTTGATTTCGAACTCATATCTCCCAAATCCTTGAAAATAGATTGGAAATTACCTAAAATCTCAAAAAACAGAAAAAAACCCAAGATTCTAATTATAGGAGGTATTGTAGCCACACGTAGAGATCTTGAAAAAACAGTTACCTCCTTAGGCTATCAATTTGAACTTAGTGACCACCTCATTGAGGGGGATTTTTTATGTGCTATTTTCCTTGATGACACATACTTATCTACTCCTCCAGCAAAAAATAGCAATCTCAAAAAATTTATAGTTGCAGCATCAATAACTCCAAACAGTTCATATATCTCTATAAATAAGAAAAAACTAAATGATATTGAGTACATGAAATCAATTTTGCAGAAAAACTAACATGCAATTAGAAAAACTATCATTGCTTTTTGCAGAAAATAATTCATTAAAAGATATTTATCAAGTTATTGCTTCGCTTCTATTAGCGTATGGCGATACTCTTTCAAAAAAAGCCTCTGATAAAATTTTATTCGTTCATCACATAACATCTGCATCAGGTCAAATAGAAAACCAATGGAGTTTAGAAAAATTAGAAAATGGAATCAATCAGTATATTACTACTGATAGCACAGAAACAAAATACCTTACTCACATTGACCTACCAAACAAACAAGATACTTGGGATGATGCGATAAATAAATACATCGATAACAAGTATAGCCATCTCATAGTACATTTGTTTGGCAATAAAGGACACTTAGACTTCCAAGAAAAGTCAAATAACAATATTGGAGCCATATTAAAGAAATTATCGGATAAAAGTAGCGACTATACTTATATAATTGCTTATATAGACACCCATTACCAATGCGAGTCGGCTGTCAGGCTAACTCATATGGGTAACAATCATCATATGATGATCATCAAAAGTAATGACCATGATTGCTACTCAACGTATATCATAAAAAACCTTTTAAACAATCATAGTTCTAAAACATTGGCTGTATTAGATAAAAAATATGGAGATCTTTGCAAATTTAATCTTTCAGAAGGCTATTTAGAATTAAGTAGACCTAAAGACGACGATGCTGGTCGCATAGTATCCTTCAATAAATGGATTCAATTTGCACACGATCAGCCGAAATGCTATTTTTCATACGCATCTAAAGACAACAAGAAAAAGCTTATGGATAATATAAATATAAAAATAAAAACCGTGATGCCATTTATTCATTTTGATACCGACAAAAATCCAAATAAGACTTTTGAGAGCATAGAGCAATACGTTCAGGATTTAATTAATGGAAACATTATAGTTGCTATAATTGGCGAGAACTACATCAAAGAACCATACCCCATGTATGAACTAATTTCTATACTAGATCGACTTGGAGTAATTACTAATGACACAGTGAATATTGATAAATTAAGCAAAAAAGGCTTCATACCATTAATACTAGATGCAAACACAGAAAAAATGTTGCTTGCTAATAACTATGACCTTGAGGAATATTGGAATAATTTTAATGACCATACAACCTATTCAAAAGAAAAAATAGAATCCATAAAGAAAAAAATACCAATCATAAAAAATGTCTTTAAGGAGTCCAATAATAACTATTTGAAAAATAAAACAAAAAATGAAATTTCTCGTTTGTGCCAAACAATAGCTTGGGAAATTAAAAAAACACTAAAAAACACTACAGATTATTATGATTTTTATTCTCACATAGAAAAGGCAGAAAATTTTGGTTTCTTATAAACACAGAAAATAACTCAAATAATTTTATCAAAGAATATCTTTGTTGACCACCGGCTCATAAACATCCGCCACTGGCAACCGTGACCCAATTGACTCAAACCAAACCTCATTCCCCAAATAATAATACGACGGTTGCCAGCCTTGGCTCTGCCGCAGCACTTCAATCTCAACAAAATCCTGCTCAATCAAAACATACTCAAGCAAATCAAGTAGCTGTAAATACTCCAGCCGCTTAATCTCTTTGTCAACCTTGCGCGTTCCATGTGACATGACTTCAACCAGTAATACTGGGCTAACCAGAAACATTTCATTTTCATTTCCCGAATGGCAACTGACCATAACATCGGGATAACGGTAATGAGTTTTACTCGTCTTCAGCATCATATCGCTATTGAAAACTTCACAACGTTGACCAATTAAATTAGTTCCCAAAATGCTGCACCAAATTACTGGCAATACGATTATGGTTTATGCTAGCACCTGCCATTGCCTGCACAACCCCATCCACATACTCGTACCGTATTTCACTCGATTGCTCGCCCATCAAATATTCATCAACCCCAATAAACCCTTGTTGAAATGCCAATGCCATCAATCATCACTCCTGTCTTAAAGCAAATACAGGCCGCCAGATAGTAACCTTGAACAAAGCACCTTCTCGGTCATCTTCAAACTCAATCTGCGGATAAGCTTTTAATGCCCTACGTATCCCAGAGCCTAATCCATGATAAGGCAATACACCTTTGGCAGCATACGACAGCAAGATAGGGTTACGGCTATTGGCGTTACCTTTAAGAATTTTCTCAACCGTTAAATTATTTGGCAAATGGCCGGGGCTAATCAACTCAATACGGTTATCATAAATAAATATCCTGATTGGCGCATCAATCAGATAATCACGATGTACTAATGCATTCACCAATAGCTCCTCAATAACAACTGAAGGAACCTCAGACATACCAGGTGAATTTATGCCTCGACCTGCTTGCACCTTATGCAAGTTACGTATAACAAACCCGAGTGTGTCGTCATAGATTTTTCGTAATGCCCCTGAAAAATCCTCTGTATCCAAATAGCTATCGGCGTGAATTTCATTCCCCGGATAGCGAATAGCCTTAACAACAAACTGAGGCTTTATCCACTCAGGATGTCGGGCAAACAGCAATACCCCAGCCAAATTTAATTGACCACTGTCTGTCGCCAAACTTAAATTCTGCAATAACTGCAACACCTCTTCGGGGGAGTCGGGATAATCCAAGCTATAGACTCTCTCCAGAAACTCTTGAAAACGTAGCTTATCCAACTTCTCAATACCCGCATTGGTAGGCAATTCATCCGCATAGAATTGCCCAGCAAGCTGAAATAAGCGCCGTAGCTCTTCTTTGGAGTTCACTCGCCGCTTATCAGCGCCACTTTTTAACCAAATTACACCATTCTTATCAAAATAAGGCCGATCCAGACCTTGGGGGACAGTAAGCCTAATCACCAAACGCCCCGTATCCAGCAAGATATTTTGCGTTTGCACAGTCAACGGGCTACGCACTAACTGACTGGCAGCATTACTGATCAATTGGTTAATCCGTGCAATGTCATGCGGCTCCAATCCCGGAACCGAACCATCATCAGCCACACCAATCAGGATGACACCACCTTGCGCATTGGCAAACGCCACCAACTCAGCCGCCAATGACTCAGCATTCCGCACATCAACCTTAAACTGGCGGGTACTGTCCTCACCTAAACCCACTTCCGCAAGTAACGCTGTTGTATCCACTGCTCAGCTCCAAAAACCACTAACCTTTATTATAACTTACCCCATCACCTGCGGTTGCCCGGTATTCTCGCGCACGCTAAACCACAACTCACCCTTCGGGTTCACCCGCCGTACCTGCCCTTGCAGGGCGCGGATCGGCACATGCGTCAAACGCCCGTTCCAGTCGCCGATCATCATCCCACCCTTCCCTGCCATCGCAGCATGTACCGCAGCCCGCGCCAATTGGTCGCAATACAATTGGTCGGAGGCCGTGGGTGGGGCAGAACGGATCAGGTAACTGGGTTCGATATACTTCAGGCCAAATGGCATTGACAGGGGTTTGAAATACTCAGTGATACGTTGCTTCAGGTACTGACCAATATCACCGAGTTTGGCATTGCCCGATGCATCCTGGCCTTGCCCGTGCACCATGTCCTGCCCTGCCCCTTCTGCCACCACCACCACAGCATGATGGCGGCGCTCCAAACGGCGTTGCAGCAAAGCCAGCAAACCCTTCTCACCGTCCAAACAGAAGCCGACTTCCGGCAACAGGCAGAAGTTGGCATTGCCAGACGCGACACAGGCCGTTGCGGTAATGAAACCCGCATGCCGCCCCATCAGCTTGACCAAGCCCACCCCGTTGGGCATCCCCTTGGCTTCGACTTCAGCGACGTTAATCGCCTTCACCGCTTCCGCCACGGCTGTATCAAACCCAAAAGTACGCCGGACATACGGGATGTCATTGTCGATGGTTTTAGGGATACCGACCACGGCAATCGCCAGCCCACGCCGACGGATTTCTTGCCATAAGGCATCCGCACCACGCATCGAGCCATCACCACCGATGACAAACAGCATATCAATCCCATGCCGCACCAGATTGTCCACCAGTTCGCCCGTTGCGGGTGTACCACGCGAGGAGCCAAGAATAGTCCCGCCACTCCCCTTGATATTCGACATGGTTTCTGGACTCAACGGAACAGGTGGGCTACCTTCATTACCCAAGCCATGATAGCCATAGCGGATACCCAGAATGTCCTGGCAGCTATACACATGCCACAGTTGCATGACCAAACCCCGGATGACTGCATTCAGCCCCGGACACAAGCCGCCACAAGTGACAATGGCGGCACGGACGCGGGGGGCATCGAAAAACAGGTGCTCACGCGGCCCAGCCAACTCCAGGGTCGTGTTAGACTGCAACTCAAAACCCGTGTCATGGCACAGCACCTCCGGCTGGAGCAACAGGCGCTCATGCTCAGGCCGATAACGGAAATTCAGCAAACTCTGAAGCGGATTCGGGTGGGTGCAGGCCCCTAGTTGGT
The DNA here is from genome assembly GCA_964293005.1 of uncultured Thiothrix sp. Taxonomy (GTDB): domain Bacteria; phylum Pseudomonadota; class Gammaproteobacteria; order Thiotrichales; family Thiotrichaceae; genus Thiolinea. Next base: position 165,813 of record CAXYXW010000005.1, read on the forward strand.
CAATGCTGAAAGCGCTCACGGTAGTGGTATCCTTATTGGTTTTCAGTTTTCACACAGGAAGTCATTATCAAATGCCAGACAATATCACAGACTGGTTACAGCAACACGCCGGAGTCCTAACTGGGTTGGGGATTATTTCAGCCGTGCTGTTTGTCTTCTCACTGCTACTGTTACCGTGGCTGCTGACACGGATTCCGGTGGACTATTTCCAGCGTAGCGATGAGCAACAGGAGCGGGGCTTATTCAGACCCATCACCCTGTTGCGCAACCTCCTGGGCGGGGTCATCCTGCTGGCAGGGGTGCTCATGCTGGTATTACCCGGACAAGGTTTGCTGACTATCCTGCTAGGGTTGGCAGTCATGGATTTCCCCGGAAAGTATCGGCTGGAACGTTGGGTTGTGATGCGCAAGGGCGTATTGGAAACAACCAACTGGATTCGGCAACGGGCAGGCTATCCGCCCATAAAAAAGGCCGGTACATGACCGGCCTTTGTCCCACCTTCACATAGCAATCATCAATCTTTGCGCCGCCGCCAGAACGCCAACCCGGACAGCAACATGGACAGAATCCCCAGACCCCAGGCACTGACGGTCGGAATCTGCACACCCGCCGTCGGGACGAAACCAAAGCCGATCGTCAGGTTGGTTGACTTGTCGCCATCCCCATCCGTATCCGGTTCAGCACCCCATGACAAGGAAATCGGATTACTCATGATGGTCGTAGCCCCCACCACGCTGCCATTACTATCCGTGCCATCGTTGTTATCTGGATCGCCACCAGAAACTGTCGGCAAGAAACCTTCCGGTGGTGTCACCGCGATGATGTAATCCCCTTCACGCAGATTACCGAAGAAGTACTCCCCATTCGGGCCCGTCGTCTGCGGGGCAATCACTTGACCATAAATGTTGGTGGCTGGCTTGCCATCCGGGGTCAGGAGGGTGACAGTTGCTTTCTGCACGCCCGGTTCACCCGTGTCTTGCTTGCCATCATTGTCCAGGTCAATCCAGATACGGCTGCCCACACCGACAGGGCGGTAGAAGCCGCAGTCAATGGTGTTATTGGCAAAGCCTGTTTTCCCATCCAAGCTCATGACCTTGAAGGCCGGAGTCTGGAAGCCACCCTCGACCGCCTTACAGTTACTGTCGGTTGGGGATGGGTTGCTATCAGGATCAGCACCGCCCGGTGACACCGTATAGCCCTTCTCCGGTGGTGTCACCGTCAGGGTATAGGTTCCAGGCATCAGGTCTTCAAACAGGTATTTGCCATCTGCACCGGTCGTAATGGCAGTGACTTGCTTGCCATCCACATCATAAGCAGGCGATACGCCATCTGCCCCGGTGATATTGATGACCATGCCAGACAAACCGGGTTCGCCGCTATCTTGCTGACCATCCGCATCCTTGTCATCCCACACCAGGTCGCCAATGCTCACGGCACGGTAGAAACCACAGTCTGCAGTCAGATTACCGTTTTTGCCATCACCATCCACCGCTGTATCAGGCTCAGAACCTTCTGCCAGAGTCAACGCATGAGTCTTGACCAAACCATCCTTATCCACCACACAGTTGCTATCTGCATTATTGGTATCGTCGTCCACATCCAGACCACCCAGGGTCAGGTAATAACCTGCCGGTTGCTGGATCGTCACTACATAATCACCGGCAGGCAGCTTGCTAAACAAGTACTTGCCATCAGCCCCCGTCACCTGCGAGCCAACGACATTGCCAGCCACATCGGTCACAGCCTGACCGGATACCGTCTGCACAGTGACGGTTGCACCTTCCAGACCGGCCTCACCCGCATCCTGGATACCATCCGCATCACCATCAACCCACAGACGATCACCCACTGCAACCGATGCAGGCGGTGCTTTGGGTGGCAGCAAGGCAAAGTCGATGGTCAGGTTGGAGCGGTTATCATCGGCTCCCGTCCCGTCCATCCCCGCCGTGCCACTGGCGGTTGGTGTTTCTGCCAATGGCTCATCATCCGCCAATGTCACCATGCTGGAGCACAGACCCAAGGTCGTGTTGTCGTCGCCATTGTCGTTATTATCGACGTTGGTATTGGCATTCGCCTCATTGCCACCCGTACCGGCGCTATAACCCGCCAATACCGCGCCTGTACCAAAATTCGCCGCCTTCAGACAAACCTGATAATCCCCCGCAGCCAAAGCACTGAACAGGTAGAAACCATTGGCGGTAACGGTTTCTTTAACGACGATGCCATTGGCATCACGGAACTCAATCTGGACACCATTCGGTGCAGCCACTTCGCCCGCATCACGCAGGCCATTATTGGCATTGGCAGCCACACCTGCACCATCATCCACCCAGACCTGGTTGCCCAGACTATGCAGTGGCTGCTTGCTCTTGTAGAAGCCGCAATCCACCGTCAGATTGGTATTGGTATCCTCGTTGCCTTCCGCATCGGGTTCTGTACCCGCCACCAGCGAGAAGGGCAGGGTTTGCGCCCCCGTCCCACCGGCAACACAGTTGCTGTCCTTATCGCTGATATTGGTATCCACGTCCGCTCCCCCAGGGGATGGGATATAGCCAGCGGGTGGGACAACCTTGACAATATAATCACCTTCCGGCAGGTTGGTGAAGGTATAGGCTCCTGTTGCGGTAATGGTTTGGGAACCGACCAACATGCCATCCAAATCACGCGCCGGGGAACCGTCCGCCAACGTCAGGCTAACCACCGCGTCAACCAGACCAAACTCACCGGCAGTTTGTACACCGTCTTCATTACCATCCAGCCAGACGAAATTACCGATGCTCATCGGCTCCTTCACCTGTGCACCAATGGTCAACTTGTAGTCTTCCACCTCGCCATCGGCAGCCTCACCGACCAGCCCATCCCCACCCGCACTGGAACAACGGAAGCGGGCATAGACATCACCCTGGGTAGCAAAGGCAGGGACATTAACCATCAAAGGATTATTACCCGGAGCCAACGCCAGATCAGTAAAGATCTGCTCAGCCAGCCCTGTCCAGCTACCATCCCCATCCCAGTCAATCCAGGCATTCAGCTTACAGGCTTCACTGGCGACAATATCGACCGGGACAGACTGTTTACCCACCGTCAGGTTCCCGACCGTCACACCATCTTCATCATCAGGATTACTGCAATCACCATAGGCCAATGGCGGAGGTGTGGGGCTGGCATCATCTTTGGTTGCTGCCCCACCGAGGATGTCACCCACCACTTCACCCGGATCGGCATCCACACACTTGCCCAGGAACAAACCGGTTCCCAACTGGTGACGAGCACCATCACGCAGCCGCAAGGAAGGGAATGTCGGGTCGGGTGCATCACCAAAGTCGAACGGGATCATCAGCTTTGCACAGGACTTATCATTGCTTACATCCAAGTCCTTGCCTCCCAATGCACTGACCTCAGTACAATTGGTAATTAACTCGCTCGCCTGCACACTGGGCAGCGCAGCAAGCAAACTGAGCACGGATATGCTTAGGGATAGCTTTGTTATTTTCATCATTAATGCCCCGGCACCTGTTTTTTAATTTATGTACGTAATAACGCGTTTATAAAAAATAAAATAAACAATAAAAAATTACCATTATCATCAGATAACCGGAGCAGTTATCACTGCCCCGGTTTCCTTTTTGCCGATCTTTACCGATCTTTTTACAGCTTGGGTTTTACAACAGAACCCTTACTTAACAGTTGCCGTGATGACAATGGATTTGGTTTGGCCATTGGTCAATGCACCAACAGCCCAAGCACCGGTTGCTGCATCATAACTACCCGCTGCGTTATCGCTGACATAGGCCAGGTTGGTCGGCAGCTTGTCAGTAACACTGATGCCCGTTGCATCGTCAGGGCCTTTGTTAGTAACAGTCAAGACGTACTTGACTGTCTGACCACGACGGACTGTCGTAACCGGCTTGTCATCCACGTCCGTAACTGCCTTCAGCAACTCAAGGTCAACGGTTGGGTCAACGGTAATATCGGCAACGTCATGGTCGTCCTCATCACCGCCAGTATTGTCGACGGTGTTATCCACGATACCTGTTTCGTTGGCCTTATTGCTGTCATAGGTAGAGTCAACATCGGTGGCAACCACGCCCTTGTCATCCTTCGCCGCAGAAATTTCAGCCGCGTTCACCTTCACGCCTTTGGAGGCATCGGCACGGACTTTCAAGGTAATCTCAACCGTGGTGGTTGCACCTGCTGCCAACGCTGCGATTGGGGCAGTCAAGGTAGCCATCGAACCATCGCCATTAGCTGTCCAGTTACCATCCGCCAGTTCCATACCTGCCGGGATGTAATCAACCACCACAATGTCAGTGGCATTAACACCACCCTGGTTCAGGACTTCCAGAGTATAAGTAACCGTATCACCAATCTGGACAGATGTTGCCTGACCTGCTTTCAGCGTCTTGCGCAAGGCCAAGTCAAATTCAGGCTGGGCTGCGAAGGTGACTTTGTAATCTTCAACTTCACCGTCGGTTGCCACACCAGCTGGGTTAGCGGCGGTGATCGCATCCGTGGTCAAACGGCAGCGGGCATAACTGACACCTTTGGTATCCGCCGTTGCCGTGGCAGGAACTTGTGGCATCAAGACATTGATAACCGTACCTGCCGCCGTACCCGCAGGAACAGCGGAACCACCTGATTCGGAACCATCGGTTGCGAACACTTTATCGCCGTTGTAGTCAATCCAGCAGACCAAAGTAGCCGCTGTTGTGGTGGTGTTGGTTGCGCTCACACTCAAGGTCAGTGCCTGACCATCGGTCAGGGCAGGAATGTTCACACCATCCTCGTCCGTACCATCCAATACGGCATCTACGCCAGGTTGACCATCGGCCTCATCGTCAATTGTCCCACCGAGCATCAAACCGGGGATAATCTCGTGGATTGCACCACCCGATGCTGCCAACGTCTTGTAATCATCCGGTGCGTCACCCAAATCATAAACAGACTCAACGGTCAGGACAGCACAAGCCTCATCATCTTCATTGGTTGGTGGGGTTGCTGTGACCGCCGCCAAAATGGCTGCCGCATCTGCCTTATTATTCGGTGTGGAATCAAGGTCGCCTTCGGTAGTCGCCGTAACTTGTGCACAGTTATTGATTGAGCCAGCAGCCCAGCTCGGATTTGCTGCTGCCAGCACGCCCACTGCACAGAAGGTCAGCAATAGGTTTTTAGATGGTTTCATTATTATCATCGTTATTACTCTCTGTTTTAAGGTTGTTAGCCAAACTGATTAATTATTAATTACTTGATCGTCACAGTTATATTCAAAACTTTTGTACCCGCCCCCGGTATATCACCAACCGTCCAGATACCTGTCACAGGATCATAAGCGCCATCACCCGCCTGCCCGATATACAAAACACCAACAGGCAAATTGTCTTTCACTGTCACCCCTGTTGCAGGCGTTGTGCTTTGATTGGTGACAGTCAGGGTATAAATCACGGTTTCACCCCGCTTGGCAGAAGGCTTGTCAGCTACTTTCAGCAGGGTCAAGTCAGGTAATGTCACGGGATCGGTGCAAAATAATTCGACATCCCCCATCCCCGCTGACTTGCCAAAATACAAGCTGCTGCCTGCTGATTGTTGGTATAACTGCACACCAGAGCTATGAGTGCTGGAGCGCCCACCGCTTGCATTATCCAACCAGACAATACCACCCGCCGTAGCATTCGGATCCAGGGGGTTCATCGCAGACAAGGCCAGCTCACCCGATCCGGGCTGGAAAGCCAAGCCGCCATAACTCACCTCTTTATGGAAACCACCGTCTGCATTCCACTGGTTAAAGTCCCACATATCGCCCCAGTAGAACTCACCGCCGCCGGGGCCTTGCCCAACATCCTTGCCCTTGGTGCTGATACCGGCACAGGTGGCATTATTTTCCAATACATACGTGCCACCGTTATTGCACAAGCGCAGGACATCCCCGCCGGTCTGCCCCTGGATAAACGTCACATCGGGATAGGCAGGCGAGTAATTTACCCCACCCACCTGATGCCCCATCCGATCCATAAAGCCCAGAATCATCGAGCCATCCATATCGAACTCAATATCCGACAGCAGTGGCTGCGGATAAATGGCAAAGCTGGGGTTCGTCGCCAACGTTGCGTAATTGCTTAACCACGGCTGCCACTTCTCATTCCCCGGCCCATTGCCAACGCTGCCTTTGGTGTAATCCAAGGGGAAATCATACACAGGGGTAAACGTACTGCCATCAAACATCAAGACATAAGCCTTCAAATCTGACTGGAGTTGGGAGGTTTCAGCGGAACAAACCGTGCCCACCCACACCTTGCCCGCATGTACCTTGACTGCCCACGGGCGATGTTCACCATTGCTGCAACCGGGATCGGGGATAGCATGCCTGGCTGTCACCGTGGCAGTCCCCACGGCAATTTCAACCAGCTCACGCTGCTTGAGGCTCACCGCCCACAAGGTTTGCCCATCGGCACTGATGTCAATGTCACCAAGCGAAACCTTCCCGACCTGATTGAATGCAGCCGCATCCCACGAAGGCTTGGTCGCATCAGCAGGCAACTCATTGGGGTCATCGACCTCGCCATTACTGGCAATACGGGTATTTGTGCCGACATCCACACCCTGGGCAGCCAAATCAATCAGCAGGCTTGGGGTCGGGCTTGCCGACATCGCATCCATTTGATAAATCGCCCCCATACCCTGCGGGCCATAACTGGCATGACGCTTGAGGAACGCAGAGGCATAAATTTTCCGGCGGGCAGTATCATAAGCCAAGCCCCAGACTGCCCCCACCTGCCCGGCGGTTGCCTTGCTAAACGGGCTGGTTAGTACCCCGGTAGTGGCATAGTCAAATGTCACCAGACCATCAACACCGGCTCCGGTACTGCCCGCCACCTGGCTGTCACCATTGACATGGACACTGGTCGCCAAACGCACATCACTGCTACAACTAACCGCTGTTGGCCCTGCGGGTGGGCTAACCGGTAGGCCACCCGCATCAGCAACACAAACCAGACCAAGCCAAAGGCCCGTAGCAGCCCAGCCGGATGTGTTTATAGAAAGACAGGTATTCTTACGCATCAAAAAAGCTCTAGTTATAATTAGTAATATATTTTTTATGCCCAAAGCATCCATAAATTAATTCTATTTAACACTATAGAACATTAATTTACCCTGACTGTAACATGCAAAATTTTGCTATCTACCGCCGGTACATCCCCTACTGTCCACAGACCTGTTGTTTCATCAAATACATCAGCCCCATACAGCGCCACACCATCATCACCCAGGTAGGTCACGCCCGCAGGCAAGGGGTCAGTAACCTCCACCCCGGTTGCCAAGGTAGTACTTCCATTACTGACCGTCAGGGTATAAACCACGACTTCGCCACGCTTGGCAGAGAGTTTATCCAGGTTTTTTGCCAAGGAAATATCGGTGAGGGGGACAGACTTATAACCCATATCCAGGCTATGGTTGTTGTCACCTGAATTGCCAACAGTAAACAGAATGTCATCTGTTCCACCGTTACGGGTAGCATCCGAATCACGCAGGTCCGTCAAGGCATCATTGCTACTGATCCCATCCGCGTTGACCGCCGTGAGCACATAACCGTTAAGGGCTACTTGGGTATTAGCCACATGGAGGCTACAGTTTTCCCCTGCCCCCATAAATTCAGCATTTCCACCCAGCGTGTTACTAAACAAAAATACCCCACCATCTGCCGTGACAGTAACCGCTTCATCTGCCCCACAGACCAGTTTGACCTGCAAACCGTCAATACCTGCCTCACCGGCATCCTGTATACCATCACTATCGGCATCCAGCCAAATCCGGTTGCCAACCTCCATCGGTGCAGGCGCACTCAGCAACTCCAAATCTCCCAAGCCATTGGATTTACCAAAATGACCGTCAATCATGGTGGTATAACCGTAGGTATTAACCGGAGTCCCTTGGTAAATCTCGTACTGCTGGCTCTTCACCCCCGACAGCAGGCTAAGGCGCATAACCCCACCCGAAGCAACGGCAAATGGGTCAGTCGTTGTACCAATCAGATAATTATACCCTGGCGTAGCCGCCAAACCGCCTTTCATGCCTTGCTCATTGTAAGCATCCGCAATCTGGAAGAAGTTGCCACCCCCAGGGCCACTATCTGCCTGCCGGGGATTAGTCGCATTGAAATTAGGTAAGGCTCCCATTTGCCCGCCGCACACGGCATTATTTTCCAGCTCCCAGCCAACACCATTCCAGCAGGCTTTTAATACCTCACCTAAAGGCGGCACATTGGATGCGGGAGAATAAGACTGGTCGAACACAAGGTTACGGAATGCCATTACCAAATCATTGCCACTGAACAACAAGTCAGTAAACAAGGGGGTCGTCCCCCGATTCGCCAACCAGCTTGACCAATAAGGCTGATTCACATTGTCATAGACATCACCAAACTGTAAATCGAAACTAAAAACGGGGGTAAACGTGCCTGCACCGGCATACTTCAAAATCAGGGCAGAAGGATGACCGCTAGGCTCCGTTTGTGACTCGTTGCTGCATACGGCTCCGACATAAAGCGTATCATTTTCGTCTTTTGCCAACGCAAATGGTCGGAAATCCAAATTATTGATACACTCAGCCGGGCGGGTGATTTCCCCCAAATCGCTGACTGCCCCGGTATTGCTCGCCACCTGATAGAGATGACGGTCATTTAAATTAACTACAAACAGGGATGAACCATCTGCCGATATTTCCAAATCACCCAATGACTCCTTACCCACCGCGACCACAGCATCGTCATAATAAACAGACTCATAACTAGCAATCGCATTAAAATTATGCAGCCCGATACCCGCATTGGGGATGGTAGCATGGATACTGATTGCCCCGGTGCTGCTAATCCGATAGATTGCCCCTGGCCCACCTGGGCCAAATCCAGAAGCCCGCTTATAAAAAGCACTGGCAAAAACCGCGTCTGTTTCACGTTGATAAGCCAAACCAAACGTTGAGCCAATATCCCGATGTCGTGCCAATACTGTGGGTGCAATATAACCTGCATCACCCGGTTTGCCTTGTGAATCAGAGGAGAACCTGACCAACGCACGCAAGTCACGAAAATCCTTACCGGCAGCGGTCACATCGTCACTAGGCCCCAATACCGCCAATGTTGTCACCAAATCGGGTTGTGTCTGGGAGTAATCATTGGGTTTGGCGACAGCAACATTAATACCCGCCACACCATCCTGGACAAACTGGACGGTTGACCCACCCGCCACACCGGGTTTGAGTGCCGTATCATTCCATGAAAATTCCAGGCGATACGGTTGCCCCGCTGTCAAACCGGTTAAGGTATACGCGCCATTTGCACTCGACACGGTACTTGCCGTTGGAGCACCGACGGCATCAGCCGCTGCAAAGGCTTTGACGGTCACGCCTCCCATCCCGGCCTCGTTAAAGGTCATGCCCGTATCAAATAGGCCATTGGCATTAAAATCACGAAAGACAGTGCCTGTGATGTCCGCATAGACCACCTGCATAGGCAAGCATATGAGCAATGCGCCGCTACCCGCCTGGGCAGCAGTCAAGAAAAAGTTCTTATTCATCAACAAGCCTTTTTTTATAATTAGTTACATATGTTATAATAATATATATATATAATTTTATTTTATCCATGTGAAAATTAGACCGATTAATTAAAAATCAATTGATTCTAACGGTAAGGTGCAAGACTTTACTCCCGCCGGGTGGCACACTGCCAACCGCCCATAGGCCACTGGTTTCATCAAACACATCAGCCCCATACAGCGCCACACCATCATCACTCAGGTAGGTCACACCCGCAGGCAAGGGGTCAGCAACCTCTACCCCGGTTGCCGGGGTGGTACTTCCATTGCTGGCAGTCAGGGTATAAATGACCACTTCGCCGCGCTTGGCAGAAGGCTTATCCAAGGTTTTTGCCAAGGAAATATCGGTGAGGGGAACCGATTTATAGCCCATATCCAAGCTATGGTTGTTGTCGCCTGAATTGCCAACAGTAAACAGAATGTCGTCTGTTCCGCCGTTACGGGTAGCATCCGAATCACGCAGGTCAGTTAGGGAATCATTGCTGCCAATCCCATCCGCGTTGATGGTCGTGAGCACATAACCGTCAAGGACTGCTTGGGTATTAACCACATGGAGGCTACAATTTTCCCCTGCCCCCATGAACTCCGCATTCCCACCGCTGGCATTACTGAAGAGGAATACCCCGCCATCCGCTGTGATAGCAACAGCCTCATCTGCCCCACAAACCAGTTTGACCTGCAAGCCGTCAATACCCGCCTCACCGGCATCCTGTATGCCATCACTATCAGCATCCAGCCATACCCGGTTGCCAACCTCGATGGGTGCGGGCGGTAACAAAAGCTCCACATCACCCAAACCGTTAGCCTTACCGTAGGCTTCAACGTTTGAATTTTGGTAGAAGGAATACCAATGGCTGATTTGCCCATTGCTCAGACTGTAGGTATTTGTACCTTGTGTTGTCCAGTAAGTTGAACTGGTAAGCTCTTGTGGGTGGGGGTCGATGGACACTTGCAACAGCTGATTTGTCCCTTTTAATACGGCAATCGCCCCTTCCGATGACTCGACCTCTTCATCACCTGAAATATCCTGGATAAATTCGGTGCTCCCCACATGACAAGCCCCTGTCCCTTCAATTTCCCATCCTGAGGCTGTGCTGCATGCCTTTAGAATTTCCCCATAGACGGATGGACGGACTGTTGTGGTATTTCCACTGAGCGGGCGATAATTCCAATACCCCATTTGATGCCCCCACCGGTCAAAGAAAGAGAGATACATATTCCCATTTTCATCGAACTCCAGATCGGACAAGACCGGTTGAGGCTTATATCTGTATGCCCCGGTAGCAAACACAGGAGGCTCTGCATAGGCATTTATCCACGGAAAAAAGGGATCCCAGGAGTCTGTGTTTTGTCTTTTAACATTGGGGTGGAAGTTTACTTTCTGGGTGAACCCGCCCAGTATGTTAGTGGGATCAAACTCCAGAACAATGGCCTTTAGATCCGGCTGAAGCGCGGAGATGGAAGCATCATCAACCACGCCCAAGTAGCCCTTGCCATAAGCAAACGCCAAGCCCCAAGGACGTAAAACACCGGTTGCCGATGTCGGATAACCGGGCAAATCACTGAGGACATACTGTTTTACATCCGCCGGGACACTGCCAGGATTGCCAGACACATCGACCCGGATCAATGCCTTCTGGAACAAATTGACTGTCCAGAGATAATCGGTTCCTGGCTGGATGTCAGCATCCCCATAAGACACGGTGGCTACTTTTCCGAATGCATCAATATCCCAACTCGGCGTATATTTATCATCTGGCAGGGTAAAATCTGCCGAACCGGTACGGGTCACAGTGCCGAGATCAATCGCACTACCCCCGTTGGAAGGAACCACGCCTTGCAAATCAAACTTGCCAGCCAAAGCAGGTGTTGCCCCGCTATAGTCCACATTGTAAATATACCCAGTGCCATCAGCCATACCAACATGCCGCTTAAGGAAGGTGGTCAGGTACAAATGCTTTTGTGTTTTATGGTAGGCCTCGCCCCAAACAGAACCAACCTGGGAAACGGTCAAATCTTCCCGTGGAATTGGCCCGGTTCCAGCTATACCATCATAATCTTGATAGTTTGAGTTCAGCCCTGTGCTGGTATACAAGGTTGAGCCAACACCTGTTGAGCTACTGTTTGCACTTGCCAACCCATTCCAATACTGTGGAACGACATAACGGGGAACCTGTGTGTTGTCCCAATAATCATTGGGATCGCCGACCGCAAAATTGATACCGGTTGCACCATCCAAAGCAAACTGGACACTCGTCCCCCCAGCCGCACCCGGTTTAAGCCAGGCCGCACTCCACGAAAACTCCAGCCGGTAAGGTTGCCCAACCGCCAAGCCTGTTAAGGTATAGGTGCCATCTGCACCCGACAAGGCACTGGCGCTTGGTGAGCTGCTGGCAGCATCTGCTGCAAATGCCTTAACCGTGACACCAGCCATCCCGACCTCGTTAAAAGCCGCACCGGTATCAAATAGGCCATTCGCATTAAAATCACGGAACACGGTTCCACTAATATCTGCGTAAACCTGAACAGACCAGCACATAAGCAATGCGCCATAGCCCACCTGCTTCACAAGCGGAAAGGTTTTACTCTTACACATCAACAAGCCTTGTTTTTAATTCATTAAATATTGCTTGATACGATTACAAATGCCTTAATCCACCATGACATTAATCGTTAGTGTCACCACCTGTTTGGCAGGAACGTTGCCCACATCCCACACACCCGAATCCTTGTCATAATTGAATGAGGCAGGTGCATGATTCACATAGGTCAATCCTGTTGGCAGCTTATCGGTCACTGTCACCCCGGTTGCATCGACATCACTCTCATTTTCGAGCGTCAGGATATAAGGCACTATATCCCCGTGCTTGGCAGTTATGGGGTTAACGGTTTTTGACAACTTCAAGTCCGTCACAGGCGCGGCGGCGGCTTTGAAACCAAAATCCACCGCATGGTAATAACTGCCTGCATCCAGTGTCGTCACCGTGGAAATGGCATGAGTACCCACCAAAGCCCCATCTGAATTACGCTCCGTATCCGCCCCTTTCATCGGGTCAGTCAACGCCAATGTCATCAAACTGGCCTGCTGGCCTGCACCATCGGCTTGGCGGATCACGACTTGGTAGGGCGTATTGGGCAATAAGGTAGCCAAACCATATTTATGGCTTGCTGTACTGGTACGCCCACCCTGGATGTCAGCCACATCAAAACCGCCATTGGCTCCTGTGGTGTCATTGGGTGCATTATTACCGCCAACGGGGTAGCCACGCACATCATTGGAAAACACATAATAACCCTCCGTATCGGTCAGAGTGGTCGCCAAGGGTGTTGCACTGCCCACATCCACACCTTGGGCAAACAGCTCGACTTTTACCCCTGCCAGCGGTGCTTCACCGGCATCCTGGATACCGTTGCCATTACTGTCCTGCCAGACGCGGTTGCCAATTTCGATGGCAGGGGAATCACACAACACCTCCAAATCACCTAGCGCCCCGCTTTTGCCATTGATGGGGCGGTTATCTGGATAACTGAACGCTCCTGACCCCCGATAAAAAGAATATGCCCGGTTACGCTGGCCTGCCGTAGCCAGATCGCCCAGCCCCATATCCAGCCATGCCACTCCCGCTTCATAGGTTTGGAACGGGTCAACAACGGTATAGGCTGACTCCAGAAACCCTGGAATATGAGCCAAGCCACCGTAACTGGCCGTCTTATCTCCGGTTGCCCCCTGGTCAGTTGACCATTCCTGAAAGAAAAACCGCCCACCACCAGGGCCGCCGCCCGCATCCTTGCCCGCTGTTGTGACCCCGCCGCAAGAGCCATTATTTTCCAGCGCCCACAAGTAGGTAGCCGCATCCTGGACACAGGCACGGCGTATGATGCCATACCCTGTGCTGCCCACATCCACCAAGGAAGCACGGCGAAACGCGACCATCATATGGCCTTGATGGTCAAAAGTGATGTCAGTGATACTGGATGTGCCCGCAGGGAAAGCATCACCGGTTTGCACCAGATAATCCATGCTCGGGGTTGCCGCAAACTGCTTGGTCGCCTTATCAAAACGAAAAATTGTGTGCCGTGGGAGAGTCCAAGGTAAGCCCGTGTTTGCACCGCAGAAAGTGCCAACATACAGCCCCCCTTGGTATTCCCCCAAGCCGAAAGCCTGATGTTTATCTTTGCAATTGCTGGCGAAGGGGATGGCATAACTCTCAATTGCCGCCGCATCAGCAGCTGTTAGTGCGGATGCCCGCAGGGGCAGGATATACAGTTTCCGGTTAGCCTGGTTGACAACAAACAAGGATGCCCCATCAACGGATACATCCAGATCGCCGAATGCCACCTGACCAACTGCCGCCGCAATTTGCCCATTCTGGTTGTCACGGGTTGCATCCCCCGATGCCACATAAGAACCATCGGGTGCAGCACTCCCATCAGCAATCTGTACATAACCCGGATTGGATGCTGAGAACACCCCGGTCAGGTAAGGATCTTCACCGGCTGTTGCGGGGGTTGCTGGAAATATTTGGTTCAAGTCAGCATAAAGGCTGCTGCTGGGGTTTGCCGGATCGGTCAGATTGACGCGGTAAATGGCTCCTGTCCCACTGGGGCCAAATCCAGTCCAAGCCTTCATATAGGCGGCAGCAAACAGGCTCTCGGAAGCGGCATGCCATCCCAACCCAAACACGCTGCCGATATGGCTGGCTAATGCAAGCTTCTCCTGCTCAGCTTCTTTTGGTTCATCCGCACCAGCGGGAGACGTTCCTTGTACACCCGCCACACCACTGCTATAGGGAAAAGCAAACAGGTTGGTAACATCACTATTGCCCGCAAAGGGGGCATTAGGGGTTTGTTGCCCATAGGCATAGCGGTTAGTGGCAAGGTCAGGATTGTTCTGGCAATAGCTGGCGGCCTCTTTCACCGCAAAATGGGCATGGATCGCGGTAGGGCTGACAAACTGGGTGAGGACATTACTGCCACCATTGCTTTGCGCCCCCACACTGTAGCCACTGGGCAGGGAGGTGATTTGTAGCATGCAATTGGTTGCGCCTTCCGTTGCCCCGGTGGTAGGGAGGCTAAATAGCCCGTTGGTATCGGTTGTGACCGGGCCAAACGTGCTTGTACCGCTTGCGGTGATACACTCCGCCTGCACTTGTGCCGCGCTTACCCCTTTGTCAACGGCAACGGAAATATCCATAGTGTCAGTAAAATTACGGATTTTTGAGGAATTATCCAATTGACCATTCAAGTTATAGTCAAGGAAAACCTGCCCCGAAATATCCGCATACGCTGATGGCAAAGCCAGCACTAACAGCCAAAACCCAATACCATAGCGTAGCTGGGTTAACCTTGGCAGCAAGGTATACCGTAAAAGAGAGGATCGCATGCCCATGCCTTATATTTTTTATTAATGGAAAAATATATTTTATGTATTGGGCAGATGATAGTTTTTAACCACCCCCAATACAAGCACTGTATTGGGGATAGTCATACCAAAAAATCTATTGTTCCTCTGGCTTTCTGTACCCGTCCATTAATTCACCGTCACGGTTATATGCAAAACCTTGCTGCCACCCGCTGACACATCACCCACCATCCAGACCCCTGTTGCTGCATCAAAGACATCTGCCCCGTAGAGTGTCATCCCATCATCACTGACATAGGTCACACCTGCCGGAAGCTGATCGGTGATACGGACACCGGTTGCTAGGGTTGTGCTGCTGTTGCTGACGGTCAGGGTATAAACCACCGTTTCACCACGCTTGGCAGTAGGCTTATCCAAAGCCTTAGTCAAAGCAACATCAACTTTTGGAATCACGAAACCCAGATCCAAGGTCATATTGCCATTGGCATCATCGCTATTGTCTTGGGCATCACCAGCCTGAGTACCGCTCTCGCCAGGCTCACTCCCCAAACCCAAGGTAATGGAAGCCGACTCAAACGTACCTGCCACCGGCTCGGTGGCAATATTTGAGTCATTTTCGATATTATTATCCGCTGTTGTATTCTGGACTGAGCTGGGGAAATACTTGGCAGGAGGAACCACCCGTACACGGTATGTACCAACCGGTAAATTACTAAAGTAGTAGAGGCCATCTGCACCGGTCGTCTGGTTGGCAACCAAATTGCCATTCGTTTCAGTTGCCGCCACAAATGTACCCGTACCATTATCGACCCACAAGGAAACTACTGCACCGGCAAGACCGGCCTCACCTGCATCCTGAATGCCGTCATTATCCACGTCATTCCAAACCAGGGAACCCAAACTGGTCATCAGCGGTTTGGAACAGGCACTCAGAATATCGACATCCCCCATGCTGCCCTTATCAGAGGCTTGGTTAGTACCAATGCCACCATCAACATCGACAAAATAATCATCCCAGCCCAAGGTATCCGTGGTCGTACCTGTCAATGGCGTAATTTGCAATCCATAAACAAACCTATTGTTGTCCGCGTCAAAGATCAAACCGTCACCCATTAAAACCATCGAGTCTTCACAGGTTTCATTGGCGGGATCAGCACTGCCATAATTATTGTAACCATAGGATACACCCCCTGTGGAGTTGCCCTTGCCACCGATATTCCCCACGGGAATGTTGCCATTGGCACTCTCCAAAGCAGTATTGAGCGCCCACCCCCCGGTGGCTCCAACCCATTCTTGTGCACCGCTGTAATGCGCCAGCCTTTTCAACTGCACAGGATGGATCGTGGTAATCCCTGCCAGCATGCGCTTGCCGGTACTATCAAACGCCAAGTCAGTGATTTCAACCGCCGCATCATTACCCCACCACTCTGCCCGTGTAGACGTGGTTTCCTTACGCGCACCCGCAGCATCCACACTGCCATCCGCCAACAACGGGGCAGACCAGATCTCATTGAGAAACGTGGCGGCAACCGAGTAATACAAGCGCCCCTCGACAGGGTTATATTGTACCGCTGTCACGCGCCGCCCTACGGCGGTAAAACCTGCACCCCCATCATCAGCTACCGTCGGGCTAGCCACTGCCATACCGTGGTCAAATGCCTGTACGGTGACACCTGTCGACATATTGACGACATAAATCTTGCCATCCTCATAGTTGGAAACGTACAAACGCCGCGTTACGGGGTTGATTGCCAACTGTCCTAACCCGGCATAACGGGTATAACCACCGTAATCGAAGGATGAACTCGGCAATTGGGCCAGCACAGACACCGCACCGCTTGTACCATTAATCTTGAAGATAGCACCATAGCCAGAAGCCAGCGAACCGGGGGACATGTTGAACTCAAGCTGTGCGAAGTACAGGCTGGACGAGCTGGCTACATAAATATCCGGCGGCGACACACTGTGATCCACGGCAACACCGAATATCTCGCCCATGGTTTGGGCATTCCATGTCGGATGGTTATAAAGGTTCGCACTCCAGGGAGCACCGAAAGTTGCACCATTACCCAACGGATCGCGGGTATCTATAACATTCACAACCACGCCATCAGGCATCGGTGTCTGGAGGTTGGAATCAGCGCCAGAGAAACGGGTAGTGACCGCTTGCCCTGGCAATAACGGCAGGTCAGCCACCGCCAAGCGGGCTGCCAAAACATTGCCCATCAGCAATAAAACGGCAAGCAATATGCGGTAGAGATTGTGAAAAAAATAGCCTAGCGATAAGCTGGCGACCTTATCGCCAGCCCTACAGAATTGTTTCTTCATACAAGCAGCCCATTCTTGAGAAAAAAAATCTATTATTGAATTGATTATTTTTATGCTAATCAGAATAGGCAAGTATTCCTATACCACAACTTAACAACCTTCCGCCACCCAGAATACTGGGTGGACATCGGCAGTTTCACTTTACCCGCACCGTAATGTTCAGGACTTGGCTGCCCCCCTTAGCCACACCACCCACAGTCCACACACCTGTTAATGGGTCATAAGCCCCTGCACTGTCATCACTGACCCAGGCAACCCCCAGCGGTAACAGGTCGGTGATTTTGATACCACTGACCGTATCTGGCCCGGCATTGCTGACGGTCAGGGTATACACGGCAGTCTCTCCCCGCTTGACAGAGGTTTTGTCCACTGTCTTGAGCAACTGGACATCCACCTGCAAATTCCGGTAGCCGAAATCCTGCACGGTATTCTGCTCCACCCCTGTTACCCTACCGAAGGCATCCTTCACCAAACTTAATGTTTCTGCTGATTGGTTGTCCAAACCACCATCATTATCGAAGGTCGGAGCCACACCCACAGGCGGGATCACATTAACCTTATAACTCCCCATCGGCAGGTTGGTGAAAGTATACACACCCTGTGCATTGGTTTCCGTTTGGTAAGGGATTGCACCGACTACTGTGGAGGCCACCACACCGCCTGTCGCCGGGTCAACATAAACAGGCTCACCGGCATTGTTAAGCAATTGCACCACCACCTTATCCAACGGCTGTTCACCTCCGTCCTGCACTCCGTCAGCATCCATATCCAGCCAAACATAGTCACCGATCGAGCCACTGACCACCGTGACGCTCACATCATTGGAAATAATCAGCAGTGACAACTCCGGTACTCGCCCCCCAAAGCTATTGGTATAAATATCACCTGTTGAGGTATCCATCACTTTAGAATCGGTATCCAGTTGTGGTATCCCACCAACGTTACCCTGCGGGGTCAGTTCCACCTTAAAAGTACGTGCCCCGGCTGCTGCGGTCAAAGCGGGTGTCAGTAAACGCAACCCAGTAATGGCGGTCGGGTCAAGTCCCCCACACGTCACCGGAGACAGGGCAGTACATTCTGTCCAAGCGACCGTACCCGTACCATTGCTGCTGCCACCAGTAAACCGGTTGCCATTGTTAACGTATGCCAGATAACACACATCACCTGCCACCGGGGTGTAACCACTGGGCTGATTGCTTTCATGGCAAGGATCCTGTCGCAAGGAAGTGGGCGACGCACCTGTCGCAAAGACTTTCACCCCAGCATCGGCAATCACTTTGGTAACGGCATAATCACCGTTGAAACGGCTACCGGGTCGGCGTGTGCTTGCCAAGCCACTGGTATATTGACCATTACCATCGTTGCTGTAAGGCAAGATGTCGATGAAATCGCCCACCCCATAATCCTCACTACCCAGACTTTTGTAGGTAAGCGAAAACTCAAAGGGTGCATTGGTCGAGTAGACGGGTGCTGCAACCGATTTAAACACATCCACCCCGGAATCCGGGAAAATAGACACCTGATAGGCGGCCATTTTTGTATCACTTACGCCATCATTATTATCATCTACCCCAATAGCTGAATTAAGCCTAACCGTATTGGTAAAATTCCCGCTGACCCGTTTAGGGTCAATATTGACGCTATAGCGAATCAGCGGTAACTGCTCACCGCTATCAACACTACCGAAATGCCAAGCCAAGGTCAGGTCTTTATCATCATTGATAGGCGTTGTCAGAGTAACCATCGGATTTGAGGCAACATATTGATCGTAGGTCAACCAAGTCACCCCTCCATCAATCGAGAAACGTTCTGATGCGGGTTGATAAGCCGTGCCAGCAGGCAGGGAATCGTCTACTGTTGCCGTATTAATGGATGGATTCCAACCCCCAAATACACGTGGCTCAATAATAAAATCGACCCGATCACCACCACGAACCACCTTGATACCGCGTGGCTCAGTGTATTTTTCAACTGAGATGGAAGACGGAACCAGGATGATCCGGTCAGCCCGACGATCGTGCAGAGAAAAACCAGCCTCATTGGGATCAACCGAAATCTCACTGGTATCTATCCACGTACCCCAATTACCCTTGCCATCCTCAAGACGACGAGTAATGTAATTCGGCAGATGGATAAGGCCTGTTGCCGTATTCGTATAACCAGTGGCTGTCGGTTTTATTTTCAGCAAATGGTTACTGCTAAAACCCAGCCGGGTATTGGCAGGATCAATGGCTGTCATGCGGCTCTTATCAATCCGTGTTTCCATTCTCAGCTTACTGACATTGGCAGCCCCGCCCAATAAGGCAGGATCAGTCACCCAGTCATTCGGTGAGTCAGCCAACCCTGTCACTTGGTTGATGCCATCCAGAACGTATTTGCCATCACCATTAACATCATCATCACAGGTTTCATCACGCTGAGCTGTTAACCCGGCATGGGGGTCAGCCGAATAGAAAAAGCGAACATCAGCTCCTGAACTATGGAAGGAACTTTGAGTAGGGCCATAACTCGTATAGTTGGGGTTATACTGCAAATGATTCCAGCTATAACCCAAGTCATTGCGCACCGACGGAGCCAAACCAACGTATTCAAACTGACTAGTATCAATCTTGTCGCAAACCTGTGACTTGGCATCATCAATATAGCGGTAATCCCATACATTCAATAAAAATGGTACTGTATCACCGAGTGCAGCTTTGCGTGTCCCTGTTTTACCCGGAAACCAAGGCCCATAAAACCCTTTCGACTCTGAATAGCCACCGGGCAACGAATATTGTAAGGGATAAGTCATAAACTCAGGAAATGGCTCACCGACTCCATTGTAATTGGCCAGGTTATTGCCAGAAGCATCTTCAGTCGATGTGGGGTTAAATCCAAGTACCGCAGGCGAACCACCTGCCCCACCCGTAGCGCTGTAAACACCCACCGAATTGATCGTCATATCTGAACACGGGTAAGGAGGGCAGGTTTGATGGGTTGCAATATCAACCGGCTCGCTATACCAAATATTGATACGTACTTCGACAAGATTGCCGTCCTTGTCAGGGTCACGCACGTCAATGTTTTTCAGGTCGATAGCGATATTGGGATCATAAATGCCATCCGTAGCGAAAGCTGGCCCCAATCGGTCAAGCAGATGATTAACCTGTGTACAGGTCACAGAGGCATTGGAGCCATGATCCCCCACCAACTCACAGGCTGGTTTGGCGGGATCCCAATCATACAGCGCCGCACTGGTTGATACCGTAATCGGTGTACCAGCCGACGAGATGGTACTCACGCTGTTGTTATTGTTGTTATCGTCGGTGTAATGGTCAAGCAAGAGGTAATCCATTTCAAAATCACCACCCACCTCATTCGGTGCATCGGCGATCATGGAACCTTTTTGGTACTGGACTTTGATAACGTATTCGACCACAGCCCCCTTGGTCGTGCTATCCTTACCCTTTTCAGCCGGTGCTTTGTACAGCAATTGTCCTGTTACAGGATCAGTTGCCATGCTTTGCAATTCTTTATAGGTATTCACCTTGAAGTTGGCTGTCACCACCACATCGGTTGGCCCAGCGGTAGCCACATTTGAAGCATTATCCGCTTGAACAGACACACTGGCTGACACATGATGGTCGTTGAGTGTAATTTCCATGCCATCATACGAAGCCCCAATGGCTCGTGCTGTGGGATAAATGGCACGGGTTGTCCCTTCCATGGCACTGCCCATGTTGCAGAATAAGGTACGTTTGTCGGTGGAAATGGTAGACACCGGGCTCACTACCGCTGGGTCGGTTTTACAGCCCGTGGGGATGGCGATCCACGCCTGCTTCTTGTCAAGTTGTACGGTAGCCGTCAAATTCTCCACATCGTTGTCATTGACAGATGCTTCCACTAGATAAGTAATGGAATCCTGCAAACGGACGACATTGTTGTCTTCATTGGCATCCAAACCCGCCGTCGCCAGATTGCTGCCATCCCAAGTTTGGGCATCAAACGGTTCAGAGCCGGTCTTGGCAACGGAAATCGTGGCATTGACCACAGGAGCCGCATTGTTAGTTGCGTAGATGAATTGGGGAATAAGCAGCAAAGCAACGCCCAGCCCCATCTGTCCCCATTGCTTTACCCGAATGCTTGAGTACATGTCATTAGCCCATTGTTATCATTATGTGGACAGAGGAGCCACAGCGAAACTTATGATTATTTATAAATTTAATATATGACAAGGATCATATCAGCCATCTGCTAACATGGCAATCCATAACCAAAGACAGCCAAGGCGACCGCGTATAATCCCGCTACTCCCCCATCTCCAGCTGGGTATCCATAAATTCCCAGCGGTCTTGCATGGCATCATACTTAAAACCATACGTGCGTTTGTGGGGGTTGTTTTCCGCCATCAAACGGAAGCCAAACTCGGTTTCCTTCAGGCGCATCACATACTGCCCCCGCTCCTGCCCAAAATTAAACTTGCGCACGCTGGTGGTATTGCCATCAGGCAAGGTTGCCAAGGCAAACTCGTGGCGCACATCCGGCGTAAATCCCCCCTTGGCATCCAGTGCCACCGAATACACATCAGAAGAGCGGGCAGCCCCCAGATACAGGCGCTTGTGTTTCACCCCATTAAAAACACCAACACCGATAGCATCGGTATTCTCCAACTGCCCCAACAACTGCTTGCTGGCAATATCAATCTGATAAATACGCCCCAAGGCTTGGCGTGGTGCGGAACCTGCCAGAGAACTGGCATACAGGCTATGGGTATCACAGTCATAAAACAGCCCCATAACCCCAAACGGGTTAGCCGCCGACGGTGCTGCCGCTGCGGGCAGCTCCAACCACAAGGACATTTCCCCCGTCTGTGCATCGACCCGGTAAATCCGGTTTTGCAAGGCGGGGGGATTATCTTTCAGGCTTACATCCGGGGTAGGGGCAACATAAATATAACCATCCCGGTCACGGGCAAATGCCCCGACATGCCCGGCATCATCCCAACTGGGGTGCTGCCATGTCTTGCCGGTTTTGGCCTGGACCAAACGGATACCCTGATACCCACGCTGCTGGCTATCCAAAGCCACTTGCTGCCCCAAACCGGTTTTGGCAATAAACGGCGGGAGGATACGGCAAGCATCCGCAACCCCCGGCTTGAACTTGCCCATATCCGGCTCACCACACGCGCTGAACAAGCTCGCCACCGCCCATAAAACCAGTAAACGGCGCATCATAATGCCCCCTTCACGGGCACAAACATCGGCCCCGACCAACAAGGCCACACCTCAACCGTTTGCACCCCATCCTTCACCCGAGTATCTGCCCAGCAATACTCACTGCCCGGATTCCCATCGTTTTTCATCTGTGGCACGTACCACAACACAATATCCTTTCCTTGCAAGGGTTCAGCAGGCTCAATAAATTGCTCCGGCCCTTGCCGGTAGTCTGTGTTGCAGCATGACCCCATCGTGACCGTATCCTGCTCACCCTCTTCTGGTTTATGCACACTCGCATAGGTAAAAGCATGGTCGCCACGCCCACCATCACCAAACTGCCCCCGCCCCGGCTCGATGTAATAGCCTGTCCCCTCTTGACCAGTGAAGCGATATTGGTAGCCTTCAGCCGTGAGTTTGGCCTCATCCTGCAAACGCCACTGTTCTTTGTCCACCACTGTCCAATCTGTGCCTGACCACTCAGCCAAGGTTTCCACCCCGCCCACGTCCAGATCAAGGCGCACAACCGGGCGGTATGTGCCATCCGTACCACACCCACGCCCAAAATCAGCTTGTGCCACCCGGAAACGCCCATCCTGATAAAACTCAAAACGCTGCACATAACGGTAATTACAGGGCGTAGGCCACGGTGGTTGGCGGAAATCCTGCACAACTGCAAAACCAACCACTTGGCCTTCTTTAAGGATCGGTTCGATTTTTGGCCCATCATAGGCAATCACCACCGCCGAACTGAACAAGGGGCAACCCACCGCATCACTATAGCCAAACCCCTCGCGGGATGAGTAGCTCACATGCCAATCCAGCAGCTTGGCATTCTTCAGGACAGGCTTGCCTTGGTATTTAACCCCGCTCAGTTGCAAACCATCCGAGCCGGTAATGACATAATCCATGCTCCAACCATCCTGGCTGAGCGTATTCACCTTTTCGCAGTAATCCCGGAAGGTGGTTTCATTTTCCAGGCTACGCTCCGTTACCACCCTGCGCGGGCCACTTGTACCCAACTCCGTCCAGCGTGTACCGACCAGTTTGCCCTCCGTCAAATCAACGATAGCCCACAAAGCATCCCCTTCAAACACATAGGTTGGGGCAACACACAAATGGTGGGAACGCTCACACAAGGAATCCTGCAAGGCAGTCTTGAATTCGGCTTTATCCGGCTGCTTTTTCCCAGCCTGCTCAGCCAATACCGCCTTGACTTCAGGGGAGGCCTCCGCAATGGCATTCGCCAAGACCACCAAACGCGGGGGCAAATCCGGCTGTGAATAATTCTGGCGGCTCACCCCCAGCACGGCCTTGCGCTGCACATCAACAAAGGCAATCGTGGAAGCATTGTCAAAATGGCTATACATCTCCACCCGGAAACATTCAGCTTGGGCACAAGGGCCTGCCGAACCATTGAAATCAGCAGGCAGTGCCTTGCGCACCGTCATGATTTCATTGCGCAGGGCTTGTCCACTGCGGGGATCACGGGTAAATTTCTGGAATTCGGCATGAGCAACCGCCAGTTGCTGTGCCAACTGGGCATTGGCCTCCGGTAATTCTTGTGCATCCAGCAATAAGACGGGGGGATTGGCTTGCAAAGCAGCCGAGATCCGCTGCTGATATTCAAGCAATGCAGGAATTTTTGCCTGTAACTCAGCCTGGGGCGCTGAAACAGCCAATTGTGCCGATTCGGCATGCTTGTCGATAGTCACCGGCAAGCTGATGGATGTGGAAGTATCACCGCATGCTGCCAGCCCCCCTGCCAACAACCCGGCAAGCAATAAGCGTTTGCTTGAAGAAAACATGTTCGCCCCTTTTTTATATAGGGGCGATTATATCGGCATGGGGTCGCTTAATAAACCGGCTAGCTGGCTTTAATCTTTTACCTGGTCACGGGTTGATTCGTGCCAACCCGCCATCAGGTGTAAATGCATGTGAAAAATCACCTGCCCACCCTTCTCGCCACAATTCATCATGACGCGGTAGCCGTCGCCATAACCCGCATCGGCAGCAATCTTTTTTGCCGCCAAAAACAAACGCCCGACCAACTCGGCATCGCCCGCTTCCATATCGTTGATCGTGGCGATGTGCTTGCGGGGTACGATCAGCACATGCAAGGGGGCTTTCGGGTAAATGTCATGGAAAGCAATCACATGCTCATCTTCATACACTTTCTTCGATGGCACTTCACCATCACGTATCCGGCAAAACAGGCAATTAGCCATCAGTACTTTCTCCGTCCTTCAAACGCATGCGACAGCGTACCGCTATCCACATACTCCAACTCACTGCCCATCGGCACACCATGGGCGATACGGCTGGTTACAATCTGGCGTTTGGCAGCCAGCCCACTGATATAATGCGCCGTCACTTCGCCCTCAACCGTTGGATTGGTTGCCAAAATCAGCTCCTGTACCTGTCCCTCATCCATCCGTTGTTCCAGGACATCTAGGCCAATATCCGCAGGGCCAATCCCATCCAGCGGCGACAAACGCCCACCCAACACAAAATAATAACCACGATAGCCGGTTGCCTGCTCAATCGCCACCACGTCAGAAGGGTGCTCGACCACACACAACAAAGCCGGGTCACGCCCGGTATTGCCACAAATGCGGCACACCGGCTGCTCAGTCAGGGTTCGGCAACGCTGGCAATGGCGGATATGTTGCATCGCATCCGCCATTACCCGTGCCAAACGCTCCCCGCCGCGCCGGTCGTGCTCCAGCAGATGAAATGCCATCCGTTGGGCAGTACGCATGCCCACACCGGGCAAACAGCGCAGCGCGTCAACCAGCTCTTTCAGCAGCGAGGATTCTGACATCAGTATACCTTATCTCAGAATGGCATCTTGAAACCGGCAGGCAATTGCATGCCAGCCGTCGCATCCGCCATCCGTTCACGGGTCGCCGCATCAAGACGCTGGACGGCATCATTGAAAGCAGCCGTGACCAAATCCTCCAGCATATCCTTGTCATCTTCAAACAGGGAGGGGTCGATGGATACACGTTTGCAAGCGTGCGTGCCGTTAATGACAACAGAAACCAAACCACCACCGGATTGACCTGTCACCTCCAGCAGCGCGATTTCCTGTTGGGCACGTTGCATGTTTTCCTGCATCTTCTGTGCCTGCTTCATCAAATTGCCCAAGCCACCTTTCATCATCATTATATCCTCGTCATGTCTTAAGTTAGGTTGCAGTTTACTATATTTTTAATCATGTTTTTTAGCCATCTGTGTGCGGGCGAATCGAGCCTTGCACCACCATTGCCCCAAACCGCTCACGCAATTGTCGGACAAAGGGATCTTGCTCAATGGCCTGTTCAGCCTGCTGCTGCAACTCGCGGGCAACCCGCAAGCGGCGGCGCTCAGGCGTTTCCTCACCTTGCATCGTGACCACTTCCAGCACGACACGGACGGGCTTACCCAAATAAGTACAAAGGGCTTCAGTCAGTTGCTCTTCAGTACGGCTGGTCTGCAAATTGCTGCCATTGGCATCCAGCAGCAAAACAACCTGCGTATCCCCAATCGCCTTCAGCAAGCAGTGATCTGCCAATTGCAAAGCCATGCCCCCCAAAGCCAATTCGGGTAGCATCTTATGCCAAAGATTAGGCTCACTGCTTGGGTCAGGTTGAAGGTTTTGCTGGTCTACAACGGGACTCACCACACACACAGCCTGATTGTTAGGGGAATCCTGCGGTAACTTTACGTCAGGAATCACAACCGGTACAACCGGACTGACAGGTGGGCGAACAGGTTCAGCTTTGGAGGTAAATACCGGAGCAGGCTCAGGCGTTAAATCAGGTGTTAAAGTTTTTTTTTTACGGATGGTGATGGCCTGCCATCATCCAGCCGGAAGGCTAACATCCGCAATAGCAGCATCTCAAAGCCGCTGCGCGGATCGGGATTCAACGGCAAATCACGGCGACCATACAAAGCGAGTTGGTAATACAGCTGCAAATCAGCCGGTGCGAACAATTCAGCCAGCTTATGCAAATCGCTGTCCGCCTGTGCAGGCACAATTTGCGCAACTGCCAATTGGTGCAGGAGGGAAATCAGGCTATCTGCTGCGGTTGTGAAATCAGTTGTCAATTGCGCCATTTGCTCAACAACCGCCAAAACCTGCCCCGCATCATCGTCTGCCAAGGCATGCAACAGGCTAGCCAGGCTTTCCGCAGGCAACAAGCCCAGCATATCCTGTACAGAAACATCGTTAATGCCACCACCTCCGGTGACAATCGCCTGATCGGTAAGGCTCAAGGCATCACGCATGGAGCCATCCGCAGCCCGTGCCAAAATACGCAAGGATGAATCCGTGAATCCGATAGATTCTTCAGTCAATACATGTGCCAAGTGACCAACAATCATATCAACCGGCATGCGCTTCAGGTTGAATTGCAGGCAACGTGACAAAATCGTGACCGGCAATTTCTGTGGATCAGTCGTAGCAAACAGGAATTTAACGTGGGGTGGCGGCTCTTCCAGCGTTTTCAACAGGGCGTTGAAACTATGCCCCGACAGCATGTGCACTTCATCAATCAGATAGATTTTAAAGCGGCTCCGAGTCGGCGCATATTGCACATTATCCAGCAGGTCGCGGGTATCCTCGACCTTGGTACGCGAAGCGGCATCCACCTCAATCAAA
The DNA here is from genome assembly GCA_964293005.1 of uncultured Thiothrix sp. Lineage (GTDB taxonomy): Bacteria > Pseudomonadota > Gammaproteobacteria > Thiotrichales > Thiotrichaceae > Thiolinea. Next base: position 192,927 of record CAXYXW010000005.1, read on the forward strand.
TCAACATGACGGCCTTCTGCGATTTCCTTGCAACTGCGGCATTCACCGCAAGGGTCTGCGGTAATACCTGTTTCACAATTCAGGCACTTGGCAAAAATGCGGGCGATCGTTGTTTTACCAACACCACGGGTTCCCGTAAACAGATAGGCATGATGCAGGCGGTTTTCTTCCAAGGCAGTCAGCAAGGCACGTAATACATGCGCCTGCCCCACCATTTGCCGGAAGTTCTGCGGTCGCCATTTTCTTGCCAGTACCTGATAACTCATGGGGTAGTATTTTAGGTGATATTTTAATTTAAGATTGGAGGCAGCCTGCACCAGCCACATCCCGGCACCCGAATCAACCGCTACCGCTGCTTCCTTCCGGACCTGACGGGGTTCACGATCTATCGTCGCGGGAGAACCAATGCAGGCCACCATTGCGAAGAGCAGCAGATTATGACTAAAAAACTGCTGATGGACAAGCTTCTTGTCCATTTAGAACCAAGATACCGACCAATGGATTTCGGCGGCACAAATAAAAAAGCCCCATCCATTATATGGACGGGGCTTGATGGGGCGCTTGGCATTGACCTACTCTCACATGGGGAAGCC
>CAXYXW010000006.1:0-171604 GCA_964293005.1 uncultured Thiothrix sp.
TGGCTGGTGCTACCGGTGCACAAGGTGTGGCTGGCGCAACAGGTGCTACTGGCGCTACTGGCGCACAAGGTGTAGCTGGCGCAACAGGTGCTACTGGTGCACAAGGTGTAGCTGGCGCAACAGGTGCTACCGGTGCACAAGGTGTAGCTGGCGCAACAGGTGCTACTGGCGCTACCGGTGCACAAGGTGTAGCTGGCGCAACAGGTGCTACTGGCGCTACCGGTGCACAAGGTGTGGCTGGTGCAACAGGTGCAACTGGTGCACAAGGCGCAGCCGGTACTAATGGGACTAATGGCGCACAAGGTGCTACCGGTGCACAAGGCGCTCAAGGTACAGCGGGTACTAATGGGACTAACGGTACGAATGGCTCTAATGGTCAAGGTTTCTTCGACTGGTTCTCTGCAACCATCGGTGACCTCAACCATGATGGCACTACCAACCAAAATGATGTTCAAGCTTGGTTGAAGGGTGATACTGGTGCAACAGGCGCAACTGGTGCACAAGGCGCAGCCGGTACTAATGGAACTAATGGCGCACAAGGTGCTACTGGTGCACAAGGTGCAGCCGGTACTAATGGTACTAATGGAACTAATGGCGCACAAGGTGCTACTGGCGCAACAGGTGCTACTGGTGCACAAGGCGCAGCCGGTACTAATGGAACTAATGGCGCACAAGGCGCAACGGGTGCTCAAGGTGCAACCGGCGCACAAGGTTCCAAAGGGATGACTGGTGCAACAGGTTCTACTGGTGCTCAAGGCTCCACAGGTGCTCAAGGCTCCACAGGTGCTCAAGGTGCGCAAGGCGCAACGGGTGCAACTGGCGGTACAGGCTGCACTTGGGGCTGGGGTTGGGGCTGGTGCTAATCCGCTACCCTTTTAGCTTGGCCTTCAAGGTAGGCTGACTGAAAAAGAACCCCGCTTTCGCGGGGTTCTTTGTTTTGGTGCGTTTGTCTTGAAAATTAGCCAAGTACCATTTTCCGGCGTTAACCTTTGGATAATTTAAACGACAAAAAATAGGCAAGGACATCCTTCAATGCAACAACAACTGTCAGTCGTTCTGTTACGGCATACCCAACCTGTTTTGGACATGCTACGCGATACCATCTTGACTTGCCCTGCTGATGTCTTTGCCGGTGATAAAATTCTTGTGCGTGAACATTTGTACCATGCCATGGTTGGGATGGATATTTGGCTCAGCTACTCCCCACAGGATTACCCGCTAAGTGATATTGCTGACCTGCCCGCTGCCCAGTTGCAGAAAATTGCACCCGCAACCTTTTCCCGTGAGTTTCTATTGGCTTACGTCGGCAAGCTGGAAACCAAGCTGAATGCACTACCGGTAGAGTCCAGTCAGCTCTTGGAAAAGCGTGATATGGATGGGCATGAGATTACTTTCCTCGATCAATGCCTGATCCAGATCAGGCATGTCCAGCATCACCTGGGGGAGATTGATGAAATAATGCGTAGCCACGGGAAGCCCTTGCTCAAGTGGAAGGGGTATGGTGGATAAACGTTTGGATGGTTTGGTTGGAAACTATTGGTTAACTGCTTGAATATAAAAAAGAAGAGATAGTCGTTATGCGTTTCAGTATTTTTACACCTACACATAAACCTGATTATATCAGGGAGGCATTTGAGTCCTTATTGGCACAGTCATTCACCGATTGGGAGTGGGTGATTGTACCGAATGGTAAAGCTGTTATCCCTGAGGATATAGCGAATCATCCGCAAGTCCGGGTGATCCGTGCTCCCGATGAGGTGGCTGCCAAAGGCGTTGGATCGCTGAAGCGGTTCGCTTGCGAAAGCTGCTTGGGCGAGTATTTCGTGGAGTTGGATCACGATGACCTGCTAACCCCGGATGCACTGCAAATTATTGATGTGCGTGCACGCTTGACTCATGCCGGATTCCTCTATTCCGATTTCACCAATTTCCGGGCTGACCATTCCTGCCAGATTTTCTATGCCAGCCACGGTTGGGAAAGTTATCCGTTCAGTTGGAAGGATAAGCGTTATACCGCCATGCGGGCGTTTGAGACGGATGCCAGCTCCTTGCATCAAATTTTCTATGCCCCCAACCATGTGCGGGTTTGGTCACGGGAAGCTTATTTCAAGGCAGGTGCACATGACCCGGAAATGCATGTGGTGGATGATCATGACCTTATTTGCCGTACCTACCTGACCGGGACACATTTTGAGTACATCCCGCAGTGCCTCTATCTATATCGCTTGCTGGAGAATGAGGACAACACCTATTTACGCTTTAATGCCGACATCCAGCGCATGCAGCAAGAGGTGTCAAACAAGTATGTCTACCGCCTGATTGCGGAGTGGTGTCGCCGCAATCAGTATCCGATGCTGGATTTGGGGGGTGCACATAATTCCCCTCCTGGATTCAAGAGTGTGGATTTGTGCAATGCCGATGTGGTATGCGACATCCGCAAGGGCTTGCCCTTCCCGGATAACTCTGTGGGGTGTATCCGTGCGTATGATTTTCTCGAGCATATGCCACATTGCCCGGACTCGGCGTGTGATCATGGCGCATCAGGCGGGCCTTTGTGTACGGTTGGCCTGATGAATGAAATTTACCGGGTGCTGGTTCCAGGGGGGTGGTTTGTCTCACGCACGCCGTCAACTGATGGGCGTGGTGCATTCCAGGATCCAACCCATATTTCCTTCTGGAACCAGAATTCATTCTGGTATTACACCAACCGTGAGCAATCAGTTTATTTGCGGGGTGTGACCTGCCGTTATCAGGATACACGCCTGTGGCAGGGCTTCCCAACCGATTGGCATCGGGAAAATAATATCCTGTACGTCTATGCTGATCTGGTCGCATTGAAAGGGCAACGCCAGCCCGGTTTGGTTAAGATATAAGGTAGGCATGGTAAGGCTCATAAAAAAGGCGCTGTTTATCAGCGCCTTTTTGCTAGGATTCGGTTAACGGTTGATTGCCTTATTCGGCATCGAAAAAGAACATGTGGAAGAGGCGGCTATTTTCCATGCTGTTACCAAAGTAGGCGGAAGCCGCATGCACTTTCTTGGCATCAAAAATCACCATCCGGTTGTAGACGTTGCCAATCGTATCGACCAGCTCCCAGCGGGTCTTGTCATAGAAATTACCGGCAAACATGTCATCAAACAAGGCTTGGGCAGATTTGCCATGTTTGGCACAATCCTGTGGGGTGGGGTAATTCATCAGGCCATTGTGTTTGCTTTTATAGAAGCTGGTTCCACATTCCGGTGGTGCATCGGGGGTGAGGAAAACGACCGCCGCGTAACTTTGGTTGTCGGTATGGTAGACCAACGGCTCTTCAGCAGTGCAATACTGGAACACACCGTTATAAATATGCTCGTGCCAGGCCGTGATCTTCTTTTTCAGGGTGGCTTCAAAAAATTCCTTCGTCCCTTCAAACACGGTTTTGACTTCGGTTCGCGAGCCTTTATGGTATTGGCTATGCCGGTTGAACTCCAATGTCATGGCGTATTCGCGCACTTTGTCCGGGTCTTCATAGAAGTTTTCCACCACCACCAGTCCGGGGCAGTGGTTGTTGATATTGATTTTTGGTAGCCGCTCCTTGATGGATGGACGATTCTTGATGGCAGAGAATACCTTGTAGGTTGGTTCACCTTGAAATTTGACACTGAATATCAAATTATCAAACTCGGTATCAGGGGTCAGGATGAATTTGAATCCGGTCTGGATATGCGCAGGCAGGCTGTAAAACTGGTTAACATCCTGTCGGGTTTCAAAGTGGCTGAATTCGCTATTGTATTGGCTTGATGTGTCGACCCGGATTGACTCAATCACCCTGCCGGTGCTGAATACCCAGCCTGCCAGGAAATAGGTGTTGTCATAACGGTCAATGTGGTCAAGGTTGAACCTGATTTCTTCTAATAATGTCTCGTGCATGGCGTTTAACCTATGATTTTTGTAAATAGGGTTAAGAATTGACTCTCGCCCGTTATTTTTAACCCTAATCATCCAAGGGGTAAAGGATGCGGCGATAAGCTGCCAAGGTGCATGGACAGGTTGCGGATCGTGGCTAAGGTTGTTTGTTGGCAGGGTTGATCAGGCGTGGCTGCGCACCCTGATCAGCGGCGAGTCGGGCAGCTTGTGTCTGTTTTTCCTGTTTCATGCGCAACAGATAGCCACCCAATGTGCCTCCCGCCGTCGTTAGAACGAGGATGCCCAGTGTCATGAACTGGGTCAGCAACAATAGCCCTCCAACACTGACTGCCCCGGCAAAGGCTGCCCCCACCTTGAAATTGGCCTGTGCTGTGGTACGGCGGATTTCTTGTTGCACCTGTTTCTGGGCATCCTTGGTGATCTGGTGCTTGGCTCGTTCGGCATTCACACGGATGTTTTCCCGTTCACGGGCATGGGCTTCCCGCAATTGCATGATTTCATCCTTGCTGACGTGCTTGGCGAGTGAGTTAAACCAGAACGCCATCAGGGTGGCAACAATCCCGAGTGGAATGATGAGCCGCAACCAACCCCAGCCAGCGAGGTGTTCGGGTGCAAGCAGCATCAGGCTGGCGGTGATGGCTTGCAGCAGGACGAGGCCGGGCAGAAATTTGAGCATGGGTTGAAACTCGGTCTGATAGGGGCGAGGGAATAGGGTATCATTGGCGGCATGGTTGTCAAAGGTGCGTGGGGCGGGTGTGTTGATGATCCGCACGCACATCAGGATTTACGGGATGAGGTGGTAAGGTGATCACGGAACTGCATTTGGAAAACTGGAAAAGCTTCGGCGAGGCGACGCTTTATATAGACCCCTTGTCAATCCTGATTGGTACGAATGCCAGTGGCAAGTCGAATGTGATTGATGCGTTGGTATTTTTGCAGCGGATTGCATCAGGTATTCATGTTATGCCTGCCATTGCGGGTAGTGATCAATTTCCTCCTCTCAGGGGAGCGATGGATTGGATTGTCCGTAGTTCTAAAAACGAATTTACGTTAACAGTTATAGTTAATAAAGGTGATTTGAATTATGAATATTCTATTACCTGCCTTTTATCGAAGAAGCCTCTCTTCGTAGTCAAGAAAGAGTATTTGAAATCTTTTTATAAAAATAAAAAAAATATTGCTGAGAAAATATATTTCTTTTTTGATGAAAATTCATTTTCTTATGGAGACATTCCAAGTAATAGTGGCATTGGTATTGGTTCCATTATGTCGAAAAATTCTACTTTATGTGAGTTTGCATCTTCTACTAAAATTGAAAATGAGAGGCATTATGCTGCTCAGTATGTTGTGTCAGCACTTAAATCTGTATTTGTATTAAATGCTGATCTGACCCGCATGAAAAACTATAGCGCCTTATCTGGTGATATAAAGCATGATGCGTCCAATATTGCGGGTGTATTGGCAGCTCTTCCGCCTGAGCGACAAAAAGAAATAGAAGATACGCTCACAAGCTATGCTAGCCGTTTACCTGAGCGTGACATTCATCGTGTTTATGCTGAGAAAGTTGGTAAGCTAGGCAATGATGCCATGCTTTATTGTGATGAGCGTTGGGCTGAGTCGGGGGAGATTTTTACGGTTGATGCCCGTGCCATGTCAGATGGGACATTACGTTTCCTTGCTATCCTCACGGCGCTCCTGACATTGCCGGAGGGCAGCCTGTTGGTCATTGACGAGGTGGATAATGGCTTGCATCCGTCCCGTGCCCAATTGCTGCTGGATTCTCTCCAAACTATTGGTAAAAAAAGAAATATTGATGTCTTGGCAACAACGCATAATCCGGCTTTACTGGATGCGATGGGAACTGGAATGGTTCCCTTTGTGACGGTTGCCCACCGTGATTCTGTCACGGGTACAAGTCAGTTAACCTTGCTTGAGGATATTGAGCAGTTGCCTAAGTTATTGGCACAAGGCACAGTCGGCAAGTTGTCTACCCAAGGTCTGCTTGAAAAGTCTTTGGAGTTACGGCATGAGTAGGCGTGTTCTGATTCTGGATACATCGGTGTTATGTTGTTGGCTGCAAGTTCCCGGAAAAGATCAGGCAGGTACGCAAGAAGACCGTTGGACACATGCGCGTATTGAGGCGGTTTTGTGTGAAGAACAGAAACAAGGAAGTACCTTTGTTTTGCCCGTGGCAACCTTCATTGAAACAGGTAATCATATTGCGCAAGTGGCAGGTGATCGCTTTGGTTTGGCTACTCAGTTGGCTGGGTATTTGAGGAAAGCTGCTGATGCTGATTCGCCGTGGGCTGCATTTACCGAGCAGTCTGGTTTATGGCAGGCCGAGAGTTTACAGCGCTTGGCTGATGATTGGCCAAGCCATGCAGCCCAGAAACTTTCTATTGGTGATGTAATTATTAAAGAAGTTGCTGAGTATTATCATCGTGCTGGATTTTTTGTGGAAATCCTGACAGGTGATGCAGGTTTAAAAGCTTATCAGCCTACACAACCCTTGTTGATTCCCCGTCGCCGTCGTTAGTCTTTATTTTAAGTGTACCCATGACCCAATTTATCCATCTCCGTCTCCATACCGAATACTCGTTGGTCGATAGTACCATCCGCATTAAGCCGCTGCTGAAAGCTGTGGAAAAAGGCGGGATGCCTGCGGTTGCCGTGACTGACCAGAACAATTTTTTTGGGCTGGTGAAGTTTTATAAGGCTGCGAATGGGGCGGGCATCAAGCCGATTTTTGGGGTGGACATCCTGCTGGCGGATGAGCAGGGCAGTGATACCCTGTTCCATTTGATCTTGTTATGTCAGAACAATACCGGCTACCGTAACCTGACCAAGTTGATTTCCCGTGCTTGGCAACAGGGGCAGGTGTTGGGTATTCCACGGGTGAAGCGTGAGTGGGTGCGCGAGTTCAGTGAGGGGGTGATCCTGCTTTCCGGTGGGCGTGGCGGGGATGTCGGGCAGGCCTTGTTGTCCGGGAATACGGTTTTGGCGGAGCGGCGTTTGCAGGAGTGGTTGCAGGCTTTTCCTGACCGTTATTATCTGGAGTTGCAGCGTACCGGGCGTGAGGGCGAGGAGGATTATATCCATGCCGCCGTTGATTTGGCATTGGTGCATGCTGTGCCAGTGGTGGCGACCAATGATGTGCGGTTTATTGCTGCCAGTGATTTTGATGCGCACGAAACACGGGTTTGTATCAATAGTGGGCATGTTTTGGCTGATCCGAAGCGCCCGAAGCATTACAGCTCCCAGCAGTATTTGCGCACTCCAGCGGAAATGGCGGAGTTGTTTGCCGATATTCCGTCTGCGCTGGAAAACACGGTGGAGATTGCCAAACGCTGTAATGTTTCATTGACCCTGGGGAAGAACTACCTGCCGCAATTCCCAATCCCACAGGGGATGACGGAGGCTGAGTATTTCTGCAAGGCTGGGCAGGAGGGGTTGGAGGAGCGGCTGGATTTTCTGTTCGGGGATAAATACCCACGCGGTACACCGCAGTTTGCTGAAAAGCGCAAACCGTATGATGAGCGCCTGCGGATTGAGCTTGATGTTATTAATAAGATGGGTTTTCCTGGCTATTTCCTGATTGTTGCCGATTTTATCCAGTGGGCGAAAGATAATGATATTCCGGTTGGGCCTGGACGGGGGTCGGGTGCAGGCTCTTTGGTGGCGTATGCACTGAAAATCACCGACCTCGACCCCCTGGCTTATGACCTGCTGTTTGAACGCTTCTTGAACCCTGAGCGGGTATCGATGCCGGACTTTGACATCGACTTTTGCATGGATAACCGGGATCGGGTGATTGATTATGTGGCGCGTTCGTATGGGCGTAATCAGGTATCGCAAATCATTACCTTCGGCTCGATGGCGGCAAAAGCGGTGGTGCGTGATGTCGGGCGGGTCTTGAGCCATCCTTATGGTTTCGTGGATCGGGTGGCGAAACTGGTTCCGTTTGTGTTGGGCATTACCTTGGAGGATGCGCTGGGGCGCACAAAAAAGTCCCAGGACGATGCCGAGTTCATTTCCCCGGATTTGATCGAGTTATATGAAAAGGATGAGGAGGTCAAGGCACTGCTGGATATGGCCTTGTCCTTGGAGGGGTTAACACGCAATACCGGCAAACATGCGGGCGGGGTATTGATTTCGCCGTCGGATTTGACCGACTTTACACCGATTTCCTGTGATGAGCAGGGTAATGGCGTGGTTTCACAATTTGACAAGGACGATGTGGAAGCCGTCGGCCTGGTCAAATTCGACTTTTTGGGCTTGCGTAATCTGACCATTATCCAGTGGGCGTTGGAGACGATTAACCGCCAGTATGCGGCTAAAGGTTTGCCGCCTGTCGATATTAACCGTATTCCCCTGGATGACAAGGCCAGTTTTGACCTGCTGAAGGCACAAAAGACCACGGCGGTATTCCAGCTTGAATCCCGTGGCATGAAAGACCTGATCCGCCGTTTGCAGCCGGATGTGTTTGAGGATGTGATTGCGTTGGTGGCCTTATTCCGCCCTGGCCCCTTGCAGTCGGGGATGGTGGACGATTTCATCAACCGTAAAAAGGGTATTGCCAAGGTTGAATACCCTCATCCTAGTTTGGAGCAAATCCTGAAGCCGACCTATGGGGTTATCGTCTATCAGGAACAGGTCATGCAGATTGCGCAGGTGCTGGCAGGGTATACGTTGGGCGGGGCGGATATGTTGCGCCGCGCAATGGGTAAAAAGAAGCCGGAGGAAATGGCCAAGCAGCGCTCGATTTTCATGGATGGGGCGCGTGCCAACCAGATTGATGAAGGTCAGGCCGGTTATATCTTCGACTTGATGGAGAAGTTCGCTGAATACGGCTTCAATAAATCACACTCGGCAGCCTATGCGCTGGTGGCCTTCCAGACGGCTTGGCTGAAGGCGCACCACCCCGCCGCTTTTATGGCGGCAGTCTTGTCAGCGGATATGGACAATACGGACAAGGTGGTGATGCTGTTGGATGATTGCCGCCAATTGGGGCTAAAAATCCTGCCACCTGACCTTAACCAGTCCGAGTACCAATTCACCGTGGATGGGAAGAATAATATTATCTACGGTTTGGGTGCGGTCAAGGGGGCAGGGGAGGCCGCCATTTCTGTGATTATGGAGGAGCGGCGTGCCAAGGGGCATTTTGGTTCCCTGCTGGACTTCTGTCAGCGTATCAATTCCAACAAGTTGACCCGGCGGGTGCTGGAAACCTTGATCAAGGCGGGTGTCATGGATTCCCTGCCCGGTTCGCGCCGTGCCAAGGTGGAGTTTTTGCCTGAAGCCTTGCGTATGGCGGAACAACATCACCGTGACCAAGGGACTGGGCAGGTGGATTTGTTTGGTGGCACGATAGTCCCACAGACGCAGGGGGGCAAGCCCGCCATGCCGGAGCTACCCGAGTGGCCGGAAAAGGAACGCCTGCGGTTGGAAAAGGAAACGCTGGGTTTGTATTTGACCGGGCATCCCTTGGATGCTTACGAGCAGGAGCTGAAGGCGGTTGCCAAAATGCGTTTGCTGGATATTGTTGAGTACAGCGGTGGTGGGCAGAAGTTCGCCAAAGAGTCGATTGTATTTGGCGCATTGGTGGCGAGTGTGCGTACCCAGATGTCTGACCGGGGGAAGCGCTATTTCCTGAAACTGGAAGATCGCACGGTGGCAGAATATGAGATCCTGCTGTTTGCTGACCTGTTTGAGCAATTTGGGCACTTGTTGGAAAAGGAGGCCGTGATTGTGGTGGAAGCGACCATCAGCATGGATCAACGCACCGGATCAGCCCGTTTGCGGATAGAGAGAATTTATGATATTCAGGCTTTGCGCGAAGGTTTTTTGCGTAAACTGAAGTTGTCGGTACACCAGGGGCAAACGGGCAATGGTTTCATGGATGACCTGAACCGCTTTTTTGTGCGTACCGATGAACCGCGCTTCCCGGTGGTGGTGGCTTACCGTAATCCAGCCGCCAGTGTCGAGTTGCGTCTGGACTCCAGCCTGACCATCCCTTTGCATGATGACAATTTACGTGCATTGCGCCAGCGTTTAGGTCAGGATGCGGTACAATTGGTGTTTTGATTTGGAAATACAAGCAACCACTCATGTCATTGCTGCGCTACATCCCTAATATCATTACTGTGCTGCGGATTGCAGCCATCGTGCCGATTTGCTGGTTGCTTTGGACAGGGGCTTATGTCCCTGCCTTGGTGTTGCTGGTGCTGGCAGGCTTGAGTGACGGGGTAGATGGTTTTCTGGCTCGGCGCAATGGCTGGTTTACCCCCCTTGGTGCGCTGCTTGACCCGGTGGCAGACAAGTTGTTTATTGTTTCCATTACCGTCCTGTTTGGTTTGAAAGGTGATTTGCCGTGGTGGCTGGTGCTGCTGGTGCTGGGGCGGGATGTGCTGATCATGGGGGGAGCCTTGGTATACCGTTGGGTAACGGGCAATCTGGAAATGAAACCCCTGCTGATCAGTAAGGCCAATACCGCATTGCAAATCAGCCTGTTGGCAGCAACTTTGCTGCATACGGGGTTTTATGCCCTACCGGAGGGGCTGATGCAAGGTTTGCTGTTTCTGGTGGCGGCTTCGACCCTGTTAAGTGGGGCTGCTTATGTATTTTTCTGGACATACTATGCCTTTGGCAAGAGGGGACAGCCATGAAGCTCAATGAAAAAGGCTGGTTCTGGATGGCGGTTGCCGTGCTGGCCTGTGTGCTGTTGTACCTGTTAAGCCCCATCCTCACACCGTTTTTTGCAGCAGGCCTGTTGGCTTACTTGGGCGATCCGCTGGTTGACCGGCTGGAGCGGCGTATGTCACGTACCTTGGCTGTTTCGGTGGTCTTTCTGGTCATTTTCCTGCTGATTTTGCTGTGTTTCCTGTTCCTGATTCCCGTGTTGGAGGTACAGATCAAACGCTTTGTGACCCAGTTGCCTAGATTCGTCGATTGGGCAATGGGGATTTTGGGGCCTTATTTGCAGAATACCTTGGGGATCGACCCCAACATTCTGGAAGGTGAGCGCCTCAAGGAAGTGGTTTCCTCCAATTGGCAAAAAACGGGCGGCATTATCAGCTCCACGGTACAGGCTGTGTCCAAGTCAGGCTTCATGGTGCTGGGCTGGATTGCCAATCTGGCGCTGATTCCGGTGTTATTGTTTTATCTGTTGCGTGACTGGGACAAGTTGGTGGCGTATATCCATGACCTGTTGCCCCGCTCGGTGGAGCCGGTGGTTGTCCGGCTGGCACACGAATCGGACGAGGTATTGGGGGCGTTTTTGCGTGGTCAGTTTATGGTCATGCTGTCCTTGAGCGTATTGTATTCACTGGGCTTAGCATTGATTGGCCTGGATTTTGCCCTGTTGATTGGCTTGCTGGCAGGATTGGTCAGCTTTGTACCTTACTTGGGGCTGATTATTGGCGTGGCTGTAGCCGGGATTGCGGTGCTGTTCCAGTTCCCGGATGATATTTTCAACTTGTTCTGGGTTGTCGTGGTATTTGGTGTGGTGCAGGTGATGGAGAGTTCATTGCTGACCCCCTGGCTGGTCGGCGAGCGGATTGGCCTGCATCCGGTAGCGGTGATTTTTGCGGTGCTGGCAGGTGGCCAACTGTTTGGTTTCGTTGGTATTTTGCTGGCATTGCCGGTGGCGGCCGTTTTGGCAGTTATCTTGCGCTACCTGCATGATAGCTACAAGCAAAGCCATGTTTACAATAACAGCAGTGGTACACCCTTAGTATGAGCCAACTATCCCTGAATATTGCTTTGTTGGACGGATTTGATTTCGATTCGTTCTATCCCATGCCAGACAACCGGGATGCCTTGGCTTTGTTGCATTCCACCTTCTGGCAGTCATTCCTGCAAGTTTACCTGTTTGGTGAGTCGGGTGGGGGCAAGTCGCACCTCTTGCAGGCGTGTTGTTACCAGGCACAGGTGCAAGGTGGTTCTGCCGCCTATCTGTCGTTGCGGCAATTGTCGGCTTATGGGGCAAGGGTGCTGGATGGGCTTGACCAGTGCGCCTTATTGGCACTGGATGACCTTGATGTCATTATTGGCGACTTGGAGTGGGAAACTGCCCTGTTTCACCTGATTAACCGCTGCCGTGAAAATAATCAGCCTTTACTGCTGGCTGGGCAGAAAAATCCATACGAACTGGAGTGTGAATTACCGGATCTGGCTTCGCGCCTGGTATGGGGGCCTACTTACCGTATCCGCGTTCTGGACGAGGCACGCGCCATTGATGCGTTTAAATGGCGGGCTTATAAACGCGGTTTGGATATGTCGGACTATATTGTCAAGTACATCGCCAAGCGTTTTCCCTGCAATATCCGCTCACTGATGATCCTATTGGAGAGGCTGGACACTGCCAGCCTTAACAAGGGCAGAAAGATTACCCGTAACCTGATCCAGGAAATATTTCCGCCCGATTCATTTATTCCAGAATGAAGTCGTCATCAAATACATCTTTCAATCGGCGTTCGAGCGCTTTCTTTTCTAGGTAGTCTTCGATATTGCGCCGGATAACGTGCGGTTTCACCTTTTTCAGGGTGTCAGTGATCAGGTTCTGCTCGCTTTCGTCATGTCCATAGTCATTGTCTTCGTCGTGCATTGCTTCCACTCCTTTTTTCCTAATGGCTTTTTTATATTCTGTTAGGAGTATAGCTAGGTCAGATGAATTTTTGCTTAGTAAAAAATTTATCCTACATTAACGGCGCTGCAAACGGGCTATCCTTTGTCCGAATGCTTGGCTATTTTCATAACCAATCAATCTTAAGTCTTTGATTTCTTTTGAATTTTTACCGATAAAGATAATGGTGGGGGGGCCAATAATACCAAAATGTTTTTGTAGGGCGGTATCAATTTCATCATTGGCAGTCACATCCGCTTGCAACAACATCACCCCATCCAGTGCCTGGATAATTTCAGGTCGGGAGAATACATTTTTTTCCATCCGTATACATTCAGTACACCAGTCAGCATAAAAATCGAGCATTACCGTTTGTTTATTGGTACGGGCAATCCCGAGCATCTTGTCCAGCTCAGCAACGCCCTTGATGCGTTGGAAGGCGAGGTGTTCGGTTTGCAAGGTAGCTGCATGGTTGCTCCCGCTGGCGAACACGCCTTTGAGCGGTTGGAGCAGGTTGGTGCTGCCGGTTGCGACCCCGAGGAGCTGCATGGCTCCATAAAACACCATAATCAGGCCAATACTTTTCCAGAAGCGGTTCCAACCTGTTGATTCTTCAGACAGCTTGTCCAGTGCGCCCATGTAGGTTCCCGATGCGATGAGCAGGATACCGACCAAGGCCATTGTGACCTCAATGGCGACAATCCGGTTGAGCATCCAGATCGCTAGGCCGAGCATGATCATGCCAAAGATGGACTTGGTGGTGTCCATCCACGCACCTGCCCGTGGCAACAGGTGTCCTGCTGAAGTCCCAACAATCAGTAGGGGAATACCCATGGCAAAACCCATCGTAAACAACGCTGAGCCACCGAGGAGCGCATCTTTGGTCTGGGCGATGTAGGTCAGTGCACCTGCCAATGGCGGAGCCACACAGGGGCCGACAATCAGCGTGGAGAGGAAGCCCATAATCGCGGCTCCGACCAGGCTGCCACTTTGCTGCTTGTTGCTGAGTTCATTCAGGCGGGTTTGCAAGCTACTTGGCAGTTGCAGGTCGAAAAAGCCAAACATGGACAAGGCGAGGGTAACAAACAAGGCGGCAAACGTGCCAATCGCTATCGGGTGTTGCAGGATGGTTTGCAGGTTTGCACCAAACATGCCGAAGACGAGGCCGATAATGGCATAGGCGGTCGCACTAGCAACGACGTAGGCGAGTGACAGCAGGAAGGCTTTGCGTGCAGACAGGTCGGATTGACCGGCAATGACTCCTGACAGGATCGGGATCATCGGGAAAATGCACGGGGTAAAGGCCAGTAACAGGCCGATGCCGAAGAACAGGACAATTGTGCCGGAGAAACCAGCATCTTCCATGATGGTGGTATAGTCTGTACCGGCTTCTGTGCTGCCATCCGCTGCATCAGCGCCTTCGACAGGTGATGGGGTTTTATCCGGTAGCCCAGTCAACTGTAATTCGGTTTGCTGCTTGACCGGTGGGTAGCAGATGCCGGTTTTATCGGAGCAGCCTTGGTATTCGGTGGTAACGGTGATGCTGTCTGGCAAGGGTTTGTCAGGGGAGGCACTCAGGAGTGGGATACTGAGATCGATGTTTTCGCCAAATACCTCCATCGTTCCGAAGTATTCATCCTCAACTATTTTCCCGGTCGGGAATAAAGGCTCCCCCAGTTTGACTGCTTCAGCAGGTTTGGCAGAAAACTTGATTTTGGTGCGGTAGAGCTGATGGTCAGGGGCGACATCCCAATGTGCCACCAAGGTGCTGCGGTCTAAGGCAACCAGGTTGTATTTGAATGCTTCATCAGAGGGCAACACCAATTGCCCAGCGTCACTTGGTGGCAAGATGCTTTTCAGGGAAGGCTTTTTCTTTTCAGCAGCGGGCTTTTCGGTAGTGGCTTTTTCAGGGGCAGGCGCGGCGGCTATGGGTTCTACGTCAGCCGCTTTGGCGGTTGGGGCTGCGGGTGCTGGTTCTTGGGATGTTGCTTCAGGGGCGGGTGCGGCACTGGCATCAAGAGCCGCCAGTTGAAGTGTCACGTTATTTTTTTGGGGGGGGTAACATAAGCCTGCGTCTGCACAGCCCTGGTATTTACTCTGGATTGCCAGCTCAGTCGACTGTTTGGCATTACCCTCACGGGCTAATGGGACTTCGACTTCAACCGCATGATGGTAAACTTCAATTTCCCCAAAATTGGGGTCTGTTTTGATCTCGCCCGGTGGCAGGGCGGATGGGTCACTTTGCAGGGTGATATTGGGAGTTTCGGAATCGAAGGCAAATTTTTTCCGGTATAGATAATAGCCATCTGCTATTTTCCACGCCAACTTAACCCGATCCTTGCCGATTGCTTCCGCAGAGAACTGGAATGCTTTTTCAGGGGGTAACAGCTCAGGGAGAGCTGATGCATTCATGCTTAAGACAAACAGCAGGCAGGTGAGAAACAGATTTTTCATTCCAAAGAAAGCTCTTTTGTATCCTGTCAAAAGTGACACCATGGAAGGTTAGGGATGCCCTCCCTCCAACATGTTGTCAGGCCTTGCAACGGGTTCCATGCTGCAATCGGAACGCTGGCAACAATCCATCGTGATGCGGGACGCGACTAATAGTAGTGGAAATGTGCCTAGACATCAAAAGTCTTCTGTCTGTTCGATAAAATATTAACTGCCTCAAGGTGCGATGCTGCGCTGTGCTTGGGTTGGCGGAGTGTGGCGGGTCTGTGGTTTGTCGGAATGGGGTGGAATTGGCTTGACCCCGGACAAGGGCGTGGATGCTTTGTGCCAACCTGAAAACGATAAAAGCCTGGGGAGCAGGCTTTTATCCAATTCAGATATGTATTACCACATCTTGTATTATGGAATCAATAGGTCATCCAGTGATTTTCCGTCTACCAAGCATTGCTCAACCCATACTGGCCGTCTGCCGCGTCCTGTCCAAGTGTTTTCAGGATTAGCCGGGTTTTGATATTTGGGTTGTACAGGTTTACGAACTGGCTTGGCATCCAGGATTTCCTGTAAGGTAAATCCTGAGTTATCCACCAAGTCATCCAGTTGGCGGCGAACTTCCATCAGTTCGGTTTGGCGACGATTGCTTATTGCATGTTCAATGCTGTATCTCAATCTATCCAGCTCCGCGACACTTAGTTCTTCCAGATTTATGTTTGCCATGTTATTACGGGCTCTCTACAGTTGGTTTAGAAAGAGTTAAAATATACTGTACTTTTAATTTCTGTCAACTGTGATTATATTAAAAATGACAGTTTAATTTAAAATAGTTGCTCATTTAAATGGAATCGCTTCTGTTTTGCTTCCCGCTATACACCGCAAGCAGGATGGGGGTGGGGTGTGGCTCTGTGTAAAATGTGAGCAATGGCGAGTCTTCAGACAGGCGGTGTGGCATCCCTTTGCTCAGGCCGGTATAGTAATAAATAGATTTTATATAAGAATAACTAACTACGACCTGCGGGGGCGCAATGCGTTTCTTCAAAGTGATTTTTCCGGTTGTGCTCCTGCTGGCTGGGCTTGGCCTTGGTGCATGGCAATATATAATGGGCAGTCCTGCAACCTCGGTCATGACGCTGCTGGCGTTATTGGGGTTGCTGGTCATCCAGACCGCAGTGCTATTGTCTGGGCGTAAGCAGGCCGCCAGTATCCAGTTGTTGGCTGATGGGCATGCGCCTGCGGGTGATCATGTCCATGCAGCTCCGGGTGATCATGAGAGCAATTCCACCAAGTGGATTCTGGAAGCTTTAGCCGGTGGGGTTGTGACGGTCAATGGTCAGGGGCGTGTCCTTTACATTAACCAGAGCGCCGAGAGGCTGGCAGGTTGCCAGCGTAGTGAGGTCGTGGGTAAGCCCGTTGCCAGCGTCCTGAATCTGGAGGATGCGCAGGGTAAGTCCCTAGTCGCACGGGTGATGGACGTGCATAAGGCGCATCCACAGCATCTGCTGCAATTTGGGCAGGTCAAGCTGTTCCCGCCTGTGGGTGAGCCCTGTTTTGTTGAGCTACATACCACCCATCTGCACGATCCGGGTAATACCCTCGTTTTTATTTTCCGTGATGTGACCGCTGACCGTAAGGTCATTAACCGTCTTTATCAGCAGGCATCCCATGATGCTTTAACCGGCTTGATGAACCGGCGCAGTTTTGAGGAGTATATTGAGCAGGTTGCCCACGATGATGCGGTGGCTTTACGTACCCATGTTTTGGTCAGCATTGACCTGGATAATTTTAAGATTGTGAATGACACATGCGGGCATCAGGCAGGGGATGAGCTACTCAAGCAGGTTGCCCAGGTGTTCCAGCGCTTTGTGCGTCAATCGGACAAAGTGGCGCGGATGGGGGGCGATGAGTTTGCCATCTTCCTGGAAAATTGTGCGGTAGAAAAAGCACGCAAAATTATGGATGCCATCCTGATTGAGTTGCGCAATTACCGCTTCAGTTGGGAAGGTAAGGTGTTTAGTGTCGCAGCCAGCATTGGCTTGGTTGAGTTTTTGCCGTCACCGGAATTGCCGGTGCGTAACCTGTTTTCTGATGCGGACAAAGCCTGTTATACCGCCAAGGCACTGGGCAGGAACCAGACCTTCGTGCATATCACCTCCAGCGATGTTTACCAGACTGACCAGCGGCGTACCGATTGGGGCAAGTTGTTGGAAAAGGCGATGGAAAGCGACCGCTTTATCCTGTTTGTCCAGCCGATTGTGCCGTTGCAGTCACTAGTGCATTTCCCGTATACCCAATATGAAGTGTTGTTGCGCCTGCCGTTCCGCAAGCATTTGCTTAGCCCCGGTAGCTTTTTGCCCGCTGCCGACCGTCTGGATATGATGGGGCGTATTGACCGCTGGATTATCCGTAAGGTGTTGGAAACGGTGGCAGAAAACAATCTGCGCAGCAAGGAAGGGGTCGAGCCACGTTTGATGATTAATTTGTCATCCCAAGCAGTACAAGACCCGGATTTGTTTGCTTATATTGAAGCCCAGATCAGCCATTATGCAGTCAACCCGGCTTTATTCTGCTTTGAGATTGCCGAGTCGGTGGCGATTGCCAACTTTGTCCAGACCAAGCGCCTGATGAAATCCTTGCATGCCTTGGGTTGCCATTTGGTGTTGGATGACTTTGGCAGTGGTTTCTCGTCCTTGAATTATGTCCGTGATTTGCCGCTCAGTTACCTGAAAATTGATGGCAATTTTGTCCATAATCTGGTCTCCAATCCCGTGGATGCTGCCATGATCAAGGCGGTGCATGAGGTCGGTCAGGTGATGAACCTGTTTACCATTGCCGAACTGGTGGAGGATAGCGAAACCTTGGAAAGTTTACGTGCGATTGGTGTGGACTTTGCCCAAGGCTATCATTGTGGCAAGCCCTTCCCATTCAAGCATTTGTGTGGGTATGGTGCGGATACCTTTGGCCCGACCAACAAGATTGCCTGAAGTCATGCCTCCTGTGGCAGGCTTGATGGGCTAATGCCCCTGCAACAGCGGCGTAAGCTTGAAAGGCATACCAAGCTGCCTAATACTATGCAACACCCCTGCCGAAAAGGATGTTGCCCGTGCGTATTTTACCTGTTTTTGCCCTGTTGTTACTGGGACTCCCGTTGTTGGAGATCTATTTCCTGATCCAGGTAGGCGGTATGATTGGGGCGCTGCCGACGATTGTGTTGGTGGTCTGTACCTCCTTATTGGGGGCTTACCTGTTACGCCAACAAGGGCTTTCCACCTTTACCCGATTCCAGCAGGCCTCTGCTCAAGGCAAGCCCCCCGTGATGGCTGCCATTGAAGGGGTGATTATCCTGTTTGGCGGTATCCTGATGCTGATCCCCGGTTTTCTGACCGATATTCTTGGTTTGTTTTGCCTGTTGCCTCCAACCCGCAAGCTGTTGGCGCATTTCATGCTGGGGCGGTTTGCAGTCAAAACCTTTGGTGTACCCACCACGCATACCCGCCAGCGCAGTTCCCGTGATGCCTATGGTGTCGATGGGGATGAGGCCGCTGCCGCTGATTCTGCCAATCCATCCCCGCGTCCGGGGGCAACCCTTGAGGGTGAATACATCCGTAAGGATGACCGGTAAATTTTTTTCCGGTCAGCGCCCTTGACTTTGCTTAACCCGTCCTTATTATTAGCACTCGTTAAGACCGAGTGCTAACAGGTTGTATTGGTTCCCTGGTAGCGTAAGTAAACCCTGACTCAATAAAATCTGAGGAGTTCAAGCATGAATATTCGTCCTTTGCATGATCGTGTTGTCGTGCGTCGCATGGAAGAAGAGCGTAAGACCGCCAGCGGGATTATCATCCCTGACAATGCTGCCGAAAAGCCAGATCGTGGTGAAGTCTTGGCAGTAGGCCCAGGCAAAAGTGGCAGCAACGGCGAGCGTATCGCCATGCAAGTCAAGGCAGGCGATAAAGTGCTGTTCGGCAAATATGCCGGTACTGCTGTAAAAGTGGATGGCCAAGAAGTGCTGGTCATGCGTGAGGAAGACATTCTGGCAGTGATTGCCCAGTAATTCCCCCTAATCACGCAAGCTAACCGATTTATAGAGGATCGTAACAATGAGTGCTAAAGAAGTACGTTTTGGTGATGATGCCCGCACCCGCATGGTGAGAGGGATCAATGTTCTGGCAAATGCAGTCAAGGTAACACTGGGCCCGAAAGGCCGTAATGTTGTGTTGGAAAAATCCTTTGGCGCACCTACCGTGACCAAGGACGGCGTATCCGTTGCGAAAGAAATCGAACTGGAAGACAAGTTCGAGAACATGGGCGCACAATTGGTGAAGGAAGTTTCCAGCAAGACTTCTGATGCTGCCGGTGACGGTACAACCACTGCAACCGTATTGGCTCAAGCCATTGTCCGTGAAGGCATGAAGTCTGTCACCGCAGGCATGAACCCAATGGATCTGAAGCGTGGTGTTGACAAGGCGGTGATCGCAGCGGTTGCCCACCTGCATGCCATGTCCAAGCCTTGTGCGGACAGCAACGCCATTGCCCAGGTCGGCACGATTTCTGCCAACTCTGATGAGTCTATCGGCAAAATCATTGCTGATGCCATGGACAAAGTAGGCAAGGAAGGCGTTATCACTGTTGAAGAAGGCAACTCACTGGACAACGAATTGGCAGTGGTTGAAGGTATGCAGTTTGACCGTGGCTACCTGTCCCCTTACTTCGTCAACAACCAGCAAAGCATGAGTGCTGAACTGGATAACCCTTATATCCTGTTGCACGACAAGAAAATCTCCAATATCCGTGAGCTGTTGCCTGCCCTGGAAGGCGCTGCCAAATCTGGCAAGCCATTGTTGATCATTGCTGAAGACATCGAAGGCGAAGCATTGGCAACGCTGGTTGTCAACAACATGCGTGGTATCGTCAAGGTTGCGGCAGTGAAGGCTCCTGGCTTTGGCGACCGTCGTAAGGCCATGCTGCAAGATTTGGCTGTCCTGACCGGTGCGACCGTTATTTCTGAAGAAGTCGGCATGAGCCTGGATAACGTCACGCTGGATGACCTCGGTCAAGCCAAGCGGGTCGTGATCACCAAAGAAGACACCACCGTGATTGATGGTGTCGGTTCTGCGGATGACATCAAGTCCCGTGTTGAGCAAATCCGTGCACAGATGGAAGTGACCACTTCTGACTATGACCGTGAAAAGCTCCAGGAGCGTATGGCGAAATTGGCTGGCGGTGTGGCGGTCATCAAGGTTGGCGCTGCGACTGAAGTCGAAATGAAAGAAAAGAAAGCCCGCGTTGAAGATGCCCTGCACGCTACCCGTGCTGCGGTTGAAGAAGGCGTGGTTCCTGGTGGTGGTGTTGCCCTGGTTCGTGCCCTGCAAGCCATTGAAGGCCTGAAAGGTGACAACCATGAGCAGGATGTGGGTATCCAGATCGCCATGCGTGCGATGGAAGAGCCATTGCGCCAAATCTGTGCGAATGCCGGTGACGAGCCATCTGTCGTACTGAATGCGGTGAAAGCAGGCGAAGGCAACTATGGCTACAATGCCCGTACTTCCGAGTACGGTGACATGATCGCCATGGGTATCCTGGATCCAACCAAAGTAACCCGTACTGCCCTGCAAAATGCAGCATCGGTTGCTGGCTTGATCATCACCACTGAAGCGATGGTAGCTGAGCTGCCGAAGAAAGATTCACCAATGCCTGGTGGCGGCATGGGTGGAATGGGCGGCATGGACGGCATGATGTAATCATTGCCTGACCCAGCGGTCTGATACAGGAAAGGCTCCCTCGGGAGCCTTTTCTTTTGCCAGTGTCTAACGGGGATGGCTAAAGGTTTTCTGGAGTGTAGATTTCAAAGGGTAACTTCACGGAGGGCAATGCCTCCTTGCTTCGGTCGACTCCTTCCACCGTTGCTGTCAGCATGGCTTGTACGCTCATTTCCGCCAGCCGTTGTAAGGGATGGGAAATAATCAGGTTCAATGTGCCATCCAGCAAGCCGATCTTTGTTTCGTCCATCAGCTCATACCCGACAACCGTGACATCCTGGGAGCGCCCCATATCCCGCAAGGCTGCCATCGCGCCCGTAATACCACCGCCTGCCACATACAAGCCCGCCAGTTCTGGCTCTTTCTCCAGCAGCTCTGTCACCAGTTCGGCTGCAACATGTTTGTTTTCTACGCTACTCATCGGCTCCAGCAAGTGAAAGTCCGAAGCATGCTCACGGAAATAGGAGCGGAAGCCGATTTCATTCATCTCCTGGCAACGGAAACGGTGGCTGCCAATCAGGATGCCGATCTTGCCGGGTTTATGGCAGAGTTTGGCGAACGCCCATGCCGCAGTACGCCCCACTTTCCACGCATCCAGGCCAAAGTAGCCAATACCGTTTTCCGCCGTCAAACTGCTGATCAGAGCAAAGCTGGGAACCCCTTGTGCCCGTAGTTGCTCAATGGCTCGTGTCACCAGTGGATGCTCGGCTGCAACCAGCCCCAATGCATCCACCTTCTGTCCTAATTCCAGAATCTGCTCAGCCACTGCCCCTGGTGTCAGCCCTTCCATGAACACCACTTCGGTACTGATATTGGCTCCAGTGTGGTTGGCAGCCGCCTGGCGCAAGGCATCTGCCAGATTGCGGTAAAACCTCCGGTTGCCCTGCAACAATAAAAAACCAAAGCGGCGTTTGGTCTTGTTGGATTGCAAACGGTAACGGATCACGCTGGCAGCATAAAAACCAATCTCCTCAGCCGCCTGCATGACCCGCTGTGCCGTTGCGGGGCGTACCGGGTCACGCCCATTCAATACCCGGTCAACTGTGGACATGCTCACACCCGCTGCCACTGCCAAATCAGCTATCGTTGGTCTTGCCATAAAGACTCCTAATATTTCAAATTACATCAATTTCAAACGATGGTTTTGGTGGGTTATGAGACTAAAAATTCAATGGTATTGATGTATATCAAGCCATAATGTCATAGTAGTTGCAAGTCAGGAGGCTATTTTTATGAGTACCATACATTGGAAAGATTACACCCTACGGGGTAAGGCGGATGCAGCAACGACACGTTTGACGGAAGACCGTTTTGAGGACGAAGTTGAGGGTGGTTGGTTTGCTGCTACGGTAGACCGTAAGATTTTCAAGCAATTAATCCGGCGTGATGATGCCGTCGCCTTGCGTGGTTTTATCCTGTGGGTGGTTTTGTTACTACTTACCGGATGCGGTGCGGTGATGGCGTGGGGAACCGTATGGGCTATTCCTGCCTTTTTGGTGTATGGCATCCTCTATTCTGCGGCTGATCATCGCCATCATGAACTCTCGCATGGAACACCTTTCAAAACTCGCAAAATAAATGAAATTTTCTATCATTTGTGTGCATTCATGACTTTTAGGGAGGGCTTTTATTACCGCTGGAGCCATACCCGTCACCATACCGATACCATCATGGTTGGTAAAGACCCGGAGATTGGTGCGCCCCGCCCACCTAACCGTTGGGCGATTTATGCAGATTTTTTCTTTATTGCAGATGGCATACGGCTGATCCGTATGTTGCTGCGCCATGCCAGTGGGCGCTTGACCGAGGCAGGGAAGCATTTTGTGCCGGAGAGTGAGGTTCCCAAAGTATTCTGGGCAGCACGGCTCTACGTATTGGCCTTTGCCCTGCTGATCGGCGTGTGTTTTGCCACCGGGAGCCTCTTGCCACTGATGCTGGTCGGTTTGCCCCGTTTCTATGGTGGATTTTTTAGCCAGTTATTCAATATGAGCCAGCATACCTGCTTGGCGGAGGATGTGCGTGATCATCGTCTGAATACCCGTACCATCCTGATGAATCCGGTATTCAGCTTTTTGTACGCCAATATGAATTATCACATTGAGCACCATATGTTCCCGATGGTTCCGTATTACCGCCTGCCGGAGCTGCACGGCCTCATTAAAGACCAATGCCCACCCGCTTACCCCTCCATTTGGGCGGCCTGGCGGGAGATTGTTCCGGGCATGAACAAGCAGCAACACGACCCGGATTGGTTTATCCGGCGACCGCTACCAATAACATAACCGATATAAGTGATTGATTATTTTTACTAACTGTAAAACTAGGAGGAGTGGGATATGAAAAACTTTACCAAGTATTTGTCCAGTGTGGCTGTTGTGGTTGCCATTGCCTTGGGTGCTGGCACTGCGTTGGCGGGGAATATTGCCGTAGTCGGCGGCAAAACCGATGATGAGTTTTGGAACCGCATCAAGAAAGGGGTTGATGATGCCCGCCTAGTGGTCGAGGCGGGTGGCGGCAAGGTGTCTTACCTGCAATTGCAGTCCTATGACAACTTGGGTGCTGATGCCGCCCAACTGGTGCGGACAGCGATGAGCCAGGGGGTGCAAGGGATTGTTGTCCCGGATTGGGTTCCTGAGGCTGAAGATGAGGCCATCAAGGCGGCAGTGGCGGCAGGAATCAAAGTTATCCTGATCAATGCCGGTACGCTGGAAAAGGCGAAGGAGCTGGGGGCGATCAACTATGTCGGTTCGGATGAGTACTTGGCAGGCAAGGCAGGGGGCGAGTATTTTGCCGCTAAAGGCCAGAAAAACATCCTTTGCGTCAATACTGTACCCGGTGCTGCGAATTTGGAGGCTCGTTGCAAAGGGGTGATTGAAGGCATGAGTGCAAAGGGTGGCACTGCCAAGCAATTGCCGTTGCCCGCGACCAGCTTTGGTGATCCAACTGCTGTCGCTGAAGCCATCAAAGCGACCTTGCTCGAAAATGCCGGTATTGATGGTGTGATTACCATTTCTGCCACTGATGCCGATGCTGCTGCCACTGGCATTAAGCAGGCTGACAAGACCGCCACCGTCAAACTGGGTACGTTTGATTTGAACCAGTCTGGTCTTGACCGTATCAAGGGCGGGTCGCAGGCCTTTGCCATTGACCAACAACCCTATTTGCAATCCTTGCTGGGTGTTCTGCTGCTCAATTCACACATCGATTTTGGCACAAACCTGCCCACTGCCCCTGTCCTGACAGGGCCGGGTATCGTCGACTCCGGGAATATTGATGCCACGTTGGAAGGTGTTAAAAAAGGCGTTCGCTAACCGGCGTTGTTAGGCGTGTTTTCATAGCCACCCCTTCCCCGAGCGGGGAGGGGCAATATCGCTTCATCTCGGAGGGAGTGCCCCTATGTCCAAGTTACTTTCAAGCCTGCCCATCAGCAGTTTATTGCGCCGCCCAGAGGCGGGTGCATTTCTGGGGTTGACGGTTGTCCTGCTGTTTTTTGTTATCTTTGGCAGTATCAATTTCCTGAAGCCCTCCGGTGCAGCCAGTTGGCTGAATGTTGCCGCCAATCTGGGCATCATCGCCCTGCCAATCGGCCTGCTGATGATTGCGGGTGAACTCGACATTTCCATTGGTGCGATGATTCCGGCAGGGTCAATGACGGTTGCCATCATTTCGGGTCATTATGACCTGCCCATCGGGTTAGGCATCCTTGGCTCATTGGTTTTTGGCATCCTGGTTGGACTGATTAACGGCATCCTTGTTATCCGTACTGCGGTTCCCTCACTGATCGTCACGTTAGGCACACTATTTGCCGTGCAGGGCATCATTCTGGGTGTTTCCGTGCTGATCACAGGGACAACCAGTGTTGCCCTGACTGCACCGGATTGGGCGAAATTTGCTTTCGGGCAATTTGTCGGTGGGACGTTCCAAGTCATCCTTTTTTGGTGGCTGGCGATTACAGCCGTCTATGTGTTTGTGGTGCATTTCACCCGTTATGGGAACTGGGTTTTTGCGATGGGTGGGGACAAGGTGGCAGCACGTAACGCCGGTATCCCGACTGAAAAACTGACTATTTTATTGTTTGTCCTCTCCTCAACCAGTGCATCGTTTGTTGGTATGTGCCAAGCGCTTTTGTTCAACTCGGCTCAGGTGTCTGCCGGGATGACCTTCATTTTCAACTCGATCATTTCTGTGGTTGTGGGCGGTGTGCTATTGACGGGTGGGTTTGGTTCAGTAGCCGGTATCTTTATGGGGACACTCACGTTCGCGGTGGTCAACCAGGGGATCTACTTCACGGCCTTTGACCGCAATTGGTCGAGCCTCATCATCGGTATCATGCTGCTGCTGGCAGTCCTGATGAACAATACCTTCCGCCGCATGGCATTAAGCTATGTGCCAAGAAAGAAGTGAGGGCTTAAACCATGCAACAACCCATTATTGAAATGCGTTCTGTCAGCAAGTCGTTTGGTTTGGTGGATGTCCTGCATTCTATTTCCCTGCGGGTTCAAGGGGGTGAGGTGCTGTGCCTGCTGGGGGACAACGGGGCGGGTAAGTCTACCCTGATCAAGCTATTGGCGGGTGTCTTCAACCCAACCTCCGGGGAAATCCTGATCGACGGTGAGCCGGTGCATTTTAACAACCCGCGTGAAGCTAGTGAGCGCGGCATTTCCACGGTGCATCAGTTTGGTGGGACTTTTCCCTTGATGAGCATTGGGCGCTCTTTTTTTGTCGGGGTTGAGCCGACCCGCAAATGGGGTCTATTCAATATCTATGACCGCAAGAAGGCCAATGAAATAGCGGTGAATGCGGTGCAGGCGTTTGGCATTACCCGTATTGATGATGGAGATCGTCTGGTCGGTGGCTTGTCCGGCGGTGAGCGCCAAGCGCTGGCGATTGCGCGTGCTGTCCATTTTGGGGCACGGGTTCTGATACTAGATGAGCCAACCGCAGCCCTCGGTGTCAAGGAAGCTGCCCATGTTTTGCGTATTGTCTTACAGGCACGGATGAAAGGCATTGCCGTGGTATTTATTACCCACAATGTGGTGCATGCCCTGACGGTGGGCGACCACTTTGCGGTATTGATCAAGGGGGCGAAAGCGGCAGATTTCCGTAAGGGTGAAAAGAGCCGGGAGGAGATCACCGACCTGATGGCTGGCGGCGAACACATGGCGGAGCTGGAAGCTGAGATTCAGCAATACCTCAACATAAATTGAGCAGGGTCTTTACAGGTATCTAATGGGAGTTTGGGTGGCAATATGAGTTCATTTAAGCTGGCAGCGTGTGCTGAAATGTTGTGGCGGGATCAGCCGATGGAATGGCGTGTCAAGCGTCTGACAGAGCTGGGTTTTGGGGTTGGGCTATGGAATTGGCCTGACCATGACCTGGATAAGCTGGAAAAGTCTGGTGCAGACTTCACCATTATGAATGGTTATCTGCGGGGGCGTTTGTCTGATGATGCGGGTGCTGCGGAGTTGTTAAAAACAGCGTATGAAACAGCACAGGTCGGTAAGCGTTTGGGGGTGGCACGCCTGAACCTGCATGGTACTGGCTTGGGGGAGGGCGGTCTGCCTGTTACCCCCTGTAGCGTGGTCAGCGGTGAGATGTGGCTCAGGGCACGCGATACCTTGTGCCGGATTGCCGAGTTGGGGGAGCGGGAAGGCGTAACCTTTACCTTGGAAAACCTCAATCTGCCGGTAGACCATCCGGGTGTACCCTTTGGGCGTGCGGAGGACACACTGGCACTGGTGTCCTTGGTCAACCATCCGCACCTGCGCCTGAACCTTGACCTATACCATGCCCAGATTGGTGAGGGCAACCTGATCGAGTTATGCCGTAAATCCTTGCCGTGGATTGGTGAAATCCAGGTGGCTGATGTCCCCGGACGCATGCAGCCGGGGACAGGTGAGATCAATTACCGGGGGATTGCATTGGCTCTGAAGGTCATGGGCTATAGCGGCCCGGTCGGTATGGAGGCCTTCGCCTCCGGCGATCCAGAGGTGGCGTTGGAGCAGTTCCGGCAAACCTTCACGGTTTAACCGGCATCCCTCATTTATGCTCACTGTCAGGGATCAATTGCTCCTCGACCGGCAAGACAGCCGGGTACTGCTGCGGCATATCAGCGGGGAGTACGGCATCTGCGGGTAACTCCAGGGGCAGCTGGTTGGTGGCATCCGCAGGCAATACCAGCTCTTGCATGGGTTCTTGTGTGGATTGCTGTGTCGCCTCATCCAGCGGCTGAGGTGCTTGCCCCTGTTGCTGGGCTGGCTCTTCGACCATGACAGGTACTTGTTCGGGCATTATGATTTGTGCCGGTGCTTCAATCACGACAGGTTCTGGTTGCGGAGCTTCCTGCATGGGTGGCTCGATGGTGGCTTGTGCTTCAGGCCCCATCACTGCATTTTGTGGTGCAGGCTGTTCCTGCTGCACTTGTTGCATGGCTTCCACTGCTTGTCCTTCCGGTGCTTGCATGATCTGCTGGGGCGGGCGCTGTTGCGGCCTGGGGTTTTGTTGTACCGGGGGGCGCGGTTGGGGCGTGCGCTCAAGCTGTTGCTCGCTACGTGCTTCAGGTGTGGTCAAGACTCCTGTCGTCGAAAAGGGCAGGGCTTCAATAGGGAGGGGCAAAGGTTCTGTTTGTGCCTCCACTGGCGCAACGGCTTCGGGGGTAGGAATTGAGCCAGGGATGGGCGGCAGACCCTCAACCAATACCGCTTCCGTAGGGGCGGCCTGTTCAGGGGCTGGAATGGATGTTTGGATGGGAGGTAAGCCTTCAACCATGACGGCTGGCGGTTGCCCGACTGGTTCAGCAGGCAGGGAGCTTGGGATGGGGGGCAATCCTTCCACCATGACCGGTTGTTGGGCTTCGCCGAGAGCCGGGGATGGTGCTTGCGGTGTAATCGGTTCAGGTTGGGCATTCATGGCGGACTGGTAGGTTTGCTCCAGTTCGTTCTGCTCCTGCCTGCGGTTGACGAGGTTGTACTTACGGATCAGGCGGTCGGTTTCCCCCAGATAGGTTCCGGCTTGTTCCAGTTGATTGCGGTTAAGCTGTTTTTTGATGCCTGCCTGCCGTTTTTCAACAATCTCTTCCAGCAGGCTACGCCCTTCAGGATGGTTGGGGAGCATGAACATGAGTTTGTTCAGGTGTGCCAATGCATTGTCATTGCTGCCATCATCCTTGGTTAAACGCCCCTTCTTGATGGCGTTGCGGGCTTGTTGCAATAAGTCTTCCGCCTCCTTTTGTTCACGTTCATGGATTTCAATCAGGCTTTCCAGCCGCACCTGCTCCTCAATCCGGTCGGTAAGGACAAATTCACGGATCAATTCATCGGTCTTTGCCAGCGATTGTTTGGCAGCTTCGATATTGCTCTGATTGAGCAAGCTTTCGGTTTGCTGTTGGCTTTTCCCCAAGACTTTGTTCAACAAGGCGCGGGTATTCGGATTCTGCTGATCAAGCGTCCATGCTTGCCGTAACAGGGCAAGCGCATTATCTGTACCACCGGCCTGACCTGGCTCGACACGCCCGGCATCAAAGGCTTCGGTCGCTTGCAGGATCAGGCGGGTAATGTCGGTTTGTTGTGCGCTTTGCTGCGTGCTACTAGGTTCCTGTGCCGCTGTTGCTGGGGTCGTGGGGCTGGTTTCTGCCAAAACGGGCGCAGCCTCCGGGTTTGCAGGTGCAATGTCTTGTTCGGCTTGGGGAGGCTGTGAGCTGTTTTGCCCGGTGACTTCGGTTTGCCCAACTTCTTGCGCTGGCGCAGTCCCTGCGGTGGTCGTGCCGGTGGCAGCCAACGCTGGCTCCAGACTGGGCGGCTTTGCCAATTCATTTTCATTGATCAGGGCAATGGCAGGGTCATCGGCTTTGGCTGGGTTGTCTGCATCGGTGCTGCCGATAGGCGGGGCTATACCCTGTGTGTCCGGTGCTATGCCCCGTGCAGCATCCGTCGGCGCAGGTGAGGCCGTCTCAGCATGGGTCGGCAATTCATTAAACAGGTTGTCGAACTTTGAAAGCAAATGGTAGCTGGCATAGGCCACTACCCCAATTGCTGCCAGCAAGGCGAGGGGGAACAATACTTTGCGCTTGTTCTTCCGGGCGATAGCACCCAACAGTTCGGCTGGGCTTTCCGGGCGCTGATTGCGCTGGAGTGATAAGCCCGCGCTAAGGATTTGTTGGCCTTCGGCCTTGAGTTTACGGCTGGCGGCAGGGGCATCGCCACGGGCAGCGGCTGCCAGTGTGCTTTGTTGCCCATACGGTGGGCTATGGCTGAGCAGGGTGTGCAAGAGGGCAGCGGCTGAAAACGTATCATCTTCCGGGACAGGCACATCACCGACCGCAACCGAGGGGCTAAGCCATGCCGAATGCAAGGCCAGCGGGTGGCGGGTGTTGTTTTTCTGGTTAAGTAACTGGTGCATGATTTTCACCAGGGGTGCATTCAGAACCGTATAGCCGTGATCCGTGCGCAAGATTGCGCCCGGTTCCAGATAGCCGAATGCCCCTGCCTGCACATTGTTGGTGGCATCCACGATCGCCTGCACCATTTCCAGTGCCTGCTCGGTGGGCATGCCCCGCTCGTCCAGTTCGGTATCCAGGTATTCGTTCAGCAGCATGCCGCGTGTATTGTCACACGCCAGCCAATAACTGCCCTTGTCTTCCCCCCATGCCACGATGTCTGGGTAAGCGTTGGCAGGTGGGGCAGGACGTGACATGACCTGTTGCCATACTGTGGAAAATCCGGGAATGATGCTGATCACGGGGGCAACCAGAATGATTAACACCAGATGTTCGGGTGTGCTCAGCGTGGTGGCGTGTAGGTCGTTTGCCCAATAAACATCGGCCAGGGCGGTGCTTGACATCCGGCGGCGCAAAGCAAAGCGCTGCTGGATCATAGGCAGCTCACCTGCAATGCCGGTTGGGTTTTGAGTCTGGTTCTGGTTTTTATTGGCGTTCGGCATGGTGTCTGTTGCCCGTCAAGTCGCTATTGGTAATGTTTGCCCGGAAGTATAGAGCATTCTGCTGCCCCATAGCACCTATCCTGCATTAAATGCTTGTTTAAACAGCCATAAGGGTGTCTATGTGGAATAACTGTCCAACCGGTTCCAACGCAATCAGCTCATCGGCATCGCCATTAATGCTGATGACCATGTGCGGTGGCACAAAAGCACCTGCCCCACCTGACTTGGGGGCAACAATTTGGTGGGCTGCCAGCAGCTCCGGCTCAATCGCTGCCCGGAAATCGGCATAAGACGGGTAGTTGCGCCGGACTTTGGCAATCAGGGTATCAAACAGCATGACCAGGGGCGGGGGCGGTGGGTTGCCCACGCTAAAACCGAGTGAGTGGAAAATACCCGGTTTTGCCCAGCTCAGTAGCTCCGCTTGGGCATTGGAGACTGCCCAGCTTTCTCGCCCTTGGCGCGGGACAGCGGTCTTGATGAAATGCTCAATCATATCGGCACTATCCCACGGACGGAAAACCAGGCCACCACCACCTAATGCCCGACCGGGCAAGCGTTCCCGCAAGGGTTTTAACCACTCTGGGGCTTCCTCCATTTCCACCATGCGGTTTTGTTCGGAGTTCATGACAAAACCATCGCTGCCATTTTCGTAATAATCCAGATGTTTGCCATTCCGCCAGAAAGCTTGCCCCTCGTTCAGCAGGGCGAGCACTTTAGGCCAACTGGCTGCACCGTACAATTGGCTGACCGTGGCTTGGTTGAGCGGCACGTTCAGCCCCAGATTGAGTGCCAAATGCATGCCCGATTCGGAGCAATACACTTGGGCAGCAGCATCGTGCAGTTTGTACAAGTCTGCCCGGCTACCCAGCAATGCCCCCAGCAATGTGCCGCCAAATTCAACCACTTTATCAAGCGTATTAGTCAGCAAGTTGTCATTGCCATTGTAGCCCGGCGGGAACTTGGTGACTTTATGCATCAACATCGTCCAAGCCCGGGTATTGTTGATATAAGCCCGCTGTTCGGCTGGGCTAATGTCACCGAGGAAGCGCACCCGCCACAGTAGCGCGGGGTAATCTTTCGGGTTGACATGCCCGGCGTTGTGTTGGTTGGCATAGCTGCGTGGGCTGTCCGTGGCGACCATGCCTGGTTTGCCGCTGCTGTCACGCACGCCAATATAATTGCGGATGTGGGTAATGCTGAATTTGAGCATTTCCAGACCTTTTTCCTCATCCTGCATCACCTGTCGGGTGATCATCCGGTTGCCCGGATTATGGTGTGAAGAGCCGATATACCACTCTCCCGGCTGGATATAGCGCAGTAAGTCGCGTTGTTTGGTTTGCCAGGTATTTTGGTAGGCCAACAGGCGGATGTCGTCGTCGGTGCGGATATGGGTTGGCACTTCTTCCCACTGCCCGCCGACCTCAATCATCTTGGTGAGCAAGTCACGTTCCGTTTGCAGGCTGCTGTCTTTCCAGAGTTCGGTGGCTGTTGCCGGATTGAGCGCATAAGCCGCTGGCGCAAGTGGGCGGTCATAACGTGCTGCCGGGTGCTGGGTGAAAAAAAGGTTGGCCTCTGCCAAGGTCAGGCCTGCCAGTTTTGGCACACGCAAACTGCCATCGCTGGGGTCGATGCCGGACTCAGGCGTGGGGCGGACACGCGGTGTTGGGGGTGTCGTTCCAAGGCGGCGTTCAAACGCATTGCCCACGATTTCAATCCGCTGTGCCAAGGCCTGCCGATGGGGGTTGGCGGGGTCAGCCGGATCCACGGAATCCCAACTGGCGTTTTTGTCCTTCATCTCGAAAAACAAATAGGCTTCTTCCGCATTGATTTTTTGGTTCCGGCTGGAGTTAGCCAGCTCCACCAGCTTATTGCCAACCAGTGCCAAACGGTGTCCATCCTTTTCCGTGAGTGCCAGCCAGTCAGCTTCAGTAAAACCTGCCTGCTGAAGCTCCTTGCGCGTGGCCTCATCGTTCAGGTCAAGCTCAATCGCTTGGTAACGCTCGATAAAATCAAGGCGGCGGGTTGGTATCTGCGGCATGGCGGGGTCTCCGGTGGTTGGGTGTTGGTATTTTAGTCTATTACGCCAAGGTGTGCCGTTAAAAAACAGCCCACAGCCGGGCTACTGGGATAAGCATAGCCTGTGTACGGTCAGCAGCAACCCTTGTTTCTATGCTAAACTGCCCCCATCAGCAACACCGGCACATGCAGCATGAACCTGAAAATCCCCTACGGCGAGAGCAATTTCCGGAAAGTGATCACGGAAGGTTTTGTCTACATCGACAAGACCGCCTACATCCCGCAGCTTGAAGCGGCGGGCAGCCATTTGTTCCTGCTGCGCCCGCGCCGCTTTGGCAAAAGCCTGTTCCTGTCGATGCTGGAGCATTACTACGATGTCGCCTACCGCGCTGAGTTTGATGCCCTGTTCGGCAAGCTGTACATTGGGCAACACCCCACCCCGCTGCACAACACGTATCCCGTGCTGTTCATGGATTTCAGCGGGATTGATACCGATGGCGGGCATGATGCCATTTTTCGCGAGTTTGACCGGAATATCACAACGTGGTTAGGCAAGTTTCTGGAGCGTTATGCCTACCCTGCCTCTATCTTGCAGGCAGTCATCGACCAGCCCACCCTGGCAGCAAAAATACGGACATTTTTCACCGCTTTGGAGGGGCAAAGCATCCTGCTACTGATCGACGAGTACGACCATTTTGCCAACAGCATCCTTGCCGATGACCTGAAGCTGTTCCAGAAAATCATGGGCAAGGGTGGTTTCGTGCGTAGCTTCTATGAGGTGCTGAAAACCGCCACCCAGCGCGGCACACTCAACAAGCTGTTTGTCACGGGTGTCACGCCGCTGATGCTTGACAGCATGACCAGTGGCTTCAATATCGGGCAAAACCTGTCACTGCATGAGGACTTCAATGCCGCCATTGGTTTCACGGAGGCGGAAGTTCGCAGCCTGCTGCAACCCTTGGCGGACACCTGCCACTTGCCACTTGACCAATTATTGGCAGACACCCGTGACTGGTACAACGGCTACCGCTTCAACCTGGATGCCCCGGAAACGGTCTACAACGCCAATATGCTGCTGTATTTCGTCAAGAATTTTGACTACCGGCGCTGCCAGTACCCGAAGAAAATGCTGGATGCCAATATTGCCTCTGATTATGGCAAGGTCATGAAGCTGTTCGGCATCGGCAACCGGGATGACAATTTTGCGGTGCTGGATGAGCTGCTGAACGTGGGGGAAGTCACCACCCGGCAGGTGGAGAAGTTCGAGTTTGACAAGGGCTTCAACCGCGATGATTTCATCAGCCTGCTGGCTTATATGGGCTTCATCACCCTGCACCGGGAAAGTTTGGTGGGTGAGGTGTTTGTCATCCCCAACCATGTGATGCGCGAGCTGTATTTCCAGTATTTCAAGGTCGAGTTGGAGCGGCGCAACCAGATCAGTATCCCTGACCAGGCCTTGCGGCTGGCGGTGGAGCAACTGGCCTTGCATGCCGACATCCAGCCGTTGGTCACGGAAATGGAACGCGCCCTGCAATTGCTCTCCAACCGCGATGCGCTGAAGATGGATGAGAAGCACATCAAGGTGCTGCTGCTGACCCTGCTGTACCAGACGCAAATCTATTTTGTGCAAAGTGAGCGTGAACTGGGTCGCCATTACCCGGACATCCTGCTGCTGGAGCGCAAGCCACTGGACATCCCGCACCAGCACCTGATTGAGCTGAAATACTGCAAGAAGGGCGAGGGCAAGGCCGGTTGGGAGGCAAAGCGGCAGGAGGGCATGGCACAGGTGCAGGGCTATTTGCAGTTGCCGCCAGTGGCGGCCTTGGCGAACCTGTCGGCGTGGGTGTTGGTGACGGATGGTGAACAGGTCGGGGTGACACGGGTGTAAGCTGCTGGACTTTGCCCGCCATTATGCTTATAAAACACCCATCCCCAATGCTTCACAGGGCTTACCCATGGCAGCGATTTTCATCAGCCATTCCAGCCAAGACAAGGCGGCAGCCGTGCAACTCATGCACTGGCTGGAAAGTCAGGGCTTCACGGCTTTGTTCCTCGATTCCGATGCGCAACATGGCATCAAACCCGGCAGTGGCTGGGAGAAAACCCTCTACCGTGAAATCCAGCGTGCCAATGCCGTATTGCTGCTGTTGAGCACCCAATGGGAAGCCTCGAAATGGTGCTGGTCGGAATACACCCAAGCGCGGGCATTGGGCAAGGGCATTTTCCCGCTGCGCATTGAGGCCGGGGTGCAGACCACCACCGCCAGCGAGTTGCAGCATATCGACCTCACGGCAAACCGCGAGGATGGCCTGCAACGCCTGTTGGCTGAACTCACTGAGCTGACCCTGAGTCTCCAGCAGCGTTTTGCCTGGGACAAGACCCGCCCACCCTACCCTGGCATGTTGGCGTTTGAGGCGGAGGATGCGCCGGTGTTTTTTGGGCGGGATGCGGATACCCACCGCCTGTGGGAGCAACTCAACCAACGGCGCACCCAAGGCGGTGACAGCCTGTTGGTGATGCTGGCGGCTTCCGGGGCGGGCAAGTCGTCGCTGCTGAAGGCCGGGTTGTTGCCACGCCTGCGCCGTGATGCCCGCCACTGGCTGGTGCTGGAGGCTTTACGCCCGGAACAGGAGCCGCTGCGCAAACTGGCGCAAGTGCTGGCGACAGCCCTTGGCACACCGGCAGGGGCGGAGGCTCTGTACCAGCAATTGCAGGGTGAACAGGCTGTGACTGCCTTGCAGGAGTGCCTCCAGCAACTGCGTGCCCGTAGCGCCCAGTGGGAGGCAACGGTGCTGCTGAGCATCGACCAAGCGGAGGAGTTGTTCAGTACCGCCAAGCCCGCTGAAACCACCCAGTTGTTGCGTTTGCTGGGTGCAGCCCAGATTGGGCAGTTGCCATTGCTCACCCTGCTGGCGATGCGCAGTGATTATCTGGAAAAACTGCAAGCCGTGGCGGACAAGCCCCCGTTCCGCCCGTTCACACTCGACCCTTTGCCGCTGGAGCGGGTCAGTGAGCTGATCCGTGGCCCGGCGCAGGTGGTCGGGGTCACGGTTGATGATGGCCTGATCAGTGCCGCTACCCGCGATGCCGCCACCGTGGATGCCTTGCCGCTGCTGGCCTTTGCCTTGCGTGAATTGTACGAGCGCTTCGGTGCGGATGGCGACCTGACACTGGATGAATACCACCGTTTGGGTTCTGAACACCTCAATCCGCTGGAAAATGCCGTGCAGCACAAGGCGGGTGAGGCCATCCAACCAGAACGGCTCAGTGCGGCTGCCCTGCAAGCCCTGCGTGATGCCTTTATCCCGCACATGGTCAGGGTGAACGAGGCCGGGGACTATGTGCGCCAACCGGCAGACTGGGCAGCACTGCCCACCGCTGCCTACCCCTTGCTCGACCAGCTCACCCGTGCCCGCCTGCTGGTGCAGCGCAGTGATGGTGGAGTGAAGCTGGTGGAGGTGGCGCATGAAGCCCTGCTGCGCCATTGGCGGCTGCTGAATGGCTGGCTGCGTGAGGAGCACGACTTCCTGCTCGGCAAGCAACAACTGGAATACAACCTGCGGGACTGGCAACACCTGCCGGAAGCGCAGCGGGGCAAGGGCTTGTTGCAGGGTATTGCACTGGAGCGGGCGCGGGAATGGCTACTGGCTGACCGGGCGGGTTTGAGTGCGGCGGAGCGGGATTTCATCAGGCAAAGCCATCAGGCGGAAGAGCGGCGGCGCACAGGGCAGCGCAACCGCCTGCTGGGTTTTATTGCCGTGTTGGGTGTGGTGGCTGCGGTCGCGGTGTGGCAGGCCATCAGTGCGACACGGGCAGAACAGCGCGTCGCCCGCGAACAACAACAAACAGCCCAAGCCCTCAGTGAGGCCAACACCCTGATCGATTTCATCAACTTCGGCCTGCGTGACAAGCTACAACCCATCGGGCGGCTCGACATCATGCAGGACATCCAGTCACGGGTGACGGCTTATTACAACAACCTGGGTGGCACTGTGCAGGATGATGGGATGCAACGGCAACGTGCAACTAACCTCCTGCAACAAGCCGACACGCTGGCAGCCCAAGGCAAACTGCCTGAAGCTGAAAAGCTTTATCGTGAGGCCAACCAATCGTTCCAACAACGTGCCGACAGCGACCCGAGCAATACTGGCTGGCAACGCGATCTGTCGGTGAGCTTTGACAGGATCGGCGATATTCTCAGTAGGCAAGGTAAATTGGATGAGGCGCAAGCGGCGTTTGGGAAAGGCTTGGCTATCCGGAAAAAGCTGGCGGATAGCGACCCGAGCAATACTGACTGGCAACGCGACCTGTCGGTGAGCCTTAACAAGATCGGCGATATTCTCAGTAGGCAAGGTAAATTGGATGAGGCGCAAGCGGTGTTTGGGAAAGATTTGGTTATTGCCCAAAAGCTGGCGGACAGCGACCCGAGTAATGCTGGCTGGCAACGCGACCTGTCGGTGAGCCTTAATAAAATCGGCGATATTCTCCGAGTGCAAGGCAAGCTGGAGGAGGCGCAAGCGGAGTTTGGGAAAGGGTTGGCTATCCTGCAAAAGCTGGCGGACAGCGATCCGAGCAATGCCGGATGGCAGGCGGATGTGGTGATTTCTCATCAAAGACTGATGACCATTGCGCTTGAGCAAGGTGACACAGGACAAGCAAAGAAACACATTATGGCGGCCTTGGCAGTGCTGGAACCCTTGGAGAGGGCTGGTTTGTTGAATGCCTCCCAGCAGGGTTGGCCTGATGATATGCGAAGGCGGTTGAATGAGTTGAAATAACCACTGCTGCTGATCCCACCTCCCCCATCCCCAACCCCTTCCCCCGCAAGGGGTGAAAGGGCTATCAAATACCCAGAAGAAAATCCTCCTCAATCCCCCTTTTTTAAAGGGAGAGGCCGGATGGCACGTTGTAAGATCAAGTAGATGCTGTCTTGCTCCCCTCCTTTGCAAAAGGAGGGGGTGGGGGAGGATTTTCTTCGGCGTTTTGCGACACCCTCTTGCGGGGAGGGGGAATTCGGAGCGAGAAGTTCGGGGCAAGTTTATGGATTTTTCCGCAGTTTGTGTAGATACCCATGCCTCTTTTCATTTTCTTTAGCAAGCCTCCCATCTGTGCTAGTATGCGCCCGCAATTGCAGTTCATACAGGTGCAAATTTCTCCAATGGCACGATACATATTCATTACCGGCGGTGTTGTTTCTTCCCTGGGTAAGGGCATCGCAGCGGCCTCGTTGGGGGCAATCTTGGAAGCGCGTGGCCTCAAGGTCACGATGATGAAGCTTGATCCCTATATCAACGTCGATCCAGGAACGATGAGCCCACTCCAGCACGGTGAGGTTTTTGTCACCAACGACGGGGCGGAGACTGACCTCGATTTGGGACATTATGAGCGGTTTGTCGGTTTTACCGCCACCCGTTACAATAACTTCACCACCGGGCGTATTTACGAAACGGTCATCCGCAAGGAGCGCCAGGGTGAATACCTTGGGGCAACGGTGCAGGTTATCCCGCATATTACCGATGAGATCAAACGCAGTGTGCGTGCCGGTGCAGGGGATGCCGATATTGCAATGGTCGAGATTGGTGGTACGGTCGGTGATATTGAGTCACTGCCGTTTATGGAGGCCATCCGCCAGATGGGGGTGGAAGAGGGGCGCAATAATGCCCTGTATATCCACCTGACCCTGTTGCCGTGGGTGGCGGCGGCGGGTGAGCTGAAGACCAAGCCGACCCAGCACTCGGTCAAGGAACTGCGCTCGATTGGTATCCAGCCAGACATCCTCTTGTGCCGCAGTGAGCGTGCCTTGCCGGAAAACGAGCGCCGCAAGATTGCCCTGTTCACCAATGTTGAAGAGCGGGCGGTCATTTCCGTAATTGACGTGGACAATATCTACAAAGTGCCGTTGTGGTTGCATGCACAGAAGCTTGACCGCATCGTGGCTGAAAAATTTGGCTTACATGACTTGCCGGAAGCTGACCTGTCCGACTGGCGCAATGTGGTCAGTGCGATGGAGTTCCCGGAAGCGGAAGTGACCGTGGCGA
Source organism: uncultured Thiothrix sp. (assembly GCA_964293005.1). Classification (GTDB taxonomy): domain Bacteria; phylum Pseudomonadota; class Gammaproteobacteria; order Thiotrichales; family Thiotrichaceae; genus Thiolinea. Next base: position 37,722 of record CAXYXW010000006.1, read on the forward strand.
TGGTGGGCAAGTACGTCGACCTGACGGAATCCTACAAGTCCTTGAATGAGGCGCTGACCCATGCCGGTATCCAGACCCATACCAAGGTGAAAATCCGTTATATCGACTCTGAAAAGCTGGAGTCGGATGAAAACACCCTGGAAATGGACATCCTGCGTTCCGCCGATGCAGTTTTGGTTCCGGGTGGCTTTGGGCGGCGCGGGGTGGAAGGCAAAATCCGGGCGGTGCAGTATGCCCGCGAGCATAAAGTGCCATACTTGGGGATTTGCCTGGGGATGCAGGTGGCGGTGATTGAATATGCCCGCCATTGTGCAGGTTTGGCGGGGGCGCACAGCACCGAATTTGTGCGGGATGCCGAGCACCCGGTGATTGGTTTGATCACCGAATGGCAGAATGAGGATGGTACGGTAGAGCGCCGTTCTGAGCAGTCTGATCTGGGCGGGACGATGCGTCTGGGGGGACAGTTGTGCAAGTTGGTTCCCGGTTCGTTGGCGCATGCCACTTATGGCGCTGATGAGATCGTGGAGCGCCATCGTCACCGTTACGAGTTCAACAATAATTACCAGCCGGTACTGGAAAAAAATGGCCTGACTTTCTCAGGCCGGTCAGCCGATGGTTCCTTGGTGGAAATGATTGAGCTACGCGGGCATCCGTGGTTTTTGGCCTGCCAATTCCACCCTGAATTTACCTCACGTCCGCGCCAAGGGCATCCGCTGTTCAGCAGCTTTATCCGGGCGGCACGTACCCAACATGAAAAGCGGGGAGCTTAAGCATGCAACTGTGTGGCTTTGAGGTCGGTTTACACCAACCCTTTTTCCTGATTTCTGGCCCGTGTGCCATTGAAACTGAAAAGCTGGCGCTGGAAACGGCACAAACCCTGAAGGAGATCACTCAGCGTTTGGGGATTCCGTTCATTTACAAATCGTCTTTTGACAAGGCCAACCGCTCTTCACATAAAAGTGCCCGTGGGGTTGGCCTGGAGGCAGGCTTGCGTATTCTCGAAAGGGTCAAGCAGGACATTGGTGTGCCCGTACTGACCGACGTACATGAGGACACCCCGATGGATGAGGTTGCCAGTGTCGTCGATGTGTTGCAGACACCGGCTTTCCTGTGCCGTCAGACCAATTTCATCCAAAGCGTGGCGCGGGCAGGCAAGCCGGTCAATATCAAGAAAGGCCAATTCCTCGCCCCGTGGGATATGGGGAATGTGGTTGACAAGGCGCGTGCGACCGGCAATGCGCAGATCATGGTGTGTGAACGTGGTTATGCGTTTGGTTACAATAACCTGGTGTCGGATATGCGCGGTCTTGCGATTATGCGCAGCACCGGCTGCCCGGTCGTGTTCGATGCGACCCACTCCGTACAATTACCGGGTGGGCAGGGAACCAGTTCTGGCGGGCAGCGTGAGCATGTGCCGGTATTGGCACGCGCAGCTGTAGCGGTCGGGATTGCGGGGTTGTTTATGGAGTCCCATCCTGATCCTGCCAATGCCTTGAGTGATGGCCCGAATTCATGGCCGATGGACAAGATGGAAGCCCTGCTCGAATCGTTGCTGGCGATTGACCGGGTTGTTAAGGCGCATGCGCTGATTGAGGAAAGTTTGTAGGATTGTTGCGCCCTTATTCCTGACCGCTTAGTCATAAAAGGCGGCAGGGAAGGGGCGTGTTGACGGGCAAACCACACCCGTTTAAGGCAGTCTGGTTTTTTGAAGTTATATTAGGAATCTTAGATCATGTCTGAAATTGTATCCGTTCGTGCGCGGGAAATCATTGATTCCCGTGGCAACCCAACCGTTGAAGCTGATGTTACTTTGGCGAGTGGGATCATGGGGCGTGCTGCTGTGCCGTCAGGTGCATCCACTGGTTCACGCGAGGCGATTGAGCTGCGTGATGGTGGCGCACGTTACTTGGGCAAGGGTGTGCAAACGGCAGTTGCGCATGTGAATGGCGAGATTGCTGCCTTGGTGAAAGGCCGTGAAGTGACTGATCAGGCAGGTATTGACCAGGCCATGATTGAGCTGGACGGCACAGAGAACAAGGCACGTCTGGGGGCGAATGCCCTGCTGGCTGTTTCGATGGCAACGGCGCATGCGGCAGCGAAAGAGCAGGGCTTGCCTTTGTACCAATATTTGGGCAAAGCCGACAGCTACACCTTGCCTGTGCCGATGATGAACATCATCAATGGCGGTGCACATGCGGATAACAGCGTTGATATGCAGGAATTCATGATCCTGCCGGTCGGGGCTGGCAATATGGCAGAAGCCATCCGCTACGGCGCGGAAGTGTTCCATAGCCTGAAGTCTGTCCTGAAAAAGCGTGGGCTGAATACGGCGGTGGGGGATGAGGGCGGTTTTGCCCCGGATTTGTCTTCCAATGAAGAAGCCATCGAGGTCATTCTGGAAGCGATTGGTAAAGCCGGTTTCAAGGCTGGCCAGGATATATTCCTGGGGTTGGACGTTGCCAGCTCTGAGTTCTACAAGGATGGCCGGTATGTGCTGGAATCGGAAGGCCGCAGTTTTGATGCCGAAGGGTTTGCCGACTACTTGGTGAATTGGGTTGACCAGTACCCGATCATTACCATCGAAGATGCGATGGCTGAGGGTGACTGGGCTGGCTGGGCAACCTTGACCGACAAGCTGGGCAAGCGTGTGCAGTTGGTGGGGGATGACCTGTTTGTGACCAATACCAGGATTTTGGCAGAAGGCATCGAGAAGCAGATTGCCAACTCCATCCTGATCAAGGTCAACCAGATTGGTACATTGACAGAAACCTTGCAAGCCATTGCCATGGCACACCAGGCCGGTTACACCGCTGTCGTTTCCCACCGTTCCGGTGAAACCGAAGATACCACCATTGCGGATATTTGCGTGGCGACGAATGCAGGTCAGATCAAGACAGGCTCCTTGTCGCGTTCTGACCGTATTGCCAAGTACAACCAGTTGCTGCGGATCGCTGAGCAATTGGGTGACAAAGGCATTTACGCTGGGCGTTCCGCGTTTAAACGTCTGGGTTAACCGGGGTTTATTCGGCAGGTTGACAGGTGGTCTGCTATGCTAGGATGGCGGGATTTTTCCCGCCATTTTATTTCGTGGGCAGCAGAAATTCTCAGGCATGAAAATAACGCGAATTTTATATATCCTTCTCGGTTTACTGGCTTTGGCTTTGTTTATCCGCTTGTGGATTGGCACAGGCAGTTATCCTGAAATTTGGGATTTGGAAGCGCGAATTGCCGAGCAAACCCGGCAAAATGCTGAGCAGGCCAAGCGCAATGAGCATTTGCAGGCCGATGTGGTTGATATAGGCCGTGATGATGCCACGATTGAGGATCATGCCCGTGGTGAACTGGGGATGATTAAAAACGGTGAAACGTTCTATCAGGTGATTATGGGTAACGATGCTACTGCCATGCAGCCCCAGCCTCCGGCTGCCCCTGCGCCTACCGCCCCTGTTGCCCCCAAGGTCGAATAGCCATGAGTGCTCCTGTCTGGGTGGTGATTCCTGCTGCCGGGGTCGGCAAACGTATGCAGTCTGCTATCCCCAAACAATATTTGCCCTTGCTGGGCAAGACGGTGCTTGAACATACGTTGGCTTGTTTTCTGGCCTGCCCGACGGTAGCCGGGATTGTGGTGGTGGTGAGCCAAGGCGACGAATATTGGCAGGCATTGGCTCCCGCTTATGTGGGCTTGCCGGTGCATGCCGCGCAAGGCGGTAAGGAGCGTGCCGATTCTGTGTTAAACGGGTTGGACTGGTTGGCAAGGGAATTGGCTGTGCCAGCGGAAACTGTGGTGTTGGTACACGATGCGGCGCGACCCTGCTTGTCCTCGCAGGATTTGCATGCGTTGTTGGCAGTGCAGGGTGAGTGTGCCGCGCAAGGGGCATTATTGGCAATGCCGGTGCGTGATACCATGAAGCGGGCGGTATCAGGTAGCCCGCATGTCAGCCACACCGAAGACCGGGAAGGCCTGTGGCATGCCCTGACTCCGCAAATGGCAGCCTTGGGTGTCTTGCGCGGTGCATTGCGTGCTGCCCTGCAAGCCGGGTTTCCGGTGACGGATGAGGCATCTGCCCTTGAGTACAGTGGGCTGCAACCGCGTCTGGTTGAAGGCGATGCCCGTAATATCAAGATTACCCGCCCCGCCGATTTGGTGCTGGCGGAGTGGCTATTAGCGGCTGGGGTAGGCTAGGGATTAATGGTTATGCGTATTGGACATGGTTACGACGTGCATGCTTTCACCGAAGGCGACCATTTGGTTCTGGGTGGGGTCAGTATCCCCCATTCCCATGCGTTTAAGGCGCATTCGGATGGTGATGTGCTGCTGCATGCGATTTGTGATGCCTTGCTGGGGGCGTTGGCGTTGGGGGATATTGGCAAGCATTTCCCCGATACGTCCAGCCAGTACGCCAAGATTGACTCCCGGATTTTGCTGCGCCATGTCTTTGGCTTGGTAAAGGCACGGGGGTATGGGTTGGCAAACCTGGATAGCATTATTGTTGCCCAAGCCCCCAAAATGGCTCCGCATATTGTGGCGATGCGGGAAATCATCGCGGCTGATTTGGAGTGTGAGGTTGATCAGGTCAGTGTGAAAGCCACCACGACCGAACGCTTGGGTTTTGAAGGCCGCAAGGAAGGTATTTCTGCCCATGCGGTGGTGTTGTTGCTCAAGGCAAGTTAAGCGATTTGTCCAGCTGCTTGCCCAGTACAGGCCATAACCCGTGGTATGTTTCTTATCTCCCAATGCCCAATCGCCCAATCCCAGCAGGCTTGTACTGAGCTGAAATCAGTCGCAGCGGGTGGGTTCTGCCCCAGAAAAGCCAAAGCGGTACACAGGTTGTGCAGGATGCTGGCGGTATCGGTACTCAGGGCGGGGGCGCGGGTTTGTTTGCTGAGTTTTTGCCCTTGTGTATTCACGATCACCGGAATATGGGCATACGAGGGATGGGGTAAGCCGAGCAGTTTTTGCAGGTACAATTGGCGCGGGGTATTGTCCAGCAGGTCAGAGCCGCGCACGACTTCGGTGACACCTTGCCAGGCATCATCGACCACGACTGCCAGTTGGTAGGCAAATAGCTGGTCAGCACGGCGGATAACAAAATCACCACAATCTTTAGCCAGGTTCTGGCAGAACAACCCTTGTACCTTATCCTGAAAACACACGCTATGCTCGGGTGTGCGTACCCGTAAGGCATGCCGAAGCTGGGTGGCTGTTTGCTGGCGGCAAGTCCCCGGATAAACCGGGCCATAAGCACCCTGGATGGCTGACTCTGCCAATTGTTTGCGCGAACAGGTGCAGGGGTAGGTATCAGCCTGTAAATGGTGCAGGGCTGCGGAGTAAGCTTCTAGCCGTTGGCTTTGGAAAATGAGGGGGGCATCCCAACAGAACCCATAAGCCGCCAAGATCTGGATAATGTGCTGGGTGGCCCCCGCTTCCCCACGGGGCTTGTCGAGATCTTCGATGCGTAACAACCCGCGCCCCTGTTGGCAGCGGGCTTGCAGGTAACTGGCTGCCGCTGCCAACAGGGAACCGAAGTGTAACCATCCGGTCGGGGAGGGCGCAAATCGCCCGGTGTAGGCCACGACTCAGGATGCGAGTTGTTTTTCCTTGATTTCCTGTGTGGTTTTGCAGTCGATGCAGAGTTCTGCGGTGGGGCGTACTTCCAGACGTTGCAGGCCAATCTCAATGCCGCAGGCATCGCAGTAGCCGTAATCCTCTTCATCAACGCGGGCAATGGTTTTTTCAATCTTGCGGATCAGCTTGCGCTCACGGTCACGCGCCCGCAATTCCAAGGCGAATTCTTCCTCTTGGGTTGCGCGGTCGGCTGGGTCGGAAAAGTTGCTGGCTTCTTCTTTCATGTGGTCAACTGTCCTGTCGACCTCTTCCATCAGCTCCTTTTTCCATGCGACCAGAATGTCGCGGAAGTGTTTGAGCTGCTTTTCATTCATGTATTCTTCACCTGTCTTTGGGATATAGGGGGCGATCCCTTCAACGGGTAATGCGGCTTTCCTTGCCAAATAGACTACATTGTCAGTTGCCATTCTTTTTCTCCAACAGCTTGATTTTTTAAAAAATCAATGGGTTAACATCAGGGTGAGATAAAGTCCCTTACCTTGTTTGTTCGGCATAACTTATGGGCGCGGGATTATAGCCCAAGAAAACAGTTTTAGCATTTTTTCTTTATGGGTAAATAAATAATCGCCTATGGCGTATCGTTTGTCTGACATGAGGAGACTGTGATTAAGGTTCATAGGAATCTGAACTGAAAGCGGATGGCATCCTTACCCGGATCCGCAATATTTAGGGAAAACTCCTTGGGTGTGCCTTGTGGCATCAGTTTTTCATCTTTTGCAGGCCCGAGGTACTCATCCGGGGTGAAGCGACGCAGGGCAACCACTTCCGAATTCTGGTTGAGGAAGCTAATCTCCAGGAGGGGGTAGGGCTGTGCAAATTCGGCATTGTTCTGGATGGAGGTATTGATGATCAATACGTTTGGTGAGTTCGGGTGGGTGTAAACATTGTGGCTGAGCATTTTGATGCGCTCCAGGCTACGGGTAGCCTCCACTTTGCAGCCAACCAGCTCACACCAGTTTTGGGTGACACGGCTGGTGGCTGGATGCTCCATCAGCCAACCCCGTGCGCTGTACAATAATTGCAATAGCAGGATCAAGCTGAGTGCAATCAGGCTAAGGTAAAGGAACTTACGTGAGCGCGAGGTCTTTTTGGCGGTTGCGGCCTTGGCAGGCTTACCTGTCCGGGCGGCTGCTTGGCGGGCTTGCCCACCTGCGGCTTGTGTAAGGGGTAATACCTTGCGTGCATCGGTATCTCCGCCATGGTCAGCGGGCGAGTTGCCGCGCTCTTCGGGCAGCGTTGTACTCAACGCTTTCATGGCATCAAATATGGTGTCGCATTCACCACAACGCAACAACCCTTGAGCGGCTGTCAGCTCTTTCATGGTGACACGGAACACGGCCCTACAATGACTACATTGAGTATACATTTAGCTCATGTGTTTGGGTTGGAAACTGCTTTATTATTGTAGCCCTATTTTTTAAAGGCATCACACCGATTGGTGTATAAAATATTAGCTTTAATCCTATGCCAGCAGTGGCTGTTTGGCATTATTAAGCAGACAAACGGCCATAATCACTGCGGGAGCGGTATTTAGCTTATTTTCTTGCCCGTACCATCCAGGCGCAACCACTCTTCCTGACCGATGATGGTCATGTTTTCCAAGGCTCCGGCATAAGCCGCCGCAACGGTGTCACCCTGCTCAGCCAGAATCCCCGACAATGCCATCCGGCCTCCGGGTTTCAGGCGAGCCAGTATGTCAGGAGCCAGCTTGACCAAGGGGCCAGACAGGATATTGGCAATCACCACATCATATTGGCCTTGGGGAAGGTCTTCTGGCAACACCGCCAGTATCGTGCCTTCAGTCAGACCATTGCGGCGGGCATTCTCTTCTGTGGCTTGCAAGGCCTGCGGGTCAATGTCGGTTGCAACAACCGCACTTGCCCCCAGCTTGACTGCCGCAATCGCCAGAATGCCACTACCACAGCCATAGTCCAGCACGGTTTTACCATGCAGGTCTTCGCCATCCAGCCATTCCAGGCACAGGGCGGTGGTCGGGTGGTTGCCCGTACCAAAGGCCAAGCCAGGGTCAAGCAGGATTTTGACCGCATCGGTGGCACTCTCCGGGACTTCCCGCCAACTGGGGTAGACCCACAAGCGTCTGCCAAATTGCATGGGGTGGAAGTTGTCCATCCATTCCCGTACCCACGGGCGATCTTCAAGTTGCTCCAGCCGTAGTTCGGTGATTCCCCAGTGACTGCGCTGGGCTTCCAGCAGCAGCAACAGGGGGGTCAGGTCATCTTCTGCCGGGTAGAGGCCAGTAATGATGAGCTGATCCCATAGCGGTGTTTCACCGGGCAGCGGCTCAAGGATGGGCTTGTCGTCCACGGCATCTTCAAAGGTGACAGATGCAGCACCCGCTTCTTCCAGGGCGGCGCTGAGCGCCTCCTGGTGCTCAACCGTGGTATGGCAGATAATTTGTTGCCAAGTCATTGGATACCCAATTTCTTTTCGAGGTAATGGATGTCTGTGCCACCTGCGCGGAAGGCGGTATCGGACATGATGCGGCGTTGCAGGGGGATATTGGTCTTGATGCCTTCAACGATCATTTCCGTGAGTGCGCCATTCATGCGGTTGAGTGCAGTCAGGCGGTCTTCACCGTGCACAATCAGTTTGCCAATCATCGAGTCATAGTACGGTGGAACGACGTAATCAGCGTAAATGTGCGAGTCGACCCGCACACCCAGGCCGCCGGGGGCATGGTAGCGGGTAATCTTGCCCGGTGAGGGCGCAAAGGTATCCGGGTCTTCGGCGTTGATGCGGCATTCAATGGCGTGTCCATGCGGACGGATGTCTTCCTGGCGCAATTGCAGCCGTTCTCCCGCCGCGACCAGCAATTGCTGCTTGACCAGATCAATGCCTGTGATCAGTTCAGTGACCGGGTGCTCAACTTGCAGGCGGGTATTCATTTCAATGAAATAAAACTCACCATTTTCATACAGAAACTCGAACGTACCTGCACCCCGGTAATTGATTTTCCGGCAGGCATCCGCCACTACTGCACCAATCCGTGCCCGCTGTTCGGCAGTAATGCCAGGGGCAGGGGCTTCTTCCACGACTTTCTGGTGGCGGCGCTGCATGGAGCAGTCACGCTCACACAGGTGGATGGCATTGCCATACTGGTCAGCCAGCACCTGAAACTCGATATGGCGGGGGTGTTCCAGGTATTTTTCCATGTAAACGACATCATTGCCAAAGGCAGCCTTGGCTTCGGAACGGGTCATCTCGATGGAGCGGAACAGTTCAGACTCTTCCTTGACCACGCGCATGCCCCGCCCGCCACCGCCACCGGTTGCCTTGATGATGATGGGGTAGCCAATCCGGCGTGCCATTGCGATGCACTCATCCCTGTCATCGGGCACAGGCCCGTCAGAGCCGGGGACACAGGGGACTTTGGCTTTCTGCATCGCTTCCTTGGCAGAAATCTTGTCCCCCATCAGGCGGATGGTTTCAGCACGCGGGCCAATGAAGATGAAGCCACTGGACTCAACCCGTTCGGCAAAATCCGCATTCTCGGACAGGAAGCCATAACCCGGATGGATGGCATCTGCGCCAGTCACTTCTGCCGCACTGATGATGGCAGGGACATTCAGATAGCTGTCAATCGAGCGCGGTGGGCCAATACAGACGGATTCATCCGCCAAACGTACATGCTTGAGGTCACGGTCAGCGGTGGAATGCACCGCGACGGTTTTGATGTCCAGTTCCCGGCAGGCACGCAAGATGCGCAAGGCAATTTCGCCCCGGTTGGCGATGAGTACTTTTTTCAACATGCGGTTTGCCCCTGCATCAGTCGATAATCATCAAGGGCTGACCAAATTCAACTGGTTGCTCATTTTCAACCAGAATCGCTTTGATGATACCGCTCTTGTCTGCCTGGATTTGGTTGAGCATTTTCATCGCTTCAATAATGCATAAGGTATCGCCGACTTTGACCGATTGACCCACTTCGACGAAGAATTTTGCACCGGGGGATGAGGAGCGGTAGAACGTCCCAACCATCGGTGACTCCACCACATGACCTGTCATTGCCGCTGCTTTGTCTTCGCTGGCACTCGGCGTTGCTACGGCTGCCATTGGAGCCGCTGGGGCTGGCATGGTCATTGATGCAGGCGGTGCATAATAGTGTTGCGGTTGCATCATCTGCACTTGCATGGCGGGTGATGCAATCCGGCTAATACGCACGGAATCTTCACCTTCCTTGATTTCAATTTCTGCTACATCGCTGTCTTCGAGCAGATCAATCAATTTTTTGATTTTGCGGACATCCATCATGGAGATTTTCCCAGTTAGTCTTGTTTTGCTTAATGTCATGCAATGCCGACCAGGCCGGAGCAGGTTGCTTAGGGTAACGCCAAAACAACAACTCCCAGCTCGCAGGTTGGGAGTGTGTAATTAAGGTATTTATAGTGCTACCGGTCGCCTTTTCGCAGCATTTACCAACAGAATCGCGCAAGTTTACACCGTTTGTGCGGGGCTTGCAGCAATAATGCAGGGACACCGGTTTGCGTGTCAGCGTCCCCGGAAGATGGAGCCAAGAATGCCGCGCACAATTTGTTGCCCCAGCCGTGAACCCATTGAGCGGGCAACGCTTTTTACCAAGGCCTCACCGACGCTTTGCCGGTTGCTGCCACGCGGGGTGGTGCTGGCTTCATAACGGCGGGCAGCCTTGTCCACTTTTTCCTGCTCTTTGGCAGCTTCCACGCTTGCCAGTTCAGCCGCTACCTTGGCAGCACGGCCTTGCAGGATTTCATGGGCGGATTCACGGTCAATCATCTGGTCATAGCGCCCAGCGAAGGGGCTTTTGCGGATCAGGTCAGTGCGTTCAGCGGCATCGGCAGGGCCAATCCGTGATTGGGGTGGGCGGATCATCGTGCGCTGGACGATGCTGGGGATGCCCTTGTCTTCCAGTACAGAAACCAGGGCTTCACCCACCCCCATTTCGGTGATAACGGTGGCTGTATCCAGATCAGGGTTGGCACGGAAGGTATCCGCTGCTGCCCGCACTGCCTTCTGGTCGCGCGGGGTAAAGGCACGGAGGGCGTGCTGCAAGCGGTTGCCCAGTTGCCCAAGGATGCTGTCTGGAATGTCCAGCGGGTTTTGGGTAATGAAATAAACACCCACGCCTTTGGAGCGGATCAGGCGTACCACTTGTTCTACCTTGTCCACCAAGGCTTTGGGGGCATCGTTGAACAGCAGGTGGGCTTCATCAAAAAAGAACACCAGGCGGGGTTTGTCGAGGTCGCCCACTTCGGGCAGATTTTCAAACAGCTCAGATAGCAACCACAGCAGGAAGGTGGCATACAGGCGTGGGGTCATCATCAATTTATCCGCCATCAGGATATTGATGTTGCCGTAACCATTGCTACCGGTGCGCATGAAGTCCCACAAATCGAGGGCAGGCTCACCGAAGAATTTTTCTGCGCCCTGTTGTTCCAGCACCAGCAAGCGGCGCTGGATCGCACCGATAGAGGATGAGCTGACGTTGCCATAGGCATTCTGGAAGGTTTGGGCATTCTCCCCCATGTGTTGCAGGATCGAGCGCAGGTCTTTCATGTCCAGCAGCAACATGCCTTCATCGTCAGCAAACTTGAAGGCAATATTCAGTACGCCTTCCTGGGTGTCGTTCAATTCCAGCAAACGTGCCAGCAGCAAGGGGCCAATGTCAGAAATGGTTGCCCGCACCGGGTGGCCTTGTTCCCCAGCCAAGTCCCACAAAACGGTGGGGTAGCTTTCAAAACGGAAGTCAGTGATGCCAATCTTTTCGATGCGTTCATCGACTTTGGGGTGGGGTTTGCCCGGTGCGCTGATGCCGGTCAGGTCGCCTTTAATGTCTGCCATGAAAACAGGCACGCCCGCCCGTGAAAAACCTTCTGCCAAGGCTTGCAGGGAGACAGTCTTGCCTGTGCCGGTTGCACCTGCAATCAAGCCGTGCCGGTTGGCATAACGGAGGTTGAGGGAAACCTGTTGGTCGCCACCTTTGCCAATAAGAATGCCTGTTTGTTCAGTCATGACTGCTCCTGTTTTTGTCCTGATTCTTTTACTGATTGTATGTCAAACGTTATGCCAAGCCCAGTTTTCTGAGTGTTTCCAGCGTGATGCCACCTAATGCCAACCCATTGTCCTGCTGGAACTGGAGGACGGCAGCGCGGGTTATGCCATCCAGCGTCCCTGACAAGGGTACGTTGTAACCGTTGGCGTGTAGCTGTTGCTGGATTTGCCGGATATGTGCAGCCGGAGCAGTGTCACAGACCACGGGCATCGTCATGACTTTGCCTTCGCGCAAGGTACGGTAGACGGTGAGGGTTGTATAGCGGGATGGCACTTGTGTCGTTTCAATCCGCCAGGGTTTGGTCACATAGGTACGCCGGATGGTTTCATAACGTGCTGGTACGGGTATGCCAACGCCTTTGCCCGGTTTAACCAAGATTTTACGTTTGATTTGTACCGATTTGGCGGGGATACGGCGTTGGTAGGTACGTGCTGGCAGGGCGACCATCTGGGTCGTCACTTTTTCATATTCGGCGGGGATTTGCTCAATGCAGTCGGCGCTGTTTTCGCTGACGCAACCTTGTTTCCAGCGGGCATGTTCTGCCCGGAGCAGGATTTCCCGGACGGTGGTACGGTATTCTGCGGGGGTTGCATATAATTCGGAGCGCTCCCGCTCAACCTCGATTGTCTCGGTCACTTCCTTGTATTCAGCGGGAACGGTTTCATCCTGAAAATGGGCGGGTTCCACCTGAAGGGTTATTTCATTGAATGCAGTTTCTGCCGGGATATTACGGTATTCCGGTGAGCCATCGTAGACCAGGATGCGTTTTTCCTCTGGACGGAAGATGGCTGGACGTAGGGCAGGTGCTGAGCAGGCTGCCGGAATTGCAGTAACTCCACCCTTAGCTCCTGAAGCATTGGCCTTTTGCAGTTGTTCAGTTGTTGGTGCTGCTGTGCTATGGCTGGTTATATTGGCAATATCGGTATGTGCAGCGCAGCCTGCAAGCAAAATACAGGCAGTCAGCCCTGGCAAGAATAAGTTTGGGTTCCGCATTGTTCCACAATACTGTTAAGGTTCTTTGGCAAACAGTGTAGCGAAAAAAAATGTGCGAAGCTCTATTCCTCGCGTTAGGCCAGATAAATTTTTTGTCTCCTGCCCGATTGTAAGCACTCTTCTGCGAGATGGACGATTTCGCCCGTCAATTTGTCCACCTTTTCAATCACACCATGACCGGGCTTCCACAGGTGCTTTTTACCGACCTGATGGGGGCGTGTGTTTGGCTCGGGCGGGGCGGGTAACTCATCCTGAACGGGGTGGGGGTGGATAATCGGTTGGGTATCGAGCAGCGGTAAGAGGACAGGTGCAGGCAATAAGGTATTGTGCAAAGGCCGTTTCTTGGCTGGTTTGCGGCTGGGTAGCTCAGTGGCGGGGGTAGGGTGCGGCGTAGGTGCAGTTTCAGGCACGGGTTTGGCTGGAGCCGTGTGGCGGATGACATGCCAGGCGGTGGTTTCTGGCTTGTTTTTCAGGGGTGCAACTGCATGCGGGTTGATGATGGCGGGGCTAGGGCAGGCTGCCATGATCACCGCAGACTGGTTATTCACGGCGCGGTAATGGGCAGCCGGGAAGGCTGTTGCATTTTGCAGGATGAGGCCGTGATGGAAGCTTTGCAGGTTGGATAATGGCATGTTTTGTCTGTCGGGTGGGTGGAACTTGATTGGAAGTATCGTTTAAATCTATGGCCTGTGCTGGGCTGGGCAGGACAGGATTTATCAATTAATGGATGAGTGGGGTAAAGGGTATTTGTTGGCAAACAAGTGGGTTCCCTTATATCATCACTTGTTTAATTGTAGTCAGTTGGGACTTTACATGAGCCAATACTGGAATAGGCTGGTGCATGATTTGGAGCCTTATGTGCCAGGGGAGCAGCCGAAAGACCAGCGGTATGTCAAGCTGAACACCAATGAGTGCCCTTATCCCCCCTCACCGGCGGCGCTGGATGCTATCCGTGCGGAGGCGGCTGATACCTTGCGTCTGTATCCTGACCCGAATGCGGATGCGTTCAAGGATGCAGTCGCGGATTATTATGGTGTTAGTCGTCAGCACGTATTTGTCGGTAATGGTTCGGATGAGGTGTTGGCGCATGTGTTCCACGGCTTGTTCAATCCGGATTTGCCGTTATTGTTCCCGGATATTTCTTACAGCTTTTATCCGGTCTATGCCAACCTGTATCGGCTCACGGTGGAAACCATCCCCTTGCAGGATGATTTCAGCCTGAATCTGGACAGCTATCCGCGCAAGAATGGCGGGATTATTTTCCCCAATCCGAATGCACCGACGGGCAGTGCGGTGGGGCTGGCGGCGATTGAATCCCTCTTGCAGGCCAATACCGGCTCGGTGGTGGTGGTGGACGAAGCCTATGTCGATTTTGGCGCAGAGACCGCCATCCCCTTGGTACAGAAATACCCTAACCTGCTAGTGGTGCAAACCCTTTCGAAGTCACGCTCTTTGGCGGGGCTAAGGGTTGGTTTTGCTGTGGGGCATCCTGATTTGGTGGAAGCTTTGGAGCGGGTGAAAAATTCGTTCAATTCCTATCCATTGGGGCGGATGGACATTGCCGGAGCTGCCGCCGCGATGCGTGACCGTGCCTATTTTGAATCCACCCGGCAAAAAATCATCCAGACTCGTGAGCGTTCAGTCCAGCAATTGCGGGCTTTGGGTTTTAGCGTGTTGCCATCGGCTGCCAATTTTGTATTTGCCCGCCCACCGGCTGGGAATGCAGAAGCAGTCTATGTCGGGCTGAGGCAGCGTGGGGTGTTGGTGCGTTACTTCAACAAGCCCCGCATCAATGAATATTTGCGTATCACGATTGGTACGGATGAAGATATGAGTGTTTTGCTGCAACAGCTTCAGGCTGTGCTGGAGGCATGATGCTTAGTCGTCAGGCGTTGGTGCAATATCTGGCGGGGTTACTGGATGTGGACAAGTTCCACGACTATGCCCCCAATGGTCTGCAAGTCGAGGGCAGGGCAGAGATCCGCAAAATCGTGACGGGCGTGACCGCCTGCCAAGCGTTGTTGGATGCGGCGGTGGCAGAGGCTGCCGATGCGGTGCTGGTGCATCATGGCTATTTCTGGAAAGGCGAGTCACCCGTCATTGGTGGCATGAAAAAGCGCCGTCTCCAGACCTTGCTCCAGCATGACATCAACCTGTTTGCTTATCATTTGCCTTTGGATGCCCACCCGGAATTGGGTAATAACGCCCAGTTGGCAGCACGGCTGGGTATTCAGGTGGAGGGTGTGCTTGGCGGACGTGAGTTGCAAGGGGTGGGGAATGTCGGGGTGCTGGCAGCCCCCATGCCGTTGGCTGAGTTTGGGCAACACGTTCATGCGGTACTGGGTCGTAAGCCTTTGCTGGTTGCCGGGGGGGATCATCCGATCCGGCGGATTGCCTGGTGTACGGGCGGGGCGCAGGGCTATATCACGGAAGCCCATGCGTTGGGGGTAGATGTTTATTTGAGTGGCGAGGTGTCTGAGCACACTATCCATAGTGCACGCGAGCAGGGTTTGCATTATATTGCTGCGGGGCATCATGCTACGGAGCGTTACGGGGTATGGGCTTTGGGTGATCATTTGGCAGCCCGGTTTGGCGTGGAGTGTGTGTTTGTTGACATCGATAATCCTGCTTAATGTCAGGTTATCTCGGCATTTTTTGTGCTATCATCGCCCCCGGATTCGCTAAGTGCCTTGTCAAGAGCTTGTTGATGGTCTTAATTTTTCCTTTGTTGTTGTTGGGTTAATCGGCTTGATTTTAAGGCTGAAGTCAGACATTCTATGGCGTTTTTTAGTGTCGGCTAATGTTGCAATGCACATTGGGCGGGATGCACAGATTTTTGCTTGTTGCAAGCTCGGGTGGGCATACAACAGGCGGGTAGGTTTTGATAATTTTTGGGAGTGAGCTAACGATGGCAAATTCTGAAGTCGATAAGAATCGCCGTCGTTTCCTGATTGCGGCTACTTCGGTAGTTGGTGCAGCAGGGACGGCAGCGCTTGCGTATCCCTTCCTTGGGTCGATGTCTCCCAGCGCACGCGCCTTGGCAGCAGGTGCGCCGGTAGAGGTCAACATCAGTAAGGTGGAGCCAGGTCAGTTGCTTCGTGTCATTTGGCGTGGTAAGCCTGTATGGGTAGTCAACCGCACCGAGGAGATGCTGAAGGAATTGCCAGGGTTGGATGGGAATTTGAAGGATCCGAATTCCGACATTTTTGTCCAGCAGCAACCTGAGTACGCGAAGAACGGTCACCGTTCCCGCGAGCCGAAGTATCTGGTGCTGGTTGGCATTTGTACCCATCTGGGGTGTTCACCCACGTACCGTCCTGAGGTTGCCCCGGCAGACTTGGGTGCGGATTGGAAAGGCGGCTGGTATTGCCCATGCCACGGCTCCCGTTTTGACCTGGCAGGTCGTGTCTACAAGAACGTCCCGGCTGGCTCAAACCTGGAAGTGCCCCCTTATTACTTCAAAG
Source organism: uncultured Thiothrix sp. (assembly GCA_964293005.1). Taxonomy (GTDB): domain Bacteria; phylum Pseudomonadota; class Gammaproteobacteria; order Thiotrichales; family Thiotrichaceae; genus Thiolinea. The sequence continues at coordinate 53,854 of CAXYXW010000006.1, forward strand.
ATGAACAGACCCTTCTGGTGGGTGAAGACGGAGGTGCTGCATAATGGCTGAGCGTCCTGCACATAATTACACGGGTTTCCTGGGTTGGGTTGAAGACCGCTTCCCCATGATGGAAACGTGGAATAACCATTTGGCGCAATATTACGCGCCGAAGAACTTTAACTTCTGGTATTACTTCGGCTCACTGGCGATGCTGGTGCTGGCGATCCAGATTTTCTCCGGCCTGTTCCTGGCCTTCCATTATAAGCCCGATGCTGCGATGGCATTTGCTTCCGTTGAGTACATCATGCGTGATGTTCCTGGCGGCTGGTTTATCCGCTACATGCACTCTACCGGTGCATCTGCCTTCTTTATTGTCGTTTACCTGCATATGTTCCGTGCCATGATTTATGGTTCCTACAAAGGCAAGCGTGAGCTGTTGTGGCTGATTGGTATGGCCATTTATGTAGTGCTGATGGCGACGGCGTTCATGGGCTATCTGTTGCCGTGGGGTCAGATGTCTTATTGGGGTGCTCAGGTTATCGTCAACCTGTTTAATACGGTGCCTTACATTGGTGGCGACTTGTCTGTCTGGATTCGCGGTGACTTCGTATTGGGTGATGCAACCCTGAACCGTTTCTTCGCGCTGCACTTCTTCTTGCCAGTCATTGTCCTGCCTGCGCTGGTATTTGTGCATATCGTTGCTTTGCACACGGTGGGTTCGAATAATCCCGATGGTATTGAAATCAAGCAAGGCCCGAAAGGCAACCGTTGGAGCCCGACGGCACCGGCTGATGGTATCCCGTTCCATCCTTATTACTCCGTTAAGGACATCGTGGGTGTTGTCGTCTTCCTGATCGTGTTTTTTGCGATTGTTTTCTTTGCACCCGAGCTGGGTGGCTACTTCATGGAGCAGCCAAACTTTGAACCCGCCAATCCACTGAAAACACCATTGCACATTGCCCCTGTTTGGTATTTCACTCCGTTCTATACAGTCCTGCGTGCGATTCCTGACCCTTGGTATGGCACCTTAGCGATGTTTGCCGCGATTATTGTCCTGTTCTTCCTGCCTTGGATTGACAAGAACCCAATCAAATCATGGCGCTACCGCACCAGCGCACACAAGATCAACCTGATCCTGTTTGCGGTTGTGTTCCTGGTATTGGGCTGGATGGGTGTTGAGGCTGTAACGCCTGTGTATAAAGAGCTGGGCACACGCATGACCCAAATCTACTTCCTGTTTTTTGTGGTTCTGTGGCTACATAGCTATCCAGCCAAAGTGAATTATGTGAAGTGGTTCGGTATCCTGTTGGGTGTTGTCGTGGTCTATGATCTGGTCTTCCGTCTGAACCTGAATGCATCTGAAGAAGCGATACAAATGGTTCTACAATTTGTTTGGCCGGTCATTTATCTGGGTGCAACCCTGTTGTTGCCTGCTTATAAAGCAAGCTGCAATGAGGAAAAACCCGTTCCTGAGCGTATCGCAGGTTGAGGGTGAGAACATGAAAAAGTTTATTGCAAGTGCATTGCTCGTCCTGTCTGCTGCTTGGGTTCCGGCGGGTGTCGCATCCGAGACAGTGGCGCTGGAAAAGGCAAATATTGATGTCCATAACCAGCAAAGCCTGCAACGGGGGGCGAAATATTTCGTCAACTATTGCATGGGTTGCCACGCACTGAGTTTCAGCCGTTATAATCGGGTAGCTACTGATTTGGGTTTGTCCCCGCAGCAGGTGCAGGAAAACTTGGTTTTCACCCGTACAGATGGTGATGCGACGAAAGTGGGTGAGCTGATGAAAAACGGAATGACCGTCAAGTACGGTGAGTCTGTTTTTGGTACAGCCCCACCTGACCTGTCATTGGTTGGGCGTTCACGCGGTGGTGACTGGATTTATAGCTTCCTGAAGGCTTTCTATAAGGATCCGACCCGCCCGATGGGGGTCAACAATACCGTGTTCCCGAATGTTGGTATGCCTCATGTCCTGTGGGAGCTGCAAGGCATGCAAGCAATGGAGCATCATGAAGATGCCCATGGTCATCAGTCCAGTAAGATGGTTTTGGCTGAGCCAGGGAAAATGTCCCCGGCTGAGTATGACCAGACAGCGTTGGACATTACCAACTTCCTGGTCTATGTCGGTGAGCCTGCCCAATTGCACCGTAAAACCATTGGTATTTGGGTTATGTTGTTCCTTGCTCTATTTGCGGTGGTTGCATACTTCCTGAAGAAAGAATACTGGAAGGATGTTCATTAAGCCCTGAGTGGTATAACATAAATCGGCTACTCCAGCGTTCGTGCTGGAGTAGCCTTTTCGTTTTGGATTACAGGAGTTTTTACTCGCTATGGCCTCGATTTCCAGCCGCCGTTCCGTTATGACATTGTTTTCAGCCGCAGATTGCGCGGATAGCCATCGTGTGCGTATCGTACTGGCAGAGAAAGACATTACTGTTGATGTGCTCAACATCAATCCTGACGATAAACCTGATGAATTGGCGGAGTTGAACCCTTACAACACCACTCCCACCCTGATTGACCGTGATTTGGTGCTGTATGATGCCCGTATTATTATGGAGTATCTGGATGAGCGTTTCCCGCACCCACCGTTGATGCCGGTTGACCCTGTGACCCGCGCCCACTCACGCTTGGCCTTGTTCCGTATTGAAAAGGACTGGTTCTCGTTGGTGGATGACATTGAAAATGGCGATGAAAAAAGTGCCGGGGAAGCACGCCGGATTTTGCGCGAAAGCGTCCTGTCTGCGGCTGAGGTCTTTGCCATCAAGCCGTATTTCCTCAGTGATGAATATACCTTGGTCGATTGCACCATTGCCCCGGTTTTGTGGCGCTTGCCGAAGTATGGTATTGATGTGCCTGCAAAACAGGGTAAGCCTATCCTGAAATATATGGAGCGGGTTTTTTCCCGCGATGGTTTCCAGCAATCCCTGAGCAAGGTTGAAAAGGCAATCAGACCATGACACCCAAACGTCCTTACTTATTGCGTGCATTCTACGAATGGATTGTTGATAACAACATGACCCCCTATATCACGGTGGATGCGACGGCAGATGAAGTATCTGTGCCGCGCCAGCATGTGAAGGATGGGCGGATTGTGTTGAATATCAGCCCAACTGCGGTACGCGATTTTGTGATGGACAATGATGCGGTCAGTTTTAGTGCCCGGTTCGGTGGGGTGGCGTTTTACGTGTATTGCCCAATCTATTCGATTTTGGCTGTCTATTCGCGTGAAACCCAGGAAGGTGCATCCTTCCCACCAGAGGAATATGCCCATTTGAAGCCTGCTGCCCCAGCCGCCCCACCACCGGCTTCCAAGTCTGGCCCTACGCTTGCGGCAGTTCCGACTTCAGCGGACAGTGAGGTTGCTGAACAAGCCACACCGTCTGCGGATGATGATCCAAAGCCGCGTGGCAGTGGCAAGTCTCCCTCCAAGTCACGGCCTGCGCTGCGGGTTGTCAAGTAAATTCCCATGCTGTCCTTGATTGCTGCCATGACACCCAGCCGGGTGATCGGCAAGGATGGCATGATGCCTTGGCATTTACCTGCCGACTTTGCCTGGTTCAGGCGGCAAACCTTGGGTAAGCCGGTGATTATGGGGCGCAAGACGTGGGAGTCGATCGGTCGCCCTTTACCCGGTAGGCGGAATATTGTGGTTTCCCGTACTGCGGGTTTGCAGTTGCCTGGTGTGGAGGTTGTGCCAACGCCGGAGCAGGCTGTGTTATTGGCAGCGGATGCCCCGGAGATCATGGTGATCGGTGGGGCGCAGTTGTATGGGCATTTCTTGCCGCAAGCTGATCGTTTGTACCTGACGTTTGTCGATGCAACCCTTGACGGTGATGCATGGTTTCCTGATTATACCCAGCAACCGTGGCTACTATTGGAAAGTCACCAGCATCCTGCGGATGACAAAAACCCTTACCCTTGTTCGTTTCACATCTTTGGGCGACCATGACATCCTTATTGATCACCAATGCAAACATCGTGAATGAAGGCGAGATCATTCAGGGTGATGTTTTTATTGAAAACGGACGCATTACCTCCATCAGCGGCGCTTCCGGGCGGGCAGCAGACCAGGTGCTGGATGCTGCTGGGCGTTACCTGTTACCGGGTATGATCGATGATCAGGTGCATTTCCGTGAGCCGGGCATTACCCAGAAAGGCGATTTGTCGACAGAAAGCCGTGCGGCAGTCGCGGGTGGCATTACCAGTTTCATGGATATGCCCAATACCGTGCCTGCCACGCTGTCCCCCGCCGATTTGCAGGCCAAGCGAGCCTTGGCAGCGGGGCGTTCGTTGGCTAATTTCGGTTTTTATCTGGGGGCGGCGAACGACAACCTTGAGGTCATCAAGTCACTCGACCCACAACTGGCTTGTGGCATTAATGTATTTATTGGCTCATCCTGTGCCCAGAAGCTGGTGGATGACCCGGAAATGTTGGAGCGTATTTTTACCCATGCCCCCATTTTGGTGACGGCACATTGTGAAGACACCCCGACCATTATTGAAAATGAAGAAAGTTACCGTAGCATCTACGGGGACAATATTCCCTTTGAATTGCATCCGGTGATTCGTAGCGAGGAGGCCTGTTATTTGGCCTCATCCCAGGCGTTGGCAGTGGCACAGCATTGCAATGCCCGTTTGCACGTTTTACATGTGTCTACCGCCCGCGAAGCTGAGATGTTTTCTGATGCAGCCTTGGCTGACAAGCTGATTACCGCTGAGGTCTGCGCCCATTATCTGCATTTCTCGGATGAGGATTATGCCAGCAAAGGGGCTTTGATCAAATGTAACCCGGCTATCAAGGCAGCCGAAGATCGGGCGGCTTTGATCCAGGGTTTGCTGGATGGTCGTCTGGATGTGGTGGGCAGTGGGCATGCCCCCCATTTGTGGGATGAAAAGCAAGGCCTGAATTATTTCAAGGTTCCGTCGGGTATGCCGCTGGTGCAGGACTCCCTGCTTTCACTGCTGGAGAACTATCACGACGGTATTTTTACACTGGAATTTTTAGTGGAAAAAACCAGCCATGCAGTAGCTGAGCTGTTTAATGTGCGGGAGCGCGGCTATATCCGGGAAGGCTATTGGGCCGATTTGGTATTGGTTGATCTGGAAAACAGCCAACCAGCCAGCCATGCACAAGCACTTGCCAAATGCCGTTGGACTCCGTATGACGGTTATACCTTCCGTTCGCGTATTGCTGCCACCTTGGTGAATGGGCAACTGGTCTGGCAGGACGGGCAGTTGCTGGAGGTTTCCCCTGCTGGCTTGGCTTTGGAGTTCGACCGCTAAGGCGAATAGCTCCCCTTTTTTCTACAGTTCGCGCACAACCCGAAACCCAAGGTTGGTGTCGAGTTCGTCCAGATAGCGTTTTTTGCGGGCAGCGCTACGTGCCAAGACTGCGGGGTCAAACCAGGAGCCTCCCTTGGTCACATACCAGAATGGATTGCTGTGGTGTGGGGGGCTGCCATCGCGGTTAGCGCCCAAGTGTGAATTCGTCCAGTGTGTGCTGGTGAATTCCCAGACATTGCCATGCACATCGTATAGTCCCCAGGTATTGGCTGCCCGCAACCCGACTTCTGCGGCATTGACGGAGGGCATGCAGCGTGGCAAATACCAACGGCGTTTTTCCATGGCCTCCTGATAAGGGAAGGTCGGGTTGAAGTTCACCTCTTTGCAACTGACACTGCTGCCATAACAGAATGGCGTGGTGCTTCCCGCCCGGGTTGCATACTCCCACTCGGGTTCAGTGGGGAGCCGGTAGGTATGCCCGGTCTGCTCGCTGAGCCATTCCAGATACAGCTTGGCATCGCTGATGCGGATATTGATCACCGGATAACGCCCTTTGTGCCAGATCAGTTCGGGGCGCAAATGCCATTCGGTGGCCGTGCGGAACTGTTCAAATTCCTCAGCCGTGACCGGGTATTGACCGATGGCAAAGGGTTTTTTCAGGCTAACCCAATGCAGTGGGTACTCTTCCCGCCGATGACCAAACTCCTGTGCGCTGGAACCCATTTCAAAACTACCCGCCGGGATGACTGCCAGCTTCGGCCCTGCTTGACCACTGCGCAAGGTATCCTGAAAAAAGGTAGGCAGATCATATTGTTCAGCTTGCAGTTGTTGTAGGTGCTGCAAACTGGAAGTGTCCAGACCACTGACAAAGGTAAGCGCCGATTCAGGCGTGTGTGCGAGTGCTTCCATCCGTATTTATTAGCATCTGTTAATGTAGATGTAGGCAATCTACCACTCCTTTTCTGTGGCTGACAACCGTCTTTCTTGATTTTTGTTCTACAATGATGAATAGGGATAGAATAAAGCAGGGGCAATCTATGGATATGTGTCAGCAAGGGCGTGTGGATGCGCCCAAATACAAGCCTTACGTCGAAACTGCTCGGCGTTTACTGGATGGGCTAATTATGTATCGGCCTGAGTTGGGCGAAGCAGGGCGGCAACTGGAGCTGCTGTTGCGTTGTCGGGGGGTTTCTGCAACGACTGACCACCCATGCCCAGAACGCCTGCAATAAGGCATCTTCTGTTCATCGGTATGCCTCTGTGTGTTTTAAGTCTTTTGTCGGCCTAGGGCTAGGGCTGACGGTCAGCGGGTGTTTATCATCGCTCATCAGTTGTTTTTATTGACGAATGGTTTTTTTGTATATAATACGGAATACGCCATACATGCAGGTCAATAAAATTATAAATGAAAAACAAATCACTACGCAGGCAAAACGGCCTTAATCTGCTGGAAGTGCTGATCGCAGCCTTGGTATTGTCGGTTGGCTTGTTGGGTTTGGCAGGGCTTCAGGTCAGCAGCCTAAAAACAGCCCAGAACGCATCCTTCAAACAGCAGGCAACCTTTGTTATCTATGAGTTGCTGGAGCGTATGCGCAGCAACCGCCAGGCGGTTCTGGCGGGGGATTATGCCCAAACCCTGCAATGTAACCAATCACCCCCAGCCGCATGTACCACCACCTGTTCCGCAGCAGCCTTGGCTACCTATGATTTGTATCAGGTATTGTGTGGTAATGGTGCGACCGGTGCAGGCGGGTCAGGACAGTTATTGGATAGCCAGCTTGAGATTACCTGCCTGACCAATGGTCAGTGTGAGGACGGGTTGCGTTTGTCCCTGACCTGGACGGAGCGTATTGAACAGAAAGGTATCAGTACCAACAGGGAGCAGGGAGATGGCGAAGAAGGCCAGGCGGTCGCCCCGGAAGCTGAGCAGGAAACATTCACTTTGCAGGTTGATGCGGTGATTTGAGGTCATGATGAACAAGAATAATTATAAATATTGGGCAGGCTTCTCTTTGCTGGAGTTGATGGTGGCGATGATGCTGGGCTTGTTCCTGATCGCAGGGGTCGGGACGGTGTATGTCAGCAGCAAACAGACCTATGCGACCCGCAACCAGATTTCCGAATTGGATGAGAGCGCCCGTGTCGCTATCAATGCCTTGCGTGAACATATTGAGCATGCGGGATACCCCTCAACCACCGGTGTGCCGGTCAGCAACTACCTTTTGCCGACGGCTTTTGTACCCGCAGCGGCTGCCTGCCCGCGCAGTGGCAATACCAATATTATTTCAGTTAATAACATCTACAAGACCAAGGATGGAACCAGCACCGGAACGGTAGGTGGGGATAGCATTGCGGTTGGTTTTTTGGCAGATACCCAGTTGGATGTGGATTGTACCGCCTCTTCATGGGTGAGCCGCTGTTTGCCGGATAATGTGACGGATGTTGGGTTGGCGAGCCGTGAAGCCCGTATGGTGTATAACTCATTCAGTGTCGTCAGCAGTACCCGCAAAAACAGCATTAATGAAAATATCCCGGAGTTGTCTTGCGGCGGTTCCCTAAATGTTAACACGCAGCCGTGGGCGCAAGGGATTGAGCAGATGCAAATCCGCTATGGTGTCGATGTACTGCCTAATCCGGTTCCGATTGGGCAGAAAAAGATGTGGGAAGTAGATAACTACTGGACAGCGACCGAGGTCAGCAACAATAACGCCTGGGATAAAGTGGCACTGGTACAGGTTGCCCTGTTGGTGCGCACGGTGGAGCCGGTTTTCCCCAATAACCAGCAGATGAACTACCAGTTGTTCGAGAAACTGGTATCCACCAATGACCGCTACAAGCGTGCCGTCTATACGACAACGATCCATTTACGAAATATCGCCCGCTGATGGGGAGGCCGATCATGTATAAAAAAAATTTGCGGCAGGGGATGGGTGACTACCGGAAGCAGCAGGGTTCCACCTTATTGTGGGGAATGTTGATCCTGCTCACCCTGACTATTCTGGGGGTGACAGCAGCCCGTACCGGCATTACTGATACGCGCATTATCGGGAATGAGATGTACGCGATGATGACTTACCAGACAGCAGAGTCACAGCTTAATTCGGTGCGTCCGCCCATTGACCGCCTTGCCCCGGATGGGGCGCTGGCTTATATCAAGCTGGCACTGGATGAGGCGGATGGTGTGTTGGAGCTGGATGAAAGCTCAGGTTTATTGTTGGTTTCCAACGATTTGGATTCGCGCGTGACCATTCGTTATGGGGACAATATGACCATGTGTACGCCCCAGGAAGGCTATGCGATGCGGGTGGAAATGATGCAGGATACCGGTGGCTATGACTGCCACAGCTTTATTGTCCGTTCCGATACGGCGATGCCAGGGACGGGGGCGCGTAGTGTCCATGAGCTGGGTTTGATGCATTATACGCCAGCACAAGGGAATGGTTTGTAATTATCGCCAATAAACTGCAATAATCAGCAACCAGATACAACAATTATAAATGAGTAGGTAGATCACCATGGCAGGTATGCGGAACCAAAGCGGTTTTTCTTTGATTGAGCTGATGATTGTCGTCGCCATTGTGGGCATTATTGGGGCAGTTGCCTACCCCAGTTACGTCGAGCAGATACGCCAGAGCAAACGGACAGATGCACAGATTGCCCTGCAACAGTTGGCTCAGCGGCAGGAGTCCTATTTTGTGCGGAATTATGCGTATGCAGCCAACCTGACCGTGCTCGGTTATGGCGCAAATACCATTGATAGCCCGGAAGGTGAGTATGACATCACCCTTTCAGCCGCAACCGCCAGTACCTATACCCTGTCTGCGACCCCGGACAGCCTGTCGGGGCAAGCCCATGATAAAACCTGTTCGAGCTTTACGCTGGATCACATGGGCAGGAAAGCATCGAAAGACAATAACAATACAGTGACGACGGATAAGTGTTGGCGTTAAGGTAAGACTGGCCTGCCTCCTCAAGCAGCCAGTTTGGTAACTAATTGAATATAAAAATAACGGAACCTAAAAATCATGGGAAATACGAGCCGTATAATCAAGCTGCTACAGCATGCTGTGCTGCTATGTTTGCCTTCGCTCATGATTTCACCCGTCCTGGCGGATGAAACTGAGATTTTCTATCAGAATGAAGGCAGTAAGGTAAACGCCAACGTCCTTTTCCTGCTGGATGCCTCGGGTAGCATGAAGGCTGAGTTATCGGATAGTGGCGGACGGTCACGTATGCAGGTCATGAAGGATACCTTCCGTGAGGTGATGGATTCTGCCCCTTCGAATATCAATTTAGGTTTGCTCCATTACGCGAATGCCCGGTTTATTCCTTCCTACCAGTGGGATTCCGTGAAAGGGGTGACGTTTCCGGTTTCGCCAATCAATGCTGATGCCAGTACGGTGATTGCTGCTTCAGCCAGTAGCGACAACTTGCCCGATCCGGTGGCAGGTCTGCCTGTCCGGGCTTTCTTGGCGGATATTGTGGATAGCTGGCAGCCTGCGGGTTATACCCCGATTGTGGATGCCTTGTTTGAGGCCAGCCGTTATTTCCGGGGCGAAAGTGTGCTGTGGGGGAAGCATAGTCCTGCTTATGGTTGGGCAGCTCATCCTTCCAGTTATACGGGCGCACTGACATGTGCCAGCCCACGTCAGGAGGAGTGCAGCCTGGATTGGGGCGAGTGTAACGCCACGGTTGACTCCAGTACCTGCACAACCCGCCAGTATAGCGACTGCTGTAACTGGCAAACCGATGCCAGTGGCAACCAGTTCTGTGAGAACAATGATTTCAGTTGCGGTGTCGGCGTGCAATTTTGTCAGCATACCGTCTGTGATGCCTATAGTGGTGAGCCAGTTTATAAATCACCGATTGAATACAGTTGCCAAGCCAATTATTTGGTGCTGATGTCAGATGGTAAACCCGAATACCCGTATTGGGATGGTGTGACGGTCGATGGTACAGGGCATTATCCCGAGTCGGTTAACCCGGATTTTGTACATGACCCCAATACGATCCCGAATTTATTGCCGGAGATTACCGGCCTGAATTTCCCGACAACTATCCCAGCCATGATCGGTGGCGGGTGTGTTGATGCACCGCAAGGCTACAATAGTGGCAAGTGTGGGCCGGAACTGACCCAGTTCATGAAAAATAATGACCAGTCCAGCACGATTGCCGGTGATCAGTTCATTGACACATTTACCGTGGCGTTTGGTATGGGGGATGAACCAACGGGAACTGCCTACCTTGCGCAGCTGGCAACGGCAGAAAATGGGGCGTATACCGCGAATAACCCGCAGGAGCTGGCAGCGGCTTTGCAAGGGATTCTGGGGGATGTGCAGAAAAACTCGTTTTCTTTCAGCTCCCCCAGTTTTGCGGTTGATGAGAACAGCATGCTGTCCCACGGCAGCAATATCTATTTGCCGGTCTTTGATGCCAGCAATACCCCCTTGTGGTCAGGCAACTTGCGCAAATTCGGTATTGATGCCAACGGTAATATCGTGGGGGCAGGTGGTACTCCGGTAGTGAATGAGGATGGTACATTCAAGGAGACTGCGCAGGATTTGTGGTCAAGTGCAGCGCATGGTGCTGATGTCACGGTCGGTGGGGCAGCCAATAAATTGCCCAATCCGGCTAGCCGCAAACTGGTGACAGATGCAGGCAGCAAAAACCTGGTTGACATCAAGCCGGAGAGCAGCGTCATCACCAGTACCTTATTGGCAACCTCGACGTACCGTACCAAGTACAACTTGCTTGATCGTGTGAACACGGGGTCAGGCTCATCTGGCTCAGACGGGATAAGTTGTTATGGTTATTACTATGACTGTGCGGGTGTTAAGCGGACGGTGATAGGCAATGTCAGCACCGGTCAAGGGTGTGTGAATATCAAGGAAGTGACCACGTGCCCAGCAAATCCGCCGACAGCCGAACAACGTGCTACCCTGATTAATTTTATGCGCGGGTATAAGGACGGTGTTGCAGGAACCGGTGCACAAGCCCGCCAGCACATGGGGGATATGCTCAACAGTAAAACAGCCGTGCTGGATTATGGCAATGGGGTCACGCGCGTCATTGCGGCGACTAACGAAGGCTTCCTGCATTCGATTGATGCCAATACCGGGATTGAGCAATGGGCATTCATGCCGGAATCGTTGTTGAAACATACCGATATGTTTTTGCGTAATGAAGACCGCAACACGCATGTGTATGGCTTGGACGGCCCACTGGCAATCTGGCGGGTTGACCATAACAAGAATGGCATTATTGAAACAACCCGTACCCATGACTATACCGGCGATGGCAAGCTGGATGCGGATGATGAGGACAGTATCCGCATGTTCTTTGGCATGCGGCGTGGGGGGCGGATGTATTACGGCCTGGATTTGACAGCGGTTGATAATCCCAAGGTGATGTGGAAGATTTCCCCTGAAAGTGGGTCGGGTGCGGTCAGTACCGGCTTTAGCCAGTTGGGTGAAACCTGGTCGAAGCCAACCCTTTCCAAGTTACGGGTTGGTGCAGGGGTAACAGGTAACTCTACTTTGTCGGTACTGAAGCATGTGTTGGTGTTTGGCGGTGGCTATGACCCGCGTAAGGATGTCGAGGATGTGGCTGTACGCCAGCCTGACCAATGGGGGCATGATGTCTTTATGGTGGATGCCAAGACCGGTGAGTTGGTTTGGTCACTCAAGAGCGGCTATCACTATGATATGGGCACTAAAACAGCCATTTCAGGAGCTTCCAGCCTGACTCATAGCGTGGCAAGCGACATCCGTATTCTGGATATGGATGGCAATGGCGCGTTGGATCGGCTTTATTTTGGCGATACCGGCGGCAATCTGTGGCGGGTGGATATGGATGTCGATGTCGCGGATGGTGGGGAAACCTATTATGACTATGGCAAAGCCAAGTTGACCAAGTTGGCAAGTTTGGGTGGGGGCAGCACCACGGTCGATCACCGCAAGTTCTTCTATGAGCCGGATACCGCCATGCGCATGCAAGGCGGCAAACCCATCCTGACGATTGCGATTGGCAGCGGCTATCGCACCCACCCCTTGAATACCACAGCGGCGGAAGACCGTTTCTATGTATTGATGGACGAGAGTGTCTATACCCGCCCGGCGGCATCAACTGCCGCGTTGACAGACAATAATTTCAAGGATGCCAAAACGATTGAGTCCGGTAAGACCATTCTGGATTACCCTGACATGAAGGGCTGGTATTACGATTTTGCCCACCACGGTGAAAAGGTGCTGGCTCCGGTGTTGACTGTTCTCGACAAAGTGGTCTTTACCACCTTTGCCCAGGCTGACCAGGCAGGCAATCCCAGTGTGGTGGAGGCTTGCAAGCCTGCGGTGAATACCTCGCGTGCTTATGTGCTTGACTTGTTGAAGGGCGGGGCTGTGATTGACTTGAGCCGCCCGAAAGATGAGGTTGCGGATGACTTCGTTGTGGCAGGTGTGAATGAGTTGCTGGATGCACCCCAACTGGTCTTTGGCAAGCCAACGGCGACTGATCCTGAGGGGGATTGCCAGTTGGGGAATTGTCAGCAGGATGTGATGGTGCGGATCGGCAAGTTGGAGTTGCCCTTGCTGGATATGGGCAACACGCTCAACAGCGGTACAGCCAGTTACAGTGAAATGATCGACGTAACCCGCCTGTTGCCGCGCTTGTACTGGTTGGATAATGACGTGACAGGCAATGTCGGACAATGAAAAAACAACAGGGTTTTAATTTGCTGGAAGTGCTGGTGGCTGCCCTCCTGTTGTCCCTCGGATTGCTGGGGATGGCGGGGATGCAGGCCAGCAGTATGAAGGTGACGCATAACTCCTACCAAATGCAGCAGGCCTCACAACTGGCGGCTGAGCTGCTGGAGCGCATGCGTGCCAACAAATCAGCGGTGGTGGCAGGTGCTTACCAGGTGGATGCATCCGCTGCCACTTATTGTGGCAATGCGTTGGCAAATAGTTGCCAAACGGCGGCATGCACCCACCTGCAAATGGCGACTGATGACCTGTTCCGGGTGATGTGTGGCTATGGTTCGGGCGGGGGTGTGCGTGGCCTCTTACTGAATGGGCGCTTGGTGGTCACTTGTCCTGGTGGTGATTGCCAGCAGGGGGTGCAGCTCGGTTTGCAGTGGAATGAACGCAATGCAGACAGGACAGGCGACAGTGTGGCGCCGTTCAACCTGATCTTGAATGCCGTCTTGTGAGCCAGCAGGAGCTGATAATGAAGCAATCCAACCCGATGGGTTTTTCCCTTGTCGAGCTGCTGGTGGCGGTTGCCCTCAGTTTGGTTTTAGTGGCGGGGGTGGCAACCGTGTATATGGGGAGCAAGCAAACCTACAATGCCCGCGATGAGTTGTCGGTGATGCAGGAAAATGCCCGGACTGCCTTGGGGATTCTGACCCGGCATTTGGAGCATGCAGGCTATGTGACTCCGGCACGTTTGCATTTGGATAAGGCCTTTTATACAGCGGCTGATCCAGCACCCTTGGCAATGACCTGCGAGGATGGCTCCAGCAACCTGGCTGATCCTGCTGCACTACGCCAAACGCTGGATGGTGATGGCAACACCGGGGCGGGTGATACGATTGGGATCACCTTCTTTGCAGACAGTCGGTTGTTTGCAGATTGTACCAGCACCGCTGTTCCGGCAGCTTGCCGGATTGGGGTTGCCCCAAGCCCGACCCATGCCCAGGTTTATAATAGCTTTTATGTGGCTTTGCCAGGTGGGGAAGCAGTGCCGAACCTGTATTGTGCGGGGTCGGGGGCGGTGCAGCCGGTGGTGGAGGGGGTTGAGAATATCCAGTTTGCTTACGGGCTGGATACTGACCAGGATGGTATGGTTGATAGCTATTTAAATGCAGCAGGTGTGGATGCGGCGGCTGGATGGGCAAAGGTGTTGGCAATCAAGGTTGCCTTGCTGATGCGCTCGCGTGCCCCGGTTTTTTCAAACGCTGAAGCACGCACTTATAACCTGCTGGGGGTGGACTTTACCCGCTCAGACCGCTATCAGCGGACGGTGCATACGGCGGTTGTGTATCTGCGCAATCTGGCAATAGCCAATGGGGGATGAGGTGATGGGTAAGCAAAAATACCAACACAGGATTGCAGCGTGGCAAGGCGGCTCGGTGTTGCTGTGGGGGCTGGTTGGCCTGCTGATCCTTGCGGTACTGGGGATTACTGCCAGCCGGGTTGCAATGCTGGACAGCAAGATTGTCGGTAACGCCCTGTTTGACAATTTCACGTATCAGGGAGCTGAGTCGGCATTACGGCGTTCAATCAATTTAAGCAACCTGACCGAGGCGGCTGAGTATACGGTTGCCAATCAGGCTGGGAAGGCGTTTGGGCCGTTTGCGGATGCGGTTGCCGCAGGGCAGGTCAATTCACACAGCACCATCATAATGGGGGGTGATGTGGCTTGTCCGCCGGTATTGCAGGGCATTGCCATGAGTACCTCTATGACCCCCAAGGCAGGGGGCGTGGCTTGCCGGATATTTACGGTACAGGCGGGGAGCGAGTTGCCCGGAACTGCCGCTTACAGTGAACATGTGGAAGGCATTTTGAAGTTTGTGCCTGCGGAATAAAAAGCTAGCCCGGTAGGGTCAGGAAGTTATAGCGTGAATAATAACAATAAATTGCTCAAGTATGGTCAGTGTATGCTGGTGATGGTGGCCTTGGCTTGGCAAGGCCAGGGAAGGGCGGATGATGCTGAAATTTATTCTGCCAGCAAGCCTGCCGTCAGCCCGAATATCCTGTTCTTGCTGGATACGTCTGGCAGTATGCAGGAAAAGGTTGCTGCGGATGCCAATGGGGTGGAGAAGACCCGGATGCAGGTCATGCAGGAAGTGCTGGGTGAAGTGCTGAAAGCAGCTCCTGCCAACCTGAATATTGGCCTGATGCGTTATGGTGGGGAAGCGGTTGATGATGCCAATGGTGTCAGCTTCCCCATCTCGCCGATTGATGCGGAGGCTTTGCCGGTATTGACCCAGGCGATTGCCCCTGACCAGGATAATTTGCCCGATCCGCTGGCAGGCACACCGGTTCGGCAATTTTTGTCTGATGTGGCAAACAGTTGGTCTGCTACCGGGAACACCCCGATTGTGGATGCCTTGTACGAGGCTGCGCATTACTTCCGGGGCGAGCCAGTGGCAGCCGGGGCTTTGGTTGCGGATCAGGTACGGGCTGCACACCCCTCAACGTATAAGGGGACATTTTCTTACAATGCATGCAGCACGTATTCCTCACCTTTCCCTTGCAATAATACCGCCGGGTTGTGTTCCGGTCAGGTGGTGGCGGGGTCGTGCGCCCAAACGTGGCTGGATGTTGGGTGTGAGCAATACGCCATGCTGCCGAACCAGTGTTGTGGGTGGGGCTATACAGATGTGGATGAGTCTGGTAATGGCACAAATTACCAGTGTACGGGCGGCTTTACGTGTGACCAGCCGGATTACGGCAATTGTCTGGTCAAATCCCCGCAAATTCAGGCAGAGGTCTGCCAGCAAACCATCTGCCTAAGCGCTGTGGAAGGGACTGCGAACTATACCTCCCCGATTGTTTCCGATTGCCAACCCAATTATTTGGTGCTGATGTCGGATGGCAAACCGGAGTATCAAGCCGGTACGATGGTTTACCCGCTGGCACGTAGTGCGATTGAAACCTTGGTTGGGGCAAGCTGTGCAGATGCCCCTTTTGGCTATCAAAGTGGTACGTGTGGGCGTGAGCTGGTCGAGTTTCTGGCAACGGTCGATCAAAACCCGACCTTGGCGGGCAAGCAACTGATAAAAACCTTTACCATTGGTTTTGCTTTGGACGAGGTGAATGCAACGGCCTATATGCAAAGTTTGGCCAGTATGGGCGGGATGGCTGCCTTGGATCGTGATGGGTTGCGCAATGGTTTCCGCCGTATTTTGGCTGAGGCCAGTGGCATGCCGACGGTCGCCCCGAGCTTGGCCTATGCTGCCAACCAGCCCCATGCCGCGCTATTGGCGGCAAATACCGCACCGTTGCCTGCCAAACAGGATGACCCACTCCTGACTGCATGGAGTTTGTGGAGTACATTCCTGCACGACCCTGAGCTGGCGGCAGCCTTATCCCAATGGCTGGGACGTGGCTGGACGGGTATGCCCAGTTTGGCAGTCACCGGGGGCGGTTTCTTTTCTGCGGATAATGTCCAGGGCTTGACCGATGCATTCAGCTCGATTCTCGACAAGGTGCAGGTCTCCTCCTCCTCCTTTGCTTCGCCATCTTACAAGGTTGATCCGAACAGTTTGTTGGCACATGCAGATGAAGTGTATATCCCGATGTTTGCCCAATCCTCCACGGCTGCATGGGCAGGCAACCTGAAAAAGTTCAAGTTGAAGGCGGGTGTGATTGTTGGCAAGGATGATGCCCCAGCCGTCGATGCCAGAGGGCAGTTTATTGAAGGGGCATGGGACTTTTGGGGCAGTGTAGCCAGTGGCGCAGATGTTGCCAGTGGTGGGGCTGCCAGCCTGCTTGACCCGGCAACCCGTACCCTCTATACCGATCAGGGCATTGCAGGCGGTGGCCTGGTGGCGCTGGATGTCAATGTCGACAAGGCTTTGCTGGGGGATGTGGCGATGTCGGATGGGCAGCGTGAAGCGATCATCCAATATGCACGCGGCTATACGGCGACGGGTGAGGCACGCAAGCAGATGGGCGACATCATGAACAGCAAGCCTGTGCTGGTGCAGGATGCAATGGGCAAGAATTACGTCCTGACTGGAACCAATGAGGGCTATTTGCATGCTTTTGATGCATCAACAGGCGTGGAGCAGTGGGCGTTCATGCCGTCAGGCTTGTTGAAAAACCTGAAGACCCTGCTGCAAAACGAAGCCGTCACTTCCCATGTTTATGGTCTGGATGGGGCTTTGACCATATGGCATGACGACAAGAACCACGATGGCCTGATCAAGGTGGCAGATGGCGACAAGACCTACCTGTATTTTGGTTTACGGCGGGGTGGCAGTGCCTATTACGCGCTCGACATTACCGTGATGAATAGCCCAAAGCTGGTTTGGCAATTGGATAAGGCGACAACCGGCTTTAATGCCTTGGGCGAGTCGTGGTCAAAACCTGTTTTGGCGCAAATGCGGGTTGCCAACCCAGAGAATGCGGCAACCAGTATCCTGAAGAATGTGCTGGTATTCGGGGGCGGTTTTGACCCGGCACTGGAGGAGGCTGACCCTGCCTTACGTGTGGCAGATGGGAGTGGTTATGATGTGTATATCGTTGATGCACAGTCCGGCTCCTTGTTATGGTCATTGCGCCGCGATGTGTCCAGTGCAGCACTGCACCTGAAGAACAGTATCCCCGGTGATATTCGTGTGCTGGATATGGATCGGAACGGGGCACTGGATCGCCTGTATTTTGCGGATACGGGCGGGAAGGTTTGGCGGGTTGATATGGATGTGGATGTCAAAGACGGCGACCCGTCCAGTTTGTATGATTACCGCAAGGCGCGTTTGAGCGGGTTTGCTGATTTGGCAGGAGCCGGGGCAGACCGGCGCATGTTCTATTATGAGCCGGATGTGGCAGTGACGGAGGTTCAGGGGCAGACCCTGCTGACCTTGGCGATTGGCAGTGGCTACCGTTCGCATCCACTGAAAAGTGCAGCAGAAGACCGCTTTTATGTGCTGGTTGACCGCCAGCCGTTTGCAGACCCGGACACCAGCCTGTTCCCGATTCAGGAAAATGGTAATTTGATAAGCCTAGATGAGCTGGACAGTAGCCGCTCCCTGTTGAGTGATACAGCCTTGACCGGGTGGTATTACGACCTGCCAAATGCGGGTGAGAAGGTGCTTGCCCCTGCCTTGACCTTTATGAACAAGGTGATTTTCACGACCTTTTCCGCCGCAGAAACATCGGGTACGGATGTCTGCAAAGTTTCCAGCAGTACGGGGCGTGCCTATGTGCTGGATATTTTCAATGGTCTGGCGGTGGCTGATCTTGACCCCGATAATGCAGACAGCAAAGACCGCTCGGTGGTGGTCGGCGTGAATGAAATCCCGGACATGCCCCAAGTGGTGTTCCAGAAGCCAACCGCCAAGGACGGGGGCGCATGCACTGCCAGTGATTGCCAGCAGGCGGTGGAGGTGCGCGTGGGTAAAATGCAGCGTCCCTTACTGGATGCCAGTAACACGGACAATAACAGTACCAATATGGCTGAGCGCCTGGATTTGGGCAACCGCCTGCCGCGTGCCTTTTGGCTTGACCAGGATGTGGGTGCGGATTGACCGGCTCATCCGTGCATCACCGGGTCTGGGGGGGGCTTGCGCTAGGCTGGGCGTAGCCCCCCACTCACCCGGTCATGCCCGCCCCAGTCCTGATGGCACTGTACCTGCCGGTAGCCTGCTGCTTGCAGTAAGTGGGTGGTAGCTGCCCCCTGGTCATAGCCATGTTCAAACAGTAGCCAACCTTCCGCTTGCAGGAAGCGGGGGGCTTGCTCAAGCAAGTGGCGGATGTCAGCCAGCCCATCATCACCCGCTGCCAAGGCGCTGCGCGGTTCAAAGCGTACATCGCCTTGCTGCAAGTGCGGGTCACTGTCCGGGATATACGGTGGGTTGGAGACAATCAGGTCAAAACGCGATCCAGACGGGATGGCACTAAACCAATCAGATAAAATACATTCGACATGCTTGAAACCGAGGCGCTCACCGTTGGCCTTGGCAAGGGTCAGGGCTGCCGGGGAAATATCCGCTGCCAGCACCTGTGCCAAGGGACGCTCGCTGGCAATGGCAAGGGCAATGGCTCCTGTGCCCGTCCCTAGATCGAGGATGCGGGCAGGTTTATCAAGAGCGATGCGCTCCAATGCCAATTCCACCAGTCGTTCCGTATCCGGGCGGGGGATGAGGGTGGCGGGGGAAACCTGCAATTCCAGCCCCCAGAATTCCCGATAACCCAGCAAATACGCGACAGGCATGCCTTGCATCCGTTGTCTGAGCAGAGCCTCAAACTGTGCCAAGGTTGTTGCATCCAGCTCCCGCTCAGGCCAACTGAACAGGTAACTGCGCGGTTTGGCTAAAACATGCCCCAATAACAGCTCCGCATCCAGGCGTGGGCTGTCAGAGTCGCCCAGTTGCGTGGTGGCGTAGTGTAGGCAGGCGCGGATTTGCACAGTTTGTCTATTCGCCCGCCAATGCCGTCAACTGGTCAGCCTGATATTCATTGACCAGCGGCTCAATCACTTGGTCGAGGCTACCGGCGATAATGTCTTCCAGTTTGTACAAGGTCAGGTTGATACGGTGGTCAGTGACGCGCCCCTGTGGGAAGTTGTAGGTACGGATGCGTTCTGAACGGTCGCCAGAACCGACCAGATTACGTCGGGTTTCAGCCTGTTCAGATGCCTGTTTTTGGCGTTCGGCTTCCAGCAAACGTGATTGCAGCAAGGACATGGCGCGGGCGCGGTTTTTGTGCTGTGAGCGCTCATCCTGACATTCCACCACCATGCCTGATGGGAGGTGGGTAATGCGGATGGCGGAGTCGGTCTTGTTGATATGTTGCCCGCCAGCCCCGGATGCGCGGAAGGTGTCTACCCGCAAGTCGCTCGGGTTGATGGCTTGGGCTTCGACCTCATCCGCTTCGGGCATAATGGCAACGGTGGCGGCTGAGGTATGGATACGGCCTTGTGATTCGGTTTCGGGGACACGTTGCACGCGGTGTGCCCCGGATTCAAATTTCAGGCGTGAGTACACGCCATTGCCGATGATCCGGGCAATGATTTCTTTGTAGCCACCATGTTCGCCGTCACTTTGGCTGACCACTTCCACTTGCCAGCGGTTTTGTTCAGCATAACGTGCGTACATACGGAACAGGTCGCCTGCAAAAATGGCGGCCTCATCACCCCCTGTACCTGCCCGGACTTCGAGGAAGATATTGCTGCCATCGTGCGGGTCTTTGGGGAGCAGGAGCTTTTGCAGCACCAGCTCCTGCGCCTCACGTTTTCCTTTGGCAGTGCTGAGTTCTTCCTCCGCCATCTCACGCATTTCAAGGTCTGCCAGCATTTCCTGTGCAGTTTCGAGGTCGTTGAGGATTTGCTGGTACTCACGGAATCCAAGGGCAACTGGCTCCAATTGGCTGTATTCAATGGAGAGCTTGCGGAATTGTTCCTGATCGGTAATGACATCATTTTCACCCAGCAAGGCGGCAATTTCTGCGTAGCGTTCGTTCAGGTTTTCCAGTTTTTGCAGGATGGAGGCTTTCACAGGTACTTATTCATCATTGAGGTTAAAGAGGGTTCGGGCATAGGCCAACAGGGTATCATCCCCACTGTGCGCCGCTTGGTTCATGGTTTGGATCGGGGCGTGGGTGAGCTTGTTGGTCAGGGTGTTTGCCAGAAAGTCGAGTACATCTGCCGCTGGTTTGTTTTGTAACATCTTGTGGGCACGAGCCAACACTTCATCGCGGATAGCCTCATTTTGCTGGCGGAAGGCACGGATACTATCCATATGCTCTTGTGCCCGTAACCAGTTCATGAATTGCTGGACTTCTTCCTCGACCATCGCTTCGGCTTGTGCGGCGGCGGCGCGGCGTGACTGGATATTTTCCTCAATCACTGATTGCAGGTCATCAACCGTGTACAGGTAAACATCGTCCAGCATACCGACTTCGGGTTCAATATCACGGGGTACGGCAATATCCACCATGAACATAGGCCGATATTTTCGTGTTTTCAAGGCACGCTCCACCATTCCTTTGCCTATAATCGGCAGGGGAGCTGCTGTTGATGAGATGACAATATCCGCCCGATGCAAGTAAGCGCCAATGTCTGGCAAGCCAATCCCGATGCCATGGTAAGTTTCGGCGAGTTTGCGGGCTTTGTCGACATTGCGGTTGGCAACGATGATGTTGCCGATTTGGTTGCTGGCCAGATGCCTGCCGACCAGCTCAATCGTTTCGCCCGCCCCAACCAGAAGTGCTGTCTGCTTTTCCAGTTGGCTAAAAATTTGCCGTGCCAGGCTGACGGCGGCGAAGGCCACCGATACGGGGTTTGCACCAATATTGGTTTGGGTGCGTACCCTTTTGGCGGTATTGAAGGCATGCTGCATCAGGCGGTTCAATTGGTTGCCTGTCGCTTTGGCATCCGTGGCGCTTTGCAGTGCGGTTTTCAGTTGCCCGAGGATTTGCGGCTCACCCAATACCAGCGAATCCAGGCCGCAAGCCACCCGCATGGCATGCTGGACGGCCTTGTCCTGTTCATGGACAAACAGGTAAGGGGTAAGCTTGCGTGGCGGGATTTTGTGAAAATCAGCCAGCCACTGGATCAGTTGCTCTGGTGTTTGCCCCTCATCACAGGCAGCGTACAATTCAGTCCGGTTACAGGTGGATAGAATGAGATGTTCGTGCGCAACCGACTTGGCGGACTGTAGGGCAACCACCAAGGTCTCAGGGGAGAAGGCAACCTGTTCACGAATGGAAACAGGAGCCGTCCTATGATTGACACCAACAACAAAAATCGACATCCAGAAAGTGGCTACCGCACATACATTCTATTTTCAGAACCGCGAATTTTCTGATACGTTATGCAGGATTACAAGGTAATTTGATGAATATACCTCTAAAACCAAACCTATTTAAAGATCACAGGTATCTCGGGATACTGGAGTTGCTTATGTCCCACTCTCGTTTATCCGGTCGTTTTCTTGGCCTGTCCCTCGCCTTGGTGATTGCGGGCTGTACCGTTGGCGGGCAAAGTTTCGCTGACCCACCCTCCGATTTGTCGCCGTTGGCAGGGCCGTTGTTGCCAAAACAGCCATTCCAATCGGAAGCCAGCTACCAGATGTACAATACCCTGGTGGCGGAAATGTTGGTGCGGCAAAGCAAGTTCAAGCAGGCAGCACAACATTATGTATTGGCTGCTGCCCGCAGCAAAGACCGTGCTTTGGTGAAGCGTGCCACCGAAACTGCCCTGCAAGCCCAGGAGCCTGTTCTGGCAAAGGCTGCACTCGATCAGTGGGCAACTTTGGAGCCGGAGTCACCGGAAGTCCACCAGTACCGTGTCCTGTTGAATGCCCAGCTCGGCAATTACGATGATGCAGTCACGGATGCCATTTGGGTGCGTGATCATATCGAGAAAAAAGAAGGGCATGGGTTTGAGTTCGTTGTGTCCTTATTGGCGTTGGAAGCAGGCCCCGGCAATGCGTATGAGGTATTTAAGCGTTATGCAGAGAAGGTGGATGCCTCGCCGAAAGTACAGTTGGTGTTGGCAACCTTTGCTTTAAGTGCAGGTAAGGCGGAAGAGGTCTTGACCGCCACCGATGCAGTGCAAAAGTCCGGTGATGCGGCACAGAAGGAGCAGGCCGCCCGTTTGCGTGCCAAAGCACTGTCGGCATTGGGGCGTGAGGTTGAGGCGATTAGCCTGTTGGAGCCGTATGCCAAGGGCAGCAAGGATCAGGAGCTGAAGCTTGAATATGGGCGTATGCTGATCATGGCTGACCGGCGTGAAGATGCCCACCCGATTTACAAGCAGTTGCATGAGGAGCAGCCAGAAAATGCTGACATCCTCTACACGCTGGGGCTGTTGTATCTGGAAAAGGAAGAATATGCCTCTGCTGAGCCATTGATGAAAAAATTGCTCGATATTCCTGAGCGCAAATACGAGGCCAGCTATTTCCTGGCACAGATTTATGAGGGGCAAAAACGTCTGGACGATGCATTGGCTGCTTATGATGAGGCACTGAATGGTGACTTTTTCCGGGATGCCGTCGGGCGTAAATCCAGCCTGTTGCGCAAAGAGAAAGGCTTGCAGGCCGCACGGGAGTGGCTGGCGAGTTTGCAGGAAAAGTCAGCCATTGCTGAGCAAAAAGTGACGGCGTTGATGGCTGAAGGGCAGTTGTTGCACGATGAAGGCCAGTTCCAGCAAGCGATTGATACGTTCAACAAGGCTGAGCAGTTCGGTAGCAGCAAGCGCGACATCCTCTATGCACGCTCACTCAGTTATGACCGCATGGGCAATGTGGAGCAGGCTGAGAAGGATTTGCGTGAAATTATCAAGAATGACCCGAAGGATGCCGACTCACTGAATGCATTGGGTTATTTGTTGACTATCAGCACAACCCGCTACCAGGATGCCCGTGAGTTGATTGGCAAGGCACTGGAGTTGCGCCCGGATAGCCCTGCGGTGATGGATAGTATGGGCTGGGTGATGTTTAAGCTGGGTGAGTTGGAGGGCGCAGAAAGCTGGTTGCGCAAGGCTTTTGAGAAAATGCCCGATCCTGAGGTGGCAAGCCATTTCATTGAGGTGTTGTCTGCCCAAGGTAAAAAGGACGAAGCCCAGAAAATTTTGCAGGATATGTTGGTTAAGTTCCCGGATGACAAGCAATTAACGGATGTAAAAGGTCGTGTGGTTGGTTTGTCTGGCAAATTGAAATAATGGTTTTACAAGGAAGATTAGGTTGATGAAAAACGGGATTTTATTGCTGTGTGTATTAAGCCTGTGTGCCGCCTGTACGGCGACTTCCAAGGCTCCTTCCCAGAGTGGTAACGCTGTGGTTTCGCGTGCCAAGAACCCGGAGGCGGCTTGGGCAGAGCGTCAGCGTGTTTTTGCACAGATGCAGCGCTGGCAATTGAATGGGCGGGTTGGCCTGCAATTGCGTGATCAAAGCTGGTCATTCGGTTTGGATTGGACGCAGCAGGGCAATAACAGTTATGCCATGAACATCAATAATCCCTTGACGGGGGGCTTGATGGCGACGGTTTTGGATACCGGTTCACAAGTGACCCTGAAAGCGGCTGATGGCAAGGTCTATCAGGATACGGATGCGGAGCGCTTGCTGGCACGGCAGCTAAAAATGAGCTTGCCGTTGAAGAACCTGCAATATTGGGCGCGGGGCGTGCCTTCCCCCGGTGTTGCGGTTGATGCGATCAAGCTGGATGCACAGGGTCGCCCAACACAGTTGCAACAGGCAGGCTGGGTGATTGCTTATCCTGCTTACCAAGGGGAGGGTAGCCAGGCCTTGCCGGACAAGATCCTGTTGGAGCAAGCCGCAGAGCGCGTCAAGGCAAAGCTGGTTGCCAAGCAATGGAAAACCGGCTATTGACCTCCCTGAGCTTGCCAGCCCCTGCCAAGCTCAATTTATTCTTGCATATCACCGGTCGGCGGGCAGATGGTTATCATCTGCTCCAGACCCTGTTTCAGTTTCTGGATTATTCTGACCAGATCACGCTAACTTTGCGTGATGATGGGCAAATCCAGCGCCCGGTCGGTGCGCCGTCTATCCCGGAAAATGATGATTTGGTCGTAAAGGCAGCCCGGCTTTTGCAGCAGGAAACCGCCTGCAAGTGGGGGGTGGACATCGGCGTGGAGAAACATTTGCCGATGGGCGGCGGTTTGGGGGGCGGCAGTTCGGACGCTGCAACCGTACTGCTGGGCTTAAACCAGTTATGGGGTTGTGGTTTGGATTTGCCTGCGCTAGCCGCATTGGGGCTACGTTTGGGGGCTGATGTTCCGGTGTTTGTGCAGGGTCACGCAGCCTGGGCAGAAGGGGTCGGGGAACAGTTGGAGCCGGTCAGTTTGCCCGAAACATGGTACTTGGTGGTTCATCCTAATGTGCATGTACCGACTGCAAAACTTTTTGCACATGAGGGCTTGACACGAAACACCAAACCCATCAGAATGGCGACCTTTCTTGCAGGGCACACAAACAACGTGTTTGAGCCTGTCGTAAGAGAGGTGTATCCTGAAGTCAATGCAGCGTTTGCTTGGCTGGAAGGTTATGCAAAAGCAAGATTAACTGGTTCTGGAGCTTGCCTGTTTGCAGAGTTTGAGCATGAGCTTAAAGCAAAGCATGTACTGGTAAGTTTACCTGAGCAATGGTCTGGATTTGTTGCTAGAAGTAGCTGTATCTCACCATTGCACAAGGAATTACAGAAACTGGTTTAAGGTTTTAAAAGTTATCCTGCAAATGGGCTGTCGCCAAGCGGTAAGGCAGCGGATTTTGATTCCGCCATACCTAGGTTCGAATCCTAGCAGCCCAGCCATCCCCTCCTATGCTTTCCTTTGCGAGACAATCCATGTCTGACGATAGAATGATGGTGTTCACGGGCAACGCCAACCCCGAACTCGCCCTGAAGATTGCTGACCATCTCGGTATTGATCTTGGAATGATCAAGGCTGAGCGTTTTAGTGATGGTGAAGCGCATGTTGAAATTCTGGAAAATGTGCGTGGTCGTGACGTGTTCATTGTCCAGCCTACCTGCGCCCCAACCAATGATAACCTGATGGAGCTGTTGATCATCTCTGATGCCCTGTACCGTGCGTCAGCAGGCCGGATTACCGCTGTTATCCCTTATTATGGCTATGCCCGCCAGGATCGCCGTGTGCGTTCACGCCGCGTGCCAATTTCTGCCAAGTTGGTGGCTGATATGGTGGCAACCGGACATGTTGACCGGGTATTGACCATTGACCTGCATTCTGACCAGGTGCAAGGCTTCTTTGATGTGCCCGTCGATAATATCTACGCATCAGGCGTGTTGCAGGCTGATGTGATGGCGAAGAATCTTGACCATTTGGTGGTGGTTTCACCAGACGTGGGTGGTGTTGTGCGGGCGCGTGCCTTGTCCAAGGCTTTGGGCAATGTGGACTTGGCCATTATCGACAAGCGCCGTCCTGAGCCGAATAAGGCTGAAATTATGAATATTATCGGTGAGGTGGAAGGTCGGCACTGCGTGCTGATTGATGACCTGATCGATACTGGCGGCACACTGTGCAATGCCGCCTCTGCCCTGAAAAAGCGCGGCGCATTGAGTGTCTGTGCTTACGCTACCCATGCGGTGTTCTCCGGTAAGGCCGTTGAGAATATCGAGGCTTCAGAGCTGGATGAAGTGGTGGTAACGGATACGATCCCATTGAGTGCAAATGCACAGAAATGTGCTAGAATCCGCCAGCTTTCTGTTGCAGGTATCCTGGCGAAGACCATTTTGCGGATTAACCGTGATGATTCAGTCAGTTCCCTGTTTGAAGAAGAGTAGCCTGAACCCACCAAGGGTGGGTTGAAGGTAAGGCTGCCGGGTCTGGTCGCGGACGCGGCGGTATTTTTTTGTTTTTGGAGATGAACCATGTCTAAAGAATATTCATTGCAGGCAGAAGCCCGCTCTGAGCAGGGAAAGGGTGCGAGCCGCCGCCTGCGTCGTGAGAACAAAGTGCCTGCCATTATTTACGGTGCTGGTGTGGAGCCACAATCCATTACCCTGAAGCACAACGAACTGATCCGTAATTTGCAGGAAGAAGCATTTTACTCCCAGATCATTTCTGTGAATTTCGCTGACCGTAAAGAGCTGGCTATTTTGCGTGCACTGCAACGCCATCCAGCCAAGCCGGTTATCCTGCATGCTGACCTGCAACGTATCAAGGACGATGAAGTCCTGCACGTTCATGTCCCATTGCACTTCCTGAACGAAGAATCTTCCATTGGTGTGAAGACCCAGGGTGGTGCAGTGAGCCGTATCCTCAATGAGGTGTTGGTTGCCTGCTTGCCGAAGAATCTGCCGGAATATATTGCAATCGACATGATTGATGTCGAGAAAGGCCATATCCTGCACTTGTCTGACCTGAAGTTGCCTGAAGGTGTTTCCTTGCCTGAGCTGGCTCTGGGCGAAGACCACAATCAGGCTATCGTCGCGATCCACTAAACCGGGCAGGCATCCTGATGGCAGAACCCATCCGGTTGGTTGTAGGTCTGGGGAATCCGGGCAGCAAATATGACAAAACCCGGCACAATGCCGGGTTTTGGCTTGTTGATGAGCTGGCACGCCGTCATGGTGGTCAGTTTGCAGCCGAAAAGCGTTTCTCTGGTGAAGCTTGCCGCATTACGGTCGGTACGGACAGTGTGTGGCTGTTAAAGCCGATGACCTTTATGAACCGCAGTGGCTTGGCGGCTCGCCAGTTGGCTGATTTCTACCGTATTCCGGTCGGACAAGTGCTGGTCGCGCATGATGAACTGGATATTCCGGTGGGTGATGTGCGCCTGAAGCAAGGCGGTGGGCATGGTGGGCATAATGGCCTGCGTGACTTGCACCAGCATTTGACAGCGGATTATTGGCGTTTACGCTTGGGGATTGCCCATCCGGGCGACCGTAACCAAGTGGTTGATTATGTTTTGACGCAGCCCTCACGCGATGATGAGATCCTGATCATGCAGGCCATCAGCAAGGCGGCTGACCTGATGCCGCTCATCGTGGCAGGCGATTTACAGAAAGCGATGAATGAATTGCATCGCAAATAGCATTAGTAAAAGGTAACGATATGGGATTCAAGTGCGGAATTGTCGGCTTGCCGAATGTGGGCAAATCGACCCTGTTTAACGCCCTGACCAAGGCGGGGATTCAGGCGGAGAACTACCCGTTCTGCACCATTGAACCGAATGTCGGTATTGTGCCAGTGCCTGATTTGCGTCTGGATGATTTGGCGAAAATCGTCAAGCCAGAGCGCATCCTGCCAACCACCATGGAGTTTGTGGACATTGCCGGTCTGGTGGCGGGTGCATCCAAGGGTGAAGGTTTGGGCAACAAGTTTCTGGCGCATATCCGCGAAACCGATGCGATTGCCCAAGTGGTGCGTTGTTTTGATAATGACGACATCGTGCATGTGGCAGGCAAGGTTGACCCGGTGCATGACATCGATATTATCAATACCGAGCTGGTGTTGGCTGACCTGGAAAGTATGGAGCGTGCGGTCTTGCGCTTGGCCAAGATTGCCAAGTCTGGCAACAAGGAGGCCGTGGCGCAGAAGGAAGTGGCTGACCGTTTGTTGGCTCACTTGTCTGAAGGTCATACCGCCCGCCTGTTGCCCCTGACGGCTGAAGAACAGCGGCTGGTGCGCGAGTTCCACCTGATTACGATTAAGCCATTGCTGTTCATTGCCAATGTCAGCGAAGAGGGTTTTGAAAATAACCCTTATCTGGATGCCGTCGTTGCCATTGCCAAGGCGCAACAGGCACAGGTTGTGCCGGTGTGTGCGGCGATGGAGTCTGAGTTGTCCTTGCTGGATACCGCTGATCAGGCGGAGTTTCTGGAAAGCATGGGGCTGGAGGAGCCAGGTTTGAACCGGGTCATCCGTGCCGGGTATGAGCTGCTGGGCTTGCAGACTTTCTTCACGGCGGGGGTTAAGGAAGTGCGGGCGTGGACAGTCAACCGGGGTTCCAGTGCGCCGCAAGGGGCAGGGAAAATCCATACCGACTTCGAGCGTGGTTTTATCCGTGCCGAGGTGATTGCCTATGAAGACTTTATCAACTTCAAGGGTGAGCAGGGCGCGAAGGATGCAGGTAAATGGCGCTTGGAAGGCAAGGATTACATCCTGCGGGAAGGGGATGTGGTGCATTTCCGCTTTAACGTTTAAAAGTTTTTGTTTGATGGTTGACAGGATTATCGCTTAAGGCTATGATTCGCAGCCTCTTGGCTACGTAGCTCAGCTGGTTAGAGCACAGCACTCATAATGCTGGGGTCGTAAGTTCAAATCTCACCGTAGCCACCATTATATAGTCCCATGATGTATCATGAAGACCCAGAAGCCCTTACAGGCCACAATCTGTAAGGGCTTTTTTGTCTCATGAAGTCTCATACTGTCGCACTGAATCCCATGCTTTTGTTTGTATTATTGTTGGTATCCCTGAAAAACATGAAGGCGATACCAACAAATGAAACGAAAACTCACGGATACATTCCTGAAAAGATCAGCGAAACCAAACACAGATGGCACACCGTGCAACTACACAGACGGCGGTGGCCTTTACCTGCATGTCAAAGGCAATGATAAAAAATGGTGGCGTTACAATTACCGCTTTGATGGTAAGCAAAAAACGCTTTCCATCGGTTCTTATCCTGAAGTCGGTTTGGACGTTGCCCGCAGACACCACGATGAAGCACGGGAGTTGCTGGCGCGTGGTGTAGACCCCTCTGAACATAAGCGCACAACGAAAGCCATTAAGGGGGATATGGTCGGCAACAGTTTTGAAGCCATTGCACGGGAGTATTACCAAAAGTATCGGAATACATGGCAGCAGAGCTATTCAGACAAGATGATGGGCTACTTTGAAAAGGATGTGTTCCCTTGGATTGGCTCCAAGCCGATTGGGGAAATTGAAGCCCCGGAAATAGTCCGGCTGATATGCAGGCAGGATGAGCGGGGGGCAGGGGGTGCAGCCCGTAAAGTTAAGCAGCACATCCAGCAGGTTTATGATTATGCAGTGGCTGTGGGGCTTGCCACCCGTAATCCTGCAAGGGACATCAAAACCTCGCTGGTATTGAAGCCAAGGCAGGTAAAGCATTTTGCATCCATCAAGGAGCCGGGTAAGGTGGGTGAGCTGATGCGTGCCATCTATGGCTATCAGGGGCAGTTTGCCACCTGTTGCGCTTTGAAGTTGTCCGCTCTCACCATGCTTAGGCCGTCAGAGTTGATCAAGTCGAAATGGGATGAGATAGACCTTGATCAAGGTATGTTTACCATCCCGGTAAAGCGCATGAAGGCAAGAACCCATATCAAAGAGGCT
This sequence comes from uncultured Thiothrix sp., assembly GCA_964293005.1. GTDB lineage: Bacteria > Pseudomonadota > Gammaproteobacteria > Thiotrichales > Thiotrichaceae > Thiolinea. The sequence goes on from CAXYXW010000006.1 coordinate 83,625, forward strand.
AATCTTACTGCCCATTATGTACCCCTATGCAGCCAAGCCATTGCCATCTTAACCGAGTTGAAACCACTAACAGGACGTGGGAAAGGGGGCTATGTGTTCCCAAGCATCCGCACGACAGAGCAACCTATGAGCAATAACACGGTGAATGCTGCTTTAAGGCGTATGGGGTTCACCAAGGAGGAAATGACCGGGCATGGTTTCAGGTCGATGGCTTCCAGTCTGCTGAATGAGATGCGTAACAGCCAAGGTATGCGGCGCTGGGATAAAGATGTTATTGAGCGGCAACTTGCCCACACTGAAGCCAATAAGGTGAGGGCGGCTTACAACCATGCGGAATATTTGGATGAGCGGCGCGAGATGCTGCAAGCGTGGGCGGATTACTTGGATGGGCTGAGGGCAGGGGGACAAGTTGTGCCATTCAGGAAGGCAAAATAACCAAGGTTGGAAGGTGTTAAAGGCCGGGCATGTCCCGGCTTTTTTGTGCCTGTTGTCAGTGTTCAACAAAAAGTTGCGACAGTTGCGACAGTTGCGACACTCAAGGGGTTTAAGTGCCTGTTTCCCCATGTATAGATTAAAATAATAATATATAAATAAAATATAAGTTATTGTATTTGTTATTATTTATATATTTATCATCTACTCAATCAGGTAGGGGAAAGCGGTTTTCCTCTCTGTCGCAATTGCGACTGCGACAGTTGCGACACTTCCCGGAGCGAGCCAGAAAACGGCTGCATTCACCCTTGGTTTTCTCCTTCCTGCACTCGATGCAGGGTAGGGGGCTTGTGTTACACTCCTGGCATACAACACCGGCAAGGCTGCGTGCCTGCATGGGAAACCCCGACCACCTGCCAACGGGTAAGGACAACATGAGCGACACACCGAAAAAGACCCTGACCATCAACCGCAAGCCAGCCACCGGCACGGCTGCACCGCCGACCCCAGCACCCGTACCGGGGAGCGTGACCCGCACGGGTAAGCGCATCATCCGGCGTGGTGATTTGCCACAGGCCACACCTGCAAAGGGCAAGCCACCCGCCACCGGCAAGGGCGGGAAGCCCGCCAGCAACAAAAGGAAGCCTACCCGCAAGCCAGCCACCAAAAAGCCCGTTATTGCCCCCTCTGACCTGAAGGCGCGGGAGCTGAATGACCGGCTGAATGGTTTCCCGGTTTGGCTCAACTTCCAGCCCTTGGCTATTGGGGTTGAAAAAGAGGTTTACCGGCTGGTGAATGATGAGCATTTCCCCGGCGCTTCCAAAAAGGTGGTGCAGAAGGTGTTACGGATGCACACGCACCACGGGCGGTATTTGCAGGCCATTGCCAAGGGTGGCGGGCGCTTCCATCTGGATGGGCGGGAAGAGGGCAGCATCAACGACCCGCAGCGGCAGTTGGCAGTGGACATGATTCAGCAGCGGGCAATATTGAAAAGTTGACAGGGTGCATCTGCAAGCGTCTAATGTACATACTGAATACATACAAGGCGAATTTATGCGCATTGAATGGGACAAGAGCAAAGCCAGCCAAAACAAGGCCAAACATGGCATCAGGTTTTCAGAAGTGGAGCCTGTGTTTAATGACCCGCAGGCAATCACAATTGAGGATGTGGCAACAGACGGCGAAAGGCGCTTTATTACCTTTGGAACCGATATGTTCGGGCGTGTGTTGGCTGTTGTTTTCACTTGGCGCGGCGATGTGATCCGCATTATTTCCGCACGAAAGGCAACCAACCGGGAGAAGCGTGACTATGAAAGCTGAATATGATTTGTCACAAGGCAAGCGCGGCGCGGTACTTCCTGCCAATGGAAAAAGCCGCATTACTATCTGGATTGATGATGATGTCCTGGATGCTTTCCGCAACCGGGCTGATGCTGAAGGGATCGGTTATCAGACACTGGTGAACCAAACATTAAGGGCAAGCCTTCAGGCTGGTAGTGCACTGGATGAGGCAGCATTGCGGCGTATCATCCGGGAAGAAATGCAGGCAAGCCAGCACAAAGAAGCTGCGTGATGTAATGGGCGGGAACACGCCTACCCCACCCACCCCCCACCAAGAGCCGGACACGATCCGGCTTTTTTGTGGCGTGTTACGAAATGGTGGGGCTGTTATTCCGTAACGGTCGCCATGTGAAGTATCAAGGCAAGGATGCGGGCATGATCATAAATTGGTTTGATAAGAAACCCCACCCCTGAACAAGAGCCGGACACGATCCGGCTTTTTTATGCCTGAAAAGGGGCTTTCCAAGCCGTTTTCAATTCCAATTTCGATGGAATTTACAAGCCGTGAGTGCGGGCGAGAAAGAGTGCGGCCTTTTGGATAAGCTACATTAATAACTCCGCGTAAGATATTGTTTTGTAATTAATTGATCTTATCAATATGTTGCTTAACAACCAACCATAGCCACCCTGTAAAAAGGGCGCAATTGCCCTTAAATGTCTGCACCCAACCCTTGCAGCTGCACCCACCACAGCCAACCTAAAACGATGTTCATGCACGGAAGTAAAAAATGCTTGATAATCTAGGCTGGTTGTGAATTACACCCTAAACACTCAATCGTCGTGAGACGACAAGGAAAACAACATGACGCTTTTAGAGCAAGTGCAGGCCGCACTCAATCAGGCCAAATACCGCCAGCAGAACAACACCCTGCACCCCGAAGACCACGCCACGCTAGCCAACATGCAGGCCGACCTTGAATCAAAAATCAAGGAGCTGGGGCAGGCACAAGCCAGCATCAGGGATTACCTCAATTCCTTGCGCGGTCATTATTCATAGGGGTCAGCCATGTTTGAAATAATCGCAAATGACCAACAGCCCGACCTGTTTGGGGATGACCGCCTGCAAGCCTTGTACCTGCAATTTTTAGCTTTTGAACGGGCGCTGAAAGCTGCCGAAGGTTTTAATAAGCACGCACTAAAGCCGGAAAAGGTCAGGCTTGATAAAGCCCTGGATGAGCTGCACCAAGCGGATGCGGGCATCTATCCTGCCATCACCGACCGGCTCAGCAGCATCAAAAGCGCCTTGGTTGAAACCCTGCAACGGGTCAAGGCGCAAGCAGACACGATTGCAGCCATGCAGGCTGAAGTGGATGAAAGCCAAGACCAATTGGTTTACGCCCTGATACGGGGCGACAGCCAACAGGTAGCAGCGATCCACGCCGACAACGCCGACCGCCAAACCGCCCTCCAGCAAACAACCGCCTTGCGCACCACCACCCAACAGGCGGTGGATTCCATCGTGATCCACGTCAAGACGCTGGAGCGGATGCAAGCAGTCATCGCTGGGGCTGACCGCCAACGGGCAGCGCTGGCAGCCCATGCCGCGTACTTGCCCCACCTGCAAGCGTTTGCCGTTGCGTTTGGTGAGTTTTGGGCAGGTGAGAAGGCGCGGGGGATACCCCACCACTACACGGACAAAGAGCTGGCGGCTGAAATCTTGGAGACCGTGGGCTTACCGTTGTACGTGGTCAACCATTAGTTTCCTTGGGGTGTGAGCCTGCCCCCTTGTGGGGCGGGCATTTTGCCCGGAGTTGTATATGGATAACTTCAAGACATTTTTGGATCAGCATTGCAGCCTGACTGCGGCAGGCCAGCCTGTCAGCAAGCCATTGCCAACGTTGGCGGGCAAGGCAAAAACAGCCGACATCTACCTGATGGGCGTGATCGGTGGCTACGAAGCCAACCTACCCCGGTTTAGGGGCGACCTTGAGGCCGCAGGCAAGGTGGATAAGCTCACGGTTTACCTGAACACCATCGGCGGCAATTTTGCCGATGGCCTGCCGATTTATAACCTACTGGCGCAGCATCCGGCACACGTCACGGTCAAGGTAATGGGTTACGCCCTGTCCATTGGTTCAGTGATCATGTTGGCGGCTGACCGCATCGAATGCGCTGAAAACGGGCTGGTGATGATCCACCGGGCGCAAGGCTTCACGTATGGCGACGCAGGCGACCACCAGAAAACAGCCGAAATCCTGACCAAGCACGAAGCAGCAGTGATTCCGCGTTATGCAGCCAAGATGGGCAAAACCCACAGCGAAGTACAGGCGTTACTCAATGCAGAAACGTGGTACACCGCAGCCGAAGCCCTGCAAGCGGGTTTGGTGGATGCCATCAGCGGCAAAGCAGAAGCCGATGCAGCGGAACAGGCAGGAATGCAGGCCGATGGACAGGCAATTATGCAGCATTACCGGCATGTGCCACGCCAGTTGGCGCAAGGGGCGGGTTACTCATGACGGAGACGGAATAAAAAAAGCCCGCATGACGGCGGGCTTTATGAATTAACTATTTTCTCGTAACCAACTATAGCTACAGGTATAAGTATATGCGTTTTCCCATACATGGCAATCCCGAAAAATCCGCCAACCACCCCTTGACGGAAAACCCGACACCGACTAGCATTGAAAACGTACCCGGTAACGACACCGGGCACAACTTCAAGCAAACTCAAGGCGGCAAAGTAAAGACTACGCAACCGCCTGACCTGAGCGGTTTTTTTATGCCCGCTACCAGCCCGTGCGATTGTAACCGATTGCCGGGAGTAGCAAGGAATAGAAAACCGCCATGCGGCAATACTTGCAGCGTTTCCGTAAGGACGCTTGAAGGCTCCCGGCAGCCTCAAAACTGCCAACACTTCAAACAAACTTACGAGGTAAACGCGATGCAATGCACGCAACCACACGCCATCGGTGCGCCTGCACCTATGGACAAGGGCTTCACCCCTACCCCAACCGGCAAGCCCTGCCTGTTGGATTCCCAAGCCATCATCAACGCCATCCGCACTGCCCGCAGCGACCACGCCACCAAAGGCCGTGGCAATGCCTACGCGCACCTGCTGGAGCTGTTCCACCAAGCCATTTTCCCGGCCTTCTTCGTCGAGGCAAAAGGCAACCTGTCGGAAGTCTCCCGCCTCACCGGGGTCAACCGCGAAACCATCCGGATCTGGTGCAGGAACCACAATATCGACATGAGCGGCACAAGCGTTGGGGGTGCACTATGAAACCCATTGGGATTGAACGCCATTGCACCCTTGAACAAATCCATGACGAGCTGGAGCTGGTGAACAGCATGTTGTGGCTGTCGATTGACTCCCTTGAGCACCATAATGTGTGTGAGTTGAGCCACGTTAAACAGGCCTTGTTCTTCAGCACCGAACGCATCTGGGAGCAAATGAAGGCAGCCAAACAACTGCACCAAGAAGCCTATCAGGAGTTTTTGGAAAGCCAACAACAGGGGAAGCAGGCATGAGTACCCTTACCCCACGCTTTGACCGGCAGTTGCAACAAGCACAAGTCAGGATTGAAAAGCGCGTCCAACGTGCCAAGGAAGACCAAGCCAACCCCTTGCGTAGCCACCTATGGGTAAACTGGATCAAGGAAACCGTTTTTGGCTCGAAAGCCACCCAAAATAAGGGGGGCAAATGATGAACCAGAACACTGAGCACCTGATTACCCAACTCTGGGCAAAGGCAGAAACACCAAACGCATGGGACAGGCTGGGAATTGTTTTGGGTGCGTTGGCATTTTGCCGGGATGACCAGTCTGATGATGTGGCAGATGAATTGCGCTTCCTTTCGGTGTTGGCCTGTGAACGCTGCCTGATGGCTATCGAAGCGGATAGGCAGGGGGTGCAACCATGAACCACTCCCCCACCCTGTCCCGTATCAACTGGCCTAAGTTGCTTACCTTGGGCGCACGGGCAAGTATTGCAGCATCTGTCCTGTTTTGCGGCTTCCAGCTCCACGCCTATTGGCTGGCGTTTGGGGTGGCGGCACTGCAAAGCCTTGGACAGTTCAGCATCCTGCTGTTCTTCCTGTTGGTGGCTTGGGTTGCTGAAGGGGGCTGGCTGTTGCTGCTGGCTTCCCTTTCCTTCCTGACCCTGCTGTCATTCTGAAGGGGGCTGGCAATGAACCAATCAAACGCTTACCGCCTGTCCCAACAGATCGAACTGACCCGGCAGGCCATCACCAGGGCAACGGCAAAAATCCGTTATGTTGAACTGGCACTGAAGTTTGGCTTTGTCACGACCTGGCTGCTGTACTTCATCTTTGCGATGGGCTTTTATGTCGCTGACCTGTGGGGGCTGACCACCTGGATCACCGCCAACACCAGTGAGCTGGCGGCCTTTGCCGTGTTCCTGTGCATGGCGATCCTGATGGCACAAACCCTGTCCATGATAAAGCACGTCTTTTATGAGCATAAGGCAGAGTTCCGGTATGGGCTGGGCATCGTGCTGCTCATTGGCCTGTTGGGTGTGTTCTTTGAGCTGTTCAACAGCTCCAGCCAACAGCAGCACATGGCCTTTTCACACGCTGAAAAGAGCAAAACCTTTGAAAGCGTGGCAAACACGGTGGTCAATGTGTCGGGTGCAGGCGACAACAGTTACCAACTGGCAAAGCTGGAGGGGGAATTGGCAAAGGCACGCGAATACCTGGCAGTGTGCAAAAAGACTTGCCGGGAGTATCAGGCCAAAGTTGCCAGCCTTGAGGCACAGGCCAACAGCCTAAAGGACAGCAGCGCCCATGCCAGTGCCACCGCTGGGGCGGTTGCCAACAGCACCATCAAGGCCAAGGCCGAAACCATGCAGGCCTTGCGTGAGGATTCCCACAAACCTGTTTTCAAGTTTGTCAGGGACTCCTTCGGGGTTTCCATCAGTACGGCGGTGGTGTTGGTGGCAGGGATTGTGGCGGCGGGCTTTGAGTTCAGCCACGCCCTGCTGTCCCGCATCCTGGGCGAGAAGCTGGGGATGCTATCGGGCTTGCAACAGCAACTGATCAGTGTGGAGTCTGCCTACATTGACGCAACCGGCAAGCCCTACAGCGGGCAAGCCACCCCTACCCCGGCAGATGAACCCCAGCACCCGGAACCGGAGGCGGTGGCAGAACCCAAAAGGCAGCCCTTCGGCTTCAACCTCCCCACGGTACAGCCTGCCACGGCAAGTAAAGCCAACCCGGTTTTGTTTAAGTACCAGCAGCCGGAAGTTAAGGCAGAACGTGCCAGCTTCCCGATGGGCTTCCCCATCCCGGCAGCAGCACCGGCACAACCACCCCAAAAGCCATCCGCACCCGACCGGAAAAACCCGGTATTGGGGACGGCAGAGGAACAGCTTGCCCTGCCTGATTTTGGCAATTTCAGGGCTAGGGGTGGCGGTTGGGCTACCCCTGAGCTGGTGGAGCCTGAAACCCCCAGTAAACCCCAAGCTGGGGGTTTGGGGGTGGCTGGGCAGGAAACCCCCAGTAAACCCCAAGCTGGGGGTCATGGCGGGCTTTTTGCTGAGTGGGTGGCGGCAGTCAGGGCGGGGGCATGCAAACCATCGGTAGACCCCACATGGTTATGGATACAAAAGCGCATAGCGCCCAAAGAAACCGGCAGCCGTACCCATGACCGCACCCGGATAGGCAACATGCAAAAGGCCTTCTTTGCCCGTGCGATCCGGGAAGGGCTGATGCAGGCAAACCCCAACTACCGCAACGGCGGCAAGAAATACATCTGGATCGGAGGTTGAACCATGAGCGCAACGAACATAACGGACAACACCACCCAAACCATTTACTACTGGCAAGATGGGTATTGGGTCACAGACAAGGACGAAGCCGACCTGATGGACAGCATCAACGCCTTCGGCAGCCAGCACCGGGCAGCAAACCTGCCCAACGGCGCAACAGATGCAGACATCAAGCAGGCAGTTAAACAACTGCTGGGGGTGGACGCATAAACCAACCGGGCAGGGGGGATGCCTTCCCCCTTTGCCCTTATCATCAACGTGTCAGGAGAACCAAAACATGACACAGGCAAACAGGGCGGTAATATCACCCTTCAACGTGTTGGAGGTAGACGAATGGAAAAGCCGGTTACGGCATTCAAAAGCAGATTTGCCCCTGACTGACCGGCTGTTAAGTGCCAATGCACTGGCGGATAAGTTGGGGGTGAGCAGGTCGACCATTTACCGTTGGCTAAATGATGGCACACTACCAGAGCCAAAGCGCAAAGGGCGGACAGTGAGATGGTCAGAAAACGAAATCGACAAATGGTGGGATAACGCACCAAAGGACGGCGCATGAACACTTCAAAAAACAAAGCCCCGGCTGCTGGTAACAGTCAGGGCAGAAATGCAAAAAACTTGAAACCCGATTATAGAACAGGAGCAGCAACAAATACACAAACAACCGGCGAATTGTTGCGGAATTTCCGCCAATCTGTCCATGATGCGCTGGGCTATGCCCCGGTTGCGGTCAACCCCAATGGGCAGGTACAACGCTTTTCCATAACCGGCAAACGCGATGACATGACCGGCTGGTATGTGCTGCACCTGAATGGTTCAGGCCATGCGGCGGGTGCGTTTGGCTGCTGGCGCAAGGGTATCCGCCAAACGTGGCACAGTGCCAATGGTTCACAGCGTTTGTCTGCCCAAGAGTGGCAGGCAATACAACAGGCCATCGCCGCAGAACGGGCGCGGGCAACCGCAGCACGGCAAGCCAAGGCGGAACAAGCCCACCGGCAAGCGGTGCAGATGTGGCTGTCATCCCCACCGGCACACCCCGGACACCCGTACTTGGTACGCAAGAAGCTGCAAGCGGGTCATTTCATCCGGCAGCAGGGTAACCGCCTGCTGATACCTGTTTGTGATGTGGATGGGGCATTGCATGGCCTGCAAACCATCGACACCAACGGCAATAAGCAGTTTTTGGCAGGCACACCCAAGCGCGGGCATTTCTGCCTGCTGGGGGACAGGTTGCATTGCACAGCGGGCGTGTTCCTCTGCGAAGGGTACGCCACGGGTGCAAGCCTTTATGAAGCTTACCGCCTGCCTGTCTTGGTCGCATTTGATGCAGGCAACCTCTTGCCGGTTGCACAGGCCTACCGTACCCGTTTCCCTGATACCCCCCTGACCGTATGCGCAGACAATGACCGAAAACGCCCCGACAACCCCGGCTTGACCAAAGCGCGTGAGGTGGTGGCACGTTTGCCCGGTGTGGGGCTGGTGGTTCCTGAGTTCCCACCCCATGCACCCCTTGACCTGTCCGACTTCAACGACCTTGCTGTTTTGCTGGGAAGCAACGTATACGGAGACAAAGCCCAATGAACACCCAACTGACCACACAAGGCAAGCACCCCTTGCCATACCTGAACGGCTTTGTCCGTACCGAAAAACCAACGGCAGGGGGATGGGATACCCCCGAAAGCCTAACCGGCAGCAGCGAAAGTGCCAGCTATCCCTTGAACGCACTTCCCGGCATGGTCGGGAATGCCATCCGGGAAGTGGTTCGAATCGTCAAATGCCCCCCGGCACTGGCAGCAAACTCTGCCTTGTCTGTCCTGTCAGTCGCAGGGCAGGGGCTTGCCAATATCCGACCAAACCCCAGTTTGTCACCATCCCCCTTGAGCCTGTACCTGTTGTCCATTGGCGAATCCGGCGAACGCAAGACCACCGCAGACCGCTTCTTTTCCGAGGTGTTGGACACATGGGCGCACCAGAAACAGGAGGAACTGAAACCGGACACCATCAGGGCGCGGGCTAAGTTATCGGCATGGGAAAAGGAATGTGAGGGTATCCGCGAGGCCATCAAACAGGCCGGGCGTAAAGGTGAGGACATAACCGCACTGACCGAAAACCTGATTGCAGCCGAACAGGGCAAGCCCCAAGGCGCGTTCACCCCGAAGATGATTTTTGCGGATGCCACCCCAGAAGCCATTGGGCATGATTTGGTACACAAGTGGCCTTCGGCGGGCATCCTGTCGGGTGAGGCCGGGATCGTGTTTGGTGGATACGGCATGAAGGCGGACAACATCATGCGCAATCTGGCTTTCCTCAATTCTGCGTGGGAAGGCCAAACCATCCCGATCACACGGAAAGGCGATGGGGGAAGCTATGACTTGCGTGATGTGCGCCTGTCCATGGGGCTTGCCGTGCAACCGGGTGTTGTCCGTGACTTCTACGAGAAAAACGAATTGGCACGGAGTTCAGGCTTTGCGGCGCGGTTCCTGTTGGCATGGCCCACCTCAACCCAAGGTAGCCACCACCTGACCTTGAGCGAGCTGGACGCAACACCACGCACCAATGCCCGGAACCTGTTCTATGCACGGCTGCATGAGGTATTGGAACAGCAATACACCAACGGCAAGGGCGGCGCATTGGCGAACCTGCCCACGTTGCAGCTTTCACGCCCTGCACTTGAAACATGGGTGGAGTACTTCAACAGTGTTGAAAGTGAATTGCGTACCGGGGGTGATATGGAGAACTACCGCGACATAGCCAGCAAATCCGCAGACAATGCGGCGCGTTTGGCTGGCCTGTTCCACCTGTTTGAAGGGGGCAATGTGCATCAGGAGGTTGGGGCGGACATCATGGAGGCAGCGGCAACTTTGGCAAGTTGGCACTTGTACGAGGCGCGGCGGTTCTTCGGTGAATTGGCAGTACCCACCGACCTTTCAAATGCCATCAGGTTGGACAGTTGGTTGCTGGATTATTGCCGTTCAACCCATACCGACACCCTGACACGGCGCGACATCCAGCGGCTTGCACCCAACCGGGTACGCAATGGCAGTGATTTGGACAAGGCCTTGTCCGAACTGGAGTCAAGCAACCGCATTAGGCAAAGCACCGAAGGCCGGAAGGTGTTCATTGAGGTCAACCCGGCTTTGTTGGGGGGAGGGGTGGCTTATGGCACTGCGTGACTGGCTACATTGGGAAAAACCCCAGCAAGCCCAACCAACCGCAAACACCAAGCCACCCGCCCGACCCTTGCGTGATTGGCTAACAGCACCGGCAGGGGGGCAGGGTCAAGCCCCTTGGCAGCAGTCCAACCAAGGGGCAGGGGAAGGGCGCAAGCCTGTAACCCCCAGCGGTTGAACCCAATCGCAGAAACAGGAGCCGGGCATGTCCCGGCTTTTTTGTGCCTGTCTTTTGAAGTGTCGCAACTGTCGCAGTCGCAGTTGCGACAGTCTGTAAGGGAGTAGGGAAGGCTACTACCCAATAAAATCAGTACTTTGTTGGGGTCAGGCTGGGAAGTGTCGCAACTGTCGCAGTCGCCATTGCGACAGTCCGTAAGGGAGTAGGGAAGGCCGCTACCCAATAAAATCAGTACTTTGCTGGGGTCAAGCCGGGAAGTGTCGCAACTGTCGCAACTGTCGCAGTCGCCATTGCGACAATCCGTAAGGGCATGGGTAAGGCCGCTACCCAATAAAATCAGTACTTTGTTGGGGTCAGGCTGGGAAGTGTCGCAACTGTCGCAACTGTCGCAGTCGCAAACTGGCGGAGGGGGAATCGGGTATTGTAATCAGGCAAAAATTAGGTTAGTTTTGCCGAATGTTTGTATTATTGTTGGTATCGTCTAATATTCTGAATAAGAAGCTCTTTATTTATCAATATTTAACGCTGCCTTTTGTGGTTACACCGTACCACCATCTTCAAAGCCCTTGCTGCTATTAGCAAGGGCTTTTTGCATTTGGCCTGCTATGCAAATCATTTTTGCCACCACTGTCCCGGTTTTTATCTTGCTGATGCTGGGGTATTTTGCCCGACGCACTGGTTTTTTGCCGGATGTGTTTTGGCAATATGCGGAAAAGGGAACCTATTTCGTCCTGTTCCCTGCCTTGCTGGTGGTCAGTTTGGCACGTGCTGAACTGGACTGGCAAGCCGCCCCCCGCCTCGTCTTGGCGGTGGTGTTATTGCCGGTGCTGGCTTCTGTGTTAAGTTTACCATTCAAGTGGCTGTTGCTGATGGACGGGGCTGATTTTACCTCGTTCTTTCAAGGTGCAGTGCGTTTCAATACCTACATCGGTTTGGCATTGGCGAGCACCTTGCCGAACCCTGCCATGACCTTGGCGGCTTTGCTGATTGCAGTCATGATTCCGGTGGTCAATGTATTATGTGTGTTGGCATTTGCAGTTTATACACAAACCAACGTGCATCTTGGCAAGTTATTGCTGACGTTATTGAAAAATCCCCTGATTATTGCCTGCCTGTTGGGGATTGCCCTTAACCTGATGCCGTGGCAAGTGCCAGGGGTTGGTCTGGATGTGCTGGTGAAGCTGGGTCAGATGGCGCTGCCAATGGGGTTGCTGGCCGTGGGTGCAGGTCTGCATCTGCAATCGTTGCATGCCGCCCGCGTACCTTTTTTCTGGTCTTCCCTGCTGAAGCTGCTGGTTTTGCCGGTCGGTGCCTGGTTTTTGGCTGAGCTTTTGGAGCTGGAGCCAATCGCCCAATCCGTGCTGGTCTTGTTTGCTGCCCTGCCGACCGCCTCGTCAGCCTACATCCTAGCCCGTCAGCTAGGTGGTAATGCAACCCTGATGGCAGGTATCATAACAGGGCAGACCTTGCTGGGATTGTTGACATTACCGCTGGTTTTGGCGTTTATCTTACCCTGAAACCCCGTTATGTTTGTACACTTTAGCGGAAAAATCGTGGGATGCAGGTGAATCTGGGATGAATTGCTGGCAAATTCGTATTATGATTCGACTCTTTTCTTTATGAACCCTAACTCAGGAGTTTAGCGTGGAACTGACCGGTGCCGAGATATTCGTTGAGTGTCTGAAGGCGGAAGGGGTTGATACCATTTTCGGTTATCCGGGTGGTGCAGTGCTGTATATTTACGATGCACTGTACAAGGAAGCCGAAAACATTAACCACATTCTGGTAAGACATGAGCAGGCTGCTGTGCACGCAGCCGAAGGTTACGCAAAAGCAACCAACAAGCCAGGCGTGGCGCTGGTGACATCCGGCCCTGGCGCGACCAATGCAGTGACTGGCATTGCTGATGCTTATATGGACTCTGTGCCGCTAGTGGTGTTTTCCGGGCAAGTGCCACGCCATCTGATTGGGAATGATGCGTTCCAGGAAGTCGATATTGTCGGCATTACCCGCCCTTGTGTGAAGCACAACTTCTTGGTGACGGACATTGCCCAGTTGGCAATAACCATCAAGAAGGCGTTTTATCTGGCAAGTACAGGCCGCCCTGGCCCCGTACTGGTTGATATTCCAAAAGATATTACGATGGCACGTTGCAAGTTCGAGTATCCAAAGGAAATCAGCATCCGCTCCTATAACCCGACGGTAAAAGGCAACAAGCGCCAAATCCGTCGTGCCATTGACCTGATGATGGAGGCGAAACGCCCGATCCTCTATACCGGCGGTGGCGTGGTGTTGTCGGGTGCTGCGGAGCAGATGATTGCGTTTACCCGTGAAACGGGTTTCCCGATCACCAATACCTTGATGGGCTTGGGCGCATATCCGGGGACTGATCCTTTGTTCGTCGGTATGCTCGGTATGCATGGCACGTATGAGGCCAATCATGCCATGCACCAGTCTGATTTGGTAATTGCGATTGGTGCACGCTTTGATGACCGTGTAACCGGCAATATCGAAAAATTCTGCCCGTATGCCAAGATCATCCACGTTGACATTGACCCGGCCTCCATTTCCAAGAATGTGAAAGTGGATGTGCCGATTGTCGGTGATGTGAAAAGCGTATTGATTGATTTGCTGGAAGAGTTGCGTTCCCGTACCGAGCGCACTGACCCTGCCGTTTTGCAGGCGTGGTGGCAGCAGATCAATGAGTGGCGTAAAACCGATTGCCTCAAGTATGAGCAAGACGATGAGTCGATCCGGGCGCAATACGTCGTCGAAAAGCTGTGGGAAGTGACTGGCGGTGATGCTTATATTACCTCCGATGTTGGTCAGCACCAGATGTGGGCTGCGCAGTTCTACAAGTTCAATAAGCCGAACCGTTGGATCAATTCCGGCGGTTTGGGGACGATGGGCTTTGGCCTGCCTGCGGCAATGGGTGTGCAGATTGCGTATCCTGATGAAACGGTTGCCTGTATCACCGGCGATGGCAGTATCCAGATGAATATCCAGGAGCTGTCCACCTGCCTGCAATACCACTTGCCGATCAAGATCATTACCTTGAACAATGGCTATTTGGGTATGGTGCGGCAGTGGCAGGAGTTCTTCTACCAGAAGCGTTACGCCATGTCCTATATGGATGCCTTGCCTGATTTCGTTAAATTGGCGGAAGCTTATGGGCATGTGGGGATGCGTATCGAGAAACCGGCTGATGTTGAAGGCGCATTGAAAGAAGCAATGGCGATGAAAGACCGTCTGGTGTTCATGGACTTCATTACCAAACCTGAGAGCAATGTTTATCCGATGGTTCCGGCCAATGCAGGCCATAACGAAATGATACTGGTGTAAGCGATGGGTGATGTAAAACGGCATGTGATTTCCATTTTGATGGAAAACGAGGCGGGTGCATTGTCGCGGGTATCAGGCCTGTTTTCAGCACGCGGGTATAATATTGAATCCCTGACGGTTGCCCCAACTGAAGACGCTACCTTATCCCGCCTGACGTTGGTGACAGCGGGCAGTGAGGAGATCGTCGAGCAGATCATGAAGCAGTTGCACAAGCTGGTTGATGTGGTCAAGCTGATGGATTTGAATGACTATCCGCATATTGAGCGGGAAATGATGCTGGTGAAAGTGGATGTGCAGAAGGCCGGGTCGTGTGATCAGGTCAAACGCTTGTCCGATATTTTCCGCTCACGCATCATTGATGTCAGTGACAAGACTTATACCATTGAGCTGACAGGTAGCCGCAGCAAACTGGATGCCTTCTTGCAGGCATTGAGTGAAGCCCGCATCCTTGAAGTGGTGCGCTCCGGCAGTATGGGCATTGCCCGTGGTTCGGCATCCTTAAGCATGTAACAGTTGTTTGGGGTGGGGGTTAAGCCCTCACCCTGAATGTTGGTATCCCGGTCGGGTTAATCAGGCCGTAGTTCAGTAGCCACTCCTTGGCATCGTCCGCATCTTCTTCAAACCAGCGTTGTGCTGATCCCAGGCGGAAGGTATAGCCCCAGCGATCCATATCCAGTAAGGCACGTTGTTTGCCAAAACCGGGCAGGTATTCAGCCAGCAGGATTTGCAGATAACAGACCGCATCTTCCTCATCCGTTGTACCACCTGCATCCGTATGCAAGGTTTGGCGGCGTGCAGTGTCCATACAAATTACATGGCAGCTTTCATGCAAAAGGGAGTGCAGGGGGGTATCCGGGCGCACATAAACGGATGTCTGGATAATTCCCGCCTCTGAGTCACCCCAAAAGCTGCCTGGCAACGCTGTACCCGCTGCCAGTTCATGCAGGCTTAGCCCATAACGCTCCAGCAGGTAGTGGGCTGCCAGACGGTCAGGCAACTGCCCAACCGTCATCACCGCGTCGGGTGCAAAACTCACAGCAAATATCTGCCTGCGGTGGTGACAGCTACCGTGAGTAAGCCAATGATCAGGTTCAAACCAATCAGCATGCGGATTTGGTTGAGCGCTTTAGCGCCTTCTTGCCAGCGGGAGCCATGAACGGCCTGCGTCAGACGTTTATACGGGGCAAAAAAGACATGCAGGAAAATGACCATCATGACCAATCCCAAGCCATGCATGACGTGCACGAACAGGGGGGCTTTTGCCATGCCGCCATACACCATGAAAATAGTCCAGTAGCCTGAAGCCAAAATCACCAGGATGGCTGCCCAGACCCAAGGGAAAAAGCGTGCAAAGACACCACGCCACAGGGGAAGGCGTTGGGAGGGTTCCAGTTGGCTGGCTGCGACCGGGCGCAATACCATGTAGGCGAAAAACATTCCGCCTACCCAAATGACAACTGCTAATACGTGCAGTGGCAAAACAACTGACATGTCAGATCCTTGTTCGGTTGAAAACCATCATTCTACCGGCTTGGGTAATGATAGTAATCCTCGCCGTAACCCAAACGCTCAGCATCTTTGACCTGATTGAGCAGCAAGCCAGAAACCCGTGCACCGGACTCGCGTAAACGCTTGATGGCATTCACAACCGTCGGGATGCGTGTCTCACTGGCATGGACGGTCAGGATGGTCAGGGTTGCCAATGAAGACAGGATCATGGCATCTGCCAACCCCAGAATTGGTGGGCCATCCATGATGATAATGTCGTAGTTTTTGGCGGCAGCCTGAAGCATGGCCTCCATTTTGGGATTAGCCAGCAACTCGGATGGGTCATGCGGCGGTGTGCCAGCCATGATGACATCCAGGTTAGGAACATTGGACGCTTGAGCCAGGCCTTCCATGGAGTGTTCGCCCGACAAATAGCGTACCAGCCCGCGTTGCTCACGTGAGCCAATCAGCTTGTGCAGGGTGGGGTTACGCAGGTCGGCATCAATCAGCAGTACCTTGTTGCCCGCATGGGCAAACGCACTGGCAAGGTTCATGGCGACAGTGGTTTTACCTTCATTGGCGCGTGCGCTGGTAATGAAAACAATGGCGGAGCCTTGTTCTTCCCGTAACTTGAAGCGCAGTGTGGTACGTAGTGAGCGGAAAGATTCAGCCAACGTGGATTTCGGCGAGTTCAGGACAAGCTGTGCCAGCTTTTTCGGGTCGCTTTCGCGTGCTGCCGGGACAATCCCCAAGACAGGCAGGTGTGTCTGCCGTTCCAGGTCATTAATATCTTTTACGCTATCATCCATGAACTCACGCATGAACGCAGTAGCAATCCCCAACAGTAAACCCAGCAGTGAAGCAAATGCCAAATTGGTGGACAGGTTCGGTTTATGTTTTTTGAGGGGAGGTTGTGCCTTGTCGATCATGATCAGGTTATTGTTGTCTGCACCACCCGCGACATTGATTTCCTTGAGACGTTGCAGCAAACCTTGGTAAAGAGCCTGGTTGGTGGCAACTTCACGTTCCAGTGTATTGTAGGTAACGCGGCTGTCCTGCAAAGAGAGTGCCTTGGCCTCCTCCTTGGAGAGCGCATCACGCAGCAGTTCAGCACGCTTGCGGGCAGAGTCCAGTTCACCCCGGCGGGTGGCATCGGTCTCAATGATAATGGCCTCACTTTCTGCTTTCACCAGCTCTTCAGACAGGCGCATGATGGTATGGCTGCTGGTGGTTGACTCTTTGTCATCCAGCTTGATGATGCCTTTTTCACGGGCATATTCATTGAGTGCTTTTTCTGTTTCCTGCAACTTGATTTTTGCTTCTTTGATGCGCGTTTGCAGGAATTCTTGTGCTTCCCCGGTCACTTGGAAGCGGCGCTCCAGGTTCATTTTGACAAAGGTATCAACAATGGCATTGGCAACATCAGCCGATTTTTCCGGGTTGGAGCCATCAAAATGGACAGCAACCAGACGGGAGTTTTTGATAGGCTCAATGTCCAGATTTTCAATAATCGCACCGGCTAAGGCCGACTTGCTGTTCGCTTGCTCTGGCATCAGCAGTGCCTTGATTTTACCAAGCAATGATTTGCGGATAATATCATCAGTTAACTGAAGTTGGTCGATGACGCGCTCAATCAGGGCTTGGCTCTTTATCAGTTCAAACTGGGTTTGGTAAAAGTCACGGGTATCACGGATGTCACCCGGACTGAGGAAGTTGGTATCAATTACCTTGGTGGTTTCCCGTTCAACTTGCAGGGTGGCGGTTGCCCGGTAGAGCGGGCTGCTTAACAGGGTAAAAACCAGTGTGAGCAGCAGCGTAACCCCGATCAGTCCGAAAACGGTTTTTTTCTGCCGTTTTAATGTTCGCCAGAACTCGCGCAAATCCAGATTATCCTGCGCCTTGGCAAATTCAGGGAAGGCATGTTTTCCTGCGGAGTGACCAGGGGTGTTATGGTTCATAGTTGGCATAATTGGGTTCTTGGGAGGTTAATCGTTTTTACCGTCATCGTGCAATGGATTTTAGCAACTCTGTCAGATTACGCTATTAAGTTTATCTTTGCTGTCAGCCAGTGTGCATTTTGCTTATCCAGTCTGGCTACTTTTCCCGGACAAGCCGTAAAATGAATTGATAAAGCGTCGCAGTGGGGTTTCCAAGTATTTGAACGATAGCACGGAAGCCACTGTCAGCAGCAAGGCGAACAGATAATAATGTAGATTAGGATCAAGGTGTAGCCAATTTCCTAAAGTACGGTCGTAGATGCCATACGCTGGGCGCTGCAAAATATAGAGCGAGTAGCTGGCTTCACCCAATAAAACAAGGATGGGCAGCGATAACACCTGTTTTGTCCAGCCATTGTTTGCAGCCAGCAAGATAATGATGCCAAGGAAGAGGGGGGCAATCAGGCCATTATTGTAATCAATCAGAAAGCCAATCCCTGCTTCAATCCGTTGTTCGTAAGCCAAGGCAAAAATAGCCAAGGCGCTGACCAGTAGCACGCATATGCCATTCCAGCGGTTTGTTAGCCAAGCCAGTTTGCCATCACAAAAATAGATGCCTGCAACCAAACCGAGGATAAAGGTGCTGACATGCATCAATGGATGATAGTAGATAAATTCATGCAGTGCTGTTTTGGGTGCATAAGCCGGTAAGTTGTGCAACCAGGCTTGTAGGATTTGGGTGCTAACCCACAAAACCAGCCCAACCACGAACAGCTTTTGGACACCCTGTTTCCTGACCAGCAACAGCAGTAGGGGGAAGGCAAGATAAAAGAGTGCTTCTACTGACAATGACCAGCCGGGCGAGTTTAGGGTCATAGCATAGCCGGGAACCCATGCTTGCAGCATGCTCAGGCTGAGCAGGACAGTGAGCGGATCCCGTCCATCCGTTTTGAGGTTGGCAACAACCATCAGCAGCAAGGCAAGCAGGTAAACGGGATAAATGCGGGCGAAACGAGCCAGCCAGTATTGCCATTGATTGAAAGGGCGGTCACTGGGCGAGTAATAAGCGACTGCCATGATAAAACCAGACAGCACAAAAAAGTAACTGACGGCAATCGGCCCGGCAGTGACAACGGGATGCCACCAAGGGTGTGTCGCAGGGAAGGCCTGTTGACCGAAGTGGAAAAACACAACGGTCAAGGCAGCGATATAACGTGTAAAGGTGATTTGATCCAGTTTCAAGGCAATATCGCCTTATCAATAGGCATTTTTGTCAGCCAAGGCCTTGAATGCAGTAGCAAAAATGATGCGCAAATCCAGCCAGAGGCTCCATGAGCGGATATACTCCATGTCACACTCAACGCGCTTTTGCATTTTGTACAGGGTATCGGTTTCACCACGCCAGCCATTGACTTGTGCCCAGCCGGTAATGCCCGGTTTCATCAGGTGGCGCATCATATAGCCGGGAATCAGTTCCTTATATTCTTCATTGTGGGCAACTGCATGTGGACGGGGGCCGACAATGGACATATAACCTTGCAGCACATTGAAGAACTGTGGCAACTCATCCATTGACGTTTTGCGTAAGAATGCACCGACACGGGTTACACGCAAGTCATTGCGGGTCGCCTGTTTGATGGTTGCACCGTTTTCACAGACGGTCATGGTGCGGAATTTCCATACCTGGAATTTTTCCCCACGCAGGCCATGACGTGATTGTTTGAATAAGACCGGGCCGGGTGAACTGAGCTTGACCGCAACCGCAATCACAGCCATTAATGGCAGCAGCATCAACAGCAGGATGGAGCCAATGATCAAATCTTCAGCCCGTTTGATAAAGGCATGCTGGAGTGTGAGGGGGGCATCGTAGATACACAAGACCGGGGTATCAGCGATTTCCAGGTATTTGTTGTGCAGCAGGGAGTGGGTAAAGTTATCGGGAATCAGGCGGATCGGGGTAATGGTATCGGAGAGTTGGCTAATCAGTTTGGTTGAAAAGTCCTTCTTTTCACTGGGCAGCGCCAAATAAATCTGATCCCATGTCCCGACGCGGGCAGCTTCCAGCACTTCATTGATGTCGCCAATGTGTGCATAGTTGCTTGGCAGCCCACGGGTGTCCTGGTCAACGCTGTAGAAGCCTGCCACCTGCAAGCCTGATTCGGGTTGGCTTTGGATGGCGTTGGCAAACTTCAAGCCTGCTTCAGTTACCCCAACAATGGCAATATTGTGGTTGTGGATACCCAAGCGTTTCAAATGTGCCAATAAGGTGCGCAAAAGGTAACGGCTGGTGATGAGTAACAGGGGTGTGCTAAATAACCACCCAATCAGGACAACCCGTGAAAATTGGTCGGAGGTTTTGGAGGCAAAAATAATGAAGACGAGCAGGAAGAAGGTGGTTAACCAGGTGACAACTGCCCGCATGGCTTCATCACGGAAGAACGGGCGACCACTCCACGAAGTGTAGATGTCGGTGAACCGACCAACAAGGCCAAAGATCAGCGAAGCCCCCAAGCCTGCGGCAAGGTAGCCTTCCAAGTTATATTCGTGTGAATACAACGATGCCAGCAATACAATACTTAAGATGATTAAAGTATCTGTACTGCGGTAGATGAGTTCAGAGCTGATTTTTTTATCTACCATTGAGTTGTCCGTCCACAAAATGCTTATCCTTGTTGACCTTGTTTTCATCCGGTCTCAGGATTTTATTGTCAAAATGCTTGCGGGAGTCCATTAGGTATTGGCAGAAACACAACATGTCAAAGGGGGACTGTTGTTTGGGATATAACCGTAAGTTTCTGATCTAACCTTTTGTTACACAAGCAAAACTATCTATTGGCAGCTTATTGACACCCACGCTGCCTGCTATTATGCCACTAAATATAGCGTACTTTAGTCACTTTTGTAGTAAAAAAAATACAAAGAAGCCGGTTTCGATGATGATCGCGAATTTTTCATGCTGTCCCTTCCTGCTGCCGGGAGGTCTGGTCAGTTTCCCAGCGGTACGTGTCCAGATGCTTGAATTGCCCTTTGGCACGGAACCGGATAATGATAGCAATCGCCATGTAAACGCTGACTGATACAAAATCACGGCTCAACCATTTGTCCAGCAAAATGCGGGAGTAGGGCTTTTGCTCTTTTTTGGTACATAAACCAGCCGCAGCCAGTTGCATGTTACCCAGTCTGGCCCGTGTCTTTATTTTAATTAATGACTTAAGGTTACGGGGTGCGGTGATGAATACCTGGCTACCGGGGACATTCCCACGCTCAGCCGAGGTAAACTGGCAACGCACAAAACCATCATCGTTAATGATAGATGGGAAATGTGAAAAACGCTGGCGGCCTTTTTCAGCAATCACATAGCTGCATGTGGCAACCACGCCATCGCGGATATAGGGCAGTGATAACCAGGTGCGGTAATATTGCTTGACCCACCAGGATGAGCGGGAGGTATCAATCACAGGCTCGGGTGCTGCCAGCAACAGCTCACCTGATCCCATTGCCTGGCTGATCACCTGGATTGCCCCCGTGGATAAGCGGGTATCTGCATCAATGTAAAACACAGGCCAACTGCTGACGTGTTTTTCGGCCTCATTCAGGGCATTGACTTTGGAGGGGGTGGCTATATCCAGGCAGGTCACTTGTGGGTATTCCTGTTGGACGATGGCGGCGGTGTTGTCGGTGCAGCCATTGCAGGCAACAACAATCCGCTCAACCCCTGGCTGTTGTAACAGGCTATCCAGGCAAGCACGGATGACCGTGGCTTCATTATGGGCAGGTACAATCACACTGGCCATGTTATTGGTATCCTTTTAGCCAGTTGCTACGCTCGGCAAAGACGATACGCCATTCATTGCTTTGCTCTGAACCCGGTTTGAACAGCCGGTGCAGCAGGTGTTTGTTTAACACATAAAGGTAAAGCAGGCCTTTGTAAATGGGGCGTTTCCAGGCTGCTACATGCCGGTTGATCAGTTCGACCTTGCCTTTGAGCAGTTTGACCAGCTTTCCAGAAAAACGTGAATGGCTAACTCCGCCGTGATGGATGATACGCGCATCGGGCGTGACAATCGGCTGGTAGCCCTTGGCTTTGGCACGCAGGCAAAAATCAGCCTCTTCAGCATACATAAAAAAGGTGGGGTCTAACCCGCCCACTTCATTCCAGACCGAACGGGTGGTCAGGAAAAAGCAGCCAGACAGAATATCCACTTCTTTGACGGTATCACGCTGCCAGCAGCCGTAATTGTTATGGTTGAACAGGCAACTATGGCTGAAGGCTTTGCTTAATCCCAAGGCACTGAACAACAATGAGGCAAAGTCAGGTTTTGACCAGGCGTGTTGGGTGTTCAGGCTCAGGTCGTTGTTGAGTGTAACCCCACCCCAGATGCCATGCAGGGGATGCTGTTCAGCAAAAGCCACCAGTTTGTCAATGGCATGGTTTAATACCAGCGTGTCTGGATTGAGCAGCAACAGGTATTTGCCCTGGGCTTGTGCAACGCCTTTGCAAACCCCACCCGCAAAGCCAGGATTTTCTTTGGTATCCAGCAAGGTAATGTCTGGAAAGGATTGGCGCAGTACTTCCACCGAGTTATCGCTGGAGTTGTTGTCAACGACAATAATTTCATGGGGGATGGTGGTTTCAGCTTGTACCGATTCCAACGCCCGCCGCGTATGTTCCGCCGTGTTGTAAGACACGAGGATAATGCTGACTATCGGTTTGTTGCTCATGCCAGTGTTTCCGTATCACTGGAGGGCGTGTCCGTAGGGTTTGCATCCATTGGTACAGTTTCATCATCCGGGATAATGCGCCCGAAGGGGCGGGTACGGATGCCGCTACGCAAGACTTTGGCAGGATTACCACCGACGACTGAGTTCGAGGGCACGTCTTTGGTGACAACGCTACCGGCGGCAACGACACATTCGTCACCCACGGTTACACCGGGCATGATAATGGAGCCGCAACCAATAAAGCATTTCGAGCCAATCTTGGTGGTTTTTGCAAAGTTGCCTGCATGCCGTTCAGTCGAGAAATCATGTGATAACACAATAGCATCAAAGGCAATCAGGGTTTGTGGCCCGACTTCGATATGGGTTGGATTGGTTTTGTCCATACGTGCCTTCAGTGATACCCGCACGTCAGGCGCGAGTTTCATGCCATAAAAGGAACGTAAGTACCAATTATAAAGCCACAGCAATCCATGCCGGAAATGGATGATCCACAAGAACACTTTCGGGCTGACAAAGCGGGGCTTCATCGCAATATATCCTCTTTATCCTTGTTGCCCAATCGGGGCGGCTGACATCGGTTCGCTGGATTTTTCCAGATCCACCGGGGCAGGCATCATATAGTATTTTGCCCAAGCCATCGACCCCAATGTGAAAAAGAACATGGGTTGTAGCTTGTCAAAATAATCGACGGTAAAGCCGATAAATATCAATGACATGAATGAAAGTATCCACGCAGTCACCATCCACTTTACTGAGTCGTGCTGTTGCTGCACACGGTTCAATACACTGAATACTGCATAGAGGCAGGCAATAAACAAGAGCAGGAAGGCAAAAATGCCGTGTTGCAGGGTGACGAGCAACCAGAAACTGTCAATGCTGTCCCCCATCCATTCCTTCCAATAGGGGCGCGTCCAATCATTATGTGCAATACCGAGGATCGGGCTTTCCAGAATATCGTCCATACTATGTTCCCATTGCAGCATACGGAAATAGCCTGTATTGGGGTTGAAGGTCAGGTAAGAAATCAGGATGCCGAAAAAGCCCCGGTTGGATATTGCCTCAATCAGCATGGCCACTGCCAGGCCGCCGAAGAATAAGCCAGCCCAAAGCCGCCGGGCAGAGTCCCAGAATTTAACCAGCAAAACGGTACAGGCCTGGAAAATCAGGGACAGCAGTGGCGCAGACGATAAGGTGGTCAGCATCGAAATGCTTAAGCCCAATACAAATCCCACGTAGCGGGTTTTGCGTTGCCGCCACATGAGCATGGCAGCAAAAGGAAAAAAGAGTGCTGCCAGCGTACCGAACAGGATAGGATGGGCAAACACGCTGGTGGTACGCATGATGTCGCCACGGATGTAATAGTGAGTGTATAAACGGTAGTCAAGGGACTGGTGTCCTGTCAGGCGTTCGGCCCATTCGTGCAGGATACGGTGTTGGGCAAAGGCTTCATAGATGGCGGGTAGCGTCAGCAAGGTGATGATGCTGATAAACGCCACATTCATCTTGAAGAAGCGCTCTGGGGTGGTGATAAAGAGCTTCGCCAGATAAAACGCACCCAGGGTTTCCAGGGCATACAGGCCGGTGGATTCGATGGCCTTTTGCATGCTGTGGTTGTACCAGAAGCTGGCAAAAGCCAAACCAATCAGGCCAAACAGCAGGACATCTGTCAGGTCGGCACGTTCCAGCACTTTATGCAGGTTAAAAAAGGCGTATACAATCACCAAGGCCAAAACAATCCGGTACGTCTCAATGCGCACCGTGCCTGCCATGACGTAGAATTCGACAGGAATAAAGATGGAAATAACAAACAGTACGGCGAGTATTCTTAGCATAGTGTCCTAAGCATAGTCACTTAATAAGCGTTTTTTAAGAAAAAGCAGGATCACTCCGCCGGTCAATATCAAGTTGGCTAGCAGGGTCGCAGCCGCAGCACCTTCAATCCCATAATGCGGAATCAGCGCAAAATTAGCGATGATGTTCACGACCAGCGCCGCAAAAAGCAGGGTGTTCAGTGGGCGCACTTGCTCCTGGATAATGAACATGAAAGAGAAGGTGATACTTAGGCCACGTACCAGTTGTGCAAACAACAAAATCACCAGGGTTGTGGCGGCCTGAACATAGCTTTCACTGAAAACGGCGAGTACCGGTTTGCCGACCACAGCCAGAATCAGTGTGACTCCACCCAGAATGGCGGCAACCAGCCAGGTGGCTTGCCAGAAAAACTTGCGCAGGTGATCCGGGCTTTGTTTATGCATGCGCAATAGGCGTGGGTAAATGGTGGCATCCAGTGCGCCCAGGAAAAAACCGCTGACAAACGATAGCCGTGCAGCCACAGTAAACAGTGCCACATCCGCATTACTCAATAGCAGGCCGGTCATGAGCGTATCGGCCCACAACATCAGGAAGGAAAAAAACGAAACGGGAGCCAGTGGCAGGCTTTTTTCCAGCACCATTTTACGCGGGAACGGTTCTGCTGCACCCTTCAGGTTCGGCAGCCAAGGGCGCAACCACAGGAAGGATACTCCGCCTGCCAGAGCCAATGACAGGATGTAGATCCACAGGTAGTTTTGGTCTTGCGGGAAAATAAACCAGAATGTCAGCATTGTCACCATCATGGTGATGGCTGGCAGGGCATTCTGGATCAGCAATGATTCGGAAATATGGTGGGTAGCCTTCATGAAGGCCGAGTTGGTCATGACCAGATTAAAAAACAGGATGCCCAGTGCGGCAATCCAGAGCAGATGCAGGTGAATTTGCCCATCAAACAAGGTATTTTTAATCAGCGGGCTAAACAGCAGCCACAACAGCATAAACGCCAAGGTAGTATAAATGAGCAGCTTATAGGCGCTGTGCAGGTGTTGCAGTTGCGCGGGTGCTGAACCGGCTTCGGGCAGGCCCGCCACATCCCGCACCAGCCATTGTTCAACGCCAACCCGGCTGAATAGCGAAACCCCTGTGACCAGTGTCATCATCATGAAGATCATACCCGCCTCATCAATCGGCAGGGTACGGGTGATCATGATGGCAACTGCAAAGTTTAACCCCACCCCCGCAAAGCGTGCGACCGTCGAAAAGGCGGTTTGTAGCAACAGGGAGGGGTTATTCAGCTTCATTGGGTTATGCCCGGATTGCTTGGTCAATAAAGGCCGTCAGGCGTTGGCGGCGCTCCAGACCCAAGCCGCTGCCTGCCCGCAACTCCTGATGGCGATCCAATAAGGCGCACAGGTCATCACAGGTTCTGGCTGTGTAGACACCGGGGAGTTGCGACATCCATTCCAGCCCATCAGCCTGATGGTTATTGCGGTGCTCACCCAGTTCGTACTGGCGGTTCATGACAATAATGGGTTTGTTATTTTCCAGTGCAGTAATGATATTGCCCATGCCTGCATGGGAAATGATCAGTTCAGACGCTTCCAGATTGCGGTTGAAGTCATCGGTGGTCATAAACCGCTCCCAACGGGCATGGGTTGGCAGGTATTCACCGGTCGCAATCTGGGCACAAGCTTCAACCCCATGAGCCGCAGCCCATTCATCCACGCAGCGGATCAGGCGGTCAAAGGGAAATTGTGTGCCGACAGCAACAAAAATCATAATACCGATCCCTTGAACAAAACCTGTTGCGGGTCACTCAGGTGTTCCCACTGGGTCAGGAATACGTCAGCCCGTTTGCGTACCAACTCACCGGAGCGGGAGATTTTTTGCACATTGGCAATGCTATCCACCCAGATGGTACGGATACGCAGCAGTTTGCCCAGCAAAATTGCAACCACACCGGGGGCAGCCCCCGTTGACAGGATGGCATCCGGGCGTTCTTTCAACAGGATATAGGCGACTTGAAAGGCGCAGGGGATCAGTTTCCATTTGTCATCAGCACTGACATCCATCACCGAATAGACCTTCTGGTCACGTTTGGGCTTGAAGAGCTTGTCCGGCATGGCATAGACAATTTCATGCTGGCCTTCTAACCCGGCGCAGAGGCGTGTCAGTTGTATCCAATGTCCTCCGGGGGAGGAAATGGCAAATACTTTGCTTTTTTGTTTGCTCATGTTGCCGGTTTACGCAGGTAGAAAGCCGCTTGGTCGCCTTTGTTGACCGCATTCAGCTCACGGGCGCGGTGTTCAAATTGGCGGATTTGCCCGGCGGTAAACGGTGAGTTTGCCGGATTGTCTGCCCACGAGCGTTCAGAGCGCAACGGAATGTCCTGCTCGTACTGCTCGCTGCCCCAAAACTGGAAGGCATTCGAGTCATAGGCAATCTGGGCGACGCTGAAGCCGTTCTGTTCTGCCAGCTTTTGGATGCTGTCGACCGAATGCAGGAATAAGTGCCGGGGAGCATCCAGTTGCGACCAATTGACCCCGTAATGTTGCCATGCATAAGACGATACGGTGGGCACGCGCAGCAGGACTGTGCCGCCCGGTGCAAGCAGTGTATACGCCTGTTGCAGCGTTTTGTGTTGCTCCACCAAATGCTCGAAAGAGTGGTGGAACATGATCAAGTCCCATTGCCCGGTTTCACTGAAAATATCACGTTTTTCAATGGTCAGGCCATTCGGGTAATGGATGTTTTCCCGGTTGAACGGGTCAATGCCCAGCACGTGGCGGAAACCTGTTTCACGTAGCGAGTACAGCAGATGACCCGCACCGCAGCCCACATCCAGGATGCGGGAGGAGGGTCGCAGCCCCATGGGTCGCAGGGTACTGAGCTTGCTGTTGGGCATGCTGAGGTTGAGCAAACGCCCCACCAGGGATTGCCCGGTGGCAGCATACTGGTCACGCGCCTTGACCAATTGCTGCTTGACCCAGTTGCCTGCTTGGGGTGGGTCATAGGAGTAATAATGGCTGGGGTAATAATCAGCCAGATTCTCCGGGACTTGGCTTATTTGCAGGCAACCACAAGCCCCACACTGGAAATAGGCATGCTCATCCCGCAAACCCAGCATCATTTCTTTAACGGTATAGCGGGTATGCTCACCGTCACTGCCACAAATCCTGCATTGCATCAGGCTTTGCCCCCATGCGTGCCGAACAGCTCAATGCCTTCCGCTTGCCAGAAGGCCGGGTGTTCCAAATACCAGTCAAGCGTTTTTGCCAGCCCGGTCTGGAAGGTTTCCGCAGGCACATAGCCCAGTTCATGGCAAATTTTGCGGTTGTCAATCGCGTAGCGGCGGTCATGACCGGGGCGGTCAGTGACATACGTGATCAACTGTCGGTGTGGCACATGCGGCGACTGCGGGAAGCGCTCATCCAGCAGCGCACACAGGGCATGGATCAGGTTCAGGTTGGTCTGTTCGTTATTGCCGCCGATATTGTAGGTTTCACCCACCCGCCCGCTACGGATAATCAGGTCAATACCCCGGTTATGGTCATCGACATACAGCCAATCACGGATTTGCTGCCCATCGCCATAAATGGGCACAGGCTGCCCACGCAACAGCTTGGAAATGGCCAGGGGGATCAGCTTTTCCGGGTATTGGTAGGGGCCGTAATTGTTGGAGCAGTTGCTGGTGGTGGTCTGTAAGCCATAGGTGTGCTGGTAGGCACGGACAATATGGTCAGAGGCCGCTTTGCTGGCCGCATAGGGTGAGTTGGGGGCATAGGGCGTGGTTTCCGTGAAAGCCGGATCAGTGGCGGACAGTGTGCCATAGACTTCATCGGTGGAAACATGGTGGAAGCGGTGGGTATAGCCTGGCTTTTCATCCAGCCAAACGGTTTTGGCGGCTTTCAATAGGCTATGCGTACCATCAATATTGGTGCGCAGGAAGGCATCCGGCCCATAAATGGAGCGGTCAACGTGTGACTCAGCGGCAAAATGCACGATGGTTTCAATGTTTTCATCCCGCAGTAGCCCCTCAACCAAGGCTTGATCCAGGATGTCACCTTGCACAAAGCGGAAGTTGGCTTGGCCTTCAAGGGGTTGCAGGTTTTCATAGCGCCCGGCATACGTGAGCGCATCCAGCACCACCACACGGGTCTGTGGGTATTGTTGCAGCCAGTAATGGACAAAGTTCGTACCGATAAAACCGGCTCCGCCCGTGACCAGCAGATGTTTTGGGGTATACGTTGTTTTCATGCGTTAGGTGTCTGTTGTTTCAATTCCGCCAACATGGCATTCAGGCTGTCACGCCAATAAGGTAAACGGTATCCAAGTGCCTGTTCAGTCAGGTGTTTGTCCATGACGCTGAAAGCAGGCCGCTGTGCCGGGGTTGGGTAAGCACTGCTACGGATCGGGTTAACCGGAATCCGCCTTTCAAGCAAGCCAAGCCGGAGGGCTTCCTCCTGGATGGCAATCGCGAAATCATACCAACTGGCAACACCGTTGTCAGAACAATGCAACAGGCCGCTGGTGTTTTGGTCGATTAATCTCCAGATGGTCTGTGCCAAGGTGCGTGCCCAAGTTGGTGTACCCACTTGATCATAGACCACGCCCAGTTGTTCTTTCTCTTTCATCAGGCGCAACATGCTTTTGACAAAATTGTGCCCGTGTGTGGAATATAGCCACGAGGTACGGATCAACAGTGCTTGCGGCAAGTGTTGCTGGATCAGGGCTTCACCCTGTTGCTTGCTTGCCCCGTAAACCCCTAAGGGGTTGGTGGCTGCATCCGTGGCGTAAGGCAAGGATTGCGAGCCATCGAATACAAAATCAGTGGAAATGTGTACCAAACGGATGGGTTTGGCTGATTGGGCAATGGCTTCAGCCATCAGCCCAGCCGCTGTTGCATTGATGGCATAAGCGGCATCGCGGTCGGTTTCAGCCTTGTCCACAGCAGTGTAGGCTGCCCCATTAATGACGTAATCCGGCTGGTGGGTTGCCAGTGCGGCCTGGATTTGCCCTGCATCGGTAATATCCAGCGTCTGGTAGTCGGTGGCAATGAGACGGACATGGGCAGGACAGGTGTGCTGCAACTCATAACCCAATTGCCCGTTTGCCCCGGTGATGAGGACAGTTTTTATGCTCATGCAAATACCTCAGCATCCTTCAGCCATGCCCCAACCGCATCTTTGACCGACAATTGCGGGCTTTGTCCATTCACCAGCGGCCAGGGGATATTCAGGTCAGGGTCGTCCCAGCGCACGCAGCGCTCGTTTTCAGGCGCATAGAAGTCGGTGCATTTGTACTGGAAGTCGGCAGATTCACTCATGACATAAAAGCCGTGGGCAAACCCCGGTGGAACCCAGAACAGGTGATGGTTTTCTGCGGATAATTCCACGCCAGCCCATTGTCCAAACGTCGGGGAGCTGCGGCGCAAATCAACCGCCACGTCATACACGCAACCTTGGGTAACACGCACCAGTTTGCCTTGCGGGTTTTGGATTTGGTAATGCAGGCCACGCAGGATGCCTTGCCGGGAGCGGCTGTGGTTGTCTTGCACAAACTGCAAATCCAGCCCCGCTTTGGCATAAGCTTGCTGGTTCCACGTTTCCATGAAGAAACCGCGTTCGTCACCAAAGACCCGTGGCTCAATAATCAGCACATCCGGGATAGCGGTCGGGATAATGTTCATGTATTGGTGATCCCTGTCAGGTAATGTCCGTAACCACTTTTCTTCAATGGCTCAGCCAGTTTGAGCAGTTGTTCGGTATCAATATAGTGCATGCGCCACGCGACTTCTTCCGGGCAAGCGATTTTTAACCCTTGCCGCTCTTCAATGACTCGGATGTAATTGGAGGCATCCAGCAAGGAAGCATGCGTGCCGGTATCGAGCCAGGCTGTGCCGCGCTTGAGGATTTCCACCTGCAAATCGCCTTTTTCCAGGTACATCTGGTTGACGGTGGTGATTTCCAGCTCGCCCCGCTCCGATGGCTTGACATGGCGGGCAATGTCCACCACCTGGTTATCATAAAAATACAGGCCGGTGACGGCATAATGGGAGCGCGGTTTGGCAGGCTTCTCTTCAATGCTCAAGGCTTTGCCATTGGCATCGAAATCAACCACACCGTAACGCTCCGGGTCTTTGACATAATAGGCGAACACGGTTGCGCCCTGATCCTGTGCCGCCGCTGCTTGCAGGCGTACCGACAGGCCTTCGCCGTAATAAATGTTGTCGCCCAGAATTAGGGTGCTGTTGGCATTGCCAAGGAAATCAGCACCGATCAGGAACGCCTGCGCCAAGCCTTCCGGTTTGGGTTGGATGGCATACTGGATATTCAGCCCCCACTGTGAGCCATCCCCCAGCAAGCCTTGGAATTGGCTTGAATCCTGCGGGGTTGTGATGATCAGGATGTCGCGGATACCGGACAACATCAGCACCGTCAGCGGGTAATAAATCATGGGCTTGTCGTAGACCGGCATCAGTTGTTTGCTGACGGCCTGCGTCAGGGGGTACAGGCGCGTGCCACTACCACCTGCCAGAATAATGCCTTTGCGTTCGAGGTTCATGTTTTCTAAGTGATATTCTTTGGAAGCCCAGATTGTAGACGATTTGGTAAGGAATGCATCAACTCTATCGGGCGAATGGTCGGTTAATCGGATAGGTGTATGGTCAAAGTGGCTTCAGCAGCCAATCAATGCGCTGGGGGTTTTCAAAGTAAGCCCCCTCTGCGTTGACATGGGCATTGAAGGCCGTTTGAACCTGTTGGTATCGGCTGGCATCCAGTACATGGCGTGTATGGGTTACGCCAATGATGCGCTGTTCAAATTCAGCAAAATCACGGAAATGGGTAGCCGTTTTACAGAAAATTTGCTGTTTCAGGGTCAGGGAGCCACGCTCCACGGCACGACAAACTGTCTGGAAAGCTGCTTCCCGCACCTGCTTTTCATCATGGAACAAGCGCAATATGTCATTAAATGCCCCCGCATAAACAGGCTCAGAGAACCAGGCAAACCCACCGGGTTTCAGGACGCGGGCAATTTCCTGCAACGCCATCGGCATTAAGCCAACCGGAACGTGGTGCAGGGATTTGAACATGAATACCCCGTCGATGCTGTTGTCGGGCAGACCGATGGCTTGTGCCCCATCCGGGCGGAACTCAATGTTGGCAGGATGATCACTGGCGAGGTTAATGGCATGTTGGAGGGTATCAACCTCGGTGGCAATCAGCTTGTTGATTGCAAAGCGTCCCGCAATGGCTCGTGTCAGTTGCGCCTTGCCGCAACCCAACTCCAGCAAGGTGGCTCCTTGCAGGGGCAAGTGTTCGGCGATCAAGTCCAGCTCATTACAAAGCGTATCGGTGTCCGGGTTTTGGATATGCATGGTTGTCCAACAACAAGGTGGCAAGGTCATAATCGCGGGCATTATAAAGGAGATTTGTTAGGGATGCAGGATTGTTGTTGGGTCGTTCTTGGCTTGAATGGCAGTTTCCAGCCGTACAAGTGGCAGTGCATCGGCTGGGCGTGTCAAGTATCAATGGGCAATCCTGAAGCCCACACTGAAGTCAGCAGTTGCTGGTTCAAAGCCAAAACGGTTGGATGAGCTGAGCAATCCTGGCTCACCAAACCATGAACCACCCCGCAGAACCCGGTTGCCACAATCTGGTTCTTGCCATGCTGAACCATCAGCCGGGGCATTGGTATAGTTTTCATGGTAGCAGTCCTGTACCCACTCCCAGACATTACCGTGCATATCGGTCAATCCATAAGCATTGGCGGTGAATGAGGCGACAGGAGCGGTATAGGTGTATCCGTCGTTACATTCGGCGACGACAGCTTGCCAGTTGGGTATGACTGTTTTGAGATGCTGGTCTGCCATATTGGCTGCTTTGCAACCAGTGGCTGCTGTTTTCCCCCAAGGGTAAGGGCTATCCGGGTTGCTGCCCCGTGCGGCATACTCCCATTCAGCTTCGCTCGGCAGGCGGTATTGCTTGCCGGTTTGTTTGTTGAGCCACGCAAGGTAAGCTTGTGTATCCTCCCAACTGACACAGACTACCGGATCTTGCTCCGTTTGCGGGAACCCTGGTTTGCGCCATGAGTTGCCTTTAACCAAATCCCAATCACTTGTCCCGCTAGGGTCGCCATAGCAGGAGCCTTGCCGTTCCGCATGGGTTTGGTAGTGGGTGGCATCGGTGAATGCCCGGAATTGGGCAATGGTAATTTCAGTCCGGCTGATAACAAAAGCAGCCAAATTAACGGTATGCAATGGCAATTGGTCGTCCATACAGCCATCAGATTCTAGTGCAACCCGCTGGGTATTGCAGCCCATCTGGAACGGGCTGGCAGCTATTTCCATCATCTCCGGCAACCATGGGGTGCTGGCATTGTTTCCTGTACAGCTGAGTAAGGCTGACAATAACAGGAGAGGATGGGCTGGGTGGCGCATGGCATGTACTTCCTGAGTCTGTTGTCCTTCAAGTATAGCCCGGATGGATAAGGGTGGGGCAGGGCGATTGTTTCAGGGCGACCACATCAAATCATCAAGCAAATAAAACATGGCTGGCACTCACGGCATTATTGCCTACCACCGTTACGAGTGGAGCTTACTGTCAATGGATCCAGCCTGTTCCACACATTTGAGGTATTCACTAGCCGCTTGGGGGATGCTAATTTGCTTGAGGCTTAGGCTTGCCTCCAGGCCTTCCAGCCTTGAGCGGCAGTCACGGGCACGGCTTACTTTCTCCTCAATGCGATGGGATTGCAACAATTGGGTCGATAAGGCTGCAATGATTGAAAATAAAGCAGCCACACCACAGAGTATCCGCCATGAAGGTGAGTTCAGGTTGAAGCTGCTGGTTAGCCAATCGGTGAATGATTTGCCTCCCAACGCAGGGGATATTGTCAAGGCAGTTGATAGGGTGCTGGATACAAGGACTGTATTTAATAAAAAGCGTTGGTGTGGTTCCTTTTCCCTTATAAATGCATCCAGTTGGCTGCGTTTCTCCCGTATTTTTCCGACCAGGATTTCACTGGGGACATTTTCACGGTTTCCTGTATTTTCTTCCATTTTTAACCACCTTGTTCAGGGTTGTTGACACTTGGCATGAGCCTAGCACATGGGCAGCAGGCATAGTGTTAGGGGAGGGGAGATGACATTTCATCAGGTAAATTAGCTCAGTTGGACAGTTCTTGCTAGTGGGCGCTGGTTTGGACACAGGGCAATCGCTTGAACACTTGCTTGCAAAAGATGCATAAATGAGGTTTTGCCCGAAAGGACTAACCCGATGCCGAACTTACCGTCCACCGCGATCAGCCGCCTGCTGGAACAGTTGTCCGAGCTGGACGATCCCCGCCAGCGGGCGAAGGTTATCTACTCCCTCCCGGAAATCATAAGTATCTACACAACTGTTCCCGAAAAGTGGCATGCTGTGGGATGACTTTAAAAAACACTTTCAGGCGTAGACCCACGTCTGGGCAAACGCCACCAACAGTTGGTGCTTGAACACATGAATGCCAGTGAGCGCCTGAGTGCAGGATTGAAGGCTTTGCCCAACAAAACCAGCAGTTTCGCCAGTACCTAGGCGGCTTGGCGTTTTTATGACAATGAATCGGTGAGCTTGGTGTTGTTGCAAGAGCCCCTGACCACAGCCGCCCACGAAGGTATCAGTCGGCATTGCAGTGACTATGCACTGTGTGTGCATGATTGGTCACACCTGCCTTATAAACATGCCAACAAACCAGATACTTATGCGGTTACGCACGGGAGTGACGTGGGTTATGACCTGCTGCCTGGTCGTGAGTGACCAAACCGGGCAATCGATCGCGCCTGTGGCTCAGCGGTTGGTGAGTGCGGAAGGCAGTTATGCGACTTACCACGAGGCCACCCCCCGTTTGCCGGTGAATGGGCATCTGGATGAGGTCAGTGACAGTATGGGATACCTTGAGGGTCAGGGATTTGCCAAACCGTTGGTGCATATCATTGACCGGGAAGGGGATTCGGTGACCCATATCCGCCGTTGGGATGCTGCTGCCTGTCGGTGGCTGGTGCGGGTGAAGGACAGCCCCAAAGTGGAGTGGGAAGGTAAGCCGCTGGCTTGCAAGGCCATTGTCCAAGGGCTGGAATTCCACCGCACCCGTGAAGTCACCTACCACGGCAAACGCTATTGGCAATGGGTGGCAGAAACCAGGGTGTGCCTGACCCGCCCTGCCAAGCCGAGCCAAAAGAAGGGGGAAAAACCGGGCATCCCCGGTGTTCCCGTGGAGGCGCGTTTGGTTGTCAGCCGCGTGTTGGGTGCTGACGGCGACGTGTTGGCTGAATGGTTATTGCCCAGCAATGTCAACGGCATATCGGCAGGGACAGCCGCCCTGTGGTATTACTGGCGCTGGCAAATTGAATCCTTTTTCAAGCTGATGAAGTCGGCGGGGCATCATCTGGAGTCGTGGCAGCAAGAATCCGCCCCCGCCATCGCCAAGCGCCTGTTGGTTGCCAGTATGGCTTGTGTCACGGTGTGGGCAATCGCCGCTGATAAAAGTGCGGAAGCCACTGAACTGCGGGCTTTTTTGGTCAAGCTGAGTGGGCGGCAAATGCATCATAAAGTCGCTTTTACCAACCCTGCGTTGCTGGCTGGTTTGTGGGTCTTCCTCTCCCTGCTGGAAATGATGGAAGCCTATTCCCAAGAGGCGTTGGACAGTTTCAAACAAACCGCCCGGCAATTTTTGGAAAAAGTTGTGTAGATACTTATGCCCGGAAATCCTACTGCTGGGTTTGGTCAGTAGCCTGGCAGGAGCCGATAATATGGTGGAGAGGGTGCGCTGGGCAACCCTGAATACCGATTTTCTGCGCTGCTATTACCCCTATGCACGGGGCTTCCCCAGCCATGATACCGTCAGCGATGTACTCAATGCCCTGAATGCCAAACAATCCAAGCGTGCAATGCCACTATCACACGCTGTCCAACGAGGTGCTGATACCGTGCCTTGCCGCTCCCCGACACTGACGATGCCGAAACCTTCGCTGCCTTACTGGAGCAACGCATCCGTGACACCGGGCAGCGTTTCATCTTCCTGATTGACGAAGCCGACCGTTTCATCGCACACGAGCAGAAACAGGGTTATCTGATCCTCAACGTGTTCCGCCGTCTCAGCGAACCGGGGCATTGCAGCTTCATCCTCGCCGGATTCTGGCAGCTCTACCAGCACGCTGTGCTCGATTACCAGTCGCCGCTGCGCAATTTCGGCGAAGTGCTGGAAATCGGTGCGCTTGACCGCGTTGCCTGTTCCCAGTTTGCCTCGCCCCCACCCATCCACCCAGCCTCCCAGCCACCCAGCCACCCAGCCTATGCAGAGCATGAGCCTTGGCTACGCCAGTAATGCCATTGTGCAGGACATGATCCAGCGCTGCGGGCAACGTGCCAACCTGATCGCCTACGTCTGCCACCAGTTGATCCAGAACCTGCCTGCCCAGCAACGCAGCATCGCAGCAGGCGACATCCATCGCGTCCTTGCCAGCCGTGAGATGGGCAAACGTTTTGATGGTTGGGCGGTGGGGAACAATGACCAGGAGCAACGTTATGATCGGCTGGTAGTCTATGCCACCATCGGTAAGCCGAACTTCAGCACCGGCGAACTGATCCGGCAGCTTGCAGACCAGCACCTAAGCTTTGATGCTGCTGAACTGGAGCGAACCCTGTCACGGCTGGAGCTGGCCTTTATCCTTACTCGCGTCAGCAACCGCTGGCAGTACTGCGTGCCGTTGTTCGCCGACTACCTGCGGGCGGACGAGCCGGAACTGAAGTTGGCAACGCTATTGCAGCAGTGGTGAGGGGGTGCTTGCTTTTATTGATTGACTGTTCAGTCAACCGAATTTACTATTCCAGACATTAAAACTTCAGAATGACAGGTGGAGTAGCGGATATGAG
This sequence comes from uncultured Thiothrix sp., assembly GCA_964293005.1. Taxonomy (GTDB): domain Bacteria; phylum Pseudomonadota; class Gammaproteobacteria; order Thiotrichales; family Thiotrichaceae; genus Thiolinea. The sequence continues at coordinate 119,680 of CAXYXW010000006.1, forward strand.
CGAACGGCAGGGTCGGCGCAGTGGCGGGCGGGATAGTAAGCGGGCAGCCCGCCAGTTGTCCCAGACGAAACAGTCAGCTTTCATTGAGCGGCGTATCCCGTTTTTTGAGGTGATGGGCGAAGAAGGGTTGGCGTTGATTGAACATAACGCCGATACCGTGTTGGAGGAAATCGGCATTGATTTCCGGGATGATCCCGAAGCCCTCGAGCTCCTGAAAAATGCCGGGGCGGATGTGCAGGGTGAGCGGGTGCATTTCCCGCGTGGCATGTGCCGTTCCCTTATTCAGACCACTGCCCCCGCTGAATTTACCCAGCATGCCCGCAACCCCGAGCGCAGCACCATTATCGGTGGCAAGCGCATGGTGTTGGTTCCGGCCTATGGCTCGCCCTTCGTGCGTGACATTGATAAAGGCCGCCGTTATGCCTCGATTGAGGACTTCCGCAATTTCGTCAAGCTGGCCTATATGAGTCCGGGGTTGCACCATTCCGGCGGGACGGTCTGTGAGCCAGTGGATTTGCCGGTCAACAAGCGCCATTTTGATATGGTCTACAGCCACCTCAAGTACAGCGACAAGCCCTTCATGGGGTCGGTTACACACCATAGCCGTGCGCAAGATACGGTTGATATGGCGAAAATTGTTTTTGGTGATGAGTTCGCTACCAATAATTGTGTCACCACCAGCCTGATCAATGCCAACTCGCCGATGACGTATGACGACACCATGTTGGGGGCGCTCAAGGTATATGCCCGCAATATGCAGGCGACGGTGATTTCTCCCTTTATCCTGTCCGGGGCGATGTCACCTGTGACCGTGGCGGGGACTGCCACGCAAATCCTGGCGGAAGCCTTGGCGGGTATGGCCTTTGCCCAGTTGGTACGCCCCGGTGCGCCGGTGGTGTTTGGCACCTTCTCCAGTGCGGTGTCCATGCAGTCGGGTGCGCCGACCTTTGGTACACCGGAGCCGAGTCTGGTCATGTATACCGTGGCAGCTTTGGCACGGCGTTTGGGCGTGCCATTCCGTAGCGGTGGTGGTTTGTGTGCTTCCAAACTGCCGGATGCACAGGCCGCTTATGAGGCAGCCAATACCCTGCAAACCGCAGCCTTGGCGGGCGTGAACTTTATGTTGCATACCGCCGGTTGGCTGGAAGGCGGATTGGTGATGGGCTACGAAAAATTCATGCTGGATGTCGATCAGGCCAATATGCTGTCGGTGTTGCTGGCAGGGGTGGATTTGAGCGAAAACGGGCAGGCGATGGATGCGTTGCGTGAAGTCGGCCCTGGTAAGCACTTCCTCGGTGCAGCCCATACCCAGCGCAATTTTGAGACGGCCTTCTACCGCTCCACCTTGGCGGATAACAACAGTTTCGAGCAATGGACAGAAGAAGGCGGGTTGGATGCCGCCCAGCGTGCCAACAAGCTGTGGAAAAAAGTATTGGCTGAGTATGAAGAGCCGCCGATTGACCCGGCGGTGGATGAGGCCTTATTGGATTTTATGGCGCGGCGTAAGGCAGCGTTTCCAGATAAAGAGTATTAATTGAGGATTTGAACATGGCAGACGATTACAACGATGAAGACGAACTGATCCTCTCCGAATTGCCGGATGATGAGCTGGTTGCACAGATGCATGATGACCTGTACGACGGCCTCAAGGAAGAAATTGCCGAGGGCGTGAATATCCTGCTGGAACGTGGTTGGGCGGCAGACCGGGTATTGACCGAAGCGTTGGTCGAAGGTATGCGCATTGTCGGTGTGGATTTCCGTGATGGCATCCTGTTTGTGCCGGAAGTGCTGTTGGCTGCCAATGCCATGAAGGGCGGGATGGCTATCCTGCGCCCCTTGTTGGCTGAGACAGGGGCAAAGCCGATTGGCAAGATGGTGATTGGCACGGTTAAGGGAGACATCCATGACATCGGCAAGAACCTTGTCACCATGATGATGGAAGGGGCAGGGTTTGAGGTGGTTGATCTTGGCATCAATAATTCTGTCGACGATTACCTGAATGCGCTTGAAGAGCACAAACCCGACATTTTGGGGATGTCTGCACTGTTGACGACCACCATGCCGTACATGAAAGTGGTGATTGATGCGCTGATTGAGAAGGGCATCCGTGATGATTATATCGTGCTGGTCGGTGGTGCGCCCCTGAATGAGGAGTTTGGCAAGGCAGTGGGTGCAGATGCCTATTGCCGGGATGCTGCTTCCGCTTCCAGTACCGGCGTGGCAATGGTGCAACAGCGCCAGGCAGCCTGATGGCAGAGCCGGTCTTGGTGCTGGCCTGTGGTGCGTTGGCGCGGGAAATACAACACCTGCGCCAGCAACCGGGCTGGGAACATATCCGGCTGCAATGTTTGCCTGCGGATTTGCATAACCGCCCTGAGTTGATCCCGGAACGGATACGTGCCGCCATCCAGCGTTACCGTCCCCAGTATCCGCAGTTATTTGTTGCCTATGCGGATTGCGGCACAGGTGGCCTGCTCGACCGTGTGTTGGCGGAAGAGGGCGTGGAGCGTCTGCCCGGTGCGCATTGTTATGCCACCTTTGCGGGGCAGGATGCGTTTGCCCAGTTGGCGGAAGAAGAGCCGGGGACATTTTACCTGACCGACTTTTTGGCGCGGCATTTCCGGCGGTTGGTGATTGAGTCGCTTAAATTGGATAGTCACCCGCAGTTATTGCCACTGTATTTTGGCAATTACCGGCGGCTGGTTTATCTGGCACAGTCTGATAGCCCGGAACTCCTGGAAAAAGCACAAGAGGCAGCCAACTACTTAGGGTTGGAGTTCCGGGTGGTCAGGACTGGGTATGGAGAGTTGGCGTTGGTTAATGTGGCAATGAAAGCAATGGTGCGTAATGGCTGAAAAAATTCTGGTTTACTGGCGTGACATTCCCTCCCAAGTGATCCTCAAACGGGGGCGGGCGAAGGGTAAGGCGTTGCTCAGTGCGCGTTTCCAGGAGGCGATTGACCGTGCTGCCATCCGTGCAGGCAAGGCCGGGACAGATGATTACATTGCCGAATGGCGGCGTACCACAACGGAGAGTGCCTGCGCGGGCGATCTGGATACTTGTGCAGCGATGGAGGCCGCCGAACTGGAGGCACAATTCACGGATGAGGTTCTGGAGTTGATGGTGAGGCAGGGCGGGGTCATAGCCGCCGTCTGAGGAGGTTTCATGTACCGTATGCGGCGTTGGTCAGCACGTCATGCCCGTGTTTTGCATAAGCTTTATGACTCGGTTGAGGCTGGGTTAGTCAAGGTCTATCCGTGGCTGGAAAAAATTGGCGTGCACAAGGTTGAAAAGCCCTTGTTTGCCGTCGAGCAAGCCAGTAAACGTTTCCTGTTCGATTCCCAATCCTGTGGGCAATGTACCTTGGGTTCCACGGGTATGTCCTGCCCGATGAATTGCCCGAAAACCTTACGCAATGGCCCCTGTGGTGGGGTACGTGCCAATGGCAAATGTGAAGTGAAACCGGAGATGGATTGTGTTTGGGTGGTGGCGTGGGATGGCACGCAAAACCTGAAACCAGAAGACCGCGCCATCCATATTATCCAACCCATGCTGGATTGGCGCAGGAAAGGCAAATCAGCCTGGTTGCGGGCAGTTGAGCAGAAAGTCCGTGAAGTAATAAAGTAGGCTGGGCTTGGTTTATACAGCAGCCCCATACCCCGTATACTTCCGTTTATACGGGGCATGAAACGCCAGCACAATGTGTTCAGCAACAATCCCGGAGGTATGGCGATGGAGGCGGGTAATACAATTCCCAATGTCAATGGGCAGCGCAAAAGCCGCGTGGTCAAGCCCCTCAGTTACGATGACGAGCCGCCACCGGGTTATAACCTGCCCATCTTGCCGGGGCATGTCTCGCCCGGACGGTTGGAGCGGGTATTGCGTGCCGGGCATTTTGCGGTGACAGCCGAGATTGCCCCGCCGGATTCGGCTGACCCGAATGAGGTCTACGAGCGGGCTGCCTTGTTTGATGGCTATGTCGATGCCATGAATGCCACCGATGGCTCAGGGGCGCATTGTCACATGTCCAGCGTTGGCATGTGTTCGTTGCTGACCCGCAAGGGCTATGCGATGGTGATGCAGATTTCCTGCCGCGACCGCAACCGCATTGCCATTCAGGGCGACGTGTTGGGTGCATCGGCGATGGGCGTGGCGAATATCCTCTGCCTGACCGGGGATGGCGTGCAGCAGGGCGACCACCCGGAGGCCAAGCCTGTTTTTGACCTTGATTGCATGACCACGCTGCAAACCATCCGCACCATGCGCGATGAAAGCCGCTTCTTGAGTGGGCGCAAGCTCACCCACCCGCCGCGTGTGTTTTTGGGCGGGGCTGCCAACCCGTTTGCGCCACCCTATGATTTCCGCCCCTTGCGTTTGGCAAAGAAGATCGAGGCCGGAGCGCAGTTTATCCAGACCCAATACTGTTTTGATGTGCCGATGTTCAAAGCCTATATGCAGCGGGTGCGCGATCTTGGTTTGCATGAGAAAGTGTTCATGCTGGCAGGGGTCGGGCCATTGGCTTCGGCAAAAACCGCTGAATGGATACGCAGCAATGTTGCCGGGGTGCATATTCCTGATAGCGTCATTAACCGCCTCAAAGGGGCGCAGAACCAGAAGCAGGAAGGCATTCGGCTGTGCATCGACCTGATTAACGAGATGCGCGAGATTGAAGGTGTACATGGTGTGCACATTATGGCCTACCGCCAAGAGCAGCATGTTGCGGAGATGGTCGAGCGTTCCGGTGTGCTGGAGGGGCGTACCCCGTGGCATCCGGGGCTGGTCAAGCCGAGTGAGTCCGCACCCTTCCAACAAGTAATATCCAAGCAGCCGTTAGCAGCGGCAGCCAATCACCCCACACAGGAGTCAACCGTATGACTGTTACCGTTATCAGTTCCGCCAGCCGCGAAGTCCGCCTTGGTTTTGACCAGCCGTTTGTGATCATTGGCGAGCGGATTAACCCGACCGGGCGCAAAATCTTGGCGGAAGAAATGAAAAATGGCGATTACAGCCGCGTGCAGGCCGATGCCTTGGCGCAGGTTGAGGCGGGTGCACACATGCTGGATGTGAACGCCGGGATTCCGCTGGCGGATGAGCCGCGTATTCTGGCGGAGGTTATCCAGTTGGTGCAGTCGATTACTGCTGTGCCCCTGTGTATTGATTCTTCCATTATTGCCGCCTTGGAAGCGGGGCTTGCGGTCTATCAGGGGCGGGCATTGGTGAATTCCGTGACGGGCGAAGAGGAAAACCTGGAGCGCGTATTGCCCTTGGTCGCAAAATACGGTGCATCAGTCGTTGCCATTTCCAATGATGAAACGGGCATTTCTGAAGACCCGGATGTGCGTTTCGCGGTAGCGAAAAAGATTGTGCAACGGGCAGCCGATTTTGGTATTTCCCATGACCGCATCGTGGTTGACCCCTTGGTGATGCCGATTGGCGCAATCAACACGTCCGGGCGGCAAGTGATGCATCTGGTGCGCCGTTTGCGCGAAGAGCTGCAAGTGAATACCACCTGTGGCGCATCGAATATCAGTTTCGGTTTACCCAACCGGAATGGTGTGAACAGTGCTTTTTTGACGATGGCGATAGGTGCGGGCATGACTTCCGCAATTACGAACCCGCTGCACGCGGAGGTCATGCAGGCCGTGATGGGGGCTGATGTGATGATGGGGCATGATCCGCACTGTGCCAATTGGATCCGCAAATACCGGGAGCCTGCACCAGAAGGTGAGGGCGGTGCACGCGAGAACAGACGGCGGCGGCGTGGGTGATTTGCGTGTTTGTGTATTTTGGGTTTGGTTAGCGGCAGTGGGGAATCTGGTGAGGTGTAGCACCGATTCCTGACTGTGGTTGTGTTGGGTAAGCCAAAACACGCAAGTTGTAACTTGCATATTAAAGGGCGTAACTCCAGCGCACGAATGGGGGTAATCTGTATACCTGACTTGATACAACCGTTCAATTTCAGGAGGCAAAAAATGTTTACCAGAGTGCTTATCATCAGCAGTATCCTCTCCATCAGCATGGTCGCAAATGCCCAACCCGTTGGATCGAAGGAGGGGGGGACTTGTTATGCCAATGGGAAGAAAGGCGTATATACCATTGAGGAAGGCAATGGTCATTTATGGTGCAAAGTCGGCAACCGTGAAACGGAGTGTGGGGGCGTGCCAGAGCGCTGTTCAGACAAGCCGCAACGCGCCAGTATCCCATTCAGGGACATCCTAAATGACATGACGAGAACCCCTTCAAGTTTGCAGTAAGCCGGCAAGGCAACCCCGAGACTGCGAAGTTCATTCCACGACTGACAAAACACCACAATGCGAGGACTACATCATGAAACTCCTATCCCTTCCTAAGTCAACTCTCCAGCGTTTACTGCTGCCGACTTGCTTGCTGTTGCTGGGCATGTCCGCCCCTGCCTCTGCGACGGATGCAAGCTACAACTTGGCTGGTTCTTGGAATAATGGCAGTGAAGTTATTTCTGAATACCAAGGTAAGCTGACCATTTTTATCAACAAGCGAACCCGTGGACCATTCCTAGGGTGGTATACCAGTGGTAATACCATTGCGGTTAGCTTTACGGATGACAATGGCTGTTGTACAGGCTCCATTACGGGTGAAGGGGAAATCATCCGCTGGAGCAATGGCACGAAGTGGGTTCGGGACTAAAAGCAAGGGGGAATCCGCCTTAGGGGTGGTTCCCCCTATTGGCTTAAATACTCAGCAGCCTACCGGCCTTTTCAATATAAATGTAAGCATCACTACCCGTCTGTGTCTGTTCAGCAATCTGCACCCTGTTGAAAAAGGTAACTACGCCTTTTAATATGCAATCTATAACTTGCGTATGACTAGAGGGTTCAATGAAAATTGATGGGGCGCTTTTCATCACTGCCCGAAAAAAGTTGCGTGCCCGTTATCCAGGGCGTGGTGAGCAGGGCAACCCTGCACCTGGAACCCAAGAGTGGGTTGCTGATCAAGCTAGCGTTAGCTTGCGGGCGGTACAATACCTGGAAAATGGGGAGGCCAGCCTCAGGACAATTAAGGCAGTCAGTCAATTGTTGGGCATCACCGATTGGGAGGAGCACGTTCTGGACTATGGTGCGGAATATGTCACCTGCTTAGCGAAGAGGATGATCGACTTCCGTCCAGAGCACTATCCACCCCATCACCCTGACAGTTTCCACCAAAGCACCTTGCTAATGACGCTCGACCCCATTTCGATTACGGTAGAGCCAGGAAAGTTTGCAGGCATTTGGTTAAAAGAAGTGACGGTTACCCTCAAAGGCTTGCCAACCCCGATGTCTTTCACTGGGCTGGCTGAGGTTCTGTTGACACCGGCGGGAAAAGGTTGGTTGGGTTGGGTGGAGGAAATGGAGGAGCGCTACCTTCCTGCCAATGGCGAACCCATCCACATCCCCATCATGTTCCGCCAGACAGACATCCCACAAATGACATGGGGTGGGTTTGTGGCAATGGTTGAGGCAACTGCTGCCAGCCAATTTGAGGTGGAGTGTTGCTTGCACTTCACGAACTTCCAAAAGCGCATCAAGGTTTATGTATCAACTGACTTATTGCAGCGTTTGTTCTCGGAGGGGCGCAAGAAGCACCAATCCGAGTTCCCATACCGTGTACAGTTACGCACCATTACCTAAGAAAATCGTGTTTTTTCCTGCCCAATGCACGGGGAAACCCCATCATCATCTTGATGTTTTATCGTGCTGGATGGGCAAGACCCCACTTCAGTCTTGGTTTTATCCTTACCAGTGGGGGTGTGTTGTGGCTTGTCTTTTGCCTGTTCCTTTGTGGGGTGTACCACGGGTTTTTGACTGTCCATATCTAACCTCGCTATGACCTTATATGAGTAAGTATAGACATGTTTCTGGGGGAGGGGCTGCCCTTTCGATATGGATTAGGGGATCTTTCTGCCAGTGACTTACAGCGGTAATATCACCCGTAACTCTTCACCAAACTCATAAACCTCGACCATTTTCTCTAACTGCTGCATTTCTTGGAAAATCATCGGAAACACATGTCTTGACTGACCAGTCAATCAATTCCCCTAGTGCCTGCATAAAACAGTCATGCTATCCTGCACTCATCCAACTTTAAGTTTAGCCATCATGACATCAGCATCCCGTATTGCATCCAACCCAACGGCTAAAGTCGTCTTTCTCCCCTCCGGTCGCCGGGGCGAGTTCCCCTTGGGTACGCCCCTGCTGCAAGCCGCCCAGCAGTTGGGTGTGGATATTGATTCCATTTGTGGTGGACGTGGTTTGTGTGGGCGTTGTCAGGTGCTGTGTGCGGAAGGCAGTTTCCCCAAGCACGGCATTACCTCCCAGCTTGATCACCTCAACGGCATGACTGCCACCGAGTTGCGCTATAACGAAGCCCGCAAGCCGTTGGCTCCGGGGCGGCGTTTGGGTTGCCATGCGTTGTTGCAGGGGGATGTGGTGATTGATGTCCCGCCGGATAGCCAAGTCCACAAGCAAGTGGTGCGCAAGGCTGCCGAGGTGCGGGATATTGTGCTGGATGCCAGTGTACAGTTGCATTATGTGCAGGTCGATGAGGCTGATATGCACAACCCGAAAGGTGACTTGCAACGCCTGCTGGAGGCGCTGGAACGCGAATGGCAGTTGACGGGGCTGTCTTATGATTTCCACTTGTTGCCGACCTTGCAACCCATCCTGCGGACAGGGCAATGGGCAGTGACGGTCGCCGTGTATCAGCGGCGGCAGATGGTGGCGGTTTGGCCTGGGTTGCGTGAAACTGTCTACGGGGTTGCGGTTGATATTGGTTCAACCACGATTGCTGCCCATTTGTGTGACCTAGGCACGGGTGCGGTCTTGCAGTCAGCCAGCATGATGAATCCGCAAATCCGTTTCGGCGAAGACCTGATGAGCCGTGTCTCCTATGTGATGATGCAGCCGGAAGGGGCTGCCGCCATGACGCAGGCAGTGCGGGATGGCCTCAACCAACTGTTGGGACAATTGGCAAGCGCACACGCCATCAGCACGCAGGATATTCTGGACATGGTGTTGGTTGGCAACCCGATCATGCACCACATCCTGCTGGGCATTAGCCCGGTGGAGTTGGGGGGGGCACCGTTTGCACTGGCGACCGATGCCGCCTTGCACACCCATGCCTGTGATTTGGGCTTGGGCATCCATCCGGGAGGGATGGTGTATGTGCTGCCCTGCATTGCGGGGCATGTGGGGGCAGATGCTGCCGGGGTGGTGTTGGCGGAAGAGCCTCAATTGCGGGATGAAATGACCTTGTTGGTGGATGTCGGCACGAATGCCGAGATTGTGCTGGGCAACCGTGAGCGCCTGTTTGCCTGCTCCAGCCCGACTGGGCCTGCCTTTGAGGGCGCACAAATCAGCAGCGGGCAGCGGGCAGCCCCTGGCGCTGTCGAGCGGGTACGTATTGACCCACTGACCAAGCAGGCACGTTTGCGCGTGATTGGTTCAGATTTGTGGTCAGATGAAGCCGGTTTTGCCGAGTCGGTGGCGCAGATTGGCGTGAACGGCATTTGTGGCTCCGGGATTATTGAAGTGGTTGCGGAAATGTATCTGGCAGGGGTGATCAGTACCGATGGCGTGATTGATGGCAGTCTAGCGGAGACTTGCCCGCAGGTGGTTGCCAATGGGCGTACTTGGTCGTATGTGCTCTATGATGACGGGGCAGGGCGGGTTTTGAGTGTCACCCAGAACGATGTGCGCCAAATCCAGCTTGCCAAGGCTGCCCTGTATGCCGGTGTGAAGTTGCTGATGGATAAAATTGGTATTGCGCAGGTAGACCGTATCCGCTTGGCGGGTGCATTCGGCAGCCATATTGATGTGAAGCATGCGATGGTGCTGGGCTTGATCCCGGATTGTCCCCTGGATAAGGTCAGTTCCGCCGGTAATGCGGCGGGTACTGGGGCGCGGATTGCCCTGCTTAACCAGCAAGCCCGCACGGCGATTGAAAGCGTGGTCAGGCAGGTGGTGAAAATTGAAACGGCAGTGGAAAGCAAGTTCCAGGAGTACTTTGTGGATGCGATGGCTTTCCCGCATAAAACCGATGCCTTTCCGCATTTGTTTGCTGTGGTGACGAAACCGGAAGGGAAGCCAACGGCAGGAGGTGACGATGGCAAACGCAGGCGGCGGCGGGTTTAGTGCTGATTGCGCCAAAAATTTAAAACTTTAACAGGCGTTGATATTGCTTCAACGCTTCCATTTGCGCATCCAGCAGCAGTTGGATAAAGGGCTGTGTTTCGTTTTTGCTTACCCACACATCCAAGGCTTCATAGTATTTTAGGCGATGGTCTACCGTGATCACACAAGGCAAATAACCTGATTTCATTAGCTCCAGGTTCATCAATAAGCGGGATGTCCGTCCATTACCGTCAATGAATGGATGAATCGCCACAAAGTCGGCATGAAGCTTTGCAGCCCTTTCGATGGGGTGTAGCGTGTTGGCTTTGGCGTGATACCAGTCCAGTAATTGCGCCATTTTTTCTGCCAGCAACGCGCAATCAGGTGGGGCGTGACTTGCCCCTGATATTTCAACGTTGATAGTTCTGTAACGCCCTGCGTATTCATCATCAATATTTTTTAAAATCAGTTGATGAATACTGCGGATTTGCCATTCAGAAAATGGCTCCTTTTTCCGCATGATGTCCTGGACGTAAAGAATTGCCTCACGATGATTAATGGCCTCAAAATGCTCCCGCAGCGATTTACCCCCAATCGTGATGCCATTTTCAAGCACCACTTTCGTTTCCAGCAAGGTAAGCGTATTACCTTCAATGGCATTCGAGTGATACGTCCAACGTAAAATTAAATCGTCCTGTAAGTTTTTAACCATCCGCGCATCCAGTGGACGGAATGTATCCAGTTGCGCTTTGAGTTGATCGACTTCTTTAAACATATTCAACCTCATTGCTGTAGCCAACGTCGTAGTAGTACTCCAAGGCCGACAGCAGCAGGCTTTTACCGAAACGGCGCGGACGCAGCAGGATGAGGTGTCGCCCTGTATCCTCAAATTTGGCGATGTAGTCGGTTTTGTCGATGTAGACATAGCCACCAGTAATGACTTGCTTGAAATTACTCAAGCCATAGGGAATTTTCATCGGAATACTCGCTGGACTTTCGCTGCTTCGTGGGCTGTAGTTTAGCATAGCCGCCCAATGCAGGGTTGCATAGCCTGCCGGTTGGGGGTTGCTTTTGCGGGTAAGCCTTGAATTAGTGTGGCAAAAGGTATATATTTTTGGTATATATCTTTTGATGAGGGAGTGCGTGATGCAAACAGCAAAAATCTTTCAGAACGGGCGTTCGCAAGCCATTCGTTTACCCAAAGCCTTTCGGTTATCGGGTACTGAGGTCAGAATTTCCCGCGATGGCAACCGCATTATCCTTGAGCCGCTAGAGCAATCTTGGGACGATTGGCTGCTCGCCATTGAACAGTTTTCAGACGATTTCATGGCGCAAGGACGCGACCAGCCCGACGTACAAGAGCGGGAGTGGTAATGAAGTACCTGCTGGATACCAATATTTGTATTTACCTCATCAAGGAAAAACCGCCAGAAGTGTTGGTGCGCTTTACGGCATTGAGGCCTGCACAAGTGTTTATTTCAGCTGTCACCGTGTTTGAGTTGTATTATGGTGTTGAAAATAGTCAGGCATACAAACGTAACTTGGCTGCATTGGAAAAATTCCTGCGTCCGATGACTATCCTCGACTTTACTCCTGAAGATGCCAAACAAGCTGCCCGGATTCGTGCCGACCTCAAACGCAAAGGCACACCCATTGGGGCTTATGACCTGCAAATTGCCGCGACAGCATTAGCCAATGGCTTGACGGTAGTGACCCATAACACGGATGAGTTTAAGCGGGTTGTCGGGTTGAGGCTGGAAAATTGGGTTTAGTGAAGAGAGGGCGGCGGTTGGCAGAATTGCAGTTGTTGCTAATGTGGGAGTCATTGATATTGCAAGGCTTTATTGTGCTAGTGATAGCTGGGTGATGAGGTGGGCAGCACCTTCATGGAGCCAGCCTTAGGAGAAACTCTTCCAATTGTGCATCTAGTACGTCGGTTGGCTTTTCGTTATATGACTTCGCACGAACAAGATCCTTCAGTTCTTCATCGGAAAGCAACAAGATAAGCTTGTCAGCTTCCACCCAAGCACGCCGCCGAGCCAAGAACGCTGATTCGGACGGCTGATTACGGGTACACAACACGCCGAACATGCGCATAGCTTTCGAGTAAAGGTATTGCTGAATAGACTCCACTTCACGCTGTCCAATGCTCTTGGTGTAATTCTTGAACTCTGCAACCATGAAGCGTGTCGAGCAAGTTCGTTTGATTTCTTGCCAAAAAGCATGGTCACTAGTGATTGGGAAGACCGCATCTCGAATATCTAGTCCATCTTCGCTTCTGCTTTGGACGGATGGGACACCTAGTTGTGGGAAAAAAGCATAGTTCAAAATCTCGACGCAGATGTCTTCAAAAGCGCGGAATGTTTTTTCACCTGGAGGCAGCGCTTCTAGTCGGGCAATCAGCTCCTGTGCCCTTGAGTCAATCGGTGCGGGCTGCTCTAGTTCGCGTCGAGCTATAGCTTGTGCATCCAAGAGCAGCAGAAAGTCGTGCTCAATTTCTGGGTGTTTGGACAGGAGAACATTGATGTGACGGGAATCCCAAACAGATATACCTTCTCGTGTTTCAATATCGTCTTTAAGGTTCTGAGGGAGCAACATTGAAACGATCAACAGACCTTTGTCCGCACCAGTGAATTGCTTAGCGGAGTTGAGTTGCAGAGCTGCCCGCCGAAGTACAGTTGTTCCAGTTCTAGGACGTGTGAAGTGTTTTACTTCTGCCACCCAAGTCTCACCAGCAGGATCAGAGAACGTGAAATCGACTCCGATGTCTTGGGTTCTCGCCATCTGCCGCTGGAGCGTATAGCCGGAGGCTTGAAGTAGCCGGGCGCAGAGCATCTCGAATTCTTGCCATCCAAGTTTTGAATAGTCCACGACCTGTTATTTCCCGATGCGGAGTTTAACTACTATTAGGCGATCCAACGCCGCTGTTAAGAACGACACCCTGTCGTATACCCGACTGGATGCCAATAACTCCAAAAAATTTTAGCGTATTTTTTCATCTAATACGACTTGAGCAGAAAGAAAAAACGATATGGCATCTCGATACAAATTCGCCACCTAGCCCACAAGTGGCGCGGCTACATGGGCTTGATACAGGCGGGCAGTTTTTTTAGTCAATTGTCTATCAGGTAGTACACCTGAATGATACAGTCTTCCACGGTAGGGTAGGCAGCGCAGGCCGTTCATGGGCTGAGCATAGCCGAAGTCCAATTCAATACAGGTAACGTATCCATGACGTACAACATTGGCATCGACACGGGCGGCACGTACACCGATGCGGTCATTATTGATACCCAACAGCGCAAACTGGTGGCTTCTGCCAAAGCCTTGACTACCCGTGGCAATTTGGCTTTGGGGGTGGTTGAAGCCTTGGGTAAGGTGCTGGCAGCAGCGGCTGGGCAGGTGGCGGTACAGGACATTGCGTTGGTGTCCTTGTCCACGACCTTGGCGACTAATGCCTTGGTGGAGGGCAAAGGTTCGGCGGTTGCGGTGGTGTTGGTCGGCTTTGATGACACTATGCTGGAGCGTACCGAGCTGGCGACGGCTTTGCCCGGTGCAAAAGTGATCCGCATCGCAGGCGGGCATAAATACGATGGCAGTGAGCAGGCCGCCCTCGATGAGGAGGGCTTGCAGGCGCAACTGACCGCTATTGTCGGGACAGTGGATGCCTATGCGGTCGCGGGTGTTTATTCGGTGCGTAATCCTGCCCACGAGCGGCGGGTGCAGGCTTTGCTGCGTGAGTGGACGGGTTGCCCGGTGACAGCTTCCTGTGAGTTGTCAGAGGCTTTGAATGGCCCCCGGCGGGCGCTGACCGCAGCGTTTAATGCCCGCATTATCGCCATGATTGTCGCGTTGGTGGCTTCGGTGCGGGAGGCTTTGGTAGGACAGGGTATCCATGCACCGCTGATGATCGTGAAGGGTGATGGCTCACTCGCCAGTGCGGATGTGGTGGTCGAGCGCCCGATTGAAACCATCCTGTCTGGCCCGGCAGCCAGTGTGATTGGCGCGAATTTCCTGTCTGGCCTGAAAGATTTCATTATTTCTGATATTGGCGGCACAACCACCGATGTGGCGATTGTGCGCAAGGGCTGGCCAGCCTTGAATGACAAGGGGGCGATGGTTGGAGTTCACCGTACCATGGTCAAGGCGATTGACATGCAAACCATTGGCTTGGGCGGCGATAGTGAAATTGCGCTTGACCATCAGGGGGCAGTGTCTTTGAAGCCGACGCGGGTTGTGCCGGTTTCCCTGATTGGCGCGAAATGGCCGGTGGTGGCAAAGCACTTGCGGGCAGCGTTGGGGCAGGGCATGGGGCTGGGGGTTGCAACACTGTTCTTGCTGCGCCCTGAGGGGTTTGACCCTGCCAATGACCCGCAGGATTTGACGGCTGCTGAGCGTAGCCTGTTGGCAGCCGTAGGGGCAGAACCGAAGCCGTGGACGCAAGTAGTCAATTCCGTGACTGACCGTTATCGGGTACAACGGTTTGTCGAGCGTGGTTTGGTGCAATTGGCAGGTTTTACGCCGAGTGATGCTGCCCATGTGTTGGGCTTGCAGGCGCAATGGTCGCGGGAGGCTGCCTATTTGACCTGTTTGATGGTAGGGCGCTCACACGGTCGGGTATCGTTTAATGAGGCGGTTGCCGAAGAGGAGTGCAGGGCGTTTGCGCAGACGATCTTTGATGTCATGGTGGCGCGGAGTGTGCATGTCCTGCTGGAACGGTTGGCAGGATGCAGCTTTGCTGCCAATGACCCGCTGGTTGGCTTGGTTGCGCGTGGCGGCGGGCAGTTGGCTGACATGCAGGTAAGCTTGAAGCCTGCCATCCCCTTGGTCGCGGTGGGTGGCCCGGCACAGGTGTTTTACCCGGAAGTCGGGCGGCGCTTGGGGGTGGAGGTACAGATTCCGGCGGGGAGTGAGGTGGCAAATGCGATTGGTGCAGCGATTGGCCTGATCCGTGTGCAGGCGGTAGCGACGGTGGCTGCCCGTGAGCAGGGGGGCTTTGGTGTGCATTGTGCAGGCGGGTTGGTCTTGTTTTCCGACCCGACGGCTGCTTTGCTGGCTGCCCAGAGCTCTGCCCATGACCATGCAGTGCAGCAAGCAACCGCAATGGGCGGGCAGGTGTTGGAGGTGCAAGTCGGGGTCGAGCGATTGGATGTCCCTGGCATGGAAGGCGACCGGGGGTTAGTGTCTGCTACGTTGACGGCTGCCTGTTTGGCAAGGCCACTCTAGGAGGTTGGTATGACAGAGGTGATAACCGGAGGCTGCATGTGTGGTGCTGTCCGCTATGCAGTCAATGGCCCACTACGGCAGGTGGTTGCCTGCCATTGTGAGCAGTGCCGCCGTTTCAGTGGGCATTTTGTGGCAGCAACCGCGACCCGCAAGTCCCATTTCAAGTTGCTTAAAGCAGATGGCCTGAAGTGGTATGCTTACCAGCCAGGTTTGCGGCAAGGTTTTTGTGGGGAATGTGGTTCCAGCCTGTTTTTCGAGGATGAACAGGGGGAGCGCATGTCCATTGCTGCCGGTTCACTGGATAAGCCCCAGGGATTGGTGATTGCGGCACACATTTTTGTGGGGGAAGCGGGCGATTATTACCGGATTGAGGGTGATGTGCCGGTTTCCCTGGGGGGTTGGCATACGGTGGTGTTACCCTAGTCTGCTGGGTGAGCAGTGGTAAGGATGCTGCTGCACATGAATAAAAGGAGTTGGTGATGTATAACCTGAGGTGGTCTGAAACAGAAAAGAAGTTGTCCCGCAGTCTGTTTGAGACAACGCTGCACACGGAGTTGATGGAAGTCATGGCTGAGTTCAAGGCCAAGGCAGCGGGTGTCAGTACCCCGGAAGAAATGTGGGCGATCCGCGATTACCTGACCAAGCGGCAACATGAAATTACCCAGAAATACAATGACTACCGCTATTCACAACTGATTCTGGTATTTGCCCGGTTGGTGCGTGAAGGGCGCATCCAAATGGGGCAGTTGGGCGGTTTATCGGAAGATAAGCTCACTTATATCCGGCGGATTGCGGGGTGAGGGTTTTATTTGGAAATGAAAGGGATGGGCAAGTGGGCGGCTGCATAGACCACTGCCACAAAAGCCAGCGTGATCAACAGTGCCAAGATGGACAGGCCATAGTTGCCCTGTTTCCACTGGTAGAGGTTATCAATAAAAATATTGCCCATAACTACCAGCAAAACGGCTGCCAGAAAAATACCTATCCATGACACACTCAATGTCGTGATTGCGGTTAACTGGAGCAGGGCATCAGACAGCTTGCCAACGATAATCAGCCAGAGCAATGCACCCAGCGGTGCACCATAAATAAAACCAGCCACCATGCCCAAGGTGCTGAGGACGCTTGGTTTGTCGGGGTTGCTTGCCCCCATGATTGTGATAAAGGCTGTAACCAGCAGTGTCAGGGGTGATAGGACAATATTAAGGATAACAAAGCCCCGGAACAGCTCGGTGATGGCAAGCGGATTGGTCAGCATCGTTTTGGCCTCGGGGTTGGTGGCAATGGCCTTAGCTTATGCCTCAGGCAATTGGTAATCAATCACCACAGGGGCATGGTCAGAAAAGCGCTGGCCTTTGTAAATATGCGTTGCGGTCACTGTGCCTTTCAGGGCTGGGGTCAGGACATGGTAATCAATCCGCCAACCGACATTCTTTGCCCAAGCCTGCCCCCGGTTTGACCACCAGGTATATTCATGCTCCGCTTGTGGCAATTCCCGGAAAGCGTCAACAAAACCCCATGTGCCAAACAGTTTGTCCAGCCAGGCACGTTCTTCGGGCAGGAAGCCAGAGCTGTCCTGGTTGCCTTTCCAGTTGCGGATGTCGGTGTTGGTGTGGGCAATGTTCCAGTCGCCACAGAGGATGGCATTACGCCCATCGGTATGCAGTTGCTGCATGAGTTTTTCAAAATGTGCCATGCAGCGGTATTTGACTTCCTGCCGCTCTTCCTTGGCAGAGCCAGAGGGCATGTACAGGGAGGCGATGCTCAAATTGCCAAAGCGGGCCTCAAGGTAGCGGCCTTCATCATCAAACTCGGCATCCCCCATGCCTACCACCACGCTGTCGGGTTCAGTGCGGCAATACAGGGCGACCCCGCTATAACCTTTTTTCTGCGCATCGTGGTAGTAGCAGTGGTAGCCTGCCGGGAAAAACAAGGCGCGGTTTTCTTCCAGTTGTTCTTGTTGGGCTTTGGTTTCCTGGATGCAGACGACATCCGCTTGCTGGGTTTGCAGCCAGTCGAAGAAGCCTTTCTTGGCAGCCGAGCGGATGCCATTGACGTTAGCCGTGATAATACGCATGCCAGTCGAATCCGTTATGCCCATGCCGTTTTCGTGTTATTCAGGGAAACCCAGCAATAAGGCTTCGATCAGCGCTTTTTGGGCATGCAGGCGGTTTTCAGCCTCATCCCAAACCACACTTTGTGGGCCATCCAAAACATCAGCCGACACTTCCTTGCCGCGATAGGCGGGGAGGCAGTGCATGAACAGGGCATCAGGGTGTGCCAGCGCCATCATCTCACTGTCGACCTGGTAGCCCGCAAAAGCTTGCTCACGGATTTTTTTCTCAGCTTCCTGACCCATGCTGGCCCAGGTATCGGTTGTCACCAAATCAACCCCTTTGACCGCCTCTTCCGGGGTGGCAAAGAAGGTGACATGCCCCTGGGTGGCGGCAACGATGTCCGGTTTGGGGGCATACCCAGGGGGGTTGGCAACATGCAGGTGGAAGCCAAACAGCTTGGCAGCCGTCATCCACGAATGGCACATGTTATTGCCATCACCGATCCAGGTGGCAATCCTGCCCTGTGGCAAACCACGCTGCTCAATCCACGTCATGATGTCTGCCAGCAATTGGCAAGGGTGGTAAAGGTCAGTCAAGGCATTAATGACCGGCACACGCGAATAGGCAGCAAAGCGTTCGACTTTTTCCTGCTCAAAGGTGCGGATCATGACAATATCCACCATGCGCGAAACGACGCGGGCAGCATCCTCAATCGGCTCACCCCGCCCCAATTGGGTATCATTGGGGGAGAGGAACAGGGCATGACCACCGAGTTGGGTCATGCCTGTTTCAAAGGATACACGGGTACGGGTGGATGCTTTCTCGAAAATCATTGCCATGCTGCGGTTTTGCAGCGGTGCATAGATTTCACCGCGTTTGGTCAACGCTTTGAGTTCAATAGCCCGCCCGATCACAGCCTGTAGTTCCAGCGGGGTGAAGTCACTCAAGGTCAGGAAATGTCGGACAACGCTCATCTCTCTTCTCTTAATCCTGCATGACGGTAAATCGGGATTATAGGAAATCCCGTACCAGTTCTGTTACTTTAGCTATAATTTCGTCGGCTTGCTGTTGGGTAATGACTAATGGTGGCAGCAAGCGGACAACATTCCCTGCTGTGACATTGATCAAAATACCTTTCGCCAAGCCCTGTTTAACCAACTCGCCGCAATCGCGCTCCAGTTGGATTCCCAGCATCAGCCCTTTGCCGCGCACGTCTTTGACACCTGCAACGCCACTGAGCTTTTCCTTGAATTGTGCAACAAAATAATCGCCCAGTTCAGCAGCGCGGGCGGCGAGATTTTCTTTTTCCATGACTTCAACCACTGCCAAGGCAGCGCGGCAGGCCAGGGGGTTGCCGCCAAAGGTGGAGCCGTGGTTGCCGGGGCCGAAGACCTGGGCTGCTTTGCCAGTGGCAAGGCACGCACCAATTGGCACGCCATTGCCCAAGGCTTTTGCCAGAGTCATGACATCCGGTTGGATGCCGGTGTGCTGGAAAGCAAACCATTTACCGGTACGGCACATGCCGGTCTGGATTTCATCGACCATCAGGAGGCAATCATGTTGGTCGCAGAGGGCACGCAAACGGGGCAGGTAATCTGCTGCCGGAATCTGGATACCACCTTCACCCTGCACAGGCTCAACCAGTACCGCGACCACCTGCGGATTGCTTGCC
The DNA here is from genome assembly GCA_964293005.1 of uncultured Thiothrix sp. Classification (GTDB taxonomy): domain Bacteria; phylum Pseudomonadota; class Gammaproteobacteria; order Thiotrichales; family Thiotrichaceae; genus Thiolinea. Next base: position 138,762 of record CAXYXW010000006.1, read on the forward strand.
AGCAAATCAGCAACGGCATTTGCATCGCCATACGGCAGGCGCACAAAGCCTTCGAGCAAGGGGGCAAAACCGGCCTGTGCCTTCGGGTTCCCGGTGGCAGTGACCGTGGCAATGGTACGCCCGTGGAAGGCATTGCTCATCACGGCAATTACCGGGTTACTGATGCCCTTGTTGTGGGCATACAGGCGGGCAATCTTGATGGCAGCCTCATTGGCTTCTGCACCCGAATTGCCAAAAAATACATTGTCCATGCCAGACAGCCCCGTCAGCTTCTTGCCGAGTGCGGCCTGATTGGCAATCTGGTACAGGTTGGAGGTGTGGATCAGGTTCTGTGCCTGTTCACAAATGGCTGCAACCAGCTCCGGGCGGGCATGTCCGAGGCTACACACGGCGACCCCTGCCACTGCATCCAGATAAGCTTTGCCATCCGTATCCCACAGCACTGCACCTTCACCGTGGGTGAATGTAACGGGCAGGCGAGCATAGGTTGGCATTAATGCCTCTTTATTCGTATTCGTCATGCGAACCCTCCATTGATATTGGAAAAACAAAAAGGCAGCCGCTTCAGGCTGCCTTTATAAAAAACGAATATAGGTGAGCGCCACTAAAATGTCAATCAAAGGGATACGGGATTGTCAAGGGGTATTGTATACAATTCAGGGGCTTGGGAAATGCATCCTCATGCCCTGTTTTTTACAGCTACCCTTTTCTGCCCTTATTTGTGCCGTTTGAAGTGGTAGACACTCGCAGGTGGGAAGTTATTCAGGACAAAACTGCTGCGTTCCGCCACCAGACCGTGGTGTTGCAGGATGGAGGATTTTACCGGGCTGCGGTGGCCATAGGTGAACTGGATGAATATCCCATCCGGGCGCAATACCTGGAATGCGCCATGCAGGATTTCATCAATCTGTTTGTCGCGCATGGACAGGAAGGGTAGCCCGCTGACCACTGCGCCCACTTCCTGCAATTGCAGACGTGGCAGGGCTTCGGCAGCGCCGTTGATCACTTTGGCACGCGGGTATTTCTCGTGCATGGTTTTGGCAAATTTGCGGTTCAGCTCAATCAGGATCAGGTTTTCTTCCGGGATGCCGCAGGCCAGCAATTGGCGGGTGAAAACGCCTGTCCCAGGCCCCAACTCAATGACATTACCGACATTGGCATCCAGACCCTTGACCATTTTTTTTGCCAGCCGCTCACTGGATGGCAGGACGGAGGCTGTCACCAAGGGGGACTTGATCCACTCAAGCATGAACGATGAGGTTTCACGCAGCTTTAATGCTTTGCTTAACATATTGATCCTTTCGACTGTGGCCTTGTTATTAGGGCTGTTTTAGCCGTATTTTACCAACTCGGCAAGCTCATCTATAGAAAATGTATGGAAAAAGCCGGGTAAAAACCCGGCTTTTATCAAGGGATGAGGTCAAGCTGCGAAATTGGCGGCAGCAAAATCCCAGTTGGCAAGGTTGTTGAGGAAGGTTTCAACGAATTTTGGGCGGGCATTGCGGTAATCAACATAGTAGGCATGTTCCCATACGTCGATGCACAACAGGGCGGTGTCACCGGTGGTCAATGGCGTACCGGCGGGGCCCATGTTCACGATGTCCACTGAGCCATCAGCCTTTTTCACCAGCCATGTCCAGCCAGAGCCGAAGTTCCCGACCGCAGAGGTTTGAAAGGCTTTCTTGAAGTCATCGAAAGAACCCCATTTGGCATCGATGGCAGCCGCCAACGCGCCGGTAGGTGCACCACCGCCGTTCGGTTTCATGCAGCTCCAGAAAAAGGTGTGGTTCCAAACCTGGGCTGAGTTGTTATAAATGCCACCGGTGGAGGTTTTTACGATGTCTTCCAGTGATTTGTCAGCGAATTCGGTATTCGGGATCAGGTTGTTCAGGTTGGTGACATAAGCCGCATGGTGTTTGCCATAGTGGTAGTCGAATGTTTCTGAAGAAATATAAGGTACGAGTGCATCCTGTGCATAAGGCAGGGCTGGCAGGGTATGGGTCATGGTGTTGTTGCTCCTTGGATTAGTCTTGGCTGAACATCTGCATGTCTTAAAGCGCGTAAGATAGCCATTTAGGGTGTGCGGCGCAATAAGCCGCTTTCGTTGTTGGGCATTTCCGGCATACACTGGATGGATTTTTCCGAAGTGGATATTTACACGATGCAAATAAAAATGCCCGGCTTGGTGGAGTTTGTGGCACTGACGGCCTTATTGTCATCCCTGATGGCATTGGCGATTGATGCCATGCTGCCTGCCTTGCCGCAGATAGGCCATGATCTGGCAGTGGCTGATGCCAATGCCCCCCAATGGGTCATTGCCACCCTTTTTATCGGCATGATGTTTGGGCAAGTGCTGTTTGGCCCCCTATCAGACAGTGCCGGGCGCAAACCGCTGATTTACTGGGGCTTGGGCTTGTTTATGGTGGGTAGCCTGGTGTCGATGTTTGCACAAAGTTTTACCCTGATGTTGCTGGGTCGCCTCCTGCAAGGCATTGGGGTGGCAGCCCCACGGGTGATTACGATGGCATTGGTGCGGGACTGCTATTCCGGGCGGGCAATGGCACAAATCATGTCATTTTCGATGATGGTGTTCATTATGGTTCCGACCATTGCCCCGTCTTTGGGGCAGGCTATCCTCTGGGTTGCGGATTGGCGGGCGATTTTCCTGTCATTTATTCTCCTCTCAGGGGTTGTATTGCTGTGGTTTGGCTTACGGATGCCGGAAACCTTGCCAGTCGGGAAGCGTCGTCCGTTTTCTGCGGCTGGGCAGTGGCAAGCCACCAAAATCGTCATGGGGCAGCGGATTGTCATGGGTTATACCGTGGTGACAGGTTTGGTGTTTGGTGCATTCCTGGGCTACCTGAATTCGGTACAACAGATACTGCAAGTCCAGTATGGCTTGGGCGACCATTTCCCCTTGTATTTTGCGGCGTTGGCACTGTCGTTTGGCGGTTCTTCGGTGGTGAATGCCCGGCTGGTGATGCGCTTGGGGATGCGCCTGTTATCCCGCTGGGCTTTATGGGTGATGTTTGGCTTGTCGGCAACGTTTTTGCTGGGAGTGTGGTACATGTCCGGGCATCCGCCGCTGTGGGCATTTATGGCGTATTGCCTGGTGCTGTTTTTCTCGGTGGGGCTGCTGTTTGGCAACCTGAATGCCTTGGCAATGGAACCCCTGGGGGCTTATGCCGGGATTGGCGCATCCATTATTGGCATTGTCTCCAGCCTGATTGCGATTCCCTTGGGGACTTGGGTTGGGCAGGCGTATGACGGGACAGTCTTGCCGCTGGTGGCCGGGTTTGCGGTGTTGGGGGCGGCGGCTTGGGCAACCTTTGAATGGACTGCCCAAAGCACGTCAACAGACACACCAAGCGCTTAGGGTTTGGGGGCGGCTGGTTTTTTCAATAGCCAGCCCAGCATCCCGCCGATCAGTGCTGACCCCAGCACAAACAAATGCACGTTAATGGCAGCACGGGTTGCCATGTCTGCGCCCATGAAAGGCAGCAAGGCGGCGATAATGCCTGCCTCATACGTGCCAACCCCGGCAGGGGCATGGAAAGGTAGCACACTGGTCAATTCACCTGCCACGACTGCTGTCACCAGCACATTCCAGCTCACCCCATCGACAAATTGCCCCAGCACCCACGCCAAGGTTGCCAGTTTCACCAGCCAGTTCAGCCAGGTGAAGCCCCAGCTTTTCCAGAAGCTCCAGGCATTATCAGGCAGGCCATACAGGGTCTGTTGTGCCAGCTCGCTGAGTTTGCCATTTTTTCCTACAAACCATAGCTCTACCCGGTTACGCAGCAGGTATACCAAGGGAGGGATCAGCATCCACAGCAGCATGATGGGGATGGCGAGGCGCTTGAAAGGGGTAACGATCAGGAGCGGATAAAGGGCAAAACTCAGGATGGTGTGCAGGTCGAGCAGGCGGAACCACAGCAGCCCGGACAGGGAGTGGGCATAGCCCAGCCCAAAATAGCGTTTCATCAGCATCGGGAAGCTCAGTTCACCGGTGCGGGCAGGCAGCAGGTTATTGAACAGGTTATGCAGCAGGGTCAGGCGCAGCGTGGGGATCGGTTGGCCTTGCACGGCAGGGAAATAGTCATACAAGCGCCAGGCACGCAGGATATAGCTGATCAGGATCAGGATGAAGGCAACCAGAAACTGCTGCCAGCTCAGGCTGAACCACGGTTGCAGGATGCTTTTCCAGCCCAGCCAGTATTCAACGCCCAGCACAAAGGCCGCCAATACCAACCAGGGCAAGGCTGTTTTCAGGCTGGCAAGCAGTCCGGGGGAAGGGGGTGTTTGGTTTGTCTCTGTCATCGCTGTGGGTTTCCCGTATAATCTGCCCGCATTCTAAACGATCGGATGGATATTGTGGCGATTGAACCTGAAGAATCTGTGAGCATTATTGTGCCTTTTTACAATGAGGAAGGTAATGTCCTGCCCTTGGTGGAGCGGGTACATGCAGCACTGCACGATTTTGCTGTGCCGTGGGAGCTGGTGCTGGTCGATGACGGCAGTACCGATGCTACCCTGGCACGTTTGCAAGCCGCCGCTGCCCAGTTCGGGGCGCATGTGCATGTGGTCGAGTTGCAGCGCAATTTCGGGCAAACGGCTGCCATGCAAGCCGGGATTGACCAAGCTCAGGGCAGTTTGCTGGTGACGCTGGATGGGGATTTGCAGAACGATCCGGCAGACATCCCGGCGATGGTGGCAGATTTGCAGGCACGCCAGTTGGATTTATTGGTCGGCTGGCGGAAAGACCGCAAGGATACGTTGCTGCTGCGCAAAATCCCCTCGCGTTTTGCCAACCGCCTGATCCGCAAAGTGACAGGTGTACACCTGCATGATTACGGTTGCAGTCTGAAGGTTTACCGGGGTTCGGTGATCCGTCATATCCGCTTGTATGGCGAGATGCACCGTTTTATTCCGGCCTGGGTCGCTACGGCTGTTCCACCCTCGCGTATTGGTGAGCGGGTCGTGACCCATCATGAGCGTTTCAGCGGCACATCCAAATACGGTATTTCCCGTACCTTCCGGGTGATCCTTGATTTGCTGTTCATGTGGTTCTTTATGCGCTTCCGGGCGCGTCCGGGTCATTTCTTTGGTTCGGTTGGATTGGGCAGCGGTTTTCTGGGTAGCCTCATCCTGCTGTGGCTGGCGTTTGACAAGTTCCTGTTCGGCAATGATATTGGCGGTCGCCCCCTGTTACTGGTCGGGGTGGTGCTGGTGATTGCATCCTTGCAGTTCCTGACAACCGGGGTGTTGGCGGAAATGTTGGCGCGTACCTATTTCGAGTCGTCGGGTCGGCATGCTTACCAAATTCGTGACAGGGGCAGCGTGCAACCGCGCGGATGGTTTGTGCAGGGGTAAAGGGTAAGGCGTGATGGGGTGATGATGGACTGGGTTTCGGCTCCGCTTAACCTCCGAGGGCTGAGCGGAGCTGAAGCTTGTTTACTGTGCCCGTGGGTGGTGTTGCATCCACAAATTCAGGTATTCAATGCAGCCACGGCTGTCGATTTCATTTTTCGCATCCCGCAAGGCCAGTTGGGCGAGTTTGGCGGCATCGTTGCCATCTGAGTTGACGGCATACACATCTGCCCCGGCTTTCAGCAGGTTGATGAGCGCCAGCTTATGCCCGAAGCGGGCGGCATGATGGAGCGGTGTCCAGCTTTTGACGGTGGTGATGTTGGGGTTGACCCCTGCCTGGAGCAGGGTAGTGACTGCCCCGGTCTGCCCGGTGGAGGCCGCCGCATGCAACGGTGTTTCGCCATCGCCATTGCGGTAGTTGGCATAGCTTTCAATTTTTGCCAGTACGCCAATCCATGCCATATCGCCGGTCAGGGCAGCATCAAAGGTTTTCTTGCCGTAACGCCCGGAGGAGTCGGTTGCACCGGAACGGATCAGCATATTGGCAATATCAATATTCTCGCTGCCGATGGCAATGGTCAGCGGGGTGATGCCATTGGCGGAGTAATTGACATCAGCACCCAGTTTCAGGAGCTGTGTTACCTTTTCGCCTTCACCACGCTCCACTGCCTGGAACAGAGCCTTGCCAAGGACGCGCCCATCGGCTGCCGCACCCCCGGCAGTCAGGATGCCTGCCATCCCGAAATCACCCATATTGATCGCCGTGGAAAAGGCAGACTCCCCGTCCATCGCGTAGTTGGGGTTAGCGCCCATTTTCAGCAGGTTGCTGACTTTTTCACGCTCACCCTGGCGCACGGCATGGAACATGACCTGCCCAAGGTCATTCGGGTCGCGGTGTGCGCCCGCCGCAATCAGGATGCCAATCAGGCCAATGTCGCCATTACGGGCAGCGACCGATAGCGGGGTGACTTCACCTTCGGCATGGTTGGGGTTAGCGCCCAGCTTGATCAGGTTGTTTACCCGGTCACGGTCTTGCATGTGCACGGCCTTGATCAGGGCTTTGCCGAGGACGCTGGCATCATTCGGTGCGCCGCTTTTCATCAGCAGATACGCGATGCCGGTATAACCACCATCAACCGCTGTCTGTACCAGCTCTTGCGTGGGTTTTGCCCCTTGGTTGATGAAGTTTTTTGCCTGGTTGTAATCGCCTTGCTGTACCGCAGCCGCCAAGCCGTTTTCCAGGCGTTCTTCCTGGGCTTTCTGCTGGTCGCGTTTAGCCTGTTCTGCTGCCAGACGCTCCTGTTGTGCTTTAAGGGCAGCCTGTTCAGCAGGGCTCATGCCCGTAGCAGGGCGCGGCGCAGCACCTGCATTCGCAGCCGGTGCGGCGGCGGGTCTGGCAGAGGCGGCAGCCGCTTCCTGGGCAATGGCTTCCCATGTACTGGCATTGGCGGCGGCTTCGGCGGCTTCTGCCATTTTGCCTGCCTTGGTAAACCTGGCTGCCTCTGCCTTCCAGACAGCTATTTGTGCCTCGGCCTCAGCGACAGAGTTGGCGTTGTCAGCATAGGACGCAGGTGTCCATGTTGCCACGGCGAAGCTGAAAAGAATGAGGGAGCAATGATTGAGAAAACAAGAAGTCCTGTTCTCAAACGGAAAGTTCATACCCAGTCTCCATACAATAATTCCTAGGTTTAATTCCAGATTAAGCGGGTATCGGAAAGAAGCAGACCGAGATGGCCCGAAGCGTAGCATAATCATCCAAGCCCGAAGATAATACCAACAGCGTTTGACTATATTCAATCACTGGAAATAAGGGAAGCACCATTTCTACTCAGCCACGACCGTTTGTCGGTAGGGGACGACGGTGCGGCGAGCTGTTACAATCATAGTCCAATACCCAAAAAATGCACAAATGATACTCAACCGTTATCTTTTCAAGGAAATTGCCCTCAGCTTCGTGGCAACCCTGCTGGTCTTGTCGCTCATCATTGTCGGCAATACCTTTGTGCGCCTGTTGGCAAGCGCCAGCAGCGGCGATTTGCCCGTTGACCTGTTGGGCAACATGCTGCTGTTCAGCTCCCTGAAAATCCTCATCCGTTTGGTTCCGGTAGCCCTCCTGATCGGCATGATGCTGGCCTTTAGCCGCCTGTACCGTGACTCGGAAATGGTTGCCTTGCGGGCATCCGGGGTATCACCGTGGCATTTTTACCGTGCCATTTTCAGTTTTGTGCTGCCCTTGACCGTGTTGATGACTGTGTTGGTGCTGTTCGTGTCCCCGGCGTTGGAGTCGCACAACCAAGCCCTGAAAAAGGAAATGTACGAGCGCCCGGAAGCCGCCGGTATCCCGGCAGGTCAGTTTGTGTCGTCTGGCAACCGGGAGAACAACTATACCGTGTTGGCGGAGGGGATTGATGCCTCACGCACGGTGATGGAGCGCTTCTTCATCCGCGCCCAGGATGGCGAGAATGAGATTCTAGTCTGGGCGCAGTCTGCCATCCTGTTTATTGATTCGGCGAACGGTGAGCGCTTCCTGCAAATCCGTGATGGCTACCGTTACGAGAATGACCCGGCACGCGGGGGGATGTCGATTATCCGCTTTGGTGAGCATGGTGTGCGTATCCCCTTGCGCACGTTTACCCGCTCGGACAGTATTGAGGCGATCCCGACGCAAATGCTGTTTGGCATGCGTACCCCGGCTGCCCAAGCCGAATTGCAATGGCGTGTCTCGATTATCTTGTCTGCCCCGGTGTTGGCCTTGCTGGCCTTCCCCTTGAGCTATACCGCACCCCGGCAAGGGCGCTTTAGCAAGATTGCGGTTGCCATCCTCCTGTATGGCCTGTATGCCAATGGGTTGGCGACCCTGCGCGGCATGCTGGAAAGTGGCAACCTGCCGATTTGGGTGGGGATGTGGTGGGTGCATGTTTTGGTGGTCGCGTTGGCGTTTTGGCTATTGCGCAAATATTACGGAAAACCTGCATGAACTTGTTGGAGCGCTATTTATGGAAAAACATCCTGTTCAGTGTACTGGTGACATGGCTGTCATTGAGCCTGCTGTTTGGCCTGTTTGATTTCCTCGCCGAGCTGGGTGAAACCAAGGCTGGAACCCGTTACGGGGTACTGCAAGCCCTGCTTTATGTGGTTTATACCTTGCCGCGCACCTTGTATGTCAACTTCCCCTATGCGGTGCTGATTGGCAGCCTGATGGGGCTGGGCAATCTGGCTGCCAATAGCGAAATCACGGCAATGCGGGCGGCGGGGTATTCGATCCGCCAGATTGTGCTGGCAACCCTTAAGCTTGGGTTTGTGCTGGGCTTGATGGTGTTTGCCCTGGGGGAGTGGGGCGTGCCCCGCGCGGAAAGCTATGCCCAGAACTTCAAGGTGCGGATGTTGCAGCAGGAGCTATCGGTATCGGATGAAGGCGTATGGCTGAAAAACGGCAAGCAATTGCTGCACATTGATAAAATCTGGTCACAGAAAAAACTCGATGGCATCGCCCTGTATGAGATTGATGCAGAGGTGGGGGGCATCAGCCGTATCCTGAAGGCCAAATCCGCGCTCCGCGAAGGCACGGGCTGGCGCTTGCAGGTCGTGGTTGACCAGTATATCCGCCCCGATGGGATTGACATCCAGCGTCATGACAGCTTATCCGTAGCTGACCTGTTTCCGGGGAATATCCTCAATATAGCCACTGTCACCCCGGAGCAATTGGCAGCGCGTGAACTGGCGCAGTTTATCCAGCACCAGCGCGAAAATGCCCTCAGCAGTGAGCGCTTTGAACTGGAGTATTGGAAGCACTTCACCACGCCCTTGTCGACCTTGGTGATGCTGGTTCTGGCAGCACCCCTGGTATTTGGTTTCCAGCGCAATGCAGGCGCAGGGCAACGGATTTTTATCGGCATCCTGATTGGCATCGGCTATTTGCTGCTGGACAGCATCATCGGGCGTACTGGCTTGGTATATGGCCTGCCACCGCTGCTGTCAGCGGTATTGCCGATGCTGCTGTTCACGGCAGCAGGTTTGTTTATGTTGGGGCGGGTGCGGTGAGGGGGCTATTTGTAAGAATCTGTTATAAAATTCGTTATTACCCCTGACCTTCCAGCAAAAAGGTTTACAGATGACCCCAGACAATATAAGCCGCCAGTATACCCTTGGGCAGTTGCGTAACTGGTTATCCCAATTGGAGCAGCAATCTGTGCTGGAGACACGCATTGAAGAAAAGATGCGTTTGGAACCCCAGTTACAAACCCTGAAGAGGGCTTATGTATTGGCCTGCCAGCGGGAAGCCAGCCGTTTGCGGCGGAATGCAGCGTATCAGGATGCCTTGGGGGTTTGGCGGGATATGTTGGAGATGTTCCCGCAGGATGGGGCTGCCCTGCAAGCTGTCCGCGAGCTGGATGGCTTGTTGATGGCGTTCAATTCAGCAAAAGCGTTAACTGCCCGCCTTGCCCGTATCCGTGAGATCCGTCCGGTGTTCCGGGAGTTAAAGGCTGCTTTGGAGCAACCGGCTGATACGGCGGAATACCAGTTGTTGCGGGAGCAGGTTGGTTTTTTTCTGGAGGCCGAACCGCCGGATGCAGAAGGTTTTTTGCTGTGGTGGACGGAGTGCCAACAGCCTGGGCAGGCCAACCACGCTGCGGTGAATGTGGCACAACTTGCCCAACGTGTGCAGGAAGGCAAAATCCTTTTGTTTATTGGTTCGGGCTTGGGGGGTTGATGATGCCGTATTGGTGCAGCATCTGGCGGCAGAAGCCCAATTGCCTACCTTTACAGGCTCCTTATCTTCGATTGCTGAGTATTGCGAATACCTCTATCGCTCGCGGATGGAGCTGGGTGAAGATGCCTTTGTGCAAAACGTGCAGTTTCATTTGCCCCGGTCAGGGGTGGATGCCTTGTTATACCGTGCCTTGGCGATGGTACAAGCTGAATTGGTGCTGGTGTCGGTTGCCTATGATGATGGCTTGGAGCAGGCATTCCGGGCAGCAGGCAAGCGTTTTGTTGAGTTGGCCCCGATTATCCGGCGCGGTGATGGCTATGACATTGGGCATGTGCTGGTCAGCTTTTCTGATGGCAGGGAGCCGGTTGCGGTGCATACACGCGAAGCCTTGTCAGGGATGCGCCTTTATGAACTGGGCTATTCGTTGATTTTCAAGATGCGTGGTAGTTGTCCTGCGGGGGTGTCTGATTTTACCGTGCGGCGCAGTGCCTTGACCCTGACCGAAACGGATTACTTCAATTTTGCCCGCCATGCTGGGCAGATGATCCCAGATTATTTGGCTTCGCATATCCGTAGCCGGGGTGTTCTGTTTGTTGGCTACCAGCCCCGACAGTGGGAAGAGCGTTTGCTGGCGGGGATTCTGCTGGAGCGGCGTGACCCAGAGAAGCCCTGTTATGTGATCGGTGGCACGCCCGAGCCTTTGGAGGTGGCCTATTGGAAAGCCCGGAAGGTTGAACACCACCGCCTGGATGTGCAGGAACTGGATCGCTACTTGCAGGAGGAGGTGGCATGATGGCTCAGACCCTTAACCTGACGGCTCCTGTAGGGCAACCTTACCCCGGACTCCGCCCTTATCGGGAAGAGGAGCAAGGGCGGTTTTTTGGGCGGGATGTGGATAAGGCGGTTCTGGTTGACAAAATCCTCAATAACCGTCTGACCCTGTTATTTGCTGCCAGTGGGGTTGGGAAAAGCTCGTTGTTGCAGGCAGCGGTGATCCCCTATTTGCGAGCACCGGCTGGGGAAAACCTGACGGTGGTGTACCACATGGATTGGGTGGCAGACCCCTTGAGTGGTTTGCGTGCCGCCGTACTGGCCAGTTTGCGCCAACAAGGGGTGTTGCCTGCGGATATGCTGGCAGAGGGTGAGACGTTGGCGGAGCTGTTAGCCTTTTGTAGCCTGTTTGTGCGTACCCCCTTGGTGCTGGTTCTGGATCAGTTTGAGGAGTTTTTCCGTTACCAGCAGCACAGTCATGGTTTCCGCCCTTTTCTCGATGAGTTGACCCGCGTGCTGGTTGACCCGGATTTGCCAGTGAATGTGCTGGTGTCGATGCGTGAGGACTTCGCGCTGGAGTTGAATGCGTTCAAGCCACGTTTGCCAACCTTGTTGTTTGAGAATTTTTACCGGCTGGAGAAGCTCGACCGCCTTTCCGCCGAGCGGGCAATTGTTGATCCGGCACGGTTGGCAGGGTGTGGGTATGAACCTGAGCTGCTGGCGCAATTGCTGGTGGATTTGGTGGACAAGGGTGTGCAAGCCCAGGGTGGGGCTGCCTTGTTGGGGCGTAGTGTGGATAGTGGGGCTGGTTTGGTTGATCCCCCTTACCTGCAAATTGTGTGCGCCCGCTTGTGGCAGTTGAAGGGTGATGAAGCGTGTGTGCGGTTGGCAACCTATCAGGGCGCAGGCGGGGTGGATGGTATCCTGCGGTATTTCTTGGATGATGCGTTAGGGGTGCTCACCCATGCTGAGAAAAAACTGGCTTCCCGTGCATTTGATTATCTGGCGGCGCGGCGAGGCCTGAAAATGGCTTATCCTGTGGATGTGCTTGCCCATATCCTGCGGGTTAAGGAAGTGGTTTTGGGGCGGGTGTTGGCAAAGTTGGCACGGCGCGGCATGAATATCCTGCGTGACCAAACCCGCCAAGGGGTGGTGTGGTATGAGTTATACCATGACATGTTTTCCGATAGCATTGAGCAGTGGAACCGTGCATGGAAGGAGCGCCAGCATCAACGGCGACAGCGGGTGATGCTGGCGCTGTTGTTGGTTGCCGGGTTGGTTTTTGCTGTGTTGGCGGATTCCTTGTATTGGATTTATAAAAATGACCATTTCCCTGTGAGTTATTTGTTTAAGGAGCAGGAGTTCCGTTTGCGCCATTGGGGGGTGTTGCCAGAGCTGCCATTGCTGCCGGAAATGGTGGTGATCCCCAAGCCAGATGGCCCGTTTCAGGTTGGGGAGCGCGGTGCAGGCTTTGGGGAAGAATATAATCAGTTCCTGAAACAAATAGGGGTTTACACCCAGCAGAATTTTGGTTATCCGCCTGCCACTGTCACCTTGGGGGCGGCATTTGCGGTTGGGCGTTATGAGGTGACGTATGAGCAATATGATTATTATGTCTGGCTACAACACCGTGCCGGGGTTGGGGTGGAAACCTTGCGTTATCCGACCGGGGCTAGCCGTGATAACCAACGGGGAAGCAGACCCGTGACCCAGGTTTCTTGGCATGAGGCGCAGGGGTATGTGCAATGGTTGGCTGGTCATACTGGACAAGAGTATCGTCTGCCCACCGAAGCGGAATGGGAGTATGCTGCCCGTGCAGGGAGTAGCTTGGCTTATCCGTGGGGGGATGAGGTAGGCAGTAACCGTGCGAATTGTCGGGGGTGTGGCAGCGATTGGGATAACCAGTTGCTTGCCCCCGTGGGGAGTTTCCCCCCTAATGCCTGGGGTGTGCATGATACAGCGGGCAATGTTTGGGAGTGGACGTGTTCGGTATGGCAGGCAGATTTTAACGGGGATGAAGCCCAATGTGCAGGCGGGGGTAGTGAGTCTGGTCGGGTGATTCGCGGCGGCTCGTGGTACGATGGTCCCGATTGGGTTCGCTCTTCAGCGCGTTTCAGGTTCAACACTGATAACCGGGGCGATTATGTAGGTTTTCGTGTATTCCGATTTTCTCGCCAGGACAATTGATGCTTTATACTTTTTGTATGGCATGCTGTTCACCATATTGAATTGCCCCACCTGTTTTATACCCAAGGCATCTTAATTTTCGGTTTCCAGAAACTAAAGAAACCCCTCCCAGCCTCCCCTTATCAGGGGAGGAGCGAAGAAGTACCGCGTTTTCTTGTTCCTCCCCTGATAAGGGGAGGTTAGGAGGGGTTTCTTCTGACGGTGTAGCAAACCGAATTCTCATTTGCCTTGGGTATATATGGTCATACCGCTGGGCGGCGTGTCTGCAATTCCCGTTCTGTCTGGTCGATCACCCACTGGATGCGCCGTTTTTCTTCCGGGCGTGTTTCCACGGCATGTTGTGCATAGAGATCACTGAGTTTTTGCTCCAGCAGTGCTTGTGCGGGGGTGCGGATAGCGCTTGCCACGGTGGTTGGGGGTGGGGGTGGGGTAGTGCTGGGTAGGCGGTGGGATGGCTGGTAGGGGGTGGCTTCTTCCCGGATGAAGATACACAAGGATTTATAGAGGGTTTGGTTGCGGTCTGGCAGCTTGCAGATGCTGGCATGGTTGGCGGGTAGGCGGATGGCGGTTTCCCCTGCCACATGCGGTTCGGCACTATCCGGGTCAACCACCAACTGGTGTTTGCCAAGGTTGATGCCAAACAGCCGTTTGCCCAGCAACATGCCGTGGGTTTCGGCATAAGTGCGTACCGGGACAAGGGTTTCCCGCTGGTAGGCTAGGAATTGTTGGTGCAGGGTACGCAGATGGGCATCGTGGTTGCTCATGTTGCCGACCTGTGGATTGGTGCGCAAGCCCAAGGCAACCAGGCGGGCAATGCTTGCCAAGTCAGAGCCTTTGTGTGGGGTGGCAATAAACACAATGCCGCTGATACGCTGTACCAGCCCGGCGTGGCGGGTCGTACCTTTGCTGCGCCCGTGGACGATCAGGGTCTTGATGACCAGCCCGCCCATGCTATGCCCGATGAGCAGCAAGCGTTTGTCCCGTAGCCCCGGTTCGCTGTATAGGCATTCCAGCACGGCATCGCCTTGGTCAGGCAGGGGCATGGCGTTACCTGTCCAGCGGCTGAGTGCTGCATCATAGCCCAATAACCAGACAGAGCAGCCCAAGTCCTCCCCCAGCCAGCGAGGCCACAGGCTAACGGGGTCATGTTCAGTGTGCATCCACGTCTTTTCTGGATGCCCATTCAGCCCATGCACAAAAATAACAGCCAGATCGCTGGCAGGGGCAGTAAAAACACTATTCAGTATCGCCATCAGAACCCCAATATCCTATGGACCTAATCCTGATCCCGTAATAGTACACCCGCCTTCAACACCAACCAAATCACCGGAACCCCAATCAGGGTGGTGAAGGTGAAGAAGCCCGGATAGCCGATGGAGTCAACAATCGTTCCGGAATAGCCGCCCAACACTTTCGGGAAGAGGGTCATCAGTGAGCTGAAAATGGCGTATTGGACGGCGGTGAACGAGACGCTGGTCAGGCTGGAGAGGAAGGCAACAAAGGCTGAGCTGGCAAACCCGGCAGCTAGGTTGTCGGCAACCACCGCAAGGTAGAGCATCGGCAGGTTGTATCCGGCGTAGGCGAGCATGACGAACACCATGTTGGTGGTGGCGGTGAGGATTGCACCCCACAACAGGGTACGCAGCACGCCAAAGCGGGTGGCAAACAGCCCACCGAAGAAGCCCCCGGCGACGCTGACCAGCACCCCCACGGTTTTGACGGCGGTGGCAATTTCCGGTTTGCTGAAGCCGAGGTCTTGGTAGAACACATTGGAAATGACCCCCGGTACGATGTCGGTAATGCGGTAGAGGCCAATCAGTGCCAGCAGCATCAGCGCGGTGTGGACACCGTAACGCTTGAAGAAATCCAGTACCGGCTCCACCCAGGTTTCCCGTGCCATTGCCCGGTTGACCAGGCCGGTGAGTACCAGCGCATAGCCAACCGCAAAGGCGGTGGCTATCGCCAAGATAAAATGCAGGCTTTCCAGCAGGAAGCCGGTGAACACACCATCACCCATAGCGGTTTTTATACTGCTGAAGGCGTTGCTGGTGAGGAAGAAAAAGCCAACAAAGGCAGCTACCGCCCCGGCAAACACCAAGACCAGCCGCAGGTAATCGGCGGCGGCATATTGGTGCTTGTTGTTGGCCTGATGCTCGGGTTCCTTGATCACCAGGGTCGTGATCACGCCCACCAGCAGGGTGGAGGCCATGATGAAGTAAGTCCAGCGCCATGCGGTATAGACATAAGAACCTTTATCGGAGCCAAACTCGCTGGCAAGGTACAAAGCCCCCGCCCCGGCGACAATCATTGCCAGCCGGTAGCCTGCGATATAGGTGGACGACATCAGGGCTTGCAGGCGTGTTTCCGCCGATTCAATCCGGTAGGCATCAATCACCACATCCTGGGTGGCGGAGGAAAAGCCCAGCAGTACCGCTGCCCATGCCATCAGGGTCAGGTTGTCTGTACCCAGAGCCGGGTCAATGCTGCCCATCAGCAGGATGGCAATGATGATCAACACCTGTGCCAGCAGCAACCAGGCACGGCGTTTGCCCAAGAGCCGCGTGAGGATGGGCAGGGGCAGTTTGTCAATCAGCGGAGCCCAGATGAACTTGAATGAGTAGCCCAAGGCCGCCCAACTAAAAAAGGTGACGGCCTTACGCTCCACCCCCGCCTCACCCAGCCACAACGATAAAGATGAGAAAATCAGCAGGATCGGGATGCCTGCCGAGAAGCCCAGAAACAGCATGGTGATAACACGGGGATGCAGGAAGTTTTTGAGTGTTTCACCCCAGCTCATGGGTGTGGTGGATGCAGTCATGCGTGGATGCCTTTTGTTGTTTGCCGGATAGATGCCAACTGCCGTAGGCTGTTATTGCTGCATCATCGGCGAATCGGTGGCGGATGTAAACGGATCGGTTGGGGCTTTTTGCCTGCCCGCAGCAGGGGTTCTGTGGTAACAGGCCGCAACAGGCAGCAACAGGCCGCTATTCCATACATTTTTGATCCATGTGCTATGGGGGATGGTGGGTTTCGCGTTATCATGCAGCCCTTTTTCGACCTTTTCCGATCTGTCAGGAGTTGTCCCATGCCCGATGAATTGCTTAATTATGTGCCTGCTGCCGACCTGTTCCGCGACCGGGTGATTTTGGTCACGGGGGCGGCGATGGGGATAGGCCGGGCTGCGGCAGTGGCGTATGCCCGTTTTGGGGCGACGGTGGTCTTGTTGGACAAACAGGAGCACCTGCTGAATGATGCCTATGACGAGATCGTTGCCCTGGGTGCGCCAGAGCCGGTGATTTGCCAGCTTGACCTGAAAGAGGCGACCGCCGATGCCTATGCCAACCTTGCCCTGACCATCAAGCAGGAGTTGGGGCGGCTGGATGGCCTCTTGTTGAATGCGGCGTGGCTGGGGGGCTTCATGGCCTTGCGCCAGTATGACCTTGACCTATGGAAAAACATGCTGCACATCAACCTGACCGCCAATTTCCTGCTGGTGCGTGCCTGCTTGCCGTTGCTGGAGCAAGCACCCGATGCAGCGGTGGTGTTTTCCAGTGATGCGTCCGGCAAGGCGTATGCGGGGGCTTTCGGGGTCAGCAAGGCAGCGATGGATGCACTCTGCGATACGCTGGCACAGGAGTATGATAATAAGCCCTTTATGCGCGTCAACCGGATTGATACTGGGCCGGTGCGTACCAGCATGCGCGTGCTGAATTTTCCCGGTGAGCATCCTGACAGCGTTGCCCGCCCACAGGCAGTCGTTGGCCCTTACCTGTATTTCATGGGGCCGGATGCGGGCAAACGTACCCAGGAGCACGTCTGTTTGGGGCGTTTACCAGCTGACCTGCGCTGGCCCGGTGAGGTCTAAGGGGTCGGTGATGGCGGTTGAGTCCGGGCGCGACCAGATTTTTGCCAATCCACAGCAGCAGGTGGTGGATTTTGCTTTCACCGCTGCCGTCGCGGATGTCTTTCCCGATATGGTACGCCGTTCCGTGCCCGGTTATGAAACGGTGATCAGCCAGTTGGGGGTATTGGCACGGCGTTATGCCCAGGCGGATAGCCTGATTTACGATCTGGGCTGCTCGTTGGGGGCGGCGACGTTGGCAATGGCGTTGCAGGTGCGCCAGCCGAATGTACGTTATGTCTGCGTCGACAATTCGGAGGCGATGGTGCAGCGTTGCCAGCAGCGTTTGCAGCGCCAATTGTCACCGGGCAGCTTTGAGGTGGTCTGTGCGGATATTTGCCAGCAGCCAATGCAACAGGCTTCGGTGATTGTCCTCAATTTCACCCTGCAATTTATTCCGCCCGCCGAGCGTCAAGCCTTGCTGCAACGCTGCCATGAGGCGCTGTTGCCCGGTGGTGTGCTGATCCTCTCGGAAAAAATCCAGTACGCTGACCCGGCTGAGCAAGCCTTGCAGACTGAACTGTATATGGAGTTCAAGCGTGCCAATGGCTATTCGGAACTGGAGATTAGCCAGAAGCGCACCGCGCTGGAAAATGTCCTGATCCCGGATACGCTGGCGACCCATCAGGCGCGGTTGCAACAGGCAGGTTTCTCACCCATACAGGTGTGGTTCCAGAATTTTGTGTTTGTGTCGGTGTTGGCGGTCAAGGATACAGCATCGGCTTTGCCGGTATCGCCGACAGGGTTCGATTCCGCCTATAGTGATTTGGCTGCCACCCGCCTGTCACCGTGGCTGGCAACCCTGCCTGCCCAGGTTCAGGCGGAGTTGGATAAGCCGCATGGCAAGCTGGCTGCTTGGCTACAAACTTTGGCCAACTTGCCCGAGTTGCAAGCCAGCCAGCTTGATTTCAGGCAGGGTACGGTACGGATTGGCACAGCAGCGGATGCGGATGAGGCCAGCCGTGGGCGTTTGCGCGAAGCCTTGGAAACCTTTATCCCGTGGCGCAAGGGGCCGTTTGAGCTGTTTGGTATCAGCATTGATACGGAATGGCGTTCCGACTGGAAATGGCAGCGGGTTGCACCGCATATTTCCCCCTTGGCAGGGCGGATGGTGCTGGATGTCGGTTGCGGCAGTGGTTATCACCTCTGGCGTATGCGCGGTGAAGGGGCGGCTTTGGTGGTCGGGATTGACCCCAGTTTGTTTTTCCTGATGCAATTTCGGCTGGTCAAGCATTATGCCGGACAGCAGCCGGTGCATTTCCTGCCCTTGCGCAGTGAGGATTTACCTGATTTTAAGGGCAATGGCTTTGATACCGTGTTGTCGATGGGCGTGTTGTATCACCGCCGTGCGCCGCTGGAGCATTTGCAGGAATTGAAAAATGCCCTGCGTGCCGGGGGTGAATTGGTGTTGGAGACGCTGGTGGTGGAAGGTGATGTGCATACCGCCCTGATGCCAGAAGAGCGCTACGGCAAGATGCGCAATGTCTGGTTTATCCCGTCGGTGCTGATGCTGGAGCTGTGGCTGCGACGCTTGGGGTTTGTGGACATCCGCACCGTGGATGTCACGCCCACCACCACCGGGGAGCAACGCAGTACCGACTGGATGCGCTTTGAGTCGCTGCGTGATTTCCTTGATCCTGCGGATCCAGCACGGACGATTGAGGGCTATCCGGCTCCGGTACGGGCGGTGATAATTGCCACGTTGCCTGCGTGATCTGGGCAAGCAGGGCTGCGGTCATTTACACTAGGGGTCTATTTCTTTAGATGAATTGCGGATTGAGTGTGAACCTACTGCTAAACAAGCCCGGCTTCCTGATGGCGGCAGGCGGGCGCGAAAACCGCCTGCAACAGATATTGCACCAGCACCGGGGGCAGGCTTACGCACGTTTTCGCCAAAGCTGGGGGAAATTGTTGCCCGACCCTTATCTTCGGGACGGTGGGCGTTACCGCCTGCGCCGCTATTCTGTGTTCCATTGGCAGCGTAAGCACCTGACCCAGTTACCGCACGAGCCGCACTACCAAAGCAGTTACTATAACGCGGTACACGGTGGTTTCAACCGCCACTTCCGTGCATGGCAACCGACCACGGTATCCAATCCTGTCTTCCGCGACATTATCCGCTGGAGCTTGGCGCAATTTAATACCAACCCGGCGCAATTGTGGCGCATCCAGGCACACCAGTTCCGTATTGTTGCGTCTGTCACGGAGGAAGGCCGCCCAACCCCGGAAGGTGTACACAAGGATGGTGCTGATTACATCCTGATTATGTTGCTGGATCGGCATAATGTCGCGGGTGGGGTCAGCCATATTTATGACAACGCTATGCAGCCCTTGGGCAGTTGTACTTTAAGCCGCAGCGCTGATTTGTTGTTGGTGAATGATAAACGGGTTTACCACGGTGTTACCCCGATCCTGCCCGAAGATAAAACCCGCAAGGCATGGCGGGATGTGCTGGTGTTGACGTTTCACCGGCAGTAGGTGGCTGTAGCTGGGGCAGGCCAATATAAAATTAGCGCCGCCCTTCTTCCCGTAGCTCAGCAATGCTCTCGCCTTCAGGCAGTTTGATGCGCCGGAAGGCCAGCAATTGCCTAACGGCCTGCTTTTGCAAGGTGGTGTCCTTCACTGTCGGTGAAGGCGACAAATAAGTGACTACCCGTCCATGCCGTGTAATGGCTATTTGTTGTCCTGCTTCCACCCGGCGCAATACATCTGCCAAGTGTGCCTTCACCTCATTTGATTGCATTCTAATCATGATCTGTTGTTATTCCAATGTAGGTCAATATGACCAGTTTCATAGGGTAAGTGTTTGGATCGACTAACTTCTGGTTAGGATGTGCTATCAAGGCTCGCTGGTGCTGCTTGCCCGCACTTCCAGCAGGCTTGGAATTGACCTTCCACATTCTCCCCGCACTTTGGGCAGAGCCAATCACTGGCTCCCTGTTGGCCTGCCAATGTTTGCTCGATCAATTCCAGCGCGGCAGCTTCATGCATTTCATCAACCCACAAGGCAGGCCATGTCTCTGTGAAAGGTAATTCACCCGTTGCACCACTACCGAAGTAGTTACGCATGGTGCAGGGGATACCTGCGTCTTCCAGAATCGCTTGCAGGAACCCCGGCAGCATGGGGGTAGTGGATGTATAGACTTTTTTCAGCATGGTGAATCTCCTGTGTGGGAGTAAGTTTAAACATGGCTATGGGGCAATCGGCAAACCCCACTCAATTCCCCCCCGCCCGTGTGCCTGCAAGAATGCATTCGCCCTGGAAAAAGGACGGCTGCCAAAGAATCCACGCCGTGCTGATAAGGGTGACGGGTGGGCGCTTTCAATCACGCCGTGTTTTTCTTGATCCAGTAAGTCTTTTTTCTTTTGTGCCTGTGCGCCCCAGAGGATAAAAACCACGGGTTGGCTTTGGGCATTGACCGCACGGATGATGCAATCGGTCAAGGTTTCCCAGCCCTTTTTCTGGTGGCTGCCTGCCTTGCCCTCCTCCACTGACAGGACAGTGTTTAATAATAGCACACCCTGCTCAGCCCAGGCGTGCAGGTAGCCGCTGTGGGTATTGTCGGTCTGGAGGTCTGCCAGTAATTCCTTGTTGATGTTTTGCAGGGAGCGGGGGAGGGGCTGCACACCGGGCAAGACCGAGAAGGAAAGGCCGTGGGCATGCCCGCGTGTGGGGTAGGGGTCTTGCCCAAGGATCACGACCTTTACCTTGTCCAACGGCGTTGCCAGCAAGGCATTAAAACGTGCTTCAGCAGGCGGCAGGATGGTTTTGCCTGCGGCGGTTTCCTGATCGAGGAAAGCCAGCAGTGCTTGCAGATAAGGCTTGTCAAACTCCGCCCCAATAGCCGTTTGCCAGTCGGGGGGGAGGGTTGCTTGTATCGGGTGTGGGGTTTTCATGGGCAGAAATCATAACCGAAACCGTGCCTTTTATCACTGAACGCACTGCACCAAAGCTGCTATCATGTCAGCATGGGGGTTCTATCTGCACGAGGAGGCTGCATGGGGCTGGGTGAGCGTACTGACAATTATTCCCTGTTGACATTACAGATGCGAGATTTGGCGCAACCTGCCTTGCTGGTTAGCCAATCTGAAAGCATCCAGGCAACAGCAGCAAAAATGACCGAAACCAATAGCCATACGGCCTTGGTGGTGGATGGCGGGTGCTTGTGTGGGATTGCAACCGACCAGAACTTCCGGGCGCGGGTGATTGCGCGGGGACACGACCCGAACGCGCCGATTGCCAGTATTATGACCCCCAATCCCTTGACCTTGCCGCCGAATGCCAGTGCCTCAGAAGCCCTGTTGATTATGGCGAGCCATAATATCCGTCATATCCCGGTAGTGGATCCGCATAACAATGCCATTGTCGGGGTGGTGGGCGGCACAGATTTATTGCGTAGCCAAAGCCACCATGCGCTTTACCTGATCGGTGACATCCATTTGGCAAAGGACGTTGCTACCTTGCAGCGTTTGAGCCTGCATACCCCGAAAGCCTTGGTCAGCATGATGAAAAGCCTGACCGCCTACCACACAACCCACGCCATCAGCTCCATCGGGCAGGCAATTACCCGCCGCCTGTTGCAATTGGGTGAGCAGCAATTCGGTGCGCCGCCCATCCCTTATGCCTTTATTGTTGCCGGTTCGCTGGCGCGGTTTGAGCAAACGGCTTATTCCGATCAGGATAATGGCATGATCCTCGCGGATGAATACGATGAGGCTACCCACGGCGGGTATTTTCAGCAACTCGCCACGTTTGTCTGTGATGGTCTGGCTGCTTGCGGTTATGAGTATTGCAAGGGCGGCATTATGGCGACCAATACGCAATGGCGGCAGCCGTTGGCGGTGTGGCGGGGGTATTTCAACCGTTGGGTTGGTACACCTGACCCCCAGGCCTTATTGTTTTCAACGATTTTCTTTGACCTGCGCTGTTTATATGGCGACGAAAGCTTATTCACTGATTTGCACAATGGCATTTTACGCAAAACCCAACAAAGCTCGCTGTTTTTGGCGCATTTGGCAGCCAATGCCCTGAGTTTCCGCCCACCCTTGAGTTTCTTTAAGGGCTTTGTGCTGGAAAAGCAACTGGATGGTGGTAAAACGCTGGATATGAAAAAGCGCGGCGTTACGCCCGTCACGGATTTTGCGCGGGTTTATGCTTTGGCAGCCGGTTTGCCACAAGCCAATACCCGTGAGCGTTTGGAGGCATTGGGGCAGCGGAAATTATTGACGGAAGATGGCTTGGCGAATTTGCTGGATGCTTTCGAGTTTATTGGCTTGGCGCGTTTGCGCCATCAGGCCATGCAAATCCGCGCAGGGGCGCAGCCGGACAATCAGGTAAAACCGGATGAGCTGTCCGAGTTGGAGCAACGGCATCTGAAAAATGCCTTTGATGTGGTGGCAGGCATGCAATCAGGCATGGCGCAGCGGTTTCAGTCAGATAACTTCAGATAGGAGTAATGACCATGTTAAGGGGAATAACATCGGAACGCTTGGTGGTGGTGTTTATGCTGGGCTGCGCCTTGCTGAATTTTCCGTTATTGGCCTTATGGGATCATCAGACAACGGTGTTTGGGATTCCTTTGTTTCCGGCGGGCTTGTTCCTGATCTGGGCAGTCTTGATTGTTGCTTTGGCGTGGTTGATGGAAACCCGCGAACACTGAGGGTCATGTGATGTTATCCGGTTCCTTGGTGATTGGTGCTTCGTTTGTTTATCTGCTGCTGCTGTTTGCGGTTGCCTGGTTTGGCGACCAGCGGGCGGCGGCAGGCCGTTCGGTGATTGCCAGCCCGTGGGTGTATGCCTTGTCGATGGCGGTGTATTGCACAGCCTGGACATATTTTGGCAGTGTCGGGCGGGCAGCCAATGCCGGGGTCTGGTTCCTGCCCATCTATTTGGGGCCGATGCTGGCGATGGTTCTGGCATGGATTGTCGTGCGCAAGATGATCCGTATTGCCAAGACCTACCGGATCACGTCCATCGCCGACTTTATTGCCAGCCGCTACGGTAAAAGCCGTATCCTCGCCAGTTTGGTCACGCTGATTACCGTGGTGGGGATTGTCCCGTATATCGCCTTGCAGTTGAAGGCCATTTCCAGCGGCTATGCGATGCTGACCACTCCCTTGGGGCAACCGGCACAAGCGGTTGGCAGTTGGTTGCAGGACAGTACCTTGTATGTGGCCTTGGCCTTGGCGGGGTTCACGATTGTGTTTGGCACACGCCATCTGGACAGCACCGAGCGCCACGAAGGGATGGTGGCAGCCATCGCGTTTGAGTCGATTGTCAAGCTGGTGGCGTTTCTGGCAGTGGGTTTGTTTGTGGCCTATGGGCTGTTTGATGGGGTCGGCGATATTTTTGCCCAAGCCTTGGCGAACCCTGAGCTGCAATCGTTGCTGTCATTTGGGCAAGGCAGGCCGTTTGCCTATCCGCAGTGGTTTGCCCTGACCTTGCTGGCGATGTTGTCGGTGATTTTCCTGCCCCGCCAGTTTCAGGTGATGGTGGTGGAAAATGTCGATGAGCGCCATTTGAAACGGGCGGCATGGGTATTCCCCACCTATTTGCTGCTGATCAACCTGTTCGTGTTGCCGATTGCCTTGGGCGGGCTGCTGTTTTTTGGCAAAGGGCAGGCTGACCCGGAGTTGTTTGTCTTGTCCCTGCCCTTGTCACAAGGGCATGAGTGGCTGGCGCTGTTTGTGTTTGTGGGGGGCTTGTCGGCGGCTACCGGTATGGTGATTGTTGAGGCGATAGCCGTATCGACCATGGTGTGTAATGACCTGGTGATGCCGTTGCTGCTGCGCATGGAGCGGTTTGGCAGCCGTGCCACTGGTGATTTGACCGGGCTATTGCTGGCTATCCGCCGCGTGGCCATTTTGGGGATTTTGCTGCTGGGGTATTTGTATTTCCGGGTTGCCGGGGAAGCTTATGCGCTGGTCAGCATCGGCCTGATCAGCTTTGCCGCCGTTGCCCAGTTTGCCCCGGCTATGCTGGGTGGCATGTATTGGCGCTTGGGCAACCGGCAAGGGGCTTTGGTGGGCTTGTTGTTGGGGTTTGCGTTCTGGGTGTATACCTTGCTGCTGCCTTCGATTGCCAAATCAGGCTGGATGCCGGATGCCTTCCTCAGTGAAGGGCCGTGGGGGCTGGTATGGCTGAAGCCGGAGCAGTTCCTGGGGTTGACGGGGCTGGATAATATTTCCCATGCCTTGTTCTGGAGCCTGTTTGCCAATGTTACGGCCTATGTGCTGGTTTCCCTGTGGACACGCCCCCAAGCGCGGGAGGCCAGTCAGGCGCTGCTGTTTGTGGATGTTTTCAACCGCACTGCCAGCACCCATCCGGTATTCTGGCAGGGGCGGGCGCAAGTGTCTGACCTGCTGGGGTTGACGGGGCGCTTTTTGGGGCAGGATAAGGCGCAGAATTTGTTTGCCCATTATGCCAAGCGGGTCGGGGCAGCCAGCATCAAGGACATCCCGGCGAATGCGCAGTTGGTGCAGTTTGTGGAAACGCAGTTGGCAGGGGCAATTGGTACGGGTTCTGCCCGGATGATGGTGGCTTCGGTGGTTGAGGAAGAGCAGCTCAACCTGGATGAGGTGATGCACATTCTGGAAGAGGCCTCACAATTGCGGGCTTATTCCCGCGCCCTGGAGGACAAGTCCCGCTCACTGGAAAAGGCGACGGCTGAGCTGCGGGCTGCCAATGAGCAACTGAAAAGCCTCGATAAGCTCAAGGATGATTTCATGTCGTCCGTGACGCATGAGCTGCGCACCCCCTTGACCTCCATCCGTGCCCTGACGGAAATGATGCTTGATGATGATGGCATGGATGTGGAACAGCGGCGGCAGTTTCTGGAGATTGTGGTGGCGGAGGCCGAGCGGTTGGGTCGTCTGGTCAACCAGGTGTTGGATATGGCAAAGATTGAAGCTGGGCATGCCGAGTGGCATAACAGCGATGTGGATATGCATGCGGTGGTGATGCAGGCCGTGCAAAGCATTTCCGGCACGTATCATGAGCGCGGGATTACCTTGCAGGTGCATGCATCCGGGGCGATGCCACCGATCCGGGCGGATTCAGACCGGCTGATGCAGGTCATGCTTAACTTGCTGTCGAATGCCGCCAAGTTTGTCCCGACCGCGAGTGGGCGGGTGGATGTCTACCTGAAAGATGCGGCGGATGGGATTACGGTTGAGGTGCAGGATAATGGCCCTGGCATTGCAGCCGAAGAGCAAGAGCAAGTGTTTGAGAAATTCCGGCAAGCCGGTGCAGCCGATAACCGCCCACAGGGTACAGGTTTGGGCTTGCCGATCAGCCGCCAGATTGTCGAGCATTTTGGTGGCAGGATGTGGCTGACATCTGAATTGGGGCAGGGAGCCTGCTTTGGGTTTTTCTTGCCGAGGTAACAGTAGGAAGGAGGAGAGAGTACATGGCAAAAGTTCTGATTGCGGATGATGAGCAAAATATCCTGATTTCGCTGGAGTTCCTGATGAAGCGTGAAGGCTATCAGGTGGTGGTGGCACGCGATGGGCAAGAGGCGGTCGATGCGGTTTTCCGTGAGCAGCCCGATTTGGTGTTGCTGGATGCCATGATGCCGAAAAAGACCGGCTTTGAGGTTTGTCAGGAGGTGCGTGCCAATCCTGCCTGCAAGAAAGATATGATTATCCTGATGCTGACCGCCAAGGGGCGCGATACGGATGTTGCCAAGGGGATGGCTCTGGGGGCGAATGCGTATATGGTCAAGCCCTTTTCCACCAAGGAGCTGGCACAGCGGGTACGGGATTTGTTAGGGGATTTGTCAGGGAAAACGGCATGAGAAAAATCGACTGGCGGATTGTCATCGGTGTGGCAGTGGTGGGTGTGGTCTGTTTGGCTTGGTTGCTGGTGACGGGTGGCCTGATCTGGGCGGCTCTGGGGGAGGCGGAACGGGCATTGGTGCTTGAGGCGATTGGCCCCCGCTTTGCCTTGTTGTTTGTCATGTGGGCAGTGTCGCTGGTTGCTGTCGGGGTGGCCTTGCGCCATTTGGTGGCCTATTTCATGACCGCGCCTGCCCGCCTGCTGGAAAATGCCCAGGTGCTGTTGGGAACAGATGTCAAACGCCGTTTGTTGCCGGAAGGGAGTGTGGAAAACCGCCAGTTGGCTGACCTGATTAACCAGTTGGTTGACCAGCGTGAAGGCTTGCGTTCGGAAATGGATCAGCGTGTGCAGGAGGCTAGCCGCAATACCGAGCTGGAAAAAAACCGGCTGGCAGCCTTGATGTCCGAATTGACGCAAAGTGTGGTGGTGTGCAACCTCGATGGGCGTATTTTGCTGTATAACAACCGCGCCCGTATGCAGTTCCGTACCTTGTCAAAAGCCCCTTCGGTGGCGGGCGGGGCGGAGTTGATTGGCTTGGGACGCTCGATTTATGGTGTGTTTGACCGCAAACTGGTCACGCATGCGCTGGAAAATATCCAGCACCGGCTGGAGCGTGGGGCAGCGATGCCGTCGGCGCAGTTCGTCACGACCACCCAGTCCGGGCAGTTGTTGCGGGTACAGATGGCTCCCGTCCGGGCAGTGCGCATGCCGAGTGCAGAAGCCGAGGATGCGGCTCCTGAGCAAACCTCCGAACTCACCGGCTTTGTGTTGATGCTGGACAATATCACCCGTGATTTTGAGGATGATTCGGAAAAAGACCGCGTGCTGTATGCGCTGACCGAAGGCAGCCGTGCGGCGCTGGCGAATGCCCAGGCCGCTGTTGAGGTGCTGGAATACCCTGACCTTGAACCGGAGATGCGTGAGCGTTTGTTGGGGGTGGTGCGGGATGAGATTCATGGTTTGGGCAAGCGTCTTGAGGAAATGCAAACCTCCTCTGCCAATACCCTGCGTTCGCGCTGGCCTTTGGAAGAGATGCTGGGTGCTGACCTGCTGGATGCCGCCATGCGCCGGATTGAGGCCAGCATGCCGGTAAAGGTTGTGCTGGATCAGGTCGATGCTTCCCTATGGCTGAAGGTGGAAAGCTTCTCGTTGTTGCAGGCGCTGGTGCATTTGGCGGGGCGTTTGCGCGAGGAATGCAAGGTCGATGAGGTCACAGTACGTCTGCAAGCCCAGGGGCAGCGGGCTTGTCTGGATATGTTGTGGATGCCGCTGTTGGTAGATACCAAGGCCGTGATCGGCTGGGAAATGGAGCAAATCCGTGTCGGCACGGAAACCATGTCCCTGACGGTGCAGGATGTGTTGGCACGGCACAGTGGCGAGTCGTGGATGGAGCGCGAGGCAGATGGCGGGCGGGCTTTCTTCCGGCTGCTGTTGCCGCTGGCAACCCCCCAGGAGGAGTTGGCGGTCAATACTTTCCTGAAAAACGAAAGCCGCCCGGAATATTATGACTTCGACCTGTTCAAAAGCTCTGAGCAATCGCGCTCACTGGATGACCGCCTGCTGACTGAGCTGACCTATACCGTATTTGATACCGAAACCACCGGTTTGAACCCGGCAGGTGGGGATGAAATTATCCAGATTGGCGGGGTGCGGGTCGTCAACGGCAAAATGCTGCATCAGGAGATTTTCGACCAATTGGTTGATCCGAAACGCAATATCCCCAAGGAAACCATCCCCATTCACGGCATCCACCCGGAAATGGTCAAGGGGCAGCCGCCGATTCAACAGGTCTTGCCTGCTTTCCATGCCTATACCCAGGATACGGTGCTGGTAGCACACAATGCCGCGTTTGATATGCGTTGTTTCCAGGTCAAGGAGCAGGCAACCGGCGTGGTGTTTGACCAGCCGGTGCTGGATACCTTGCTGTTGTCTGCGGTTATCCACCCCAATCAGGAGTCACACCGGCTGGAGGCCATCGCTGAACGGTTTAATGTCACCATCATCGGGCGGCATACCGCGATTGGTGACACGATGGTAACAGCAGAGGTGTTCCTGAAAATGATCCCCTTATTGGCAGAAAAGGGCATCCATACCTTGGGGCAGGCGCGGGAAGCGGCACAGAAGACCTATTATGCACGTTTGAAGTATTGAGGATGACGGGGGCAGGTCATGGCAGGGAGATGGCTTGGCCTATCCACCATGACCTATCCACACGTTTTGACTGGAATTGCCACGCTTGAAAAGATATAGTGCTGCCTGCTAGGTGAGATGTGATCCGTCGTCTTTGAGGAATATCCGTTCATGAGAAAAAGAGGTTTTGCCGCAAGATCACTGTGGGCGATGTTTATTGTGGCTGTTGTGCCATTTGCCCACGCCGCCGAAGTTGTGCAGGTTGATGCATCGGTATCCCATTCCCAGTCAGTGCTGGGCAGCTCTGTCATTCCCTACAAGGAAGTGACATTGGCAGCCCAAATCCCAGGGGTGGTCAAGTATTTTGCCGGGGAGGTGGGCAGCAGCTTCCAGCAGGGGGCATTGTTGGCGCAGGTGGATGAGTCGCAGTTGCTTGCCAAGCGCAATGCCATTCTTGCGCAAATCCAGAATGCACAAGCCGCCCTGCAAAGCACGGAGGCGCAATATCGGCGTGAGATTGTTTCCCCGCGCAGCAAGGATATTGGTGCAATGCCCGGTTTTGGCCTGCCTGCCATGATGGATAATTTCATGACCCGCCCGATGGCGGAAATGCTCATGAACAATTACGACTCGGATGTCGGGCGTTATTCGGATTTGGTCAGCAGTGCCGCTGGGGTGTCACAGGCCAAAGGTTCTTTGCAGCAGGCGTATTCGCAGTTGCAGGAAATTGATGCTGCCTTGCAGAATGCTAAGGGGGTTGCCCCGTTTGAAGGCGTGATCCTGCAAAAAATGGCAGAGGTGGGGGATACTGTCCAGCCAGGTCAGCCCTTGCTGCGTTATGGCTTTATCAAGTACAAGCGTTTGCAGGCGGATGTCCCGTCGGGTTTGGTGGGCTTGCTCAAGGAAGGCATGGTTGTGCCTGCCAAGATTGACGGCTCTGCGGAAACCATGGCAAAGGTCTCACAGATTTACCCGGTGGCTGATCCTGAGCGCCATACGGTGACAGTCAAATTTGACCTGCCGGTGGATGTGACCGCTGCACCGGGGATGTATGCAGAAGTTTATTTGCCTGATGGCAAGTCGACGGGTGGGGACAGTGTGGCAATCCCCCGGACGGCGTTGCTGAGTGGGCGTAGTTTGCCGAGTGTGCTGGTGGTGGAGAATGGTGTATCCGAACTCCGGCTGGTGCGTCTCGGTGCCGAGCAAAGTGGGAACAAGGTTGAGGTCGTGTCCGGGTTAAAGCCGGGGATGTACATCATTGACAACCCGCCACCGCGTGCTGTTTCCGGTTGGATGCCGGAAGCCAAGTAAGTACGTGGCCTGTCCATTCTCACTTTGTATCGGTGCTTAGCTCATGAACGATCAGCAAAAACCTGCGTCCGGCATTACCCATCGCTTGGGTCTTGCCGGGCAAACTGCCAAAACCTTTATCAATTCCCCCCTGTCCCTGTTACTGCTGCTGTGTTTCCTCGCGATTGGCACGTTGGGGCTGATGATTACCCCCCGGCAGGAAGACCCGCAAATCTCTGTGCCGATGGTGGACATTTTTGTCCAGTATCCAGGGGCATCCGCCCAGGAGGTGGAAGCCATCATTGCCCGCCCGCTGGAGTCGATCCTGTCGGAAATCACCGGGGTTGACCATGTGTATTCCGCCTCCATGCGCGGTGAGGCTCTAGTCACTGTCCAGTTTGTGGTGGGGCAGGATTTGGAATCCTCCTTGGTCAAGCTCTATGACAAATTATCCTCCAACCGGGATGCCATGCCCCTCGGTGCAAGCCCACCGTTGGTGAAACCCAAAGGCGTGGATGACGTGCCGGTGGTGACAGTGACCCTGTGGTCAAATTCGGTTGATGATGCCTCTTTGCGGCTGGTGGGGCTGAATGTCCTCCAGGAGCTGCGTGAAGTCGCCAATACCAGCCAAAGCTTTATTGTGGACGGTCGCCGCGAAGAAGTGCAGGTGGAAATCATGCCGGAGCGCTTGGCGACCTTTGGCGTATCGTTGGATCAGGTGGCGAACACCATCCGTATGGCGAATTCCGAACGCAATACCGGGGTGGTGGAACCGGGCAACCTGGTTTATAAGGTTTACAGCGGTTCTTTCCTGAACTCTGCCCAGGACATCAACCGCCTGATGGTGACAGTCGTCAACGGAAGGCCGGTTTATGTACGTGATGTGGCAGAAGTTAAGGCTGCACCCAGTGAGGCCAACCGGATTGTCGGTTATTACACCGGCCCTGCGGCTGCCACGGAAGAGCCAGCCACCAATGCCGCCGCTGTTACTTTAGCGATTGCCAAAAAGAACCGTACCAACGGGGTGGAAGTATCTCAAGCCGTCCTGAAAAAACTGGAAGGTTTGAAAGGGCAGATTATCCCGGATGATGTCCATGTTGCCATTACCCGTGATTACGGTGCGACCGCCAAAGCCAAAGTGAATGAGCTCCTGAAAAAACTGCTGATTGCTACCTTGATTGTCACCGTGCTGGTGTGGATCGCCTTGGCATGGCGGGCAGGGTTGGTGGTGCTGATTGTTATCCCTTCGGTCATTACCACCACGGTGTTTATGGCGTGGGCGCTGGGGATGACCATTGATCGCGTGAGTCTGTTTGCCCTGATTTTCTCGATTGGCATTCTGGTCGATGATGCCATCGTGGTGGTGGAGAATATATACCGGCGTTGGCTGTTGGCTAGCCAGCAAAGTTTGGAAATTGCCGTTGATGCAGTACGTGAGGTGGGCAACCCTACTATTCTGGCAACCGCCACGGTTATTGCTGCCTTGCTGCCCATGGGGTTTGTCAGTGGCATGATGGGGCCGTACATGATGCCGATCCCGATCCTGGGTTCGGTTGCCATGATCATTTCCCTGTTTGCCGCGTTTGCTTTCACGCCGTGGCTGACCAACCTGTTCAAGCCCAGTCTGGAAAAGCTGCATGCGGATGCGGAGAAGGAGCACAAGCAGGCTGCGCGTCTGGAACGTTTGTTCCGTGGCATTATCCTGCCTTTGGTTGAGGACAAGCGTAAAGGTTATGCCTTGCTGCTGGGGATTATCGTGGTGTTTTTCGCCCTGATGACCCTGTTCTACCCCTTGAAGGCTGTCCCGGTGAAAATGTTGCCGCTGGATAACAAGCCTGAATTCAATGTGGTGGTGAACATGCCGGAGGGTACAGCCTTGCCGGTGACAGCCAACCTGATCCACGATCTGGCGGCTGCCATGCAGAAATTGCCAGAAGTGACCGCCCTGCAAACCTATGCGGGTACAGCCTCGCCATTCAACTTCAATGGTCTGGTGCGCCATTACTACCTGCGCCAGCAACCGTGGCAGGGCGACATCCAGGTGCAGTTGTTGGACAAGGGGCAACGTAAGCGTACCAGCCATGACATTGCGGTGGAGGCACGCTCTATCCTTACGCCACTGGCGGAGGCTGCTGGGGCAACGGTTCAGGTCGTGGAAATGCCACCGGGGCCACCGGTCTTGCAAACGGTTGTCGCTGAAATTTATCACCAAGATCCCAATATCCGCCGCCAGATGGCTGCTGATATGACCGGCTTTTTCAAGCAGGCTGAAAATCTGGGTGATGTGGATAATATGCTGGAGCGGGATTATGAAATCCTCCGTTTTGTGGTCGATGCCGACAAAGCCCAGCGTAATGGCATTACTGTTGAAGATGTAAACCGCTCATTGGAAATGGCAATGGGGGGCTTTATTCTGGGCGACATCAAGAAAAATGCACTGATTGACCCGACGCATATTGTCTTGCAAATACCGTTGAGCGCCCGCTCACAAATCATGCGCCTGATCCAGTTGCCGGTCACGAATATGCAGGGGCATTCTGTGCCATTATCCGAGCTGGGTACGTTTGTGCGTGAGCAGCAGGATAAGCCGATCTACCATAAGGATATGAATCCGGTCGAGTTTGTCACTGCCGAAGGGGTCGGGGTACTGGCAGCGCCTGTGTATGGGCAAAAGCAGGTTGAGGCTCTCATGCAAGCAGCGAATGAGGGTAAGGGGTATACTGCACCGGACGGCACGGTGATTGATGGTGGGCATTGGTTCGGTTCCCCAGACCATTTGGCATTGAGCGCAGCTTTTTCTTGGGCGGGTGAGTGGACTGTTACCTTTGAAACCTTCCGGGATATGGGCATCGCTTTTGCGGCAGCATTGGTTTTGATCTATATGTTGATTGTTGCCCAGTTTGGTAATTTTGTGCTGCCTGCCATTATTATGGCTCCTATTCCGCTGACCCTGATTGGTATTTTGCCAGGGCACTGGATCATGGGGGCGGAGTTTACCGCCACCTCCATGATTGGTTTTATTGCACTGGCAGGAATTATTGTCCGTAACTCGATTTTGCTGGTTGATTTTGCCCGCGAAGCGGTGGTTAATGAAGGCTTGTCTGTCAGCGAGGCGGTTATCCGTTCCTGTGAGGCGCGTACCCGCCCGATCCTGATTACGGCTTTGGCCTTGCTGGGTGGTTCGATGGTGATCCTGTCCGACCCAATTTTCCAGGGGATGGCTGTTTCACTGATTTTTGGTGGAGCCGTGTCCACCTTATTGACCTTGCTGGTGATCCCCTTGGGCTGTATCAGTGCCGGGGCATCCTTGGGTTCACCCCCTGATGGGGCAGGTACTACAATCCCCTCGTCCCCTGCGGTACGGCGGAAGTCTGTCAAGTGGGCAGAGATTGCCAAAGGGGTGGTTGTTTACCCGGTGATGTATGCGGTTGCTTTGGTGACTAGCTTCGCAGGTGGTATGGTCGACTTGTATAAGGCGGTTTTGGGGTGGCGAAAGAAGCGACAATCTGTTAAAACAGCGCACCGGGTTAATAAAATGCCTGAGCAGCCTGCTCGACAAGTCGTTTCAGTTCCTACTATCGTGGAGCAGCCTGAGCAGCCTGAGCAGCCTGAGCAGCCTGAGCAGCCTGAGCAGCCTGAGCAGCCTG
>CAXYXW010000007.1:0-157576 GCA_964293005.1 uncultured Thiothrix sp.
CGCATTCTCCAATATCCGCTTTCAGCAGGATTTGGGCGTGTTGGCGTTTATAGGCAGCGGCTTTGCCCACTTTGACCAACTGTTCCAGTTGACACCGTTCTTCGCTGTCCAGGCGGACGATGTATTTCTTGACCATGATTTGCTCCTTCCTGATTCCTGGAGTGGAGCATGGGGTATACGGCATGACAAATCAAAGATGACGTTGTACTAGTACCCCATCATCTTTGATTTGTCACCTCCTATGGGCCATGCTTACTTCTGACGTGAGTACCCGGACGGTGGAACGTGTGCGCCAGCGCCTGGTTGAAGCGGGGTTGGAAGCAGCCTTGTCGCGGACGAAGCAGGAGCGCTACCGGACACCCCGGCTGGATGGCGATGGGGAAGCCCATCTGGTCACACTGGCCTGCTCACAACCGCCTGAAGGCTACGCACGCTGGACACTGCGCCTGTTGGCGGACAAGCTGGTGGAGCTGGAACAGGTGGAAGCCATTTCCTACGAAACGGTGCGCCAGGTTTTAAAAAAACATCATCAAACCGTGGCAAAAGCAGGAAGGGTGCATCCCACCGGAGGCCAACGCTGAATTTGTGTGTGCGATGGAAGATGTATTGGAGGTTTACAAGCGCCCGTTTGCCCCCAACCAACCCTTGGTATGCATGGATGAAAGCAGCAAACAACCTGTTAGGGAGTTCACGCCACCCTCCCGCCACAAGCAGGCCAGCCCGAACGGTTTGACACCGAATATGAACGTAACGGTGTCAGCAACCTGTTCATGTTCTTTGAACCCCTGACCGGGCAACGCCATGCGACCGTCACCGGTTCCCGCACCGCCGTTGACTGGGCGCACCAGATACGTCACCTGCTGGAGGTCCACCATCCCGATGCCCACAAGGCCACGCGGGTGATGGACAACCCCAACACCCATGCCCCTGCTTCCCCGTACAAAGCCTTTGAGCCGATGGAAGCCCGCCGTCTGCTGGAACGGTTGGAAATCCACTACACCCCCCAAACATGGCAGTTGGCCCGATAGGGCAGAAATCGAGTTCAGCCACCCCAACCGCCAATGCCTTGACCGCAGGATTCCCGACCAGCAATCCTTGCAGAAAGAAGTTGCTGCATGGGCAGAAAAGCGGAGCGGCAATGCCAAACCCGTCAACTGGCGCTTTACCACCGAAGATGCACGCATCAAACTGAAACGGCTGTACCCGTCAATAGACTCATGACGTTGTACTAGTACACAATCATTTTTGATTTGTCGAAACCGATGAGCCATGCAAATGGCAGGAGCATGGCCTGGTCAAAAAATACATGGTTTGTCTGGGCAGTGATGAACGGGAACACCTCCAGCGTCTGGGTTAGTGTGGTCTGTGATATCTATGTGCATAACCCAACTACAGGCAAACACTATGCTTTTGAATTGAAAGGTCCCTTGCCCAACAGCGACCAAACCAAGGTCAGCAAGGAAAAGATGTTCAAGCTGTTGGCGATGACCGGTTCACCGGTTGATGGGGCTTACTATGCCTTGCTCTACAATCCTTACGGTATACATGTCAAAGGTTTGGCTGACCCACGTAACCAAGGGTGCGTTATCCTATATCCTTGCCCATATCCGTCAGGCAGGATATTTTGCCAAGCATTTTGTGTTGAACGCCTCCGACTACGGTGTGCCACAAGATCGGGTCAGGGTTTACATTGTCGGTTTCCTGCATGCAGCATACCTGCACAAGTTTAGTTTGCTAGCCCCGCACAGAAGCACCCTGAAACTGGTGGATGTACTGGAAGATGATATAGATAAGTCAGTAACCAGCGAAGTCGGGGTAATGACCGACCTGTTCGGCAGTCCGGTAGTGGACAAGCGCCGTCACCGCAAGCTTAGTGGCATGAATGACTTTTTCTTGTTCAACGACATCCGCAACGGCCCGACTACCATCCACTCGTGGGATTTGCTCCCCACGACCG
Source organism: uncultured Thiothrix sp. (assembly GCA_964293005.1). GTDB lineage: Bacteria > Pseudomonadota > Gammaproteobacteria > Thiotrichales > Thiotrichaceae > Thiolinea. The sequence goes on from CAXYXW010000007.1 coordinate 1,958, forward strand.
AGCGCCAGAAACAGATTTGCCTGCTGATGCTGCGCAACCGCCGCAAACGTATTTATGGCAAGCGGGATAGTGGCGAAACCGACAAGTCTTGTTCAAGTCCCTGCTGGTCAGTACCTTGCTGGTGATCAGTTTGGGCTTGTTCACCGGTAGCCTGCAACATTTCCCTGATTCCCCTTACCGCAGTGTCTGGGCTGTGCCTGTGGGGTTTGCCTTGTCACTGGTGGCTTTGGCATTGATGCAATCAGAAGGTTTTAGCCGGGCATTCAAGCGTTATGCCCTGGTTTCCATGGCGGTTGTGTTGGTGGGGTCGGCGGGCGCTTACCACTATTACAACGCCAATCCCTTGCCGGTGCATGAGCATGCTACCTCCGCTACCGCTGCTGATGGTCATTCAGTCCATGACCACGGCACAGTCCCGACTATTGGTGAGCCGGGCAAGCTGGATGAGGTTAGCCGTACTGTTACGGTCGAAATGTCTGACACCATGCGGTTTAGCCCAGAAAACCTTGAGGTGAAACACGGTGAAACCTTGCGCCTGGTGGTGAAAAACACTGGCAAAATCCGCCATGAGCTGACCCTCGGCACGATAGATGACCTGAAAGCCCATGCTGCCCTGATGTTGAAGCACCCGAATATGGCACACAAAGACCCGAATATGGTGCAGGTTGAACCGGGGGCAAGTGGTGAGATTGTCTGGAAGTTTAGTCAAGCCGGAACCATCGACTTTGCCTGCCTGCAACCCGGACATTATGATGCCGGAATGAAAGGGAAGGTAGCTGTCCTACACTAAAGCAGTACTGTTGATGCATATCAAGCGCTAGGCTGATGCCTGGTTTTATGATGGGTGCATGGTTCTGTCATTTCCGAGGTATTGGTTCCATGCACATCCAGACGACAGCACAAAACACGCCTGAGCAAGGCAGCCCGCTGGAGAGTTTTTCCGGTTGCCATGCGGGTATCCTCAAGAACATCGAACAGTTGGCGGTTTTACCGTCACTGTTGGGTATCCCTGCGAAAGCAGCCGAGCTGAAAGCAAGTGCGGCTAGCCTACACCGTTTCTATCATGATGTGATCATCAAGCACCACCAGGAAGAAGAGGAGGAGCTGTTCACCGCTGTCGAGAGTGCCTTGCATGCTGATCCGGTTGAATTGGTGGAGGCCAAGGAGCAAATTGAACAGTTGATCCGTGAGCACCGGCATATCGAATCCTTGTGGAAGCTGATTGAGCCAGATCTGAAGCTGCTTGCCAAAGGCAAACTGGTCTGGCTGAATGGCGAGTTGGTTTCAGCCATCGCCAGTTATTCTGTAGCACATGCGCATTTTGAGGAAACCATCTTCCTGCCATTGGCAGCCCGTTTGCTGGATACCAATGGCATGGCTGCGTTGGGCATGTCCTTGCATATCCGCCACCACCCGGTCTTTATCCCGGCTTATATATAGGCAACAACAGGTGGTAAATAACCTTGTCCCCTGTTGGAAGCTTTGCGGGCGACTGGATTCCCTCCCGTAAATAGCATACCCTTGTGCACCACACAAAAACGTATTGCGCACCCGGTAAGCCGAAGACCACCAACGGAGGACTCCAATGACCATCATCAAGCAAGCTGACGTGATTGCGAGCGTGGCAGACGCGCTCCAGTTCATTTCTTATTACCATCCGCAGGATTTTGTCGATGCCATGTATGCGGCTTGGCAACGCGAGGAATCACCAGCCGCCAAGGATTCCATTGCCCAGATTCTGGTGAACTCGCGCATGTGTGCCGAAGGCAAACGCCCGATTTGTCAGGATACCGGTATTGTCACGGTTTTCGTCAAGGTTGGCATGAATGTACAGTGGGAAGGCGATATGAGCCTGACTGACATGATCAACGAAGGGGTGCGCCGTGCCTATTTGTTCCCGGACAATGTGCTGCGGGCTTCGATCCTCTCTGACCCTGCGGGTGCACGGAAAAACACCAAGGATAATACCCCTGCCGTCATCCATTACGAGATTGTCCCTGGCGACAAGGTCAGTGTGGATGTGGCTGCCAAGGGCGGTGGCTCCGAGAACAAGTCGAAGATGGTGATGCTCAACCCGTCTGACAGCATTGTGGATTGGGTGTTGAAAACAGTGCCGACTATGGGTGCGGGCTGGTGTCCACCTGGAATGCTGGGCATTGGTATTGGCGGTACAGCAGAAAAAGCTGCCCTGATGGCCAAAGAAGTGCTGATGGAGCCGGTTGATATTCAGGAGCTGATAGCGCGTGGCCCCCAAAACCGTATTGAGGAGCTGCGGATTGAGCTGTTCGAGAAGGTCAACCAACTGGGCTTGGGTGCACAGGGCTTGGGTGGTTTGACCACCGTGCTGGATGTGAAGATCATGGGTTTCCCAACCCATGCAGCCTCCTTGCCCGTGTGCATGATCCCGAATTGTGCCGCCACCCGCCATACGCATTTTGTCCTGGATGGTTCTGGCCCGGCACTGCAAACACCTCCCGATTTGGCGAACTGGCCGCAGATTTCCCTGGATGGGGGGGCAGCTTCCCGCCGCGTCAATCTTGATACGGTTACGCCTGACGAGGTAAAAACCTGGAAGCCCGGTGAAACCCTGTTGTTGTCTGGTAAAATGTTGACCGGGCGTGATGCCGCCCACAAGCGCATGGTTGATATGCTCAACCGGGGTGAGCCGTTGCCGGTTGACCTGAAAGGCCGCTTCATTTATTACGTGGGGCCGGTTGATCCGGTGCGTGATGAGGTGGTTGGCCCCGCAGGCCCGACCACTTCCACCCGTATGGACAAGTTCACCCGCCAGATTCTTGAGCAGACGGGTTTGCTGGGCATGATCGGCAAATCTGAGCGTGGCCCGACCGCGATTGAGGCCATCAAGGAGTTCGGGGCGGTTTACTTGATGGCGGTCGGTGGTGCGGCTTATCTGGTATCCAAAGCCATCGTTGGTTCGCAAGTATTGGCCTTCCCAGAGCTGGGGATGGAGGCGATTTACGAGTTTGAGGTGAAGGATATGCCGGTCACGGTGGCGGTCGATAGCCTCGGTGAGTCTGTGCATAATACCGGGCCTGCCAAATGGAAAGCCCTGATCGGACAGAAAATTGCCGCCGGTACTTTAAAAAGCTGACCATTGCCCCAAAATTTGATAGGCTAATCGTTGTGTTTAATCCCTTGCCGTTTTTTCGGCAGGGGATATTTTTTGGGGAAAAGCCTTGAGCAGTTCACGCATTTACCGTATCTCGTTCGTTAACCATAACAAGGTTTACGAAGTCTTTGCCAAACAAGTCTATGAATCTGATTTGTATGGATTTATCGCTATCGAGGAACTCGTGTTCGGCTCACAGAGCGATTTGGTGATTGATCCGGTCGAGGAACGCCTCAAATCGGAGTTCGCTTCTGTCAACCGGACTTTCATCCCGATGCATTCCATTATCCGTATTGATGAAGTGGAAAAGCCCGGAGTCAGTAAAATCCATGCATTGGATGGGGGTAAGGCAGGCAATGTCAGCCCGTTTGCCCGTCCGCGCACCTCTGGCGACAAAAGCAGCGACTGATTGTTGCCATGTTAGCCCGTCTACCTGAGCCTGCGCCGGACAATGTTTTTCTGGCTGGGCAGGTGCATATCCTGCATAGCAGTTTTCGGCACTGGTTAGGTTATGATTTGGGCGGAATGCCGTGGCAGGGTGAGGAAACCGCCCGCCAGTTGTTCGACGCGCCCTTTGTCCTGTTGGCACATAATACCGCTGCCGATCCGGTCTTCACCTATGGCAACCGCCAAGCCATGCAGGTCTTTGCACTTGATTGGCCTGCCTTGACGGCGCTGCCTTCCCGTTATTCGGCTGAGCCACTGGAGCGGACGCAGCGGGAGCACTTGCTCCAGACGGTTGCCCGCCAAGGTTATATCGACCACTATGCCGGGGTACGCATTGCCCGTACCGGGCAGCGTTTCCGTATTGAAAACGCCATTGTCTGGAATTTGCTGGATGCCGCCGGTCATCCTGCCGGGCAAGCTGCTTGCTTTGACCGCTGGATAGACTTGTAACACTCCCTTGATTGTTGTGGAACTTCTGCTGCCTTGGCTGGTATAAGTGGGTATCAGTAATCATTTGTCTGGGGGATTTTGGCATGTACAAGTTTCTCGTTTTTCTGCTGGCAATCGGTTTGGCTGGGTGTGTTGCCCCACAGTACCAAACCCAATACCGCTTGACACCACCCACTACCGCCGCTGGCAAAATTTGCCTGACCCGTTGTGACGCGGCAGCACGCCAATGCAAAAACCAGTGTGGTGTCAAATTACAGCAATGTGCCCTTCAGGCCAGCCAGCAGGCTAAGCGCGATTTGCCGGGCAAGCTGGAGGCATGGGAGCGTGAGATGGCCGTTTGGGAGCACGAAATGGCCCGTTACGAAACTGATTTGCAGTTTTGGGAGATGGAAATGCGCCAACGCCGTCTGATGCATGACCTGTTGCGTTACCGTGACCGTTGCCGCCCCGGTGATCGCCAGTGCATACGCCACCGTCCCTTGAGTGGGTTTGGTTATGACCGCTGGGATCGGCCTGTGTCTCCGGGGTCTGCACCGAAACGCCCTACCTTGGCAACAGAGAGCGCCCGTATCCAGGAGGCCACTTGTAATGACACCTGCCCCTGCGATGACCAATACCGTTTGTGCTATGGCAGTTGTGGTGGGCTTGTGCAGTCTTATCAGGTGCAAATGCCATAAAAAGTTTATTTTTTGTTCATAAACTTTGGTTTAGGTAATAAAACCCAAGGTTTAGGCTCCAGGTTTTAAGCTTCTGACCCATTCGTTTTCTTCACTATCCTGTTTAGGATCGCCTCATCCAGATCGTGATCGGATGGGGCTGAAACCCCTTTTTTCATTTTTCTATAATCAGGCAATCTGCTTCATCAGCCTGGCTTTTCGTGGGTATGGGCTGATACAAATAGTGAGGAGTTTCAACATGAATAAATTATTGATGGTGTTTGCTGCCAGCATGTTGCTGGGTGATGTTGCCATGGCTGATACAGGGTTGTATTTGACCGGTGGGAAGCCGGTTGTATACCAGTGTGAAGGGGGCAAAAAAATAACGGCTCATTATTACAACCTGTCTGACAATAGCTTGGGTTTGGTCAAGTTTCACTGGGAGGGACAGGACTATACTTTGCCATCAGCGGTATCAGGTAGTGGTGCGCGTTACTCGGATTATTTCACGGCGGAGTGGTGGGAGCGGGGTGGGGTTGCCACTTTGGATCTGAATATCACAGATAAGCAGTCAAAAACCGTTGAATGCAATGAGGTCTGAGCTGAAGGGAAACTGATGGTTTATTTCCTTGGGGGTTTCCAAGAGCCTACTGCTTAGTTGCCAATAAATTTAATAAGTTAGGCGTATTACCCACAACAGTTTGGAAGCCCTCCTTTTTTGTCCCCACCACGATCTTGCCTGCCACGATGGTAGCCAGCACTTGCTGTGCAAGCCAAAAATCCACCCTAATTGTGAGGTTGTTGTGAGGTTTGTGTAAACAAATGCAGGGGGTAGCTGGCAATCATCGGTTAAGCTTTGTATCCTTCGCGTTTTAGGACAGCTTGTAGACAGAATTCATGAGCAGCATGCAGGAACAATACAACCACAAAACACTGGAGCCAGCGGTGCAAGCCTTCTGGGATGCCCAGCAATCCTTTGCCGTTAAGGAAGACCCGGACAAGGAAAAATACTATTGCCTGTCCATGTTCCCTTATCCTAGCGGCGTGCTGCACATGGGGCATGTACGCAATTACACCATCGGTGATGTGATTGCCCGCTTCCAGCGCATGCAAGGTAAAAATGTCCTGCAACCGATGGGCTGGGATGCGTTTGGCCTGCCTGCCGAGAATGCCGCGATCAAGAACAAGACCGCCCCGGCAAAATGGACATACCGCAATATTGACTACATGCGCAGCCAGCTCCAATCCATGGGCTTGGCAATCGACTGGTCACGTGAGCTTGCCACCTGCAAACCGGACTATTACCGCTGGGAACAGTGGTTCTTTACCCAGTTGTATGAAAAGGGGCTGGTGTACCGCAAGAAATCGACGGTCAATTGGGATCCGGTTGACCAGACCGTATTGGCCAATGAGCAGGTCGTGGATGGGCGCGGTTGGCGTTCGGGAGCCTTGGTTGAGCAGCGTGACATTGACCAGTGGTTCCTGAAGATTACTGCGTATGCCGATGAGTTGCTGGAAGAGCTCGACAAGCTTCCCGGTTGGCCGCAACAAGTGCGTACCATGCAGGAAAACTGGATTGGGCGTTCGGAAGGGGTGGAGCTGCAATTCGGTATTGCAGGTAGCCGCGAAACCCTGACGGTGTTCACCACCCGCCCGGATACCTTGATGGGGGTCACGTATATGGGCGTGGCTGCCCAGCATCCATTGGCATTGAAAGCGGCTGAGAAAAACCCGGTACTGGCGACCTTCATCGAAGAATGCAAGCAGGCCAAGGTTGCTGAAGCGGATATGGCAACCATGGAAAAGAAGGGTATGGATACCGGCATTAAGGCTATCCACCCTTTGACGGGCGATGAAGTGCCGGTTTGGGTCGCCAATTTTGTGTTGATGTCGTATGGTTCGGGGGCGGTGATGGCTGTCCCAGGCCATGACCAGCGCGATTGGGAGTTTGCCCGTAAATACGGCTTGCCGGTGGTGCAAGTCATCGCCCCGGTTGATGGGCGTGATATTGATCTGGGTGAGGCTGCGTTTACTGAAAAGGGCGTGCTGGTGGATTCAGGTCTGTATAATGGCCTGTCCTCACAGGATGCCTTCCATGCCATTGCCAATGCCTTGGGTGAAAAGGGGCTGGGGCGCAGCCAGATCAATTACCGCCTGCGTGACTGGGGGGTTTCCCGCCAGCGTTATTGGGGTTGCCCAATCCCGATGATTTATTGTGATGATTGCGGCGTGTTGCCGGTTCCTGCACAGGATTTGCCGGTGTTGTTGCCGGAAGATGTCGAGTTCGATGAAACCGGCGGTTCCCCCATCAAGAAAATGCCCGCGTTTTATGAAACCACTTGCCCTAGTTGCGGTAAACCAGCGCGGCGTGAAACCGATACCTTTGATACCTTCTTTGAGTCGTCCTGGTATTTTGCCCGCTATACCTGCGTGGATAACACCCAGGCGATGCTGGATGGGCGTGCCAATTATTGGCTGCCGGTTGACCAGTATATTGGCGGGATTGAACATGCCATCCTGCACTTGCTGTATGCGCGTTTCTTCCACAAGTTGATGCGTGATGCCGGGATGGTCGAGTCTGATGAGCCGTTCACCAACTTGCTCACCCAAGGGATGGTGTTGGCGGATACCTTTTACCGTGAACGCGAGGGCGGCGGGCAGGAGTGGATTTCCCCCACGACTGTCGATGTGCAACGTGATGAAAAAGGCCGTATTACCGGCGCATCGTTGGCAGGTGATGGGCAGCCTGTTATCCCGGCGGGCATGAGCAAAATGTCCAAATCGAAGAATAATGGTGTTGACCCCCAGCAAATGATTGAACGTTATGGGGCGGATACCTTGCGCCTGTTCTCGATGTTTGCCGCCCCACCCGACCAAAGCATGGAGTGGTCAGATTCTGGCGTGGAAGGGGCGCAACGCTTCCTGCGCCGCTTGTGGAAACAGGTGTTTGACCATGTGGCGGGGGGGCTGGTGGATGTTGCTACCCCGTATGGCAAGCTCAATTCCGGGCAACAGGCACTGCGCCGCAAGTTGCACCAAAGCCTGCAAAAGGTCACGGATGATATGGGTCGCCGTTATACCTTCAATACCGCGATTGCTGCCAATATGGAGTTGCTGAATGAGGTATCGCGGGCGGCGGATGAGTCCGTGGACGGGCGTAAGCTGCGGCAGGAGGTGTTGCAGTCCATCGTGCTGATGCTGGCTCCGGTTACACCGCATATTTGCCATGCCCTCTGGGAGGCTTTGGGTAGCCCGGTGGCCTTGATTGATGCCGCCTGGCCGGTGGTCGATGAGGAGGCTTTGGTGCAACATACCTTGGAGCTGATTGTACAGGTCAATGGTAAAGTGCGGGGTAAAGTACAAGTGGATGTATCCGCCTCTGAAAGCGAGATCCAGACCTCTGCGTTGGACAACGAAAATGTCAAACGCTTCCTCGAAGGCATTACCGTGGAAAAAGTCATCGTGGTCAAAGGCCGTCTGGTCAATATTGTTGCCAAATGATGCGCCTTCCGCAGTGCTTGCTTCGGATACTGTGCGCTGGGCTGGTCTGTGCCATTGGCCTGCCAGCCTGTAGCGGTTTCCATTTGCGCGGGGCAGACTCGGTGATGGTTGCCCCCTTGCAAGGCCGTTCGGTGCAGGTGGCAGGGGTCGATACGGGCAGTGGCTTTGGGGCAGCGCTGGTGCAGGCGCTCCAACAGGCGGGGGCGGGGATTGCTGATAGCCAGGAAGCAGCGGGCATCCATCTGGAGATTGTCCGGGTCAATGATAGCCGGACAGTGTCAGCCTATTCCGCTTCCCGGCAGGTACGTGAATTCAACCACGCCCTGGAGGTTACGTTCAGTGCCCGGCGCAATGCCCCACTGGGTTCAAGTCCTGACACCGCCCCTGTTACCGCTTCGGTACGGGCAGAGCGTAACCAGATTTACGATGGTCGCCATGTGCTGGGTGTTGCCGAAGAGGAGCGCAGTATCCGGCAAGAGCTGCAAGCTGAGGTGGCACGCCTGCTAGTGGTGCGGCTGGGGGTCTTGCACCGCTAAATGACAGGGGGTTGCTTGCCGTTCAAGCGCCTGTCATCTTTCGCCCTTACAATAAACACTTTCTGCCAGAAGAAAGGACTTGAATAATTATGACAATAATGTGTGCAACGGCTGAAGAGGCTTTGGCCTGTATCCAATCCGGCGACCGTATCTGGTGTCATTCGATGGCGGCGACCCCCTACCGTTTGCTGGAGGCTTTGGCGGTGCGGGTGATGGCACTGGAAAATGTTGAGTTGTTGCAGTTGCATCTGGAAAATGCCGAGGCTGTCTGCCATCCGGGATTGGACGGGCATTTGCGCAACCGCTGCTATTTTGTCAGCAGCAGTACCCGCCAATTGGTTAACCAGGGCAAGGCCGATTATGTGCCGATTTTCCTGTCGGAAATCCCCAAACTGTTCCGGCGTGGTTTGCAACGGGTGGATGTGGCCCTGATCCAGGTTTCCCCACCAGACCGGCATGGCAATTGTTCGTTGGGGGTGTCGGTGGAGGCGACCTTGGCGGCTTGTCAGGCGGCGACAACCCTTATTGCGCAAATCAACCCAGCGATGCCCCGCACCCACGGTGATGCAGTGTTGCCATTGCGGGAGATTGATTATGCGGTGGAGATCCGTAGCGCGTTGCCCAGCCATCCCCCTGCCGAAACGAATGGTGTTTATGGGCGCATTGGGCAGCATATTGCCGAGTTGATCCATGACGGTGATTGCCTGCAAATGGGCATTGGTGCTATCCCGGATTCAGCATTGGCTTGTTTGGGTGGGCATCAGCATTTGGGCATCCATACCGAAATGTTTTCTGATGGTGTTATACCCTTGGTGCACAAGGGTGTGATTGACAATAGCCGCAAGGTGATCCATGCGGGGCGCTTGGTGACGGGGTTCGTACTGGGGTCAGCCGCCTTGTATGATTTTGTTGATGACAACCCGAAAGTAGCCTTCCTCGACATTGAATATGTGAATAACCCTGCGGTGATCCGCAAAAACCCGCAAGCGGTTTCGATTAATAGTGCCATCCAGATTGACCTGAGCGGGCAAATTTGTGCGGATTCAATTGGCAACCAGGTGTATTCAGGCTTTGGTGGGCAAGTGGATTTTGTCACGGGGGCGCAATTGTCCAAGGGGGGGCGCTCGATTATTGCCTTGCCCTCCACTGCCATGTCCGGCAGCCAGTCACGGATTGTCAATGTACTGAGCCAAGGGGCAGGGGTGGTGACTTCCCGCGCCCAAGTGGATCACATCGTCACTGAATATGGTGTTGCGTCCTTGCGGGGGTGCAGCTTGCGGGAGCGGGCGCGGAAGTTGGTGGCGATTGCCCATCCGGATTTCCGTTATGGGTTGGAAGTGATGGCGGGCTTGTAGGCTTCCCGTAGCCGCCAGCGGATACAGGATGTATCCGGCAGGCTGCGCTGCAAGGCAGCCTGCAATACGGCTTGCCGTCCCATGATGTCCAGGCGGTGGCGGGCGCGGGTAATGCCGGTATACAGCAGCTCGCGCCCAAGGATTTGTGCGTCTTCATTATCGGGCAGTACCAATAGCACCCGCCCAAACTCTGAGCCTTGGCTTTTGTGGATGGTCATTGCCCACGCAGTTTCATGGGCAGGCAGGCGCACGGTCGCAATCGGTCGGAAGCCCCCGCTTTCGGCAAACCAGACCCGCAACACCCCATCACTGCTGGGTAAAGTAATGCCAATATCACCATTGAACAGGTTTTGCCGGTAGTCATTTTCCGTGACCATCACCGGGCGACCGGCATACCATTGCCCGCTCGATTGTCCACTGACACTTGGGTTGGGCAGGCTGCGTGCCAGCAGCTTGCTGATATGCTGGTTGAGTTGTTCCGTACCCAGCGGGCCTTTACGCAAGGGGCTGAGCAGGCGGAAGGCATTGAAGGCGGCAAACAGGTTCGGCAAGCTGGTCGTATCATGTTGCCATGCATGCACGGCAGCCAGATAGTCTCCCCAGACCTGTTCCAGATACTCCAGTTCCAGCCGGGCTGTTTCTGTCCAATGGATACCGTCAGCAGGTTCTTCCAGCAAGGTTTGCATGCGTGTACCCTGGCGGTCACGCACTGCTGCTGCCAACAGGCCGATACCCCCCCCCGCCGTAAAGCGCCAGCTTTTTTCCAGTACGATAAGGTGTGCATCCAGCGGGTGGGCTTGATTATCTTGTGCACACATATCCCGGAAAACCGAACCTGTTTCCACTGAGGCCAACTGGTCTTTGTCGCCCAGCAGGATCAGGCGGGCATCGGGGCGCACCGCCGCGAACAGGTGCGCCATCAGTGAGATGTCGATCATTGAAGCCTCATCTACAATCACCACATCCGCAGGTAGTGGGTTGTGGGCATGATGGCGGAATCCAACCTTGCCGGGGATATAACCGAGCAGGCGGTGCAGGGTTTTGCCCTGTTCGGGGATGCGTTCTGCCAGTTTCGTTGCCAGATTCAGGCTGGTTTTGGCTTGGCGGATGGCTTCCTGCATGCGCATGGCGGCTTTGCCGGTCGGGGCTGCCAGCAGGATACGGTCTGGATTGACACCCAGTTCCCCCACCAGCAGGCACAACAGGCGTGTCACTGTGGTAGTTTTGCCCGTACCGGGGCCACCAGAAATGATCAGGAAAGGGGTGTGGGCAGCACGTTCAATAGCCTGTTTCTGCAAGGCAGTTTCGCTGTCCGGGAACCACTGGTTCAAGGTTTGGCTGAGGGTATCTGCCGGTGTTTCCACCTCGATGCGCTGGTGTAGGCGTGCTGCCAGATTGCAGGCGAGTTGGTGCTCATATTGCCAATAACGGTTCAGCCAGATATGCCCATGTTCGATGATCAACGGCTTGTATTCGCCTGCCTGCCCCACCACCGGCAATTCCTGCAAGGCTGCCCATTCGCTGGCTGGAACGGCGGCGGGCAAGGGGGTGGCAACCACGCCTTGGCGGGTAGCTTGGCTGCTGTAACGCGCCAATAACTCCAGATGGTTGCGTTGGCTATCCGTGAGTATCACGCCGCAGTCAGCACAGAGGCGCACCAACAACTGTGCCAGTTGGTGGTCGAGGAAGGAAAAGGTTTCCTGGGTGGCGGGTATCATGGGTGTGTCCCGGTATGTACCAATAAAACCAGCACCTCAAAATGCGCGGTATGGGGGAACATGTCAAACAATTGCACCCGCTCCAGACGGTAGTCGGGCAGCCTTGCCACATCCTGTGCCAGTGTTTCCGGGTTGCAACTGGAGTAAAGGATGGCAGGTGGGGCGAGTGCAGTGAGTTGTGCACACAAGGCTGCCCCCAAGCCGCGCCGGGGTGGGTTGGTGATCACCACCTCGGGGCGGGGTTGGTGTTTACCTGCAAAGAGGCTGGAATCCAGCGCCATGAAGTTGACCTGTTGCAAGCCCAGCGCGGTGGCAGAGTCCTGGGCGCAGGCAATGGCTTCCGCTTCGATTTCAATGCCGGTCAGGTGGGTGCTGGGGGTGGCGCAGTGCAGGCCAAAACCGCCGACACCACAGAACAAATCCCAGATATGCTGCGGGTTGCGTGCCTGAACCCAGGTGCGGGCTGTTTGGTAGAGTTGTTCTGCCACGGCAGGATTTGTCTGGAAAAAGCTTTTCGGGCGGATATAGAGCGGTACATCATTGAATTGATCTTCCAACCGTGTGGCGGCGGTCAGGAGTATTTCCTGTGCACCTTCCAGTACTGCCATGTGTACTGGCTGAATATTGGCGGAAACCACGCGGATGCTTGGGCAGTCCGCCAACAGCAAGGGCAGTGCGGCACGGATGCGCGGCAATGCCGCTTCGCTCCGCAACACCAGGCGTAACAAAAACTCGCCGCGTGCGTGACTACGGCTGAGGAGGATGTATTTCAGTTCGCCCTTGGCCTTGTCGATGCGGTAGGGCGGTAATCCGGCCTGTTGTACCCAACCTTGCAGGCGTTGTAACACAGCCTGCATATCAGCCGGGTAAAGTGGGCAGTCGGTGAGGCTGACCGGCACTCCTGCTGGGCTAACAATGCCGAGGATAGGGGCATGTGCCGCACCCAAAGCCACCATCTTGGCCTTATTACGGAAAGCACTGTCCGGGCTGGCAATGGGGGAATACCATTCAGCAACCTCGAAGGGGGCAAGCAGTTGCTGCAATTGTGCTTGTTTGGCAGCCATTTGTTGGGCATAGGGCTGTTCCAGCCAGCGGCACGATTGGCAGCGCTTGGCAGTAAAGTGTGGGCAATCCATCAAATCGTTGTGGTATGTGTATCCAAACCCGGATACTAAAACAACTGGGAGGGATAAGGAAGCTGTCTGGTTGGGCCTGGTCGGTTGATCGGTGTCCCCGTGAGGTTTGGCAGCTTGAAAGTTTGCGTCCCCTGACGCTTGACCGTATAGTTGCTAAGCGTGGGATTTACCGCAACTTACCGCAACAAGACGGTGATAAGTATAAATGGGAATAATGGTTGGCATGGGGTCTGGCTTTACACGAAGCAGCACGGTTGCATTCGCTTTCTTTGTCTTATCGCTGTTGTCTTGTGCTGGCTTGATCAATCAGGGTTTATATATGCAGAGCTTGTTATTGCAGGCTTCTGATATTTCTTTCGAGCAGCACCTGCTGTTGGAGCAGACGGGCAATAAGCTGCATAACCTGTTGGGTGCACCGGGGGCGGCTGCCGAAACGGTGCAGGTTTCCCCGATCATCCAGCAAGACATCAGGGTCAATCTGGCACAGGTGAATGCCAACCAGTTGCGGCTTGTCACCCTGTTTGGTCGCGGTGATCAGGCCTGGCTGAACACCCTGTTCCCGGAGATTCCTTTGGTGCGGGCGCATTTATTGGAAGTGGATGGTGTGCTGGGGCAAGTCAATCATCTTGCCGCTGACATCCAGCCAGCCCCGTTGGACTCCCGGCAAGCTATCAAGTCTGTTGACTTGCTGGTTTCTCATCATGGTAAGTTATTGTCTGTCCTTGCCAAATTCAACGACATGCTTTACCAGCACGCCTTGCAAAAAAACAAGGTGTTGTCTGTGCTCTATGGGGCTTTGCTGGTCTTGATCCTGTGTGGTTTCTGCCTGATCTGGTGCTTGCTGTTCCGCCCCTTGATGCGGATATTGGCAAAAAGCACCGAAGAGATTGCCCATAAGGATGCGTCCCTGGCGTTTCAGGCGCTTCATGATACCTTGACCCTATTGCCAGGGCGTTTGGCTTTTAACCAGCGCATGCAGGAATTGGCGGGGGAGGGGCGGATTTACTGCAATACCTGTTTGTTGCTGCTAAATGTGGATAATTTCAAAAGCATCAATGATACATTTGGTCATCCGGCGGGGGATCGTGCCTTGGTACATGTTGCCAATTGCCTGCGCGGGTATTTGCAAGCCCATGAATCAGCGTACCGCATTGCTGGGGATGAATTTGCCCTCATTCTCGAGGATATGACCCAGCAGGATAAGGTGGATATGCGTGTCCGGCAGTTGGTGCATGCAGTACGCAACCAATGCACCCTGGATGGTCATGCCATCACATGCAGTGTCGGCGGTGCTTGGGGGGAAAAGAGTGGTTCATCGTTGCGGGAAATGTTCAGTGCGGCGCATGTGGCTTTGTATGAGGTCAAGGAAAATGGGCGTAACCATTACCGCTTCTTTGACCAAATCAGTGAGGTTGATGTTGGTGCTTTGCTGAAGATTGAGCAGGATTTGCATTTTGCGGTGAAAAACCGCCAATTCGTTGTTTATTACCACCCGATTACCCGCATTGTGGATGACCAGATTATTGGTTTTGAGGCGTTGGCGCGTTGGCAGCATCCAGAACAGGGTTTGTTGCTGCCTAAAGCCTGGTTGCGTACTGCGGAGCGTTTATCCCTGTTATCCCTGATTACCTGCATGGTGATTGATCAGGTGGTGGAGGATTATTATGCCTGGAAACAGCAAGGCTTAAGCCCCCCCACCATCAATATCAATATTACGGAAAGCATGTTGGTGAGTGGTGTGGTCTTTGACTATATCCAGCCTTTGCTGGAGCAGCATGGTAATAGCCGCTTCTGGTTGGGCGTTGAGGTTACGGAGTCCATTGTGTTCGACCGCTCCATTGAGCCAATCAGGAAGCAACTGGAGCTGATGCAAAAGGCCGGTGTGAAAATAGCCCTGGATGATTTTGGGACAGGTTTTGCCAGCCTTACCCATTTGCAGGCTGTCCCGTTTGACATCCTAAAACTGGATCAGGCGTTCACGTCTAAAGTGTTGGCTGACCCGAATATGCGGGTTATTGTCAAATCCCTGATTGATTTGGCGGGCGGCATTCATAAGGAAATTGTGTGCGAAGGCGTGGAGGACGAAGGCACAAAAGCCTTGCTGTTTGCCTTGGGCTGTTCTTATATGCAAGGCTATTTGTATTCCCGCCCCTTGCCCTATGGTCAGACAACACAATTGCTGGCAGCACAGGGCGTGGTTTAACTACCACAGCTATGGATCAAAAATTGCCGGAAGGCTTCCGCAGGTTTGTCCAGTGTTGCCCCTTTTTGCCAGATCATGCCGCTTTCCAAATGGGGCACGACCCCCAATATCGGGATGGCTTCAATACGGCTGCCTTCCAATGACCATGGGCGGTATACCATATCAGCCAAGATGGTGACACCAAAGCCATGCCCAACCAAGCCCCGCACGGCCTCCATCGAGCTGGTACGGAAGGCAATATCCGGCTCCAGCCCTTGTGCTTGCCAATAGCGTTGCGTGGATAGCTCACCTTCTTCGACCGTCAGTTGGATGTAGGGGTAAGTGGCTATATCCGTTAAGGCAGCGAACGGCTTTTCGGTCAGGGGGTGGTGTGCTGAGGCCCAGAGCTGGCGGCGGGAGCGCAGCAGGACATGGTGGGCAAAATGCTGGCGTTCGCTGCTATTCGACAACAAGACCAAACCCAATTCCAGTTCACCGGATAAGACACCGGCCTCAATGGCTGGGCGCTCCATATCGTGCAGGTCAAGGTCAATATCGGGGTAGTGCTGGCGGAAACGTGCCATCAGGGGGGGCAAAAAATACCCCAACAGGGCATACGAAGCCGCCATGCGGATTGTGCCTTGCAGTTGGTGACGCTGGAAATGGGGTTCACTGATCGCCACCTCCAGGCTTTCCTGGATATGTTTGGCGCGGTGATAAAAATTATAACCATCGGCGGTCAGCACTACACCTTGGGGATGGCGTTCAAATAGCCGTACCCCCATCGACTCTTCCAGATGCAAGATGGCATTGGTCACGGTCGATTGGGCGACATGTACCTTTTTTGCCGCCATCGACAATTGCCCGGTTTCCGCTGCGGCGATGAAGTAGCGTAACTGGCGTAAGCTGATGTCATTACCCATGCGTTTTTCACATACCTGAAGTCATTTTAAATCATTTTACGATAATGATGGCTGTCCGTACCATAAGTGCATAAAGAAAATACGGAGCACCACCATGACCGCCAAACTGCCTTCCCCGCTGATCCTTGAAGAAAAATATACTGCCCTGCATGGGCGTACCTACCTGAGTGGTACGCAGGCGCTGGTGCGCTTGCCGATGCTGCAAAAGCTCAGTGACCGCCGTGCCGGGTTGCATACCGCCGGGTTCATTTCCGGCTACCGTGGTTCACCTTTGGCGGGGTTTGACCAGCAACTGTGGAATGCACAAAAACATTTGGCAACCCATGAGGTGGTATTCCAGCCAGGTTTGAATGAGGATTTGGCGGCCACTGCCGTTTGGGGGTCGCAGCAGTTGAACCTCTACCCGAATGCCAAATACGACGGGGTATTTTCCATGTGGTATGGCAAAGGGCCGGGGGCAGACCGCTCCACGGATGCCATCAAGCATGCCAATTTTGCCGGGACATCCCGCCACGGTGGGGTATTGATGGTGGTGGGGGATGACCATGCCGCCAAATCCTCCTCGATTGCCCACCAATCAGAACACTTGCTGGCAGCGATGGGTGTGCCGGTGCTATACCCGGCGGATGTGCAGGAGGTGCTGGATTTCGGCCTGCATGGTTGGGCATTGAGCCGTTATGCAGGGTTATGGGCAGGTCTGAAATGCGTGACCCAGGTGGTGGAAACCTCTGCTTCGGTGGAGATTGACCCGGATCGGGTGAAGATTATCCTGCCTGATGATTTTGCCATGCCCGAAGGTGGCCTGAATATCCGCTGGCCTGACCCACCCTTGGCGCAAGAGGAGCGCATGCTCAACCACAAATGGTATGCGGCAATGGCCTATGTGCATGCCAACCACCTTAACCGTGTGGTGATTGATGCCCCGAACGCCCGGTTTGGCATCCTCACCGCAGGCAAGGCTTACCAGGATGTGCGCCAAGCCCTGAATGACTTGGGGCTGGATGCGGCTGCTTGCCGCCGGATTGGTTTGCGGGTGATGAAGATCGGGTGTGTCTGGCCGCTGAATGCACATGATGTGCGCCATTTTGCCTTGGGGCTGGATGAGATCCTGGTCGTGGAGGAAAAGCGCCAAATCCTTGAATATGCGCTGAAAGAAGAGCTTTACAACTGGCGTGAGGATGTGCGCCCCACCGTGTATGGCAAATTTGCTGCCCGTGACCACGGTGGCGGTGAATGGGCTGTGCCGCGTGCCGAGTGGCTGCTGCCTGCCACCGCCGAGCTGTCCCCGGCGCTGGTTGCCAAGGCGATTGCCAAACGCTTGACCAGCATGGAGCTGCCGGATGACATCCGCGCCCATGTGAATGAACGTATCCGCATTATCGGGCAAAAGGAGCGCGAAACCGCCCGTCCACGGGTCACAGCCGAGCGCAAGCCGTGGTTCTGTTCCGGTTGCCCGCACAATACCTCAACCCGTGTCCCGGAAGGTTCCCGCGCCTTGGCAGGGATCGGTTGCCATTACATGGTGCAGTGGATGGATCGCAATACGTCCACGTTTAGCCAAATGGGGGGAGAAGGGGCGGCGTGGCTTGGGCAAATGCATTTCTCCAATGACCCGCATGTTTTTGTCAACTTGGGTGATGGCACGTATTTTCACTCCGGCTTGTTGGCTATCCGCGCGGCGGTGGCAGCCAAAGCCAATATCACTTATAAAATCCTGTTCAATGATGCAGTGGCCATGACGGGTGGGCAGCCCGTGGACGGCATCCTCACCGTGCCGCAACTGGCTCGGCAGATGTTGGCGGAAGGTGTCAGCAAAGCGGTGATTGTGTCCGACAACCCGGATAAATACCGCTCAAACCCGCACCCGCATGACGACTTGCCTGCTGAGGTTGAGGTCTTTCACCGCGATGAATTGGATGCGGTGCAGAAAACCTTGCGGGCAACGGTCGGCACAACGGTGCTGATTTACGAACAAATGTGTGCCACAGAAAAACGGCGGCGGCGCAAGCGTGGCCTGTTACCTGAACTGCAAACCCGTGTCCTGATTAACCCGGCGGTGTGTGAGGGCTGCGGTGATTGCTCCAAAACCTCGAATTGCCTGTCGGTCGAGCCATTGGCTACCCCGTTTGGTACGAAGCGGCAGATCAACCAGTCATCCTGCAACCAGGATTTTTCCTGTGTAAAAGGTTTTTGCCCGAGTTTTGTGTCCATTGAGGGTGGCGTTTTGCGTAAGCCAGAGCCCACTACCCTCGGCCTGCCTGTGCCGGATAGCACGCAACTGCCTCCCCCCCAGCTACCCAGTCTGGATCATCCTTACCGGATGGTGATTACCGGCGTGGGTGGGACAGGGATCGTGACAGTAGGTGCACTGTTGGGCATGGCGGCGCATCTGGAGCATAAGGGTGTGAGCGTGCTGGATATGGCAGGTTTGGCACAAAAGGGCGGGGCGGTGGTGTCGCATGTGCAGATTGCAGCCCATCCGGGGGAAATTTACGCCAGCCGCATTGCCACCGGTGAAGCTAACCTGTTGTTGGGGTGCGATGCGATTGTATCGGCTTCCAAGGAGGCGCTGACCCTGACCTTGCACGGATTGACCCATGCGGTCGTCAATAGCAGCGAGACCCCAACAGCCGCTTTTATCCAGAACCGGAACTGGTCATTTCCCGGTGTATCGGTGGCTCATGACCTGCATGCCAGTATGGGCGAAAGCTGTGAGTTTATTGATGCCAGCCGCCTCTCCCTGCAATTGCTGGGTGATACCCTGTATGCCAACCTGTTGCTACTGGGTTTCGCTTGGCAAAAGGGCTGGATCCCTTTGCAACGTGCCAGCCTGATGCAGGCGATTACCCTGAACGGAACACAGGCAGGGAAAAACCAGCAGGCGTTTGATTGGGGGTGCTATTTTGCCCACCACGGCAGTATTCCCGATAACTTGCAAGCAGCGGTGGCTACTGGCGGGGAAGAGGGGCTGGATAGCCTATTGACCCGGCATGCACAATGGCTGGAGGATTATCAGGACAAGGCGTATGCCGCCCGTTACCTGCATGTCATGGATGGCTTACAGCAGGCAGAGCAACACTTGGCGCTTGACCCAAGCTTGCCTTTGACCCGCGCCACGGCTCAAACGTTGGCGCATTTGATGGCTTACAAGGATGAGTATGAAGTGGCACGTCTCTATTCCATCCCTGACTTCTTGGCACAATTGCGGGCGAACTTTAGCGGTGAGCCGGGCAAGGATTACCAGCTCAAACTCCACCTTGCCCCACCCCTGTTGGCTGGCAAGGACAGCAATGGCCTACCGCGTAAGCGTGCTTTCGGTACATGGGTCTGGAAATTGTTCCCACTGCTTGCCAAATTGAAAGGCCTGCGCGGGACAGTCTGGGATGTGTTTGGTCATACGGCTGAGCGCCGTCAGGAGCGGGCATTGGTGGAGGAATACATCCGGTTGATTGGGCAAGTCGCAGCCACACTGGATGCCAGCCGTTTGGCGGCTGCCCAGCAGCAACTGGGGTTGTATGCCGAAATCAAAGGCTTTGGGCATGTGAAAGCGGCAGCGATCAGGCAAATGCGGGCGGTGCAGGGTTAGGGGGGATGATTAATCCAGCAACAACTCCAGATCCTCCTTGAAGCGCTGGGTGCTTTCTGGTGTGCCGCTGCTGACCCATGCATCGGCAGAGTAATCTATGCTTGTGTTGATCGGTTTGACCTTGAAATACAAGTGGTTGTCTTGTGTGTGGGTGAGTTCCACATTCTGTCCGGTGTTGAAGGTGTGCAGGAGGCATGGCTGTAGGGTCGGGTCAGGCAAAAACCAGAGTTGCTGTTGCAGCGGTGCGGGTGGTTTTGACTGCAAGCGGGTATCCGTTAACACATACAGGCCGTTTGGGGTTGCACGCAGGAAGGTACGCTCGGACAAGGGGGGCATAGGGACAGGTTCCAGGTGGGTGCGGTGGGTATTGAGGCGGAACAGCCGCCGGGACAAGGTATCTTTTGGATGCTCCTGAAGTACCAGCACATGGTTGTTGGTGGACAACAACAGGGGTTTGGGGAGGGATAGCGTTTCAATGTATATATCCAGTGCTTGGCTTGGTTGGCTAGCATGCGCCTGCCACCATAAACGGTCTTTCGGGGGAAAGTCCTGGTTATTGGCGGCGGTCAGGGTGTACAGCAAGCTATCCTTGGTTTCCAGCACGTCGGTTAGCCGGGTTTTCGGGTGCTCCGCCCCACTGGTGACGGGTACTGCCTGGGGTTGCCTTTTTTCCCATTGCCGTAGACCCCATTGGTTCGGGCTATCATCGATATAGGAGGGGTAATGGGCGAAGTAAACGCGGCTTTTCCCCGGAAACAGCCACAGATATGTTTGGGTGGGGAAGATCTGGAGACGGGTGGCCTGCCCGTGCTTGGCTTGCCACAAGGTGGATTGTTTTTGTGCATTTTCAGTGACGAAGTACAAGCTATCCCCGACAACCGCACCGGGGTAGGCATTAAGTACCAAAGTTTCTGTTGCAGGGACATTGCCCACGGCTTGGGCTGTTTGCTGGGCATTGGCTGCAAACCATAGCTGCTGGTTGCGTTTGAAATACCAGCCGGGGCCAACTTTGATCAAGTATCCTGATTGGGAGTAAGTAGGCGCTCATCTTAACCTAATGCTTAATTTCAGACATCTGAACTCCAAATAGCCTAAACTTCAATCCGATGCCAATGATCGGTATGAACAACGGCCATCAGCGGATGGTTGCTGTGCCTGCGTAAACAACATCCTTTGCTTGGGAGATAGTCCATGATGCTCCGTTTTTTGTCCTGGCTAGGACTATGCTGTCTGGTTACGGCCTGCACGCCATTCGCCCCCGCCATCACTGACAAACCAACCTACCTGCTCGCCGCCCAAAACCGTGCCACCGGCACACAGTTATGGCGGACTGACCACACGCCAGCAGGCACACACCTGCTCAGTTACCTCAATACCGGGACAGCTACCGCTGGCTCAGAAGCCTACCCTATCGGCACGGTCGGCAAGTGGGGGCTATTTGCGGCCTATACCCCAGAAACCGGGCAGGAGCTGTGGCGTACTGATGGCACAACCGCTGGCACAACGCTGCTGAAAGACCTGGTGGCAGGAAAAGCCAGTGGCTTGAGCACTCGGCACGCTAACCGCAGTAACCCGGTGGTCGGCTCCTACTTGCTGTTCTGGAGCATGGAGGCCGACCGCTTGTTACTGAACCGTACTGATGGTAGCAGCAATGGTACACAAACGCTTGCCCGCTTCCCCTACAGTGTCGCTGAACCGACCCTGCACCCATACGGGCAACAAGCCTTGTTTTGGGTGGTGGATGATGCGCATGGCTTGGCCTTGTGGCACAGTGATGGCACAGCCGCCGGTACACGGCTGGTCATTGACCCGACCCGGAGCGATCCGAAAAATGATACACAAGGGGGGCTATACCCTGTCCCGCTGCTCAGTACCGGGGATGAAGTTTATTTCATCAGCCCCGATACCCATACCGGAGCCTATGACCACAAACCGACCCATAGCCTGTGGCGCATCAGCGATACACAAGGCGGTACATCCGCAGAACATCTGCACCGTTTTCCTGCCAAACAAGGTACGGCGGCATTACTGGCAGCTAATGGGAAAAGCGTGACCTGGCTCCAGACCTATCCGAGTGACCAACGCCCTGAACTCTGGCATTTTGATCTTGCCAGCCAGCAAGCAACACAGGTTTACCACTTTGCTGCCCCGCGTTCGGCAGCCCAGTCGGCAAGCTCCGGCAAACCTTTATGGTTCCAGGGGCAGTTGTACTTCTGGCTTGACACCTTTGACGATAAAGACCGGGCAGAGTTATGGCGGACAGACCTCACCCCCCAAGGCACACAACGCCTGTTGAGCCTGCCCAGCCCCAACGGTGAATACAAAACACCGCCCTTCCTGTTCAGTTTTGCCGGGCGCTTATACTTCTTCGCCAACGATGGTGCACGCCCCGCACAATTATGGATCAGTGATGGCACGCCACGCGGCACAAAACAATTGCTGGCGGCATCCGGCTACCAATATGCCGGTGGTGCAGGGGATGGCTGGCCTTCCAGCCCGGCCCCGTATTGGCAGCAGGGTGACAGGCTGGTATTCCCGACCTTTTCCCGCAAGGGGCGCGAATACTCAAACCTGTGGGGCTTGTCAGCGGCTGCCCCAGAAAAACCATTCCTGCTGGGCGAATTTGCCGACCCAGAACTGTTGCCGCCATCCCCGAATGATCCCCATATCCACTTCCTCAGCGTCCAACAACGCTGGCAAACGGATGGAACCGTGGCAGGCACACGCCGCTTGGGTAAAGACCCGATCCGTGCCGACTGGAAATCGGATATTTGGTCTAGTGGGGCTTCCGCTTTTGCTATTGCCTTGCCAATGTCCCCGCCCCGTTGGTTGTTGATCAAGGATGAACCGTGGCTATTGGAAAGTGACCCCGCCGCCAGCCGGGTATTAAAAGACATCAACACCACCCCAGCCAGCCAAGACCTTGGTCAGACACACGCTGTTGGCTCCAGTTGGTATTTCAAACGCAACCAGCAGCTATGGTTTGCAGCCGATGCCCAGCAACCTGCCCAAGCCGTGGGCAATGTCCCTGCAACAGAAACCCTGACATTTCATGCCCACTCCAGCGCGGTTGTTGGGGATAGCCTGTACTTCGTCACCGAAAATGCACAAAAACAGCCCGCCTTGTGGCAGGCCAAGCACGGGCAAGCCACCCGTCTCCAGACCTTCCCCACCCAAACATATCTGTGGCTGTCTCCGGGAAAAGATAGCGTTTACCTCGCTCATTTTGACCATTCCAATACCGCATGGCGCTTGCTACAGTGGAAAACGGGGCAACCCCAGGCAGTAGCCATCACCAGCACAGCCGAACACCCCAAAACCCAGCTTAACGAAGTACTGGAAACCAAGGAGGGCTTGTTGTATACCCTAGCCGATACCCGCACTTGGAGTTTGACCCAGAAAAAGCGCCTCTGGTGGCGGGCGCAGGGCAACACACAGAGCCAAGCACTGGATGTACACATCGATTCCATAGCACGCGATACAATTCTACTCCCCAAGCCCCTGCTCACCACAAACCATATATTGGTGCTCCAAGATCACCCAAAGGATGCCCGATCGTGGCGTTTATTCTACCTTAACGCACAGCGCACGCACTTGGAGCCGGTTGCCCAAATGCCACACTTGTCAGAATATACTGACCTGCGTGCCACACCCAAAGGCTTGTATGTGTTAACAACCATCCGCTTACAACCAAAACCAGGAAACGGACTGTGGTTTTTGTCTAACCATAGCTTCCAACAACTCTGGTTTTTGCCTGACCCGACCCTACAGCCACGCCTCCTGCGCACTTTTAGCACCGAACAACTGGTGGATTTGACCCATGCACAGGACAACCACTTGTATTTCAAGGTCAAACCGATCAACACAAGCATAGATTACTCTGCCGATGCCTGGGTCAGCAGCGGCACACCGGAAAGCACCCAGCGCTTCAAGGAGGATCTGGAGTTGTTGCTGGATTAGTTGATGGCGGGCGCACAAAAGCTAAAAACTGGCGGAACACTTTTTCAATTGAATATATTTATTGTACAGATCTATAATCCATAGGAATCTTATGCCTTTTGGCTAGGCGGATTGGTGTTTTAGCGAGGAAACACAACATGGAAAGTAAGCTCCAAGGCAGTGGACGGGCTGCTTTGTCCAATGCCCGTTGTCAGTGGTATTTGTCCTATGGCTTGATTGCCCTGGTTATTTTCTTGTTTAGCCCGGCAGCGTTGGCGGCAACGGCCTGCAAGGTCAATTACTCAATCCCTAGTCAATGGGCTAATGGTTTTACGGGTAATGTCAGCCTGACCAATACGGGCGACCCGTGGACGGCGTGGGTAGTCAAGTGGGACATGCCCAATAACCAGAAAATTACCGGCTTATGGAATGGCAGTTACACCCAAAGTGGTGCAGCCGTGAGCGTCAAAAATGCCAGTTGGAATGGTTCTGTAGCGAAAAATGCGGCAGTGCAATTCGGTTTCAACGCCTCCTATACCGGCACAAATGCCATCCCCAGCAACGTTTCCGTCAATGGTGTTTTATGCGAAGGCAACGCAGCTCCCCCGCCGCCGCCTGTTGTTTCTTGCTCGGTGATTTATTCCTTACCTGTGACCTGGGATGTGGGGTTTACTGCCGATGTCATGGTGAAAAATACAGGGTCAGCCGTCAGTAATTGGACGGTGGCATGGGATATGCCCAACGCCCAAAAAATCACAGGTCTGTGGAACGCGCAATACCAACAAAGCGGTGATCGGGTCACGGTTTCACCCGTGGATTCGAACCGCACTATCGCTACGGGTGGGCTGATCCAATTCGGCTTCAACGGTACGCACATGGGGCTAAACAATATCCCCGGTAATGTTTCTTTGAATGGGGTGAAATGTGCAGGTCAGGTTGACCCGCCGCCACCGCCACCGCCTTCCTGTCGCGTCAATTATCAGATTCAGTCTCAGTGGGATAATGGCTTCACCGGTACGGTTGACATCAAAAACACAGGTGCACCATGGAATGGTTGGCAAACCACTTGGACAATGCCAACCGGACAGCGCATTACCCAAGGCTGGAACGGCACGTTTAACCAAACGGCTGACAAAGTGAAGGTGGGTAATATTGATTACAACAAGATTATTACCCTGAACAGCAGCATCTCCTTTGGGTTTAATGCATCCAGCGGTGAGTTGAATCTTGTACCGATTGATGTCGCGGTGAATGGCACGCGGTGCAGTGGTCAGGCCGATACGTTAGTGTTGCCACCGAAAGCACCCGACCAGTTGCAGGCAACCTTGGTAGACAATAATTACGTAAATCTGACGTGGGTGGATAACAGCACAGAAGAAAGCAGTATGGTCTTGGAACGCCGTGCTAATGCGGGCAGTTGGGCGGTTCTGGCGACACTGGCAGCAAATACCAACACCTATCAGGATAAAACCTTAGCCATTGCCAGCACTTACGAATACCGGGTAAAAGCGGTTAATACGTCCGGCTCGTCAGCTTACACCTCGACCGTCAGCGTAAAACGTCAAGATCGCACCGATATTCGCGCTGCCATGCTGGTTAACAACTGTGCATCTTGCCACGGAACGGACGGCTACAGCACGGGCTTGGGCATTCCTTCGATTGCGGGTTTGGATAAGGCTTATTTAATGCGCACCATGAAGGCGTATCGCACAGGTGAACGTGCCTCCAGCGTAATGGGGCGCATTGCCAAAGGTTACACCGATACGCAAATTGAACGGATGTCAGCTTATTTGTCGCAACTGCCGTTTAAAGCTGCGCCACAAACCACCAATCAGGCGCTGGTCAATCGAGGGAAAGCTGTACATGAAAGCCATTGTGTTTTCTGTCACGCGGGAACAGGCAATGATCCCACCTTAACCCTTACCCGTTTGGATGGGCAGTGGGCAACCTACCTGCATGCTACCCTCGAAGATTACTACGCCAAGCGCAGCAGCAATGCTCCGGTGGAAATGACCAATCAAATAAAGGATTTGAAACAGCTTTACGGTGAGGATGTTTTGCAGGCATTAGCGCAATACTATGCGGCTGATGCAACTGCCAAAGCAGGTGGAAACACCGGTGATGGGGGTACAGGTGACACCGGCGGGGGTGACACAGGAGATGGTAGCACGGGTGGTGGTTCAACTGATACTGCACCGGTTGCACCTAGCAATGCTACCGCTACGGTAGTCGATAACAGCAAGGTTAACCTGAGCTGGAAAGACAACAGTGGTAACGAAACCGGTTTCCGTATCGAACGCCGTGCAGCAGGTACGGATGATAACGCATGGGTAACACTGGCAGAGTTGGGCAGTAACACCCAAGCCTATGCCGATAGTACGGTCGCTATGGGATTGGGTTACGATTACCGTGTCAGTGCCTTCAACGCTCAAGGCAACGCCATCAGTACCGTGGTGAGTGCCACGTTGCAAACGGCCTTGCAATACGGGCAAGCGCAATACCAACGGCAAGGCTGTGCCAGTTGCCACGGTGTGGATGGCAAAGGTGGTTTTACCAATTTGCCCTTGACTAAATACACCAGTAGCCAGTTGGTGCAATTGACCACCCTCATTGCCGACACGATGCCGCCAGGAAATCCAGGTGCGTGCCAAAATGGGTGTGCGTCAGCAATTTCCAGTTATATTACCGAGGTGCTAACCCCGAATGTAACGGGCGGAGGTGGTAGTGATGCCCAGGCGTGTGTCGGTTTGCCGCCAGCGGGTGTGCGTAGCCTGCGCTTATTGACCCGTCAGGAATATCAAAATACCGTCAATGATTTACTCGGTTTGCAGCTTGATTTGTTGCATAAGCTGCCGGAAGAAAACCGCGTGGAGGGCTTTGACAATAACGTGGCGCAAAACCAGATGACCAGTTTGCGCATGGAGGCATTCCTTGGGCAGGCGGAGCAACTGGCCTCACAAGCCGTATTGCAAAGCTGGAACACTATTTTGCCCTGTACCCAGCAGGATACAGCCTGTGGGCGGCAGTTTATCCAGACCTTTGGTAAACGTACTTTCCGCCGCCCATTGACCACGATAGAGGTCGATACCTATGCGACTAACTTCAGTGGTGTGGCCTTCCGGGATGCGGTTGAGCAAACCGTGATGGAGATGTTGATGTCGCCACACTTCCTCTACCGTTCCGAGCTGGGTGAGGTACAGGCGGATGGTACTTATAAACTGACACCGTATGAAGTCGCCAGCAGTTTGTCCTACCTGTTCTGGGGCAGTATGCCGGATAGCGCATTGATGCAGGCGGCTGACCAAAACGCGCTGGATACGTCACAACAACGTATTAGCCAGGCTTCGCGTTTGTTGGCTGATCCACGCAGCCGTCAGCAGGTAGGCAATTTCGTCGGGCAGTGGTTGTTGAAAACCAACCCGTATTTCTTGCCACCGAAAGACAGCAGTGTGTACCCGGCGTACACCGACGACGTGCGCTTGGCGATGTCACAGGAGTTGATTAATTTCTTCAATTACGTGGCGTTTGATTCTACCCAGACGTTCCGTGAGTTGTACGCAGCAGACTATGTGGTAGCGAACAAAACATTAGCCGATTTCTATCATCTGAACGAAGCGGCAGATAGCAATTTCAGCAAAACACCGGTCACTGATGGTTCGCGCCACGGTATCCTGACGCTGGGGGCGGTGCTGGCGCGTTATGCCAATAGCAATGAATCGCACCCGTTCAAGCGTGGGCGGTTCTTCTTCGAGCGGGTGTTGTGTCATGATTTGCCGGAGCCTGCCAATATGGGGATTGTTGAGGCTCCTGACCCCGACCCGAACATGACGACGCGTGAGCGGTTTTCATTCCACAGCAATTCCGGCACAAGCTGTTTCAGTTGCCATCAGTATTTGGATGGGCCGGGTTTCAATTTCGAGAAATACGACGGAGCCGGGCAGTTCCGTCAGCTTGAGAATGGTAATTTGATTGATGCTACGGGTATCTTGCGTGGCATGGAAACCTATACGCCAATGGAACAATTGAGTGTCAATGATTTGTCCCATCTCAGTACCCTGGTAGCGGATAGCCCAACCGCTGCCCAGTGTTTGGCTCGGCAGTATTACCGTTACACCACCGGACGCAAGGAAACCAGTGCCGACAGTTGCGCTTTGGATAGCTATATCCAAACCTATGAGGATAACGGTTACAACCTTCAAACCCTGTTATTGGGCATCGTCAATGCCCCTAACTTCACACTGCGTCGGGCGCAATAAGGGGGAATGGATATGAGTGTTATCAACGACCGTCGCCATTTCCTGAAGTGGGCGGCTGCTGGGATAGGGGCAGCGGCATTACCGTTTGCCAGCATGGCGTATGCGGATGATGCACCACGTCGTGTGATTTTCCTGTATTTCCCTGACGGGATGCGCCCAGAACACTGGCACGCACAAGGGACAGGCACGAATTTTATATTGCCGCGCATGACTGCACCGCTGGAACGGGTGCGGCAGCATTGCGTGTTCTTGAGTGGCGTGGATATGTTGGGTTCGGGTTCTACTCACGAGGGTGGTGTGCTGAAGTTTCTGACCGGGGCGGATGGGCGTGGTAGTGATAAAGCCGTGAGTCTGGATTATTACCTGGCTCAGGCATTCAAAACCCAAACGGTCAAGCCGCACCTCAACCTGAATATTGTACCCGTGTGGGACAGTGCTGGTGTAACCTTTGATAATAATGGGCTACGGGTTGCACCTGAACCTAACCCATTGGTTGCGTTTGAATCGTTATTCGGCAGTAATGCCAACAATAATTTCATTGCCCAACGCCGCCTCAGTGCGATGAGTAATTCCCTGAATGAACTGAATGCGTTACGCAGCAAGTTAGGCACGGTGGAACAGGCCAAGCTCGATACGCATACAGAAT
The DNA here is from genome assembly GCA_964293005.1 of uncultured Thiothrix sp. Lineage (GTDB taxonomy): Bacteria > Pseudomonadota > Gammaproteobacteria > Thiotrichales > Thiotrichaceae > Thiolinea. The sequence goes on from CAXYXW010000007.1 coordinate 30,419, forward strand.
CCCTGCGCGAGCTGGAGCAAAAGCTCAATGCCAATGTGGGGGCCTGTGCAGCGTGGAATTTCAATCCGACCGGCTTCAAGGTGACACGCACCGGGTTCTGGAGCAACCCGGAATACCGTGATCAAAATCAGATGGGTGTTATCAGTGGGTTGCAAATGGATGTTGCGGTTCACGCGCTGGCTTGTAATTTGACACGGGTGGTGACATTGACGTGGGGGCATTCCGTTAATGAGGCCATTGTCATGGAGTCGGGTAGTGGGCAAACCTGCCATCAGGCTTCGCATGGTGGTGGTGAGGATTTTATCAAGATCAAGGCGTGGTATACCGAGCAACTTGCCAAGCTCATTGAGCAACTCGCTAGCGTGCCGGAAGGTAACGGTACGTTGCTGGATAACACCGTCATTTTCGTCGGCAGTGATCTGTCGAATGGCGGTTGGCATAACCATACCGATATGCCGTTCATTATTGCCGGTGGCAAGAATGGCGGTATCAGCGGTGGGCGTAGCCTACGTTTCACCGCAACCCCACACAACAAAGTGCTGGTTTCCATCGCCCAATTCATGGGGGTGAATATCAACAGTTTCGGCAATCAGGACAGTAATCCGGGTGTACTGCCCGGTTTGGTTGGCTAGGAGTTTGCACCATGCAGGACATTGATAATATTCGCCGCAGAACTTTCCTGAAAACCTTGGTGGCAGGTGCTGCTATTGGCGGGGTTGGCTTCCCAATGTTAGGGAGGGCAGCCAATCAGCGCATCGTCGTCATTGGTGGCGGAACCGGTGGTGCAACGGTTGCCAAGTATTTACGCCGTCTCGATAACACGCTGGACGTGACGTTGATTGAAAAGAATGCGGTTTATACCACGTGCTACATGAGCAACGAAGTGTTGGGTGGCGACCGTACCCTTGAGTCGTTGCAATTCAACTACGACGGGTTGAAAGCACACGGCGTGAAAATCGTCATTGATGAAGTGACCGGTATTGATTACGATGCCCGCTTGGTGTTGACCAGTAGCGGTATCAGTTACCCGTATGACCGTTGTGTGGTATCACCGGGCATCGATTTCCGTTATGAGGCAATTGCAGGCTACAATGAGGCGGCAATTGAAACCATTCCCCATGCGTGGAAAGCGGGGCAGCAAACCGTGTTGCTGCGTGATCAGTTGCAGGCCATGCCGAATGGTGGCACGGTGGTGATTGCCGCACCACCCAATCCGTACCGCTGCCCGCCCGCCCCGTATGAGCGTGCCAGCCAGATTGCGTATTACCTCAAGCAGCATAAACCCAATTCCAAGGTGATTATCCTTGACCCTAAAACCAGCTTTACCAAGCAAGCCTTGTTTGAGCGTGCATGGACTGAGCTTTACGGTTATAAAACGGATAATGCCTTGTTGGAGTGGTGGTCTGGCGATACTAGGGCTGCCGGGGTAGTGGAGGTGGATGTGGCTTCCAAAACTGCGATTACCCAATTCGGTGATCGGGTGCAAGGTGCTGTACTGAACGTGATTCCACCGCAAAAGGCGGGTAAGTTGGCGTTTGATGCAGGGTTGGTGGATGTGACGGGTTGGTGTCCGGTCAACAAATTGACGTTTGAGTCGACCTTGCACCCCAAGGTACACGTTATTGGTGATGCCTGTATGGCTGATTCTTTACCAAAGTCCGGCTTTGCGGCAAACTCGGAAGCCAAGGTGTGTGCATCGGCTATCCACGCACTGTTGAATGGGCTGGAAGTGGAAAGTCCGTCATTTTCCAACGGCTGTTATAGTCTGGTCGGGAAGGATTATGCAATTTCCGTCGTGGGTGTCTATCGTCTGTCGGATGATGGCAAGCTGGTGGAAAGTATTGCGGGCAGTGGTGGCGTATCGTCCATTGCAGCAACAGCGCAAGATCGTTTGTTTGATGCCAGTTACGCTTATAGTTGGTATAACAATTTTACGCAGGATGTGTTCCGTTGAGGTAGGGTTCCTAACTTGAAACCACGTAATGAAAGAATTGGCGGCTGCCGTGTTGGTACAGTTCCGCCCACCGCCAAACGCCGCCTGATCGGGCGTTCCTCCAGTAAACCCTTGCCTGCCAAGGTCGATTTGCGCCCTTACCTGACCGAAGTTGAGGAGCAGGTCGGGTACAGTTGTGTCGCAAATGCCTATGCAGGTGCATATGAATACCTTGCCAAACGTAACCTTGGCGAGGCAGGGGATGTCAGCCGCTTGTTCATTTACTTCAATGCCCGCGTTGAGTGTGGCGATGAGGATGAGGATAACGGTACAACCATGCAGGCCGCCATCGAAGCGTTGAAAAAACACGGGGCTTGCAATGAGGATTTGTGGCCGAATGATGAGGATTCGATTACTGAAGAGCCCGATGGTGATGCTTATGACCATGCATCCCATTTCAGAATTACCGAGGCAGAGTATGTCGAAACCCGCTTGGATTTATACCGGCATACCTTGGCGGAGGGCTACCCCATTGCCTTTTGCCTGAATACCTTTTCTTCCTTTGATGATGCCACTGAAAACCGTGGGCGCGTACCCATACCGAAAAAAACTGAGCAGGAACGCGAGGAGCACGGCTGGCATGCCATGCTTTGCGTTGGTTATCTGGATAAGGACCAGATGTTTATTGTCCGCAATTCCTGGGGCAATGAATGGGGTGACAAAGGCTATTGTTACATCCCCTACAAATATGTGATCCACGAAACACTCAATGGGCATGACAGTTGGGTGGTCAAGTCTTTGGAGGATCTTGATTTCAGTTTTGAAGCGGCAGAGGGGGATGACAGCTCTTATTTTGCGGATGCAGGCTCTATCCAGTTATTTGATTTTTATGTGGCAACGGAAGAGGTGGATGATTTTGCGGCTGCCTTGGAAGCGTTGTGTGAGGAATATGCCACCGATGAAGCGTATTATTTCGATTACGACGAAACTGAAGAAGATGGCACGACGTATGCCGAAATCAGTAATTTCGACATTACCCTGGATGATGCTGAAGGGTTTATGGAGGACTTGGATGCCCTGTGTGCGGAGTGGGCAGACGATGAGGATTATGATTTCAGTGTAGAGGGTTATGACGGCACAGAGGACGATGCTGAAGAGGAAGATGAGGCAGATGATTCTGAGGATGACTCAGAAGATGAGGGCGAGGTTCTCACGCTGACTGGTTTTTACATCTACACGGAAAAGGGTGAGCAAGTCGTCGATAAAATTGACAAATTATGTGCCAAACACAGTAGTGCCAGTGAACACTACAGCTACGAATGGGATGAGGACGAAGACGACAGCGGCACATACATTGAGTTTTCCGCCTTTGAAATCATCCCGGATAATGCCAAAGCATTTCTCGCTGCACTCGAAGCCCTGTGCGAAAAAGTTGCTGATGAAGCCGGTTATGATTGGGATTAAGCAGGGGGCAGCCCCATCCCAAACGGGTTAGGGCTGCCATGTCCAGACGCGTCCAAACACATCGGGGTGCTTATAAGTGGCACTGCCCCACTTTCAAACGCAAGCCTGCCCGCAATTGTACGCTGGGCAGCCTGTTGTAGGCGCGGATGGTGTGGGCAGACACCCCCGTCTGGTGGGCAACCTGGTAGAGGTTCTCTCCTTCCCCGACCGTGTACTGGAAGGAGCGGATATTGCCTGCATTGACGGCTTGTGCAGACTGGTACAAGCGCCGTGAAACGGTCTGGCAACTGGGTGTATTGGCTACCCGTTGATAAGCCGGGGCGCTTGCCCGCAGGGGTTGGGCATAAACCTGCCGGGCATGGGCGTATTGGACACGCGGTTGCTGTGCTTGGCGTTGTTGGCGCAACTCGTAAAGGCGCTGGTAATAGGCACGGCGCTGCTCGACCGAAGGGTAGGCCACTGTTTGGGTGTAACGTGTTGCTGGAGTGCTGAGCTTGTTATAGGCATTCAATACCTGACGCTTATAATTTTGCGTTTCCTTGTAAGGGACACCCAAGCCATAGGCATCGACTGTGCCCTCACCCGAGTTATAAGCAGCAATGGCATGCGGGAGGCTGCCTTGGTAGCGGTTCAATAACCAGCGCAAATAGGCGGTTCCCGCATTGATATTTTGGTACACATCATAATGGTGGGTTGCACCGAAACGTCGACCGGTGGCAGGCATCAACTGCATCAGCCCCTTTGCACCCTTGGGTGAGCGTGCGTAGGGGTCAAAACAGGTTTCAGCGGTAATCACGGCCTTGATCAGATTCGGGTTCACCCCATAAGTGCGTGATGCATCCTGGATCACGGCCTCATAAGGCCGGGCTTTGTTCAACAGGACATTCGGGCTGTGCTGGTCGCAAGTATAAAACACATAATCCGGGTGGCGTACCCGTTTCGGTGCATAGCGTTTGGCTGATTTTTTGTGGCGGTATGAGCTTTTCTTGGCAGCCATTTTCTTGCTGCGTTTTTTACTTTTTTTCTCCCATTTACCAGAAGAAGAGCCTCGGTATTTTTTGGACAGCTTTTTGCCAACTTTTTTGCCTGACTTGGCGTGCTCCGACGATTTGGCTTGAACCAGCTGGGAGTCAAATCCCACCGGGAACATAATAGCGCTGCTACACAAGGCAATGATAATCCATTTTAAATGGACTTTCATAACGAACTCCTTACAAGTAATAAACCAATGGCTCCCACTAAGCCAAGCATAAGTATGGTCTGGTTAATTATTGTTTGCATCCCATCCTCCTTCGACTTTAGCTAAGTTAGCCATCATACAAAGCATTTATCCCGATAATCAGCACATAGCAGGGGAAATACGGCAGTTTGGTTAACCATCCCCTTGCTCGATGCTGACTGGACAAGCACACACTACGGCTACTTAAAAAAGTAATGCTCTATATAGCGAGGTTAGCCGCATAACTGAAGCATATTTTAATTATCAATACATCAATAAAACTAATTGATTAATTAACAACCAATTTATGGCAGGCAGGAAGGGCAATCCGACAGGGGGTGTGCAGCCACAAAGTACACATTCAACATTGAGTCCCGTGCCGCCAAGCCCTATAATCCCTGCGCGTATTGTTTCCCACGATTGGGTTCCCTCACCCCCAACGACAAAAAGGTAAAACTGATGTCCCAGACTTTTTCGGTGCAGCTGCGCCAAGCGTTTGTTATTCTTGTAATATTCCACCTACTGGTGATCGCCGTCAGCAATTGGTTGGTGCAAATTCCGGTAGAAATCATTGGCCTCCAGACCACCTGGGGAGCCATCACTTTCCCCTTTATTTTTCTGGCAACCGATTTGACGGTACGGATCTTTGGGGCAGGGCTTGCCCGCAAAATCATCTATACTGCCATGTTCCCCGCCTTGCTCTTGTCTTATGGCTTATCCGTGCTGTTTTATGAAGGCCAGTTCCAAGGGTTTGCCGCACTCGCGGAGCTAAATACGTTTGTTGCCCGCATTGCGGTGGCCAGTTTTCTTGCCTATACCTTGGGGCAATTACTGGATGTAGCGGTGTTTAACCGCCTGCGCAGCTTGCCGCAATGGTGGATCGCACCGACAGCCTCCACCGTACTCGGTGGCCTCTTGGATACCCTGGTCTTTTTTGCGGTGGCCTTTTACCACAGCAGTGATGATTTTATGGCTGCCAATTGGCCCGAAATCGCTGCGGTGGATTATGCCTTCAAGTTGCTGGTCAGTTTGACAATGCTGATCCCTGCCTATGGCTTGTTCATGGCAACCGTGGCGCAACGCCTGGTGGCAAGGCCAGAAATGCAGTAACCACGCTCAGTTTCTTGCTTTATCCTGTACCTTGCGCCGTTGTCGCACTGCCACAAATACCCCACTCCCCACCACCAGTGCAATCCCATACCACTGGTGGTGCGGGATGATCTCACCAAATACCAGAAAGCCCAGCAAAATCGCCCACGGCAATACCAGATAATTGAAGGGTTGCAAGATGACCGCCGGAGTCATTTTCAAAGCAACAATCATCAGGTAATGGCTGGCAATCCCGGTAAAACACAATACCACCAGCCAGCCATACAGGTTTGGGGGGATGGGTTGCCAAATAAATGGCAACAGCGGGACAGTCAAGGCCGTCCCCATCAAGCCGGTGTAAAACAGGGATGATTCAGCACTGTCAGTCATACCGACCAGGCGGGTCAATAGATTGTAAAGCGCAAACATCAAGGCACACCCCAGCGCCAACACGCTATACAGGTTAAAGGCCACTGAACCTGGGGCAATAATAATCAGTGTTCCAATAAAACCAACCGCAATGGCAGCCCAACGCCGCCAGCCGACTGCCTCACCGAGGATCCAGGGGGACAAGGCCGTGACAATCAAGGGGTAGGCAGCAAAGATACTGTGCATTTGCCCAAGACCAATATGCTGGATCACATAGGCAAACAACAGGATTTCCAGTACCAATAAAGACCCCCTCAGCATCTGGATGGCAGGATTCTTAACCCGCATGACTTCGCGCAAAGGGCGGGTACGGGTCGTCCACCACCAGGCAAACACCAGAAAAACAATAAAGCGGATTGCCACAAATTGCAGGATGGGCATGTGCTGGGCAAGGTGCTTGGTCAGTGTATCTTGCATGGCAAAGATGAAGGTGGTCGCAATCATCAGCAAGATACCCTTGTTATGCTCGTGCATGGAGGGGATACCTGATCAAAACAGGCGAATATACTCCAAAGCGGCTGTGAAAGGATGGCTTTATGGGAATGTTTTCAGGTTATTTTCCCTTACCCTTGCGGTAAGTATTCATCGCTTGCTGCATTGCAGCAAAATGTTTAACATTTTGCCCTAAACCTAAAGACAGAAACTACAGTACAGAATACAAAGAGAAAAAAATGAGCATGTTGAATTATCTGACCCAACTGGGTCAACGCATTACCACTTATCGCCAGAAAGCCAAAACCCTGGAAAACCTGCAAGGCCTGAGCGATGAGCAACTGGCTGACATTGGCATTTCCCGCCACCTGCTCGGCGAAGGTGTTGCTGCATACCCTTGGCGTATCGAAGAAACCGGCTTGCAACAACCTACCAGCACCGCTGTATTGCTGCAATTCCGCTCCCATACTGCAACAGCCAATAGCGACACTTACGACTTGCGCCAAGCGGCCTAAGCAATCGGCTCGACAGGTTCGACAAATCGCCAGCAAAGCTGGCTCCTACAAGATCCAGTATGTGCCATCCTGTAGGAGCACTTGTCCCGGAAGGGATTTTAGTATTTAACATCCATCTGGTGGAATTTCGGGGCAAACTTTGGCTTCACGCCACTGAGGTTTTTCCCTTGCTGGCAGGCGTAATGGTGCTCATGGGCATTATCACCACCCGGATGGCTATGGCTGATGGACTTGGTGCATGGGTTGGCTGGATGGGTGTGGGCTGTACCCGCTTGCACCACTTGGCTGCTTGGGCGCTGGGCGCGGGTATCGCGGTTATTGCTCACGGCGCGGTTCGCTGCACGGGCAGGGCGTTGAGCTGCTGATTGCAGGAAGCGTTTGTTGACCCAACCTGTCTGGCCTGCCCAACTGACTTGTAACCAGTTGCCTTGGCGCTTGCCGGTGGCAACGATGGTTTGACCATTATGCGGGATGGAACCAATCACAGTACTGGTTGCACCTGGCGCAGCACGCAGGTTTAGGACATCCCCCTGGCTGACGTTGACCACTTGTTGGAATTGAGTGGCGGCTTGGGCGGCAGGAGCAGCGACGACCATCAGGGTGATAGCAGAGGCAACCGCCATGGATTGCAAATAATGACGCATTTTCATCAGAATCCTTCCTTATTCAGATCATTTTAGACAAAAAACTCACCGGGGATTTAGCCCTTCCAGCTCAATAGTGTAGCATCCAAGGCACAGGCGGGCAGCCATTTAATCCAAGTTATTGGATATGGACAGAGTACCGTTACTCTGTGCCCAAAGGCAAACAAAAAGCGGGGCATACGCTACGCGTCAATAGCATGTGCCCGCTTTGCTTGAGGTCTGATAGGGGTCGGTTGACAGGTTTAATGCACTACCGTATGCAATACCCGCCCACGCTCGAAGTAAACTGAGAAGGTGTGGTAGTTCCAGACAGTGATGCGCGGCCATTTTTTCTTCACTTTGCCTTGGGAGACGCGCACCGATTGTGGCTTGCCGTAGCTCTTGCGGACTTGCTTCATGCCCATGCCGTGTTTGGGGTAGGCGGTTTTCTGGTAGAAGGCATGGCCTAGGGCCGCAGGGCTTGCACCCGCCGCATGCACCGTGGTCGGCAGGGCGAGGGTTAGGGTCAAGGGCAGGCATAGGGCAAGGGGCAATAACCATTTCGGGGCTTGCATGGTGTTCTCCAATTGGTATGACACTTCAATTTTTTACAGCAAATTAAGCTGTGATTTTGTTATTCAGGCGGTACAATCGCCACCCATGTTTAAACCATTAGAATTGTTCATCGGGCAACGCTATACGCACTCACGGCGGCGTAACCGGTTTATTTCGTTCATTTCCTTTGCATCCATGCTTGGCATCATGCTGGGGGTCATGGTGCTGATCACGATTTTGTCGATCATGAACGGATTCGAGAAAGAACTCAGGAGCAGGATACTGGGGGTGGTTGCCCATGTCACGGTTTCCGGGACAGATGGCAAGCTCTCCGGGTGGGCGCAGCAATATGACCGGCTAGCGGCAGAACCGCATGTGGTGGGGGCTGCCCCCTATATCCAGAAGCAGGTGATGCTGGCGAACGGCAACCTGTTGCGCGGGGTCTTGTTACAGGGGATCCACCCGGATTATCAGGATAAGGTCAGTGAGCAGGGTTTCCATCTGGTGGAAGGCAGCTTTTCTGACTTGAAATCGCGTGAATATGGCATTGTGCTGGGTGCGGGTTTGGCGAATGCCTTGCAGGTGATTCCCGGTGACAAGGTGACGGTGGTTGTGCCACAGGTTCAGGTCACGCCTGCGGGGGTGTTGCCGCGTTTGCGCCGTTTTACGGTGGTCGGTATTCATGAGTTTGGCATGCAGGAGTTTGACAGCATGACGGCATTTGTCCATATCGACGATGCTGCCCGCTTGTTCCGTATGCATACCGAAGGGCAAGTCAGTGGTATCCGCCTGAAACTGGATGACCTGTTTGCTGCCCAATCCTTGGCCTATGACTTGCAGCAGCAGTTGGGCAAGCAGTTTGAAGTCGCCGACTGGAGCAAGGAGCATGGCAACTTCTTCCGTGCCGTCAAAACCGAAAAAATCGCCATGTCGCTGATCCTGTTCCTGGTGGTAGCGGTTGCCTTGTTCAATCTGGTGGCCTCGCTGGTGATGGCGGTCAATGACAAGCAATCCGATATAGCCATCTTGCGCACGTTTGGCATGGAGCCACAGCGGGTCATGCGGATTTTTATGATCCAGGGCAGCATTATTGGCATCTTCGGAACCGTGGTGGGGGTTGGCCTTGGCGTGCTTCTGTCACTGAATATCGAAACCCTGGTTCCTGCCATTGAAAATACCTTTGGTTTCAAGGTATTCCCGGCGGATGTTTTCTTTATTAGTGAAGTTCCCTCCGATCTGCATTGGGATGATGTGGCACTGATTGCCGGGGCTGCCCTGGTGTTTTCGGTGTTGGCGACCCTTTACCCGGCACGGCGGGCAGCCGCCATCCAACCAGCGGAGTCCTTGCGTTATGAGTAAGATTTTCCTGCCGCTGGAGTTGTTCGTTGGCCTGCGTTATACCCGTGCGCGGCGGCAAAACCATTTTGTCTCGTTCATTTCACTTGCTTCCATGATTGGCATTGCCATTGGTGTGCTGGTTTTGATCACTGTGTTGTCGGTGATGAATGGCTTTGAAGTGACCTTGCGTGACCGTATGCTCGGCATGTTGGCGCATGTGACGGTATCCGAACAGGATGCCCAAATGGATGTCGCTGAGTGGCAGCCTATCCGTGATGCCGTCAAAACCTTCCCCTATGTGAAGGCAGTGTCCACGTTTATTGAAAAGCCGGTGATGCTCAACCAAAGCGATGAGGCACGGGGTGTGCTGTTGCAGGCGGTTGACCCTACCTTGGAAAGCCAGGTCGGGGATGTGTTCAAGCATGTCGTGGAAGGCGACATGATGGCATTGACAGCGGGCAGCCACGGCATTGCCATTGGTACAGGCTTGGCAAAGGAGCTGAAGGTGAAATTGGGGGATTCCCTGACCCTGATCAGCCCCTCTGAAGACATCATGGATACCAGTGAATTGCCGGTTTTGCAGCGCTTTACCATCAAGGCCATCTTCCGGGTCGACATGCAGAATTACGATACGGCCTTTGCCTACGTCAACCTCAAGGATGCACAGGATGCGTTGAAAATGGGCGACAGCATTACCGGCCTGCGTATCCGCTTGGGCGATGCTTACCGTTCCCTGCGGGTGGCTGATGACATCCTCAACCGCATGGGGCCTGATTTCCCGGATATTTGGGTGAGTGATTGGACACGTCAGCAGGGCAACTTTTTCAAGGCACTGCAAATCCAGAAAACAGTGATGTTTATTATCTTGTTGCTGATTATTGCAGTAGCGGCCTTCAATCTCGTCTCAACATTGGTGATGGTGGTCACGGACAAGGAAGCGGATATTGCCATCCTGCGCACCTTGGGCTTGTCCCCGGCGCGGATTATGGGCATCTTCATGGTGCAGGGAACACTGATCGGTGTGGTGGGGACAGCCTTGGGTGTGGTGTTCGGTATCCTGCTGGCCAGCAATCTGGAAACCATTGTACCGTGGCTGGAGCGCCTGTTTGATACCCATTTCATTTCCGCCGAAGCCTATCAAATCAGTGAGCTGCAATCGAAAGTTAATGTCGGTGATGTCATCCTGATTGCGGTCTGCTCCCTGTTGATGGCGGTTGTTGCAACCCTTTATCCGGCTTGGCGTGCCTCCAAGGTACAGCCTGCCGAGGCTTTACGTTATGAGTAATGTTGTGATTGCCTGTGAGAATCTGGGCAAGCGTTTCCAGGAAGGCCAACTGGATGTTAGCGTCCTGAACCAGGTGAACCTGACGGTGCGGGCAGGCGACCGGATTGCGATTGTTGGCAGTTCGGGCAGTGGTAAAAGCACCCTGTTGCATTTGCTGGGGGGCTTGGATCTGCCGACCACGGGGCATGTCGAGGTGATGGGCAAGCGCATGGATCAGCTATCTGATAAGGATCGTGGCCTGCTGCGTAACCAGTCATTGGGTTTCATTTACCAATTCCATCATCTGCTGCCAGAGTTTACGGCACTGGAGAATGTGGCGATGCCCTTGCTGATCCGGGGGATGGGGGTAAAGGAGGCGGCTGCCCAAGCTGGGGATATGCTGGACAAGGTGGGTTTGGGTAAGCGTTTTGGGCACAAACCGGGGCAATTGTCCGGTGGTGAGCGCCAACGGGCAGCGATTGCCCGTGCCTTGGTGACACGTCCGCATGCCGTGCTGGCGGATGAGCCAACCGGCAACCTTGACCAGAATACCGCTGAGCAGGTATTTGCGCAGATGCAGGGGTTGAATGAGTCCTTGCAGACCGCCTTCATTATTGTCACGCATGACATGAATTTGGCGCGGCGTATGGATACCGTTTACCGGCTGGTGGAAGGGAACTTGCAACCAGCCTGAAGACCCCTGTCAGGGTTTGGGTTCATCCGGGTCTTGGGGGTGGACACGGCGGCGGTGCGGGAGGTATTTGCGTTCGCGGCGCTCCTTGAGGCGTTGCAGGATATGCATACGCCAGAACAGGATGACACCGTAATAGCCAAGAATTGCTGACGCAGTTGCGACCACGGTCAAGCCCAGCAAGACAGGTTCCCAGGTTTGCACCAGCATGTTTTCCAGCCATTCCATGCTCATTTCAAAATGGGGCACAGGTTCCTGGCTGAGTAACCATGCCCCGACCCGATAGGCAAAATAAAACATTGGCGGGCCGGTCAGGGGGTTGGTGACAAATACCAGGGCGACTGAGATAGGCAGGTTGGCACGGAACAGGACAGCCAACACCGCTGCCAGTACCGATTGCCCCGGAAAGGGTATCCACATCGCAAACAGGCCAATAGCGAAGGCGGGTGGGATATTGCGCCGGTTAAAGTGCCATAACCTTGGCAGTGAAAGATGCTCACCAAGCCACCCTAAGTGTTTGTTGGTTTTGATGACATCGGGGTGGGGTGACAGCTTTTTAAATAAATGCTTTGGCATCTAATAACCAATCAATAAAAAATTTAGTGGGCATATCCCCTCGGTTCCTACAGCATGCGTTTGCTTTCATTCGGTTTCTTTTTGGGTACGTGTGTACTACTGCTATTCCCCCGCCTGCCCAATGATGGCTGGGGTGTCTGGCTTGCTACCCTTTGCATCTTGCTGGTGGCAGGATTATTAGGGTTGTTACCCTATGGGCGCAAGTTTTTCCTGCTGTTGGCCTGCATTTTTCTTGGTTTTGCCTATGCCTTGCAGTGTGCCGGGGATCATCAGCAGGCGCAAATCTCCACGGCTTGGGAAGGGAAAGACGTATTGCTTGAAGGTGTGATCCGGGATGTCCCAGAGTTGCGTGAAGGCAGCGTGCGTTTCTTGTTGGATGCCGAGCAAGCCCGTCTGGTAGGCGGCGATGTGCCTGCAGAGGTTGCGGGAGAGGTGGTGGTATGGCGTGGCCTGCTGCGGGTCAGTTGGTATCTGGAGCCAAAGCAGGTACTGGATTTGCATGCAGGGGAGCGTTGGCAACTGGTGGTGCGCAGCAAACGCCCGAATGGTTTCATGAATCCAGGGGGCTTTGATTATGAGCAATGGCTATTTGCCCAGCGCATCGTGGCAACCGGCTATGTGCGGGATGATGCCCGCAACCGGCGTTTGCAGCCTGCTCCCCCCTTATCCCCAGACCGGCTGCGTGAGGCGATCCAGTCAGCCATCAGTGCTGCCTTGCCGGAGCAGGGGAGTGGCGGTCTGATACAGGGCTTGGCGGTGTCCTACCGGGCAGGTATCAGCCCGGAGCAGTGGGAAGTGTTGCAGGCTACAGGCACAGGACATTTGCTGTCGATTTCCGGCCTGCATATTGCGATGGTAGCTGGTTTTGGTTTTTTGCCGGTGATGGTGGTCTGGTGGTTATTTCCCGCCTTGTGTTTGCGCTTGCCTGTCCGGGTAGCGGGTGGCATGGTTGGGGCGTTGTTTGCAACCGCCTATGCGCTATTGGCGGGTTTTGATATTCCCGTGCAGCGTTCCTTGGTGATGGTGCTGATCTTGCTGGCAGGGCTGCTGCTGCGCCAAGCGGTTCCGTTTACGGTGTCATTTGCTGTGGCGGTATTAGCGGTACTGTTGCTGGATCCCTTGGCTCCGTTGGCGGTGGGGTTTTGGCTTTCGTTTGTTTCGGTCGGTATGTTGTTTTTACTGGGCAGCAGGCGTTACCAGCGTCACCGTTTTGCCTTCATTACCCTGCAATTGGGGTTATCCTTGGGCATTATCCCTTTGAATGCAGCTTTCTTCGGCAGTGTTTCACTGGTTTCACCCTTGGCAAACCTGTTTGCCATCCCGTGGGTGACGTTGTTGGTCGTACCCCTGATTCTGGTTGGCATTGTCGTGTTGCCGTTTTCAGTCGAGGGGGCAGCCGGTTTGTGGTGGCTGGCAGCGCAAGCCCTGGATGGGATGTTTGCCCTGTTGGCGTGGCTGGCTGCTTTGCCGTGGGCAGTATTGCATGTGCCAGCGTTACCGTGGCAATGGTCGCTGCTGGCCTTTTTGGGGTTTGTGGTGTGGCTGCTGCCACAGGGGATGCCCGGACGTTGGCTGGGGCTACTGTTGATGTTGCCGTTGTTTGTCTGGTCGCCGCCACGCCCTGCACCGGGTGAATTCCGCCTGAGTGTGCTGGATGTGGGGCAGGGTTTGGCAACGGTGGTGCAGACGGCTGGGCATGTGCTGGTATTTGATGCGGGGCCGAAAGCCGCCAGCGGTTTTGATACCGGTGAGTTGGTGCTGTTGCCGTGGCTGCGTGCCAAGGGTATCCATGCGGTGGATACCTTGATGGTTTCGCATGCCGATAATGACCACCGGGGTGGGGCGGGCATTTTGCTGGCAGATATGCCCCCGGCAAACCTGTGGGCAAATGCGGCGGATATGTTTCCAGAGCGTCCGGCACAGGTCTGTGCTGCCGGTCAGGGCTGGACATGGGACGGTGTACAGTTCCGCATCGTGCACCCGGCGGTGGGCTTTCGTGCCGAGGGGCGCAATAACCATGCGTGTGTGCTGCACGTCAGTAATGGTGTGCATGCCGCGCTGTTGACGGCTGATATTGAGCGCCCGGCTGAACAGTGGCTGGTGAAGCAGGCAGAACACTTGCAGGCTGATGTATTGCTGGCTCCCCATCATGGCAGCAAGACTTCTTCTTCGGCGGAGTTTCTGGCGGCGGTGCAGCCACGCTTGGCGATTGTTAGTACCGGCTACCTGAACCGTTTCCACCATCCACATCCGAAAATCCTGGAGCGTTATCAGCAACATGGGATTAAGGTATTGAATACAGTGGATACCGGGGCGCTGGATGTTGTGTTTCCCGCGACCGGGGTAGACATTTCAGTCAGTGCTTATCGGCAGGAATATGGGCGGTTTTGGAATCGGTGAATTATTCATTAATATGCGAAAAAATTATTCATTAATTTAAGCTTAATGATTGCATATTTTTTATACTTTATCTAAGCTGATTGTGTAATACGCAAACTCTGCTGTTGGTATGCAGCATTAAAATAAAACCCTTTAACTAAGTTCCCTGCTTTTTTGGAAAGCAGCGTGATTTTCTTTATCTTTTATTTTTAAGTCATTGTTTTTATAGTTAATCATTTAGGTTGGTGGCTTTTATGACTATCCGTGAAATCAAGGCAAATGAGGCATATATCGAGGGTGACTTCATTCATGTGGAAATGTATGACTCGAGTGTCGTCAATGGTTCTATTGGTATGGCTATTGGCGCTGTTGCTTCGGCTGTTATTACTCAAAACCCAGGGTTCATATTGATTGTCAGTTTACTGACGGGATTGCTTGGTGTTTCATTCACTAGCCATAAAATTGTCTGGCAAATCCCACGGGCTGATCTAGTGGAAATCAAAAGCTACCCGGATGATGAGCGGGTGACGGTTCTGCTCGACGACGAGCGCATGAAGATGCCGCCGCGCCGCTGACGGCTGCTGACAGTAACGGTGTGGTGCAAAATATCCCTATAGGCCGCAAGATCGGTTATGATCCGTTTATCGGGGATTCATCATCAGTTATCAGCATGCACGATATTTTTATCAGTTACAGTTCCAAAGACCGTGAGTGGGTGGCACGGTTGGCTAACGCATTGGAAGCTCAGGGCTACCGTGTCTGGTGGGATCCTGAAATCCTGCCGGGGCAGCATTATCAGGATGTGATCCAAAAAGCATTGCATGGTGCGAAAAGTGTTGTTGCCGTGTGGACGGCAGACTCCGTTCTGTCTGATTATGTACGGGCAGAATGTCTGTGGGCGTTTAACAAACGCAATCTTATCAGTGTGCTGGGCAAGGATGCGGAAATACCGACCCCGTTCAACGCCATCCAGGCAGCGGATTTGCGCAAGTGGAAAGGCAGTGCGGATGACCCGCAATTCCAGCGGCTGCTGCGTGGTATCCACTTTGCACAGACTGGGGAAACCCAAGTACAGCCACCGCCCAACGTTGAGCCACCACCCCCAAAATTCCGGATGGGTGTAGTTCTTGTGGGTGCGGCTGTGGTTGCTGTGGCAGGTGGTGCGGTCTACTGGCAACAGCATGGCGGTTCTGGTGCGAAGGATGCCCCAGTAGCGGTTGTGCAACCTGTCATGTCTGCTGTTAAAGAAACCCCGAATACACCCCAGCCTGACCGTTTGGCGTATGAACCGGAGATGGTTGACATCCCCGCAGGCACATTCACAATGGGCTGTGACGGCAAGCGCGATGATGTGGAGGGCGGTTGTTCTGACGATGAAAAGCCTGCCCACAAAGTTACCCTCAATGCATTCAAAATGGCAAAAACTGAAACGACGGTTGCGCAGTTCCGGGCGTTTGTGGAGGCGAAAAGCTACAAAACCACGGCTGAAACACAAGGCTCCTGTTGGGGTGATAAAACGGGGAAAGGGGATTGGGGTTATGTGGATGGGAACCATTGGAAAAAAACGGGGTTTGCCCAAACTGAAAATGATCCGGTTACTTGTGTGAGTTGGGATGATGCGCAAGCGTATTTGCAGTGGTTGAACGCAGAAACCGGCAAAGCCTACCGTTTGCCGACAGAAGCGGAATGGGAATATGCGGCGCGGGGTGGTAAACAGGGTGCATATCCGTGGGGGCAAAAAGGGGCGGATGGTTGTGGTCATGCCAATATGGCGGATCGGAAAGCCAAAGAAAAATACCCTGATTGGATAGTTGCAGATTGCAATGATGGTTATATTTATACCGCCCCTGTTGGCAGTTTTGCCGCAAATGGTTATGGCCTGCACGATATGCACGGCAATGTGTGGGAGTGGTGTCAGGATTGGTATGACGGTGGCTATTACGCCTCTTCGCCTACCAGCAACCCGGAGGGTGCTGCCAGTGGCACTAACCGCGTGTTGCGCGGTGGCTCGTGGAGCAGCGATGCACGGTACGTGCGATCCGCTGACCGGGACTACTACGCGCCAGTCTATCGGAACAGCCGCGCAGGCTTGCGGCTTGTCCTCCCCTAGGTCAAGTGCTTGGGCGGCGGTAGCCGCAACAGGCTGCGGAGCAGCGGGGTTTTGGCGCGGCTGGCGTAGACAAATGCAGCGGCGTTATCGGAGTAGTCCTAGCAAAAACGTACCACTCTTCTCCGGCTAACGACCAATAAGCAGCACTGCCTGTGCTGGCGTGATGATTGGTATCACCAGACACAAGACTCAATCTTTGCCATGCAGGATTTCACCCAGAACGTCTTCAGTCATCCCGTTTTGTTCCGCTTCCGTGCGGAGGGCATCCAGTGAGGCCAGCAGTTGATGGCGTTCTTGCTGCATGGCCTCTGCCCGTTTGCGCAGGAGAAAGGCTTCCCCGCCGAGCATCTCAAAATCCCGTATGGATAAGATGACGGCTGTTTCACGGTTGTTGCGGGTGATCTTCACCGCCTCACCCTGCCAAACCCGATCCAGTACCGAGCCAAACTGGTTGCTGGCTTGGCGTGCGCCAATAGATTGCAGCATAATAAACCTCCTGTTTTATGAGTAACTATAGTGTTCATTGTAGCTACAATGAACTTATGCTTGCAATAGCCCTATATTTCATGGGCTGGATCGCGAAATTGAAAAATCATCCATTTATTCATGCCGTGTTTAGCCATCTGCCGCTAGTCTTGTGACTAGATTGTGATCAGCAGATCAGGTTTCAGACAATCCTAGACCGCTGTCTACAATAGAAAAATAAAAGGGGTTCAGGGCGCAGCGTGGTCAAATTCCAGCGGAATAAAACTCTTTCACTGCCCAGATAGTCTAATATCCAAAATAAGGCTGCGTCTTTGTTGTTCGTCACGGCTGCTCTTGTGTGGGCATTTGGCGTTTTCTTCGGAAGATGTATACAGTGTCCCTAATGATAAAAGTGCGCCTAGATGTTGTTGCTACGTTTCCAACTACAGGCCAGCAGGTACGGGGTGGTGGCTCCGGCAGGCTGGAAAGGGGTAAAAGATGAGTATATTCAGTCACTATCAGTCACGGTACGAGTCGCTTAAGGAAGAAGAATACACCCTGCAAGAATACTTAGAACTGTGCAAGACCGACCGCATGACCTACGCGACGGGTGCAGAGCGTTTGTTATGGGCAATTGGTGAACCGGAGTTGGTGGATACATCCCGTGATCCACGCCTCAGCCGTATTTTTTCCAATAAGGTGATCCGCCGTTATCCGGCTTTTTCCGAGTTCTACGGCATGGAAGATGCCATTGAACAGATTGTGTCATTCCTGCGCCACTCTGCCCAAGGGTTGGAAGAAAGCAAGCAGGTGCTGTATTTGCTGGGGCCGGTCGGTGGTGGCAAGTCCTCGCTGGCGGAACGCCTGAAAGCATTGATGGAAAAAGCACCGATTTACTGCATCAAGGGTTCCCCGGTCAATGAGTCCCCGTTGGGCTTGTTCAACCCGGAGGAGGATGGCGCGATCCTTGAAGAGGATTACGGCATCCCGCGCCGTTATTTGCGTTCCATCATGTCACCGTGGGCGGTCAAGCGCATGAAGGAGTTTGGGGGCGACATTACCCGCTTCAAAGTGGTCAAACGTTATCCTTCCCGCCTCAACCAGATTGCCATTTCCAAAACCGAACCGGGTGACGAAAACAACCAGGACATTTCTTCACTGGTGGGTAAGGTGGACATCCGTAAGCTGGAAGATTTCCCGCAGAATGATGCGGATGCTTACAGCTATTCAGGTGGTTTGTGCTTGTCCAACCAGGGGCTGATGGAGTTTGTCGAGATGTTCAAAGCACCGATCAAGGTGCTGCACCCACTCCTGACCGCCACCCAGGAAGGCAATTACAATGGTACGGAAAGCATCGGAGCCATCCCGTTTACCGGTGTGATTCTGGCGCACTCGAATGAGTCTGAATGGCAGACATTCAAGAACAACAAAAACAATGAAGCCTTCATTGACCGGGTATCCATTGTCAAAGTCCCATATTGCCTGCGTGTGACGGAAGAGATCAAAATCTACGAGAAGCTGTTGTTCAACAGCTCCCTGGCTCACTCCTCCTGCGCCCCAGATACGTTGAAGATGCTGGCACAGTTCATTATCCTGTCACGGATCAAGGAACCGGAAAACTCCAACCGTTACTCGAAGATGCGCGTCTATGATGGTGAAAACCTGAAGGATATTGACCCGAAGGCCAAGACCATCCAGGAGTATCAGGATGCGGCGGGTGTGGATGAGGGCATGTCTGGATTGTCGACCCGCTTTGCGTTCAAAATCCTCTCCAAAGTGTTCAACTTTGATGCAGTGGAGGTGGCAGCCGATCCCGTTCACCTGATGTATGTGCTGGAACGGCAGGTCGAGAAGGAGCAGTTCCCGGCAGAAGTGCAGGCGCGTTATATCAGTTTCATCAAGGAATACCTGTCGCCCCGTTATGTCGATTTCATTGGCAAGGAAATCCAGACGGCGTATCTGGAGTCCTATTCCGAATATGGGCAAAACCTGTTTGACCGCTATGTCACCTACGCAGACTTCTGGATTCAGGATCAGGAGTACCGTGACCCGGAAACCGGCGATTTCCTCGACCGTTCTGCCCTGAATGCTGATCTGGAAAAGATCGAGAAACCTGCCGGGATCAGTAACCCGAAGGACTTCCGCAATGAGATCGTCAACTTTGTCTTGCGGGCGCGTGCCAATAATAATGGTAAAAATCCGGCTTGGACTAGCTACGAGAAGCTACGCCGCGTGATTGAAATGAAGATGTTCTCCAGCACCGAAGACCTGTTGCCGGTCATTTCCTATGGTGCGAAGTCTTCTGCCGATGAGCAGCGTAAGCACGACAACTTTGTCGAGCGCATGATGAAGCGCGGCTATACCGAAAAGCAGGTGCGCTTATTGGCTGAGTGGTATTTGCGGGTACGCAAGTCCCAGTAATTTGCTCCCCCACCCTTTGTCCCAGCGCCTTTCCCCCTCGTGTGGAGGAAGGCTTGGGACGGGGGGTAATGCAGACAAAGGAGCCTGATATGGCCTACATCGTCGACCGTCGTTTGAATAGTAAGAACAAAAGCCTGGTCAACCGCCAACGTTTCCTGAAGCGCTACCACGAGCAAATCCGTGAGGCTGTGTCAGATGCGGTCAGCCGCCGCAATATCACTGACATGCAACGCGGGGACAGCATTACCATCCCCAAGCGTGACATTTCCGAGCCGGTGTTCCGGCATGGCAAGGGTGGGCAGCGTGATATTGTGCATCCGGGCAATAAGGAGTTTGTGCAGGGCGACCGTATCCAGCGCCCGCCCGCAGGCGGCGGCGGTGGCGGCAGTGGTTCGGGGGATGCGGCTGATTCGGGTGAGGGGATGGATGATTTTGTCTTCCAGATTTCCCAGGCTGAATTCCTCGAATACCTGTTTGAGGATTTGGCTTTGCCGAATATGGTCAAGCGCCAGTTGGTGGGCAGTGACTCGTTTGAAACCCATCGGGCAGGTTTCAGTGAGGTCGGTAGCCCCAACCAGATCAATATTGTGCGTACCATGCGCAGTGCCCAAGCCCGGCGTATTGCCTTAAGTGGCAAGGCGCGTCGCCGCAAGCGTGAAGTGGTTGCCGAGTTGGAAGCGCTGGATGAGGATGAACAGGAGCAACGCCTTGAGCTGGAGGAGGAGCTGAGCCGCCTCAATTTCCGCCTTAATACCGTACCTTTCCTGGATGATTTTGACCTCAAGTACAACCTGCACGTTAAAGTGCCAAAGCCATCGCCGAAAGCAGTCATGTTTTGTGTGATGGATGTGTCCGGTTCGATGACGCAGGATATTAAGGAAACCGCCAAGCGCTTCTTTTTCCTGCTGTATTTGTTTTTGCAAAAGAACTATGAGCATATTGAGGTGGTGTTCATCCGCCATCATACCCAGGCACAGGAAGTGGATGAGGAAACCTTTTTCTATTCGCGTGAAACGGGCGGTACGGTGGTGTCGAGCGCCCTCAACCTGATGTCTGACATTATTGCGGAACGCTATTCACCAAATGAGTGGAACATTTACGGTGCACAAGCCTCCGACGGTGACAATTGGCAAGAGGACAACCAGCGTTGCCATAAGGCTTTGGTCGATGGCATTTTGCCGCAGGTGCAGTATTTTACCTATATTGAAATCGGCGACCGTGAGCCACAAGGCTTATGGCGTTTGTATGAGCATTTGCAAAGTGATTATGCCGACCGTTTTGCCATCCAGCGCGTGCGGGACAATGCCGAGATTTATCCGGTTTTCCGGGAGCTGTTCAAGAAAACGATGGCGCTGGGATAACAAAGGGTAACAAGGTGAATGGTCATGACTGAAAAAAAATACATCTCCACCAGTTCCGAATGGACGTTTGAAACCATCGAGGTTTATAACCGGGAAATTGCCCGGATTGCCCGCGACAAGTTCCGGCTGGACACTTATCCCAACCAGATTGAGATCATCCGTTCTGACCAAATGATGGATGCTTATGCCTCGATTGGGATGCCCGTGTTTTATAACCACTGGTCGTATGGCAAGCATTTTGTCAATGTCGAGCAGAACTACTCGCGGGGGCGGATGGGCTTGGCTTATGAGATTGTCATCAACTCCAATCCCTGCATTGCCTACCTGATGGAAGAAAACACCCTGACCATGCAGGCCTTGGTGATTGCCCATGCCTGCTATGGGCATAATTCCTTTTTCAAGGGCAATTACCTGTTCCGTAGTTGGACGGATGCCGAGGCGATTATTGATTACCTGCTGTTTGCCAAGAACTATATCGCTGAGTGTGAGGAGCGTTATGGTCTGGAGGAGGTGGAAGCGCTACTGGATTCCTGCCATGCACTGATGAATTATGGTGTTGACCGCTATAAGCGCCCTGTGCCGGTATCGGCTGCGGCTGAAGCCTTGCGCCAGCGGGAGCGGGAGCAGTATATCCAGCAACATATCAATGACTTGTGGCGTACTTTGCCACGTAAGGCTCATGAGGATGAGCCACACGAGGCCAAGAGGTTTCCAGCAGATCCGCAGGAAAATATCCTGTATTTCATTGAAAAAAATTCACCCAATCTGGAAAGCTGGCAACGTGAAATTGTGCGTATTGTCCGTAAGGTGGCACAGTATTTCTACCCACAGCGCCAAACTCAGGTGATGAATGAAGGTTGGGCGACATTCTGGCATTACACCCTCCTCAATGAAATGTATGACGAGGGGTTGGTGAATGAGGGTTTCATGATTGAGTTCCTCAGCTCCCATTCGAATGTGGTGATGCAGCCGGAGTTCGATAGCCGCTATTATTCGGGCATTAACCCCTATGCCTTGGGTTTTGCCATGATGAAGGACATCCGCCGCATTTGTGAAAACCCAACCGCTGAGGATAAGCAGTGGTTCCCGGATATTGCCGGGTCGGACTGGATCACTACCCTTGACCATGTGATGCGCAATTACCGCGATGAGAGTTTTATCCTGCAATTCATGTCGCCGAAAATTATGCGGGATTTCCATTTCTTTGCCCTTCAGGACGATGACCGCCGCAATGCCATTGATGTGACTGCCATCCACAATGATGAAGGCTACCGCCTGCTGCGCGAAACCTTGTCCCAGCAATATAACCTGAGTTCACAGGAGCCGGATATTCAGGTGGAAAGTGTCAATGTGCGTGGCGACCGTTCCTTGACCCTACATCATCACATGCATAACCGCAGGCCATTGAGTAATGAGAGTTACGAGATGCTGCGCCATATCCACCGCTTGTGGGGCTATGATGTACATTTGCATTCCGTCGAACCGGATGGGCGGAAAGTGCGGAGCTATCACTTGCAGGACGGGGCAGCATAAGGCAGGAAGGTGGCGGCATTCCCTGCTTGCCATTTCCCCAGATCTTGCCATTTTCCCCCGGATGGTTTCTAGTAGCGGGCTTGTTCTGTATCACAGGGATTTTGGTGTATGTTGCATGATTTTGTGAACTGGCTGTTGGCGGTGGTTGGGGCGTGGGGCTATCCGGGGATTTTTGTCCTGATGGCGATGGAGTCAACCGTTTTGCCTGTGCCCAGTGAGTTAGTCCTGATACCGGCAGGCTATTTGGCGCACAAGGGTGAAATGAGCTTTACCCTGACAATGTTGGCAGCCACCCTGGGGAGCTGGGCGGGGGCTTCCCTCAATTATGCCTTTGCGCTCTGGGTGGGTCGTCCGTTCTTGGAAAAGTACGGCAAGTATTTCTTTGTGCGCCCTGCCTTGCTGCATAAGACCGATACGTTTTTTCAGAAACATGGGGCGATTTCCACCTTCACCGGGCGCTTGGTGCTGGGTATCCGCCACCTCATTTCCCTGCCTGCGGGTCTGACCCGCATGAATTTTGCCACCTTCAGCTTTTATACCTGCTTGGGGGCGGCGGTTTGGTCATTGGTGCTGGTACTGATGGGGTATTTCATTGGTGGCAATGAGGCCGTTATCAAGGAAAACCTGCCATACCTGACCGCAGCCATCCTGCTGTCGGTGGGGGCAATCCTGGGGGCTTATTACTGGTGGCAGAAGCGTTAGGGAACGCAAACCTTTCCCCAACGCCAGACATTCATGTCTCCAGTCTGAGCTTGTTCACAGTTTGCCGCTGTGTTCATTGTTGTCAGACTGGCAGTCGTCATTCGCGGTGGAGCTATCATTGTAAACCACCGGATCATAATTGATGGCTAGTTTGAGTCTGGGTCTGGCGTTTTCCCCTTTCAGTATGTTCAGGGTTCCTTGGTAACTCACCGTTTGGCTGGCTCCTGCTGGCAAACGGGACATCTCGCCTTGCCCAGATATTTTTTCTTTCAGTAGTATCGAGTTCACCACACCACGGGGGCCGTAGCGGCTGATCGAAAGGCTGATATTCTGCAACTCTGATGCAGAAATAAAATCTGTACGCCCCTCGTTCCGAATGACCCCGGTAACATCCAATTGCCAATGTCCATCTGGCTGTTGGAGTGCCTTGTTGATTTTAAGGGATACTACCGCAGGGTCAGGGCAAGCCTGAGCCATGCTGGTCATTGCCCCAAATAGAAGATTTGCCAGTATGCTGGCATTGAGTTTTTTCATTGCATATCACCCGTTTTCGTCTCTCTAAAATTTTTCTAGGATACTGACAGCTACTGGCTTGCATGATCTGGCCTGATTGGCTTGGCCTGCTTCCAGGAGGTAGCTTGCCAGTCTATCTTACCCCCTAAGCCTGCCGGGTTTAAGTACCCTCATGAATACATTTATAGCAGTGAGTACCCCCTCTTTTTGAATGTATTCATCCAAGGTCATTGCTTTGGGTAGTTATGAAAATGGCTCAAATGACTAAAATAGAATTCAGTTAACCCAGAGAAATAAACCCAGTTAACAAAATTTAAATGTAGCTCCTTATAAACTACGAAACGGAGTAATTGCACTTGGCAAAATCCATAAAATTTTGTTACTTTTTAAAATAGGAAAGTAGGTCATTGTAAGAAATGCTTTATTTTTAGTAACCATATTTGCTTTTGCAGCAATTAATTAGGAGAGAAGAAATGAAAAAACTACTTTATGCAGCATGTGTAAGCATTGTCATGATTAGTGCAGTGCAGGCAGAATGGACATCCTCTTTTTCTGAGGAGGGTAGATCATGGCAGTTATGCCCAGGTAATCAAGCTCTTAGGGGAGTGCAGTGTACCGGAGACTATTGTGACAATTTGTCCTTATATTGTCGTGGGCAAGGATTGGGTGCTGTTAGCAACGCTTGGTGGACTAGATCAATTTCAGAGGAAAGTACTGGTGGTCGGGATACTGTAGATGGAGTTGTTGTTCGGGTGAATGACAATATGCAACGTTGTGGAACTAATGCTTATATTGCAGGAATGAGATGTAGCGGTAGATATTGTGATAATGTATCTCTTTATTGCAAGCAGTTTCAGAACAAAAGACCTAATAACTGTAATTGGACTTCTTGGGTATCAGAAGAGCATGGTGGTAGATTGGTGTTTGGCTCAAATCAGTATGCTGTAGGAATGGAATGCATTGGTGAATATTGTGATACTAAGCGATTTTTAGTTTGTCAATAAGTATTTTCGTTGTTTAAATGGAGTTTAGGTGAAATGAAAAAATCTTTTTAGTGTTTATGCTGTATTGATTATTATTTCATTTGGCTTGTCGATTAATTATGCTAAGGCACGTCAGAGCTCCTGTGGTTGCGCTATGGACAAAGATAATGTGATTTATCTGTCAGATCGAGAGTCTGCAACTGATTCTACCTGTGTCTGCTAACCAAAATGGCAAGAATTTGGAGGCTATCAATGAAAAAACACAAGCTTTTACGGGCGGTGTTTGTGACTGCACTGGTTACAAGTGCGGGCTTGTCGCACGCACTGCCCCGCTACGACCCATACGGGGAGCCGAGATTGAACACCAGCAGCGTTTCACTGCCAAACACCCAATGGGGTTTGGCAGACATCAGCCCTGAGCAGGGGAGCATATCCTATCAAGGTATGAAAAAAATGACGTTGGGTTTTTCATCCAATGGTGGCATCAGCGGTGACACTGGCTGCAATGAATTTTGGTCTAATTATCAATTGCTGGTCAGCAAAAGAATGTTGACCTTGGGGGAAATTGAGATGACTAAAGTAGGATGTCCCAACCACCGTGAAGAGAGGACATTCCTGAATACGCTCGAAAAGGCAAGGTACTACAAATACGAATCCTACCTGCTCAAACTGGAGGATGCGAACCACCGTTATCTGATGGGATTTATCAAATCCCGCTAAAAACGCAGGTAAATCATTGGTAATTTTGGGAGACAACTGATATGCCAGACAAAAAATACCTCCTGATGATCAGTACGCTGTTCATCACCCTGAATCCTGTTGGCGCTATGGCGGATGATTACTGGTGGGTCAGATGCAAAACACTGGCCTACGGCGTGGACTTTAACATTCAGGCACGTACCGCCTCCCTTATCCTCACCGTTGAGGGTGGCGGTACAATCCCGGCAGCCAGCACCAACAGGATACTGAAGCAGGTAATCAGCCCCCAGGAAAAGTTTGCCTTGTTTGATTTTGGCAGCAATACCAAGATCGGTGTTCGTATCCACGGCTCGAATCAGGCAAGCATCTACCGGGAGTTAATGGGTAAAACCTATCCCGTCTGTAACGCCACCGTCGAAATCAGGGGCAACCAGACCAGCCAAAGGGGAACGGCTCCAGCCTGCAATATCAATCCAGCCAGTTTCAATCGCGAAGGTTGTAAGGCTTTGATAAGGCGGGCTTACTTCAATCGCGAAAATAACCGTTGTGAAAAAATCGATTGGGGTGGTTGCCCGGATGAACCCCCCTTCAAAACGGTTGAAGAATGTGCACAAGCCTGCCATTGATCCGATGGCAGGTTGATTGGGCTTACCGTTCTGGTTCAAGCGGGATACCCAACTCCACCCACAAACGGGGGCAACCATCCACCTGGTGAAGTGAGATGGACAGTTGCCCCCCAAGCTGTTTGATCCGTTTTTCCAGTGTTTTCAAACCGATACCTGATTTCCAGTTATGGGGGGGCTTGACCCTGCCATCATTGGCAATCCTGATCTGCAAACAGCCTGCTTCGATCCATACCATGACTTCCAGCAGGGTGGGTTCAGCATGTTTAAGCGCATTACTGACCAGTTCCCGCAGAATTTGGGTCAGTTCAAACACCTGCTTTGGCAATAGCTGTTGCTGCCTGATTCCATTTTGCTGCCAGAGCAGCTCGACACCTGCTGCCTCTACCCGGTTGTCAATTTCGGCTCGCCAATCTGCCAGATATTCTTCCAGATACAACGGTGTTTCCTTTAACGACAGGCGGATGGTATCCCGCAAGGTTGCCAATGCCTCCCGGACTTCCTGTTTGGCTTCCGGCTCTTTCAGGCGATGGGCTACGGTCATCAGTTTTGCCCCGACCGTATCATGCAAGTCATGCATGATACGTTGGCGCTCTTCCACAATCGCCTTATGACGCATCTCACTCGCATTGCTGGTCATCCGCGCGATAGCCAGGAGTGAGTCGGTCATTTGCATGTCACGCTGGTTGAAGAGCCGTGCAGCCCGTTGCTTGCCAGATAGCCGATAGCCTTTTTCCCCCGCCAGATCGGGTATGAGCAAAGTCAGACCGTTGTCATTCAGGCAGACCTTCTCCAGCCGGGTGTCTACCGCTCGCATATCCAGCGGCTGAAAACGGCTTTGCAGGGCTGTTTCCCAACTTTTCTCAAAATGTTCAGGTGTAATGGCGGTTGCCATGTTGACACTAAGGGCTGGCAGGAAATCAGCCAAGTCTTGGCTTTTATCTGGCGCAAGCCGTTGCAATAACCATTGGCGTAAGGGGAAATACAGAAAACCTGCCAGAATCACGGCCAATCCCAGCGAAAAGTGTTCTGACAGATGGAGCAAACTCAGGCTAACCACATCCAGCAGAAATACGAGCACCCCGCCAATGATCCACAACAAGGATTTGAACCACCAGTATTCTACCTCGAACAGGCGAAGCCGGAGGATACCGATAGCCCAGCCGATAAAAATGCTCACCAGAATTAGACGGGTACTGATAATGCCCAGTATCGGCGGCTGACCCACGATCACGGGGATTGAGTAGAACAACATGATGATGCCACATGGGATCGCGGCTGACAGTTGTAGTACCAACGCCGCTGTCCGATCAAGAGGCCGCCGTTCCGACCGAACCCATTGCCGGTAAATTAGCCACACCCCAAACAGATAAATCGGAACAAACTGGAATACAAAACAGTGGAATGGTAGCTCAAGCCATTGGGTGTGATAATTTAGCGACAAAAAGACTGCCAGAATACTGATCAGATAGATAGCCCGTTTGGGTAACAGGCGGTTGGGGTAATACGCGATGATTAAAAATAAGGCCCAAACAAACAGATTGAGGAAGGCCCCTTCCAGCGAGGTCAGCAGGCGCATCAATTCTGGGGGAAAGTAAAACTCACGTACAATCAGGACGGCAAACAGGCTTTCAAAACAGTAATAACTCAATCCGGCAATGAACAGGCTGAATGCTTCTAACCGATAAGGCCGGTACATCCAGACCACTGCCCCAATCATCAAACCAAACAGGTTAACCGCAAACAATTGCCAGTAAAGAGCAGGAATACCTTGTAAGGGGGTGTGATCCAGAGGTGTTACTGGAATTTTAAACCCATTTCCCAAAACAAAAATCAGGGGTGCTCCACTAGTAAAGGCCTGATGCAGTTGCTGTTGCAAATCCAGATAATGTGCAAACTCTGCATAGGTGCGTATTGCCAATGGCTCAGTACGTATTTGCGGGTCTAGGGGCTGGCTGTTTCCATCCCACTCCAATTCGCTCAGAATTTTTACATTTGGATCATTGGGGTTCTGACCCCATGTCTGTTGGAATGCTGATTCCGCAGGGGAGCCAGGGACGATCTCCCGAATATATAACCTGCTCTGACCCACCTTATCTAAATCGCCAAACAGTAGTTGGGTGCGGATTCCCGTCCAAGGTTGTTCTGTCAGTATATACAAGCCCCAAAATTGGGTAGAAAATACCAGCAGTAACAGAAAAGCAAACACCTTTAAAGGTGTGGGGCGGATCAAGCATCCCATTATTGACATGAGCCTATCAGCCTGCCGGATTGACCAGCCCCATGCGGCAGGCCTCAACAGCCGCCTCTGCTTGACTGGAAATATCGAGTTTCTGGTAAACATCCCGGATATAACGGGCTACCGTATTGACAGACAAATCCAATATGCGGGCACTTTCCTTGCGGCTCAACCCTTTGGCAACCAATGTCAGAACTTCCCGTTCACGCGGGCTTAATAACCGTGACGATTCAGGGGCAGAAATAGCATGATCGGATGATGCTGCCAATACCGGCGTTTCTGCCTCTAGTTGTTGATTGAAGTGCAACAGAATACGGCGGGCAATGGAGGGCGACAGGGGTGGGTCGCCAGTCAGAATTCCCCGCAGTTTTTGGATAAAAACCTGCTCGGAAGAATCCTTAAGCAAATAGCCTTTTGCTCCCTGCCGCAGTGCAGTAAAAATATGCTCATCAT
Source organism: uncultured Thiothrix sp. (assembly GCA_964293005.1). GTDB lineage: Bacteria > Pseudomonadota > Gammaproteobacteria > Thiotrichales > Thiotrichaceae > Thiolinea. The sequence continues at coordinate 59,028 of CAXYXW010000007.1, forward strand.
CATCGAAAATCGTGGTAATGATTACATAGGCTTCTGGGGAGCAGTGCAAAATATCTGGCAACAGCCTTAACCCGTTACCATCAGGCAAATTGATGTCCAGTAAAACCAGATTGAAGCGCCCTTGGGTCTGGAGTTGCTTGAGTACCATTGTACAATTGTTGCAGAGTACGGGAATTACGCCTGGCATGGCTAACTGTAATACCCGAACCAGCCATTCACTGGTTTCCTCCACATCCTCAACGATCAGGGCTGTTTGCATATTTCCCCCTCAGCTATCAAGTAGACCCATAGAAATATAGCCTAAAAATTAAATACGCGGTGGTTGAAGTTTAATCGTTCTTGGCTTTTGGGGAGCAAGCATCATTGAATACCGCATACCCTTCAACTTTAGGAGTGAGGGGCGTATGCACACGCCCCGTTTGCTTGCCCCGTTTTCGTTCAAATAATCGCTGCGGCAATAAATAGCAGGGGTGTCACCATCAGGGTCAGGTTCAGGCGCAACTTGGGGTAATTCGAGTTGAGCATCGGAAACAGGAACATCCGGTCTGCAAGGTAGGCAAACAGGATCAGCACCCCCAGCACAGCCAAGGCAAACTTGACCGGCAATAGCAGGGTGAACCAGGCCAGGGCAGGGGGGATAACACTATAAATAAAGGAGGCCTTGCTGTCCTGGATGGCGAGGCGGTTCTGGTTGCCCAAGGCAGCCCCCCAATGTACCGCGCTAATGAAGGTCAGGATAATGGCGGCATACGCCACCAGCCACCAGTCCAAACGGACTTGACCCAGCAGGGGCAGTGGTTTGTCCAGCCATAGGGCTAAAGTCAGAATAAAAAAAGGCAGCACGCCTGCATACCCTAGAATCCAAGCAATTTTCGGTAACGGTTTCATATCATGTGGCTCTCCATCAGCAGCACGCATCCGTGCGTGTTTAGGGTTTAGTGGTTTGCCTGTTTACATTAGCACAAGATGGGTGTTTAGCAGGGAATTTACCCGGTATGGCACACGGTTTGTGCAAAAGAGGGGGAGAGGGTACAGCAAAACACGGCCCGCCATCCGGCAGGCCATGCAGGAGGAGAAAATTACTGGGCTACATACGCGCCAACGCCGCAGAAGAAGCCTTTGTCATTCTTGATCACATAGCTTTTCTTGGCTTTCAATTCTTCAGTCCCAGGGTAAGGCCATTTGTATTCAACCCAACCCTTGCCTTCAGCACCCTTGGCAACTGCAACCATGTTTTCAAACAGTTTTTCGCCATATTTGTCGAAGCCCAGCATGTTAGTGCCAACCAGTTCAGGCTTCTTTGGGTGGGACAGCATTTTGCCTTCCAGATCCATACAGAAGACGTACAGGTCTTTAGCCTGGAAATCACCTTCTGCTTTGAAGGTATCAAACGCTGCTTCGCCTTTTTCATTGACCAGAGTGGCTGCTTTTTCACTCATGGCCTGTGCCTCTTCCACAGTGCCCATTTCGCCCGCTGCAAATGCACCCATGCTGAGTGTCAGCAAACCGATTCCCAATGTGTGAGTCAACTTATTGAACATAATAGATTCTTCCTCGTAATAGCGTTAAACACAGGCTCTGTTCTTGTCCCTGAGCCGTGCGGTAAAAGACTGCGATTTTTTAGACCGCCTATGGATTGTAGACAATTTTTGTATATTGTGTAGATTTTTTGTCTTTTTTTAATTGTTTTGTCGACAAAATTTTTTTATTGATGAATAAGTAATAATCATTAAAGGGCTTGATGGGTTTCTGTCTGGCGTTTATTGGCAATCAACCCCCGGATGTTGCTTGAGTAACACCGCCCCACGGCTATAATGTGCACGCCCGATACGTTGGGCGTGTCAACAAAAACACTGAAGCAGCCCTCCAAAGGAAACAGATATGAAATTTTTTATTGATACCGGCGACATTAATGAAATCCGTGAGTTGTGTGCCACGGGCATGGTGGATGGTGTCACCACTAACCCTTCCCTCGTCGCCAGCTCTGGGCGGGATTTTGTTTCCCTGATCCGTGAAATTTGTGAGCTGACCACGGGTCATGTGAGTGCAGAAGTGCTGGCAACGGATGCTGAAACCATGCTCAAAGAGGCCAAGGTGCTCAGCGCGATTGCCGATAATGTTTGCATCAAGCTGCCGTTGACAATCGAAGGCCTGAAAGCGTGCAAGGTGTTGTCTGCCGAAGGGGTTGCCACCAATGTGACCCTCTGTTTCAGCTCCTTGCAGGCGCTGCTGGCAGCCAAGGCCGGTGCGACTTACGTATCCCCCTTTGTCGGTCGTCTCGATGATGTGGGTGAGTTGGGGTCAGACCTGATCCGCAATATCATCAGCATTTATGACAACTATCCAGAATTGGAAACCCAGGTGTTGGCAGCCTCCATCCGTGGCCCGCAACATGTGCTGGAAGCGGCTTATGCCGGGGCGCATGTGGCAACCCTGCCACCCAAGATTTTGCGCCAGATGTACCAGCACCCACTGACTGACAAGGGTTTGGCGGCTTTTATGGCGGATTGGGCGAAAACAGGGCAGAAGCTGTTATAACAGCAGGTCTTCCTTGATCGGGATATAGCGGGTGGCGCTATTGACCAGCGCATTGGAAGTCAGGATGGGGACACCATAGACTTCCGTTTCCACTTTGTGCCGCTGCTGTACCCGTTGCAGCAGCAGGTCAAAATCCCCGTCGCCGGACGCGAGGACAATAATGTCGGTATGGGCGGCTGCTTCCATCACATCGAGGGTAATGCCCACATCCCAGTCACCTTTGGAAGAGCCATCCCGCCGCTGGATATAGGGCTTGAGTTTTACCTGGAAGCCAATGCCGCGCAGGATATTCTGGAACTGTTGCTGTTTCTGGTCGCCCCGGTCGATGGCATAGGCGTAAGCATTCACGACCACGCGGTCACGTGTCACCTGTTCCCAGAACTTGTTGTAATTGAAGTTGCGGGTATAGGCATGCCGGGTCGTGTAATAGATGTTTTGTACATCGACAAAAATGCTGACTTTCTTCATGTCGTTATATTACAACACTGTATCAAATTTGTACTGCTTATTTGCAGTTTTGATGGGGGTATGTACAAGGGCATGTGCACCGGGCTCTTGGGCGCTGCTACAATGCCTGCGCTTGGGGCGGATGCTGGAGCTTGCCGCCGTTTATCATTGTTGAGGTTGCCATGCTTATCCTGATTTCACCTGCCAAGAAGCTGGATTATGCTTCACCGTTCCCGCCCGTTGGCGTGACCCAGCCGCGTTTGTTGGCGCAGGCGCAATGTCTGGTTGACCAGTTAAAAGACTATCCCCCCCAGCAGTTGGCTAGCCTGATGCACTTGAGTGATGCCTTGGCCTCCTTGAATGCAGCCCGCTTTGCCGGGTGGCAGCAGCCATTTACCCCCGGAAATGCCAAGCCTGCGGTCTTTGCCTTTAATGGTGATGTGTATGAGGGTTTGGGTGCTGCCAGCTTGGGGGCAGAGGCCTTGGCTTATGCGCAAGGCCATTTGCGTATCCTGTCAGGCTTATATGGCGTGTTGCGTCCGTTTGACCTGATGCAGGCTTACCGGCTGGAGATGGGCACTGCCTTGCAGACGGCACGGGGCAAGGATTTGTATGCCTTTTGGGGTGGTTTGATTACTGATACCTTGAATGCTGATTTGGCGGCATCCGGCAGCGATGGTGTGGTGAACCTGGCTTCAGAAGAGTATTTCAAGTCAGTCAAACGGCAGGCTTTGCGCGGGCATTGCGTGACTCCAGTCTTTAAGGATTGGAGCAAGGGGCAGTATAAGGTGATCAGTTTCTTTGCCAAAAAAGCACGTGGCATGATGGTGCGCCACCTTCTGGAGCAGCAGGCGGCGGATAGGGATACCCTATTGGCCTTTAATGGGGGTGGGTATGCTTATCATCCTGAGTTGACCAAACACGCGGATGAACCGGTGTTTACCCGGCGTATGGGGTAAGCTGATCCTGTGTGGGGTGCTGGCATGGGTTTAACTGGATAGGGGGCAAAAATGGGCAATTTTTTCTGGCAAGGCATGTGGCATCCGTTATTGGTTCCTGCCCATACCTTGGTACTGGTGGCCTTGGGGCTATTGGCAGGCCAGCAAGGGGGGCGCGTGCTGCGTCTGTCCTGTGTGGCTTATGCCGGTGCTGTTACGCTGGGCTTGGTTTTGACCCGTCTGCTGGCTGTCGGTAATGGCGAGTTGACCTTATTGCTGCTGGCCTTGGTGTGTGGTGGCCTGGCGGCTTTGCAGTGGCACTTGCCAGTGGGTCTGGTGGTGGTATTGGCGCTGGTGGCTGGTGTTGTGATTGGCCTTGATTCGGCTGTCACCTTGATTCCCGGATTGAGGGGTGGCAGGGTCTATGCGCAATGGTTGGGTACAGGGCTGGGGTCGGTACTGGTTTTGGTGCTCAGCGGGGTGATCGGTTTTTATTTGCATAAACTCTGGCAGGGAATTGCGGTCAGAGTGTTGGGTGCATGGGTGACAGCAGGAACTATAATGGTATTGACCCTGTTGTTGTCAAAGTTGTTTAAGGTTATCCCCTAATCTTTTGTTTTACATAATCAAAGTGACTATTTATGAAATTTAGCAAGACGTTTTTTAACAAGGCCTTGGTTGCCAGCGGCCTGTTGTTGGCTTTGCCGTTCTCCAGCTTGCCTGCCCAGGCTGATGGTTTCCATTACCAGATTTCCCTGAGCACGCGCTTTATCGCTGATGCGGAGGGCAAGCTGTCTGTCCTGGGGATGGGTTGGACGTATGATGCCGATGTCTCGGCTGCCCTGATCGAGGAAAGTGAAATCACCGATGCCAATCGTGCGGAAGTGCTGAAAGGGCGTGCCAGTGACATCCTCGCTGACTTGTTCGATCTGGGGTATTTTTCCCAGTTGGCAGTGGGTGGGGAGCCGGTCGATGTGACCGAGGTGGAGGATTATGGCATGGTGTTGGGGACAGATGGGCGTTTGACCCTCAGTTTCCAATTGCCGCTGGTTGATCCGGTCAGTGTGAAAGGGAAAAAAGTATCCCTGCGCATGGCAGACCCGGATGGGGTTGGAACCTTATCCTATGTGAATGCCCAGCAGGTGAGCCTGGATGCAACACTGGCAGCGGCCTGCTCAAGCCCAAGCCTTACCCAGGAAACGGTCACATTGCCCGGAGACCACAAGCTGACAGTGCCAACCGCTGCGTTTGAGTGCCGCCCATAGGGGGAAGCACCAAAGCAGGAAACCATAGGGGCGTAGGCGCACACCCCTATGGTTCTGGTTGGGTCGCTTATTATTGGCGGTCGCTAGTCCAAACCCCAAAAATACCCACTTGTGGGCCATTGCTGCCATGATGACCGCCATGTCCACCATGACCACCGCCGTGTCCGCCCCGGTCATCACGTCCACCACGCCGTTCATGGTCATTGCGCTCACGGTAAATGTCACGGGAGGCCGCTTCCAAGCGTGCCACCAGGTCATTGCGTTCTGCCAGCGTCAGGCAGCCATCGCTGCGCATACGGCGCTCAGCAGCGGCAATACGGTCTTGCTGGGCATTCAGGGTGGCAACTTCCGATTGGGTCAGATCACCGCTGCGGCGACCATCACGGATACGGCCTGCCTGGTCTGCCTGCATGTCATCCACCAGATTGCCAGGGACGCAACGTGGGCGTGGTGGCGGTGGTGGTGGCATAATGCGGATATTGATAAAGCCACCGCTATGGTTGCCACCATGATGATAACCACCGTGATGTTGGCCTTCTGCGAAGGCAGCACCGCTTGCCAATACACTGATACCGATTAAGCCAGTCATAAGTGCAGATTTAAACATGATGTACTCTCCTTTTTACTCAATATAAATGTCGGTGATGAAAATAAACTGTTTGTCCAACGGTATTCATCGTCCCTGTTGTATCAACCACTGCGGGTTTCCCCGTTCCTTCCGTTGATGGGTTGAGTATGGGGAAAGCAGGCGTGTCATGCTATAACGGTGGTATCATTACCTGATAAAAAAAATAATATTTTCTTTGTTATTTAGAATCAATGCTGAAAAACTTGGCTGTCACCCAATAACAGTGCCTGGTTTTTAGCTATCAATAAGATATTGATTTTTTGGAAATTATTGCCTTGTTATTGTATAACAAACCCCAGTCATCGAATAATCGTAGCTATGCTTGGCTACTTGCCCTTTAATTTAAGGGTGGGTCAAATGATCCGGGCTGTAGAATAGGAGAATATCGATGAATAAGATGGTTTATGGGTTGATTATATTAGGGTCGTTCTTTATACACGGTGCAGTACAGGCAATGAGCTGTGAGGTTGATTTTCGTGCAAAGCGTGAAGTAAAGGAATCCCGTTGGTTTGGTTCAGTCGTCCGGCCTGAATTCAGGACAGGAACCGTATCAGGTGAGGGCAGTGATAAAAAAGCCTGTGCACAGGATGCCTTATCGAAAATCCAGGCAGAGGGTTGGAAAATTACCTATCAGCGTGTCCGTGTTGAGGGGTGATCAGTCACTGTCCTCTTCGTGCTCGCGGATAAGGCTGGGGTCAATGTCAATCCAGTAGCCTTTCCCACGGCGGCTTTGGATGAGGCTTTTCTCCAGCAGGCGTGCACCCAGTTCTTCACGCAGGCGTTTGATCATCTGCGTGCCATTGTCGCCCGGCAAATCTGCCGGGTGCAGGGGCTGGTCTGCCCGCCGTTTTGCCACTAATTCTTTCAGGGTTGCCATCTGCGCCCGGTTCAGCTCGATTTCCATATTGTTGAGGCGCAAACGGTTGCCCGGCAGAAACTCCAAACGCTCCACCACCAAGCCGGTATCACGCCATTGCGCCAGCTTGCGTTTGTCCTGGCTCCAGATATACATCTGGATACCAAACAGCACAATGGTCAGGATGAGTGCCGCAATCAGCACCCCAATCACCTTGGTCATGAACTCAAAGGTCAGGCCGACCAAGCCCACATATTCACCGAAGCTTTGCTCTTCGACGATGGCACTGGCATCGGGGTAAGGGGGCGCGGCAGAAAAGTTGAGCATGGCAAAGGTTGCCAATGACACCAACAAGATGATGGACACCAATAAGGTCAAGGCAATAACCAATGAAAAATAGGAATGCCCAAACAGGTTTGCCAATTTGCCTTTCATGTATCCATTGCCTTGTCGGTGGGTCGGGGTTGCCCTGCACAGGGGAAATAATGCCCAGTTTTGGATACCCTGGGTCGGGATAGGTTCCTTTATAGCGTGAAATGGCGGGTTTGGCGACTGCCAATGGTCGGGCATTGGATGGGAAACCCAAAGTGTAGAGCGGTTAACGCTTACACCTTGGTGTTTTTAGCGATGCAGGCTGTTGGTCTATAAACCGTGCAGGCGGGCTTTGCGTAATTGTTCCAACGCTGCGGGTGGCAGGTTGCGGAAGCCATGAGCCTCCATTTCCAGCAGTTTTTCACCCACCGCCGCAGGCATACGGCTGATGGTGGTTGCCTGTTCAATACCTGTCAGGCGGCTGGTCGGGGCTGCTTCTGTGCTGAGGGTGCTGGATAGCCTCGGTTTTTTGCCACCGCCGCCACTATCGGTTGTGGAGCCGCCTTTGCCACCCCCTTTACCGCCACTGCTTGTCGTAGTCGTGGTTTTGAGCGGGCTGAACGTACCGAGGTAATAAGGGTCAACGACCGCGTTATTGTAGGCCGTCAAGCCGGTATTGCTGCTGCCGTTCAGCGCCCAATCCAGCTCCTTGTTGGTATTGAACCAAACGGCTGCCCGGATCGCTGGGTAGTCGGTGCGGATCCGTGAATACATATCCTGTACCCAAAGCTCCTTGCTTTCGCGTACATCGGCATCTGTGCCATCCTGCCCCAGGCTGGCATCGGGTACATCCAGGGGTTCGGCGGAGGCAACCTCAGCAATAACAACAGGTTTGGTTGGGAAGCTGCCTATCAACTTGAGGTAGGGTACGCTGAAGGTGGCATCGAAACCCTTCCATTGCGAGAATGAGTAATTACTGCCCCAGTTATAACCATCCAGACCCGTCAGGTCGACCACATCATCCCCCGGATAATAACGGGTGATGTCATTATAATTGTCAACATTGACATTATTTGCGCACCAGACCCATTCAACACTGTTATTAATTCCCGCTGCCTGGAAACGGGCATGCACATGCCGCCATGCTGCTTTCAGGTTGTCGGGGTCATTTGCCCACGGATACCATGAGCCATTGAATTCATGGGCAAAGCGCAGCATCACGGTCGGACGCTTGTCCAGCGGGTAACTGTCCCGCCACAGGCGTAAACCCTGTATCCAGGCATCAATATAGGCATCCCATTGTCCGCCAATGATTTCGGGCAACAGGTTGGCGGTATTGCGGCTGCTATCGACCGGCATCCATGTAATCATGGGCATCGCGCCTTGGGCGACAATATTGCTGGCCTGCGTGCTCAGGTGGCTATTCCAGTTCATGCTGAAGCCGGAAAACAGGTTGACGACTGCCAGAGGCTTGGCTGTGACCGCATTGAAGTTGCTGATTTGGGCAGGCTGCCAACCGTCGCCGTCGACGTAAGCACCGAGCATGCTACTGGCGGTGGCGGCTTGTACAGCCAAGCTCAAACCCAAAGCCAGCAGGAGCTGTTGGTGTATTTTTTTCATTATATTCCCTCGTGAATTTTTATGATTGGACACTCTGTGTGGCTATAGAGGGGAAACAGGGGGTGTTCTATAAACACAATCCTATTTTATCAATAGGCAAAAAAAATGTAATCAAGCTGCTTGAACTGGCTGATAGGCGGTGCTAGCGTGTGTAATTGTTACACATTCTGTGTATTTTAAAAGCAAACCGGACTAAAGGCCTTGCCAGTGAGGGGGTAATGTTTTATGGTAATTACATATTCGTATAAATCAATAATTTTAACTTATTGTTCATTGTTTGCCCAACCCAATGAACTTATAAAACAACGAGTGTCAGCCCATGAAAAATAAGCATTACGTGAACATAGCCGTCAGTATCAGCCTTGCTGCTGCTTTGGGTATGAGTATGCCTGCCTCGGCGGCAGGTGAGCAGGGAAAAATGTACGGGCATGGTTATCCCTTCCAGCTTAACCAGTTACCCAAAGGCCCCCTGCGCGACAAACTGGATAAGTTACCAGTAAAAGCACGGACTAACGCCAAGGCATGGCTGGATGGCATCCGCTTCCATGACCGTGATTTGCCGTTTATGCGTGCAGATAATAACGGCGGCATTTATTTTGCGGATACCGAGTTGCCGCAACTGACCACCGGCACTGTCGGTACACCCACCCTGTCCACCGCTACCGTACCGGTCGATGTGTTTAAGCTGCACAGCAAACCCGGCTCCAACAAGATCATTTATCTGGATTTTAATGGGCATGTAGTGACGGGTACGGCCTGGAACAGCAGTGCTGCCAGTTTGACTGCCGTCCCTTATGACCTCGATGGTATACCCAGCAGTTTCAGTACTGCTGAGCAAGCCAATGTATTTGAAATCTGGCGGCGTATTGCCGAGGATTATTCCAGTTTTGATGTGGATGTGACCACCGAGCAACCAACCAGTTTTGGCCCCACAGTTGGGCGTTTGCTGATCACCAAAGACACCGATGCCAATGGTTTGGCAATGCCTGCCCAAGGGGCAGGTGGTGTTGCTTATGTCGGTGTTTGGGGGCGCTCTGATTATGCCACGATTTATTCACCGGCCTTCGTGTATTACAACCGTTTGGGCGGTGGGCGTGCCGACTATGTGACCGAAGCGGCTTCGCACGAAATGGGGCATAATATGGGTCTATCCCACGATGGCACGAGCACGCTCGGCTATTACGGTGGGCATGGCACGGGTTTCATCAGTTGGGGGCCCATTATGGGGACGGGTTATGGTCGCCATGTTTCCCAGTGGAGCAAGGGTGAATACGCTGATGCCAACCAGCTTCAGGACGACATTGCCCTGATTTCCTCCAAAATCAGCACCCGTGCCGATGACCACGGTAACACTACCGCGACGGCAACCCCCTTGGTGGTCGATACCTCCGGTAGTGTCTTGTCTGTCACCCCGCAGGACAATCCTTATGACCAAACCAAGGTCAACAAAGGTGTCTTGAGCACCCGTGATGACATTGATGTGTTCAGTTTTGTCACAACCGGCGGCACAGTCACCCTACAAGCCACCCCGGCGCGTGAATTGAATGCCACCAGTACCACTTATCCACGCGGTGGCAATGTGGATGTGCAACTGGCTTTGTATGACCAAGCCGGTAATCTGGTCGTGAGCAGCGATCCGCTGGATGAAACCGATGCCGGTATCAGCACCAGTTTGGGGGCAGGCACGTATTACCTGTCTGTACAGGGTGTAGGCAGTGCCAATTACAGCGATTATGGCAGCGTTGGGCAGTTCTTTATCGAAGGTGTCCTGCCGGTGATCAATGACCAAACGGCTCCGAACCCGAACCCGATGGGCTGGACTATTGCACCGGAAGCCAAAAGCCGCTTCAGTATCCACATGACAGCCGTGACAGCAACCGATGATACCTCGGGCGTTGAGTATTATTTTGCCTGTACCGCCGGTGCTACGGGTTGTGTGGATAGTGGCTGGGTAAAAAGCCCTGATTACACCGCGAATGGCTTGTTTGCCAATACCGCGTACAGTTTCCAGGTAAAAGCCCGTGATGCTTTTGGCAATGAAACAGCCAGCTCAGCGGCAGCAACCGCCACCACCCTGGCAAATGCCGCACCTGTGGCAGCCGATGATACTGGCAGTGCCGTCAGTGGTGCGTCTATCACCTTGGGGGTGTTGGCGAATGACTCTGATGCCGACGGAGATACCCTGCGGGTAACAGCCGTCACAGCGGGCAGCCATGGTGCAACCGTTACCTTCACCAATACCGGTGTCACCTACCAGTCGGCGGCAGGTTTTGTCGGCACAGATACCTTTACCTACACCGTGGGTGATGGTCAGGGCGCAACTGCCACCGCCAATGTGTCGGTTACTGTCACCGCTGCACCGTTGGTTAACCGGAATCCAGTGGCTGTCGGCGATACCGCAAAAGTGGTGATCGGGCAAACGGTGGTGATTCCGGTACTGACCAATGATTCTGACCCCGATGGCAATACCTTGAGCATCAGTGCGTTAGGTACGGCTAAACGTGGCAGGGCTACCCATAATGGCACGCAAGTGACTTATGTGGCTGGCTCACGGACGGGCACAGATACCTTCAGCTACACCGTCAGTGACGGCAAGGGCGGAAGGGCAACAGCAAGTATTACGGTCAGTCTGGTGCGCAGATAAGCCCGCTAACCCTGTTCTACTACAGGCAAGGTAGCCTGACTCCGACAAACCGGCTTCTACGGGAGCCGGTTTTTATTTTTATGTGCGGTTTCATTTTTTCTGGCGCTTGCTTTTTTTGTTTTCAGCCTTATTGTTAAGCTACCTTTACCGATCTTCAGGGATACACTCATGGCGGATTCACCGTTTATTTTCGAGGCCAATGCGCAGAATTTTGCGCAGGTCGTACTGCAAAACTCGCGCCAGGTTCCGGTGCTGGTTGATTTCTGGGCAGATTGGTGTCAGCCCTGCAAGACACTGATGCCGATCCTGAGCAAGCTGGCTGATGAATACCGGGGGGCTTTTATTCTGGTCAAGGTCAATACCGACCAGAACCAGGCACTGGCCTCACAATTGGGGGTGCGCAGCCTGCCGACCGTCAAGCTGTTCAAGGATGGCAAGGTCGTTGATGAGTTCATGGGAGCCATTCCTGAAGCTGATGTCCGCAAATTCATCAACAAGCACCGCGTGCGCCCTACCGAACCCTATCGCCAACAGGCTTTGATGATGCAGTCTGAGGGGGATTTGGCAGGGGCGATTAACCTGATGGTGCAGGTACTGCAACACGAACCGGATTTTAATGAGGCGGCGGCTGATTTGGCGGGCATGTTGTTGGCGCAGGGAGAGGTGGATCAGGCTGAGGCGGTCTTGAATGATATTCCGGCTGGCTCACTTCCGGCTGAGATTATCCAGAAGCTTCAGTCAGACATCAAACTGGCACGCCTGAAGGAACAAATGGAAGGTGAAGATACCTCCGGGTTGGAGCAGCGTCTGCTCGATGACCCCAACGATCTGGCAACCATGCTGGAGCTGGGCAAAATCCGCATTGCCCAAGGCCGCACGGAAGAGGGCTTGGCTCTGTACCTGACGGTGATGAAAAAAGACCGCAGCTTCGGCGAAGATGCGGGGCGGCAGGGCTTGCTGAATACCTTTGAGTTGTTGGGTGCAGCCCACCCCTTGGTTAAAAAATACCGCAGCAAGATGTTCTCCCTGCTGTATTAGGCCTTGCTTTCTACCCGGCAGGCCAATTCCCCATCAGCCAGCCGCACCTGGATGGTTTGCCCGACAGTCACCTGTTGGGCGCGTTTGAGCAGTTGTTGATCCGGGGTCAGTACCAGCGCATAGCCGCGTTCGAGCGTTGCCAAGGGGCTGAATGCATGTAAACGTGCCGCATGCAGGCGCAGCCTTTCTTGTTGCCGTGTCAGGCGTTGGTGCAGGGCGCGTTGCAGGCGCAGTTCCAGTTCATCCAGCCGTTGGGCTTTTTGTTGCAGGCGGTTGGCGGGGTGCTGGCGGGTCAGGCCTTGCTGCAAGGCATGCAGGCGTTGCTGCTGTTGCATCAGGTAGCGTTGTGTGTGCAGCTTGAGCTGGCGTTGCAGTTGCTGGAGCCGCTCTTGCAGGGCACGGCTGTCCGGGCTTGCCAGCTCAGCCGCTGCGGAAGGGGTTGGGGCGCGTAGGTCAGCCACAAAGTCGGCAATGGTAAAATCAATTTCATGCCCGACCCCACTGATCACCGGGATGTGGCTGGCATGGATGGCGTGCGCGACACTTTCCTCATTGAACGGCCATAAATCCTCCAGGGAGCCGCCGCCCCTGGCAAGGATCAGCACATCACACACCGGTTCGCGGTTGGCCTGTTGCAATGCCCGTACCAGTTGCCCAGCCGCCTGTTCACCCTGTACCGCAACGGGGTAAACCAGCACCGGGATTTGTGGGCAGCGGCGGTTCAATACATGCAGGATGTCGCGGATGGCAGCCCCGGTTGGAGAGGTAATGACCCCAATTTGCCGGGGAAAGGCAGGCAGGGGGCGTTTATGCTCAGGGGCAAACAGCCCGGCTGCCTGCAACTGGCGTTTCAACGCATCAAAGCGGCGTTGCAGTTCGCCTTCACCTGCCGCTTCCATGCGTTCGGCAATGAATTGGTAATCTCCCCGCGACTCATACAAGCCCACCCGCCCATATACCCATACTTTCAGGCCATTGCTGGGCTGGATTGCCAGCGTCATGGCTTTGTTGCGGAACAGGGCGCAGCGCAATTGTGCCTGTTCATCTTTCAGGGTGAAATATAAGTGCCCGGAGCTGGGGCGCGACAGGTTGGATATTTCGCCTTCAATCCATAAGGGTGGCAGGCCGTGGGTCAGGAGCTGGCTGACTTCGGCATTGAGCTGGGTAATGCTGAGGATAAGGCGGTCGGTCATGGGATGATGGGATTTGTATTCGGTGGTGCGGATGCAGGGTTGGGGTCTGATTCAATACAAGCCCCAACCCAACGGGTTTAACGCAAATTATTTCTTCACGGCAGTCTTGGCGACTTCGGCTTGTTTCAACCCGGCTTCGGCAGCCATTTTCACAAACTCAGCCGCTTTGATGGCTTCTTCGTTCTTGCCTTCATTCGCCTTGACAATGGCCTGTTCAATGATGTCACTATTGTTCATCAATGCACCTTCCCACAGGCCACGTTGGGGTTCAGCCCACACCCACTCAACATTGGCTTCTTTGGCCTGCTTGTTGACAGCCTGGGCTGCCTCAATAGCGGTTTTTGCAGCAGCATCAACCCCTTCATTCAGGGTCGGCTTGGGTTTGTCTTCGGCAAACACAGTGGTTGCCACGCACAAGGCCAAACCTGCCAACAGTGCTTTCAATTTCATGGGTTTCCTCCTCTCAGGAATAGAACAAAAAAGCAATTGCTTATAGCGTGCTAAGTGATAGCAGTTTACCGCGTGCAGGTCAAACCTTATAATAAACTGCTTTATCTAAACAGCCGGATAAAGCCTTATGCGTATTCTTCAGGAAGCCCTCACCTTCGATGACGTGTTGTTGGTGCCTGCGCACTCCACCGTCTTGCCCGCCAACACCGATTTGCAAACCCCGCTGACGCGGGCTATCACCTTGAATGTACCGCTGATTTCCTCTGCAATGGATACCGTGACGGAAGCACGGTTGGCGATTGCGCTTGCCCAGGAGGGCGGCATGGGCATTATCCACAAGAACATGAGCGCCCAAGCGCAAGCGCAGCAAGTGCGTGAAGTCAAAAAATATGAAAGCGGCATCATCAAGGAGCCGATTACGGTGACACCGGATACGACAATCCGGGATGTGCTGGCGCTGACCCGTTTGCACCGCATTTCCGGTGTGCCGGTGGTGCAGGGGCAAGATTTGGTGGGGATTGTCACTGGGCGCGACTTGCGCTTTGAAACCCATTTTGATGCCCCGGTCAGTACCATCATGACCCCCAAAGGGCGTTTGGTGACAGTGAATGAGGGCGCGGATAAAAGTGAGATCCAGAGCCTGTTGCACAAGCACCGGATTGAAAAGGTGTTGGTGGTCAATGACCTGTTCCAGTTGCGTGGCCTGATCACGGTGAAGGACATCCAGAAATCCACTGACCACCCCAATGCCTGCAAGGATGACCAAGGGCGTTTGCGCGTGGGGGCAGCTGTTGGTGTCGGTTATGGCACTGAAGAGCGGGTTGCTGCGCTGGCTGAGGCCGGGGTGGATGTGATTGTGGTTGATACGGCACACGGGCATTCACAGGGCGTGCTGGATCGGGTGCGGTGGGTCAAGCAGAATTTCCCCCACATCCAGGTCATCGGCGGCAATATTGCAACCGGTGCAGCGGCTTTGGCACTGGTTGAGGCCGGTGCAGATGCCGTCAAGGTCGGGATTGGCCCCGGTTCCATTTGCACTACCCGTATTGTAGCGGGCGTGGGTGTGCCCCAGATTACCGCCATTATGAATGTCGCCAAGGCCTTGCAGGGTACGGATGTGCCATTGATTGCAGATGGTGGTATCCGCTTCTCCGGCGATATTGCCAAGGCTTTGGCTGCGGGGGCGCATCTGGTGATGCTGGGCGGCCTGTTTGCGGGCACGGATGAGGCTCCCGGTGAGGTTGAGCTGTTCCAGGGGCGTTCTTACAAGTCATACCGTGGCATGGGTTCGCTGGGAGCCATGGCGCAAGGCTCCAGTGACCGCTATTTCCAGGAGTCAGAAAATGCCGTGGACAAACTCGTGCCGGAAGGCATCGAAGGCCGTGTGCCACACAAGGGGCCGTTGGCGGCGATTGTCCATCAGTTGATGGGGGGCTTGCGTGCCAGCATGGGCTATGTCGGTTGTGGCAACCTCAGCGACATGCGCAGCAAGCCAGAGTTTGTGCGTATCACCAGTGCCGGGATGCGTGAGTCGCATGTGCATGACGTGACCATCACCAAGGAAGCACCGAATTATCGGGCGTAAGGACAAACAAGCATGACACAAAATATCCATTCCGACCGCATCCTGATCCTGGATTTCGGGGCGCAATACACCCAACTGATTGCACGGCGGGTGCGGGAGGCCGGGATTTATTGCGAAATCCACCCTTGGGATGTCACTGAGGCGGATGTTGCCGGGTTTGGTGCGAAGGGCATTATCCTTTCCGGCGGACCCGAGTCGGTCACGGCAGGGGATGCACCCTTTGCACCTGCCAATGTTTTTACCTTGGGTGTGCCGGTCTTGGGCATTTGCTACGGCATGCAGACGATGGCGGCGCAACTCGGTGGCAAGGTGGAAAATTCCGATCACCGTGAGTTCGGCTATGCACAAGTACGGGCGCGGGGGCATACCCGTTTGTTGCAGGACATCGAGGATCATGTCACCCCAGAAGGTTATGGCATGCTGGACGTGTGGATGTCGCATGGCGATAAGGTCACGGAGCTGCCCCCCGGTTTTAAGCTGATGGCCAGTTCAGAGGGTGCGCCGATTGCGGGGATGGCGGATGAGTCGCGCCATTTCTATGCGGTGCAGTTCCACCCCGAAGTGACGCATACCAAGCAGGGCAAGCGCCTACTGGAGCGTTTTGTGGTGGGCATTTGCGGTTGTGCCAAGCTCTGGACAACCGCAAATATCATCGAGGACAGCATCCAGCGTGTGCGCGAACAGGTCGGTGCTGATGAGGTGATTTTGGGTTTGTCCGGTGGGGTCGATTCATCGGTGGTGGCAGCCTTGCTGCACCGGGCGATTGGCGAGCAGTTGACCTGTGTGTTTGTTGATACCGGGTTGCTGCGTCACCAGGAAGGCGACCAGGTGATGGCAACCTTTGCTGAACACATGGGCGTGCGGGTGATCCGTGTCAATGCCGAGGCGCGTTTCCTGTCGGCTTTGGCGGGGGAAACTGACCCGGAGAAGAAACGCAAGACTATCGGGCGCTTGTTTGTGGAGATCTTCGATGAAGAGTCACAAAAGCTGGGCAATGCCCGCTGGTTGGCACAAGGCACGATTTACCCGGATGTGATTGAATCTGCGGGCAGCAAAACCGGTAAAGCACATGTGATCAAGTCGCACCACAATGTTGGTGGCCTGCCGGAAAACATGAAACTCAAGCTGGTCGAGCCGTTGCGGGAGCTGTTCAAGGATGAGGTGCGTGTCATGGGGGTGGAGCTGGGCTTGCCGCATGCGATGGTCTACCGTCATCCTTTCCCTGGCCCCGGTTTGGGGGTGCGTATCCTTGGTGAAGTCAGGAAGGAGTTTGCCGACCTGTTGCGTTTGGCTGACCATATTTTCATTCAGGAACTCTACCGCCATGACCTGTACGACAAGACCTCGCAAGCCTTTGCGGTCTTCCTGCCGGTGAAGTCGGTGGGGGTGATGGGCGATGGGCGTTGCTATGACTACGTGATTGCCTTGCGTGCCGTGGAAACGATTGATTTCATGACGGCTCGTTGGGCGCATTTGCCGTATGATTTCCTTGATCTGGTTTCACGACGGATTATCAATGAGATCAAAGGTATATCTCGGGTTGTTTATGATGTTTCCGGGAAGCCACCTGCGACGATTGAGTGGGAGTAATTGGTGGGGATAGCTGCCAGCCTGCTGCTGGTATTGATGGCGCTGCTGAATTTCCTGCACGTCGCCATACCCAGTGTCCCGGCGTGGGCGAGTGGCATTTGTGCATGGCTGGCGTTGGTACTGCTGTTTATGGCTTTACCGTGGCGGGCTTTTACCCAGTTTCTGGTCTTGGCTGCGCTCGGCTTGCTGCTCTTGCTGTGGGCGGGGTGGCAGGGGGCGGTTTTTTCTGTGCCGCAGTGGTTGCAGCAGAATAATAGCCTGCTAGTGATGCTGTTCAGTGTCAGCTTCCTGCGCCTGGTGGCAGTACCGGGGCAGGAGGTGCAAACCTTGCCGCGTGGGTGTTGGGCGTACCTCCAGACCTTGTTGGGTATCCACCTGCTGGGGGCGGTGATCAACCTGTCGATTGTGGTGCTGGTGGCGGGGCGTTATCAGGCGGCGGGTCTGTTGCGGCGTGATACGGTGGCACTGATGGGGCAGGCTTTTGCGGCTGCTGCCTTTTGGTCGCCCTTTTTTGCAGCAATGGGGGTGGCCTTGACCTATGCCCCTGGCGCAAACCTGTGGGCGGTCATGGGGTATGGGGCTGTGTTTGCCCTGCTGTCTATCGGTGTGTCGCTGGTCTTGGCAGGTGGTTGGCGCTTGCAGCGTTTGGCTGATTTTCCCGGTTATCCGATGCAGCTTTCCAGTCTGTTGGTTCCGGCGGTGTTGGCGGTGTCGGTTCTGGCCTTGCATGCCTTATTCCCTGCGGTGGCGGTGCTGGCGTTGGTATCGGTCGGCTCAGTGGGCTTGGCGCTTTTGGTATTGCTGCTGCGTGATGGGCGGGCGGGTTGGCCTGCCTTGCGTGCCCATGTGCTCAGCTCCGGTACGCGGATGGCACGGGAATTGTCCTTGTTTCTGGGCGCAGGGGTGCTGACCGTGGGCTTGCAGGCGGTGCTGGCGCAAGCCGGGGCGATCCCTTTTCTGGATACATTCGGCGGGTTGGAAGCTGCCGTGTTGCTGGCGGGTGCGATTGGGTTGTCCATGATCGGTGTGCATCCGGTGATCAGCATTGCGGTGCTTGGCCCCTTGTTGCAGCCCTTGCAGCCGGATATGACGCTGGTGGCAGTGCTGTTTTTGGCAATGTGGGCGCTGGGCGTGGTTGCCAGCCCGTTTTCCGGGATGAATGTGATGCTACGTGGGCAGTTTGGCTTGTCCGGGCGTGATTTGTTTGCATGGAACATCCACTTTGTGCTGGTGATGTGGGTGGTGTTGGCGGTGGTGTTTTATGGGGTGGCAGGTTGATTTGACAAGCTTGCCAATGTTTGCGCAGTGCTGGTTTTGTGACAAGCTTGGGGTTTTGGTCAATGGATGCTGATAATGCCTGAGTTTAAGCTGCCGGTAGCGCGTTTCCGTTTTAACCTGCGGGCAGAAACGCCTATCCAGTTCCCCGCTTATGCAGGCTCGACGTGGCGCGGGGTATTTGGACATGCCCTGCGGCGGACGGTGTGTGTCACCCGCCAGCCAGAATGCACGGGTTGCCTGTTGCAGCGTTCATGTGTGTATAGTGCCGTATTCGAGTCCCCTGCCGGGCATGGCCCATTGCTGGAAAAAGTCACGGCTGCCCCGCACCCGTATGTGTTGCACCCCTTGGCGACTTCTGGACAACGTTATGCAGCAGGCAGCCCGTTGCAGGTACGCATGACGCTGATCGGGAATGCCATCGGGCATTTGCCCTACCTGATCCATGCCTTGCAACAGGCCGGTGGGCGTGGATTGGGGAAGGAGGATGGGCTGTATGGCTTGCTGGCGGTGGAGCAGGAAGCCCATTTGGGAGCCGGGGATTGGCAAACCATCCATAAGCCTAGTGAGCCGTTGCAAGCCTTGTCGGTAGCGGCTGCTGCCATCCCGCCTGCCCCCCAAACCACCCTCCACGTCCATTTCCATACTCCCTACCGGGCAATACAGGATGGCAAGCTGTTGCGCAGTGGTCGTTTCAGTTTCCAGCCCTTTATGATGGGGGTGGTGCGGCGTGTGTCCTTGTTGCAGGCTCACCATGCAGGCTTGGAGGTGGAGGGTATTGATTTCCGCGCTCTCAGTGAACAGGCGGCGGCTGTGCCGGTCTTGGCAGCGGATTTGCATTGGCACGATTGGGCGCGTTATTCCAACCGCCAGCAGGCCAAAGTACCAATGGGCGGCTTGTTGGGCAGTTTCCAGTTGCCTGCCGAAGCTGCCCAACCGTTCTGGCCTTGGTTATGGCTGGGGCAGTGGGTGCATGTGGGCAAGGGGGCGGTCATGGGTTTGGGGGAGTATACCTTATCTGAAGCCGGGATCGGGAAAGGGTAGCCTTTCATTGACACACCTTCATGGTATACCTACGCTTACCCTATCAATCACTGTGAGGACTGCCGTGATGGCTACGTTAAATGTTTCATTGCCGGATAACCTGAAAACCTATGTTGCCCAACGGGTACGCAACGGCGAATACAGCAACGCCAGCGATTACATCCGCACACTGATCCGTAAAGATCGTGAGCAGGTATCAGCCGTTGCCCCTGACTTATCCTCCCAATTTCTGGAAGAGGCTGCCCGGATTCAGGCATTGCCATTGGATGACGAAATCAAGCGGCGTTTGTTGACCATGTACATGCTATTGGAAAAGAAACGCCAAACTCCCGCGCCGTCCGCTGAAAGCGTTATCCAAGGTTTGCAGGCAATGGGTGAGGAGGCACAGCGCAATGGACTGACCCCTGAAATACTGGATGACATCCTGCATGGTTGAAGAAAAACATCTGGTGATTGACACCAGTACCCTGATCAGCGCATTTTTCTTTCCCCAGTCTGTCCCGGCTCAAGCATTACACAAGGGGCTGCGGGAGTATGTCTTGTGGGTATCAGCAGAAACGCAGCAGGAGTTGTTGGAAGTTGCCCAGCGTGACAAGTTCGACCGCTATGTGCCCCTGATAACTCGCATGGAGCGCGTAACAGATTTTTTGGCGAAAACCCGTCTATGCGCAGATGTGCCATTGATTGAAACGGGCTGCCGTGATCCCAAGGACATTAAGTTTCTGACACTGGCTGTAGCGGTCAGGGCTGATATTCTGGTTTCCAGTGATAGTGACTTGCTGGATTTGAATCCGTTTCGCGGTGTGCAAGTGATGAAACCTACTGAGTTTTGTGGACGATCATTTGCTGGGTTTCCAGCTTGAAATATCCCCGCTAATCCCACTCCATCAATCCATCCAGTGCATCGATCAGTTCCAGCGGGGGCTTATGAAAGAATATGCCCTGTTGCCCACCTTGCGCCATGCCGCGCAGGAACAGGTAGAGTACCCCGCCGATATGCGTATCCCACTGGTAGTTGTCCAGCCGCAGTTTCAGGTAGCGGTGCAGTGCCACGCAGTAAATCAGGTATTGCAGGTAGTAATGGGCATCCGCCATTGCTTGGTGCAGGCTGGCTTGCGCATAGCTGTCGGCTTGGTCGCCCAGCCAGTTCGATTTGTAATCGACCACATAAAACAGGCCATCCGCCTGGAATACAAGGTCAATGTAGCCTTTCATATAGCCTTTCAGGTCGGCGAAGCCGAGGCGGTTGATGGCGGTACGGATCGCTTTCCAGTCTTTAGGCAGGTAGTGCAGCAAGACGGCTTTCAGGTGTTTGGCTTCCAGATGTGCGACCGGGAAATAAAACTCCAGTTCGTCAAGGCGGTGTTGGCGGCTGACGTGTGCCAGACACAGCGGTTTCCCCGCCAGCAAGGGGGCGTGCAAAGCCTGCTGCACCAAGGTTTCGGCAGCCGCTTGCCATTCCTTGCCAAAGCCCTGTTCCTGGAGGCTGCGCAGGATGACATCCGTGCGTTGCCCAGCCAAGGGCAGGCAAAAATCAGCCCGTTCAAACATTTTGTGCAGGCATACACCCGCCCGTGTCCCACCCGGAAAGGCATCCGGCTGGCGTGCATGGACGGGGGGGGCTTGCAACTCGATGGCTTGGCGGAAATCGTAATCCGGGCGCTCATCATGTTTGCCGGAGGTCAGGCCGCTGAAGCTGCCAATGCGCTGGATGGCAGGGATGCGAGTTTGGAAGGTGCGCCATTGCAGTGCGCCCGGTTTGGCTTTGCTGTGGTAATGTCCGGCTTGCCCCACGGGTAGCGGTTCGGTGCTCATATTGCCGTGCGCTTGTGCAACCAGCTCCCGCAAGGCCGCTTGCATCTGTTGTTGGCGGGCTGCCGGTTCAAGGTCGGTTTTGCTGCCCAGCACCTTGTCGCTGTCCGGCAAATGCCCAAACAATAACCAGCCCAAGGCGGATGCATACTGATGCCGGGGAATTTCGCCCGTCACCACCACCACCGTGCATTGGTATTGCGCCCGCGTCAGCGCCACATACAGCAGGCGCAGGTTTTCGCTGCGCTCCTCCTCCATCCGGCTGGCTTTGGCCTTGTCCACCCCGGCTTGTCCGGCTTGCAGGCAGGTGGTGTGGTGTTCGGTGTCATACCAGGTAAACCAGCCCTTTGGCGGCTTGCTGTCCTCTTTCCACAGGAAGGGGCAATAGACGATCTTGTATTGCAACCCCTTGCTTTTGTGGATGGTGACAATTTGCACGAGATTTTCATCACTTTCCAGACGGAGCTGGTGCTCCTCCTCGGTACGGTCAGCCGCCCGCCGTTGTTGCAGCCAGCGTAAGGTGGCCTGCATACCGTGCCAGTGCATGCGGGTTTCGGTGTGGATCAGCTCGCCCAAATGCAGCAGGTTGGTGAGGCGGCGTTCACCATCGACATAGGCCATCAGCCGCTCCCGCACTTGTCGGGTGTCCATCCAGTCACGCAGCATGCGCATGAAGCCATCCTTCTGCCAGAGCTGTTGCCAGCGGAAGAAATCCTCCAGTTCACGGTCAAGGCGTTGCTGGTCGCTATCCAGGTCAAGTAGGGTTTGTGCTGTCCCGCCCATCAGTTCTGTCACCAATGCCTGCCGGACTTTGCCCACCTTGCCCGGTTCGGCAATGGCTGCCAGCACAATGCGCAGCTCTTCAGCCTCGTGGGTGCGGAAGATACCAACGGGGGATTTTTGCACACTGGCTATCCCACAGGCTTGCAAGGCTTCCTTGATCATGCGCCCTTGGCGGTGGCTGCGTACCAACACGGCAAAATCCCCGCTGCTGACCGCCACCCCCTCAATCTGTGCCAGCCCTTGTTGCCCTTGCAACAGCAGCTTGGCAATGTCGGCTGCCACTGCCTGGGCAATCTGCCGCTGCACCCCATCCAGTGTGGTGCTGTCCCCATCGGCTTGGCTGCCATCCCAATCCCACACGCGCAAAGGGGCGAGGGTTGGTTCACAGATCAGTTCCCCGTTGACCGTACCGCCCGATGTTACGGTTTCATAGCCGATGCGCCCCTGGTTACGGAAAGGGTCAGCCACCCGCTGGGGATCATACAGTTGGTTAAAGGCCTGGATCAGGCGGGGTTGTGAACGGAAGTTGCGGTCAAGCGTGTATTGTTGCCCAGCCCCGACCCCACCCGCTGCCCGCAGGTAGGTGTAAATATCCGCACCCCGGAAGCTGTAAATGGCCTGTTTGGGGTCGCCCACATAGTACACCTGCCCGTCACTATCGCGGTAGATTTGCTCAAATACCGTGTATTGTACCGGGTCAGTATCCTGAAACTCATCGACCAGCGCGGCACGGTATTGTGCTGCCAATTGTTGGGCGAGGGTAGGGCGGGTCAGCAGCGCATCCTGCAAGTTGACCAACAGATCATCAAAGGCGAGTGTCCCATTCTGGCGTTTGCGCTCCGGCAATTGGTGGCGCAACCAATCCAGCAGGTCATGGCGCAACTGGTCAAGTGCTGCATCCTGCATGGCTGCCAGCAAATCATACTGGGCGAGGGTAGCTTCCATTTGGTCAAAGAATGCATGCACCGGCGCTTGTTTCTTGGCCTTGGTTTTGGCGGCGAGCATGCCGGGGGTGAAGCGTTCCAACGCAGCGCGGCCTTTGTCATCCAGCGTCCCGGCAAATAACCCCCGTACCGCAGCGGCTGATTGGGCAACTTGTGCAGGCTTATAGTTTTGTTGGTTGAGGCGGTCAGCATCACTGACCAAGGCGATAATCTCGGCTTCCCCTGCTTGCCACAGGGTGCGCAGTTCTGCCAACTCAGTATGGTAGGTACTTTGCACCGCCATAAAGTCGGCTGCATCAATCGGTTCTGCCCGTACCACTTGCAAATAGGGCTTACCAATAAAATCAGCGACATCAGCCAGCAGGCTATCCGGGGTCAAGCGGTATTGGCTCAAAACGGCGGCATCCCGCGCATTCGGTGCGACCAGTCGCTGCTGCCAGAATTGGTCAGCTAGGGCGAGTTGCAAGTCAGCCTCATTGTTTGCCAATTCGCTTTCAAACGGCAAGCCTACTTCAAAAGCGTGCTGTTGCAAGACCCGCTGGCAGAATCCGTGGATGGTGAAAACAGCCGCCTCATCAAAGCTCAGCAAGGCGCGGCGCAGGTATTGCAGGCGCTCTGCGTTGGGTGGCAGCAGCTCGAGCAACTCATGGTATTCACGCTCAGCCCCTTCCGCATCCCCTTGTTCATACACCTGTTCGTAAACACTGAGCGTTGCTTTCAGGCGCTTGCGGATACGGTCACGCAGTTCATCGGTGGCGGCGCGGGTATACGTCACCACCAGCAATTGGTCAACGGTTAGCAGTTGTTCAATGATCAGGCGCACATACAGCAGGGAAATCGTCCAGGTCTTGCCGGTTCCGGCGCTGGCCTGAATCAGGTTTTTACCAGCGAGGGGAATTTCGAGGGGGCGGAGTGGCTGCATCGTTATGTTGGCCTGTTTAATTGGGGCTGTTTTACGGAATTTGTTTAAAAAATACGAAAAATTTTAAATTTGTGTCAACCGGCTGTTCACTGGGGCGTTTATGTCATTAAGTTTGCATTCAGGAATCAACGAGTGTCTTCGGGATGCCAGCGCAAACTTAAAGTCCGGTACATGGAGTGCCTGACATTATCTTCACCGACACAAACCCTAATCCTAATTTGGAGATTTTACCATGAAACAACTGATTGTCTCTCTGCTGTCTGCTATGACTTTGGCTCTGTCTGGTTTGGTATTTGCAGGTGCTGCCCCTGTTCCAGCCCCGGAAGCAGCTCCAACGGTAGAAGCTGCCCCTGCTCCTGCCGCTGAAGCACCAGCCACTGAAACCCCAGCAGCCGAAGCACCAGCGACTACTGAAGCTCCTGCTGCTACAGAAACCAAAGAAGAAGCCAAGTGTGAAGCCACTGCCCAAACACCTTGCGAAGACGATGCTGATGAAGGTGATGATACTGAAGGTAAAGACAAGCCAACCCAAGGCTAATCCAGCTTTTAGTACTGCTTGGCACTATCCTGCTTTATCTGACTGATTAGTCATGAATAAAACAAAATCAAAATAATCATCCATTTCGCCCTCCCACGCGCCGGGAGGGCTTTTTCTTTTTTATAATACCAAACCCATTAAGTCGTTTTGGAAAATGCGTTCATCCATTAAACGCGGTTCGCGGATAATGGGTGTAAATTCCATATGCGGGAGAATATCCCGCTCCAATTCAATACCAGGGGCGATTTCTGTCAGGGTCAGCCCGTCTGCGGTCAGGGTGAATACACAGCGCTCGGTGATATAGATAATCTCCTGCTTATTTTCCAGGGCAATCTGGCTATTGAAGCTGACTTGCTCCACCGCCCGGATGAATTTGGCTTGCCGCCCTTCGTGCAGGATGCGCAGCTTACCGTTAGCGGCTGCCACCTCTAGCCCGCCTGCGGTGAAGGTTCCGGCAAATACCACTTTGCGGGCAGTCTGGCTGATATTGACAAAGCCGCCCACCCCCGCCAGTTTGCCATTGAAGCGCGAGACATTGATACAGCCCCTGGCATCACACTGCGCCATGCCAAGACAGGCCATATCGAGGCCACCCCCATCGTACAGGTCAAATAGCTGGTTCTGGTTCAGGATCGCATCCGGGTTGTAGGCTGCACCAAAATTCAGGCCACTGGCAGGAATACCGCCCACTACCCCCGGCTCTGCCGTCAGGGTAATGTGCTGGAAGACATTTTCCTCAGCCGCGACTGCCGCGACCCCTTCCGGCATGCCGATGCCAAGGTTGACCAGCCCGTTCATGGGCAGCTCTTGTGCGGCACGGCGGGCTATAATCTTGCGCTCATCCAGTGGCATCGGTGGCAGGGCATCCACCAATGCCCGCAGTTCCCCGGAAAAATACGGGCTATACGGGTTGGCATACGTTTGTGCATGGTGTTCTGCATGCCCCAGCACCACATAATCAACCAGTACACCGGGCACTTCGACCAGACGTGGGTTGAGCGACCCGGCAACTGTCAGGCGTTCGACTTGCGCAATCACAATCCCACCATTGTTTTTTGCTGCCATCGCCATTGCCAGAGCATCCAGCGTCAAAGCCTCGCGTTCCATGCTCAGGTTGCCGCGTGGGTCAGCGGTGGTGGCGCGGATCAGTGCCACATTCACCGGGTGACGGCGGTAGAGCAGCCAATCGCGCCCATCCAGCTCCAGCCGGTGCACAATATCCTCGGTGGTACGGGCATTGATTTTTCCGCCCTCGTTACGTGGGTCAATAAATGTACCAAGGCCAATCCGCGATAATGTCCCCGGTTTTCCCGCTGCAATGTCCCGGTACAGTTGGGAAATACAGCCTTGCGGCAAGTTGTAAGCCTCAATCTGGTTATCCAGGGCGAGGCGTGCCAGCTTGGGAGCCAATCCCCAATGCCCACCAATCACCCGCTTCATTAAACCCGCATGCCCCAGCCGGTTGAGGCCGCGTGCTTTGCCATCGCCTTGCCCAGCCGCAAACAATAGCGACAGGTTGCGCGGTGAACCGGTCTCAAGGAAGCGTTGCTCCAAGGCCAGCAACAACTCATCCGGCACACCGCAGCCGATAAACCCAGCCGTACAGAGAAAATCATCATCCTTGATCTGGGCAATGGCTTCGGTGGCTGTCACCAATTTGGCGGGCGGCATAAACAACTCCTATCGTGGGCAGGGTGATGAGGATAGCACGGCGGCTAGAGGAGGAGAACGGCGGTTATGGCATCAGTTATGACATCAGTTTAACTGCACCCGCGTTCCCCACGGTACGGCACTACGCCCTTTCACCAGCCATAACACCGGGTAGCCCGGTGGGTTGGCGGGGAAGATGCCTTGCGCATCGGTGAAGTACACCAGAATGTCCGGCGCTTGATCTTGCTGGGCTATCCAGTCAAATACCGGGCGGAAGTCGGTTGTGCCTCCCCCTGGCAGGCTCGCTGGCAGGCTGGCCTCTTCCCACGGTTCAAAACGGCACGGGAAGCCTGCCACAATGTCTGCATCACAGGCGATCAGGGTCACGGCAGCACGGACTTGCCCCTTGATGGTGTTGATTTCCGACAGGCAGGCGGTTAGCTCCTGATCGGTGACAGAACCGCTGACATCCAGCGCAATGACGGCATTGGTCTGCTGGCTTTTCAGGGAGGGGAAAATGGCAGGGTCGCCCCGCCGGGAAGAGGGGCGCGTGTAACTGTAGTCATCGCGTGCCAGCCCGGTCAGATAGTGTGCGAGCAGGCTGCGCCACGGCAGGCGCGGACGCAGCAACTCATCAACCAGCCGCTTCATCACGCCGCTGAGTTTGCCTGCCTGTTCAGCTTGCTGGGCAGCTCCTGCCATGCGTTGTTGCCATTGCACTGCCAGGGTTTCTGCTTCTTGCGGGCTTAATGGTGGCGGTGGGGCATCGCCAGGGGCTTCCGTATCCAGGGCTGTTTGGCTAGGCCTGCCTTGTTCGGTAGGTGATTCCGCTGGTGGGGCTTGTTTGCCGCTGGGGTCGGGTTGCGGCTTTGCCTGTTTGCCCTGGTTTGGTTGGTCTAGTGGGTTGTCTTGCTGTTCCTGCCCCCCCTCATTCGGTTGGTCTGGCTTGTCGTACAGGTGTTGGTCGAGGGTTTCGGTTTGGTCATTGTCGGCAATACAGGGGTAGATTTCCTCAGCGGTCATCCCGATGTATTCCTTGAGCATAATCATGCCCGGTGGCGGCTTCAAGCCATCTGCCAGCAGGATGGGATTGATGGCATAGTCACAGGCCAAATCCCAGCGGTGCTTGACGCGGTGTTGCCTGCGTGCAAAGTGTGCGAGTGCGCAATGCAGGGCTTCATGTGCCAATACAAACTGGGCTTCTTCCGGGCGCAGTGCCTCAATATAAGCAGGGTTATAATAAAACCGGCGGGCATCCGTGCCGGTGGTCGGACACCAGGCAGGGTTGGCAGCCTGCAAGGGCAAGCGCAGCACCAATGCACCCAGGAAGGGTTTGTCGAGGATCAGGCGGGTACGGGCAGCCACCAGTTTGTCCTCAATCACCTGCGGGGATAACGACGGGGATGGTTCGGTCATGCTGTCACCTGCTTGAAAACCTGAGATGGTAAGAAAAGGCTGGTGGGAAAGCAAACCCCGGAAGTGGTAGGCGGTGGATGGCTGTACTCCCGCATAAGGCCTGCAAATGGCGTTGACTGATCAGTCAATCACATCTAATCTAGCCGCTTTGGAACATAGACTGGAGCGGGATCCATGAATTATTCCTGGCTGGACATATTCAAGGCGGGGCTGGGCGGGCATAAGGCTTGGCAACCCGCCTGGCCTGAAGTGACCACCCCCAAGCCTGCCTACGACGTGCTGATTGTCGGTGGCGGCGGGCATGGTTTGGCGACGGCCTATTACTTGGCGCGGGATTTTCCTGGCAAGCGCGTGGCTGTATTGGAAAAGGGCTGGATTGGTGGCGGCAATACCGGGCGCAATACTACCATTGTCCGCTCCAATTACCTGTGGGATGAGGCATCCAACCTTTACGAGCACTCCATGAAACTGTGGGAGGGTTTGTCGGCTGACCTGAATTTCAATGTCATGTTCAGCCAGCGCGGGGTGTATAACCTTGGGCATACCTTGCAGGACATGCGTGAGTTCGAGCGGCGCGTCAATGCGAATGTGCTGAATGGCATTGATGCTGAAATCGTCAGTCTCAGCGAGTTGAAAGACCGTATCCCCATCCTGGAAACCGGCAAGCATGTGCGTTATCCGGTGATGGGCGCATCCTGCCAGCCGCGTGCCGGGGTGGCGCGGCATGATGCGGTGGCATGGGGTTTTGCCCGTGCTGCTGCCAAGCATGGCGTGGATATTATCCAGAACTGCGAAGTGCAGGGCATGGCGATTGAAGACGGCAAGATCAAGGGCTTGCAGACTTCGCGTGGCTATATTGCCGCCCCACAGGTGGGGTGTGTGACCGCAGGGCATTCATCCGTGCTGGCGGCGATGGCGGGTGTGCGTTTGCCGGTGGTGAGCCACCCCTTGCAGGCATTTGTTTCTGAGCCGATGAAGCCGGTCTTGCATACCGTGGTTATGTCGAATGCCGTGCATGGCTATGTCAGCCAGTCGGATAAGGGCGACCTGGTGATTGGGGCGGGGATTGATGTGTATAGTGGCTATTCGCAGCGTGGTAGCCCGCATTTGATTGACCATTGTGCAGCCGCGATGGTCGAGCTGTTCCCGATTTTCTCGCGTACCCGCCTGAACCGGCAATGGGGCGGGATTGTCGATGTCTGCCCGGATGCTTGCCCCATCATTAGCCCAATCCCGTCAGTACAGGGTTTGTATTTCAACTGCGGCTGGGGCACGGGTGGCTTTAAGGCCACGCCCGGTTCCGGGCATGTGTTTGCCCACACCATCGGGCAAGATAAGCCCCACCCCTTGGCAGAACCTTTCCATATCAACCGTTTCACCACGGGTGCACTGATTGATGAACACGGTGCGGCGGCGGTCGCCCACTAAAGGAGGCTGGACATGTTTTTGATTGAATGCCCTTTTTGTGGCGAAGCCCGTGAGGAGCAGGAGTTCCGTTGCATGGGCGAGGCGTTTATCCAGCGTCCGCCCCTGGGTTGCTCTGATGCCGAGTGGGGTGATTACCTGTTTAACCGCACCAATCCAAAAGGTCGGGTGGTAGAGCAGTGGGCACATACCGCCGGTTGCCGCAAGCTGTTTGTGGTGGATCGTAATAACGTGACCAATGAGATTTACGCTGTGCATACTTTTGCATCTTACCGGGAGCAGGCAGCATGAAGCGTTTGGGCAAACAAGCGAGTGAGCGCATTGACCGCTCACAAACAGTGCCGTTCCAGTGGCAAGGTAAAACCTATCAGGGCTATGCAGGCGATACCTTGGCTTCTGCCTTGCTCGCCAATGGTGTCTGGCAGGTGGGGCGCAGTTTCAAATACGGGCGGCAGCGCGGCATTATGGCAGCCGGGGCGGAAGAGCCCAATGCACTGACGACTTTGGAGCCGGATAGCGGCTACCATGTGCCCAATGCGCGGGCAACCGAAGTCGAATTGTATGCAGGCATGAAGGCGGTGGCGGGCAGTGGTGTGCCTTCCCTGGAGCGGGATGTGCGGGTATGGCTGAAGCCGCTCCACCGTTTCATGCCCGCCGGGTTTTATTACAAGACCTTTATGGCTCCTGCCAAGTGGTGGCCTTGGTACGAAGAAAACTTGCGCAAGTTTGCCGGGTTCTCGCCTGCACCCAGCCAGCCTGATGCTGAGCGTTATGCCCACTGTTACCAATATACCGATGTGGCGGTGGTGGGGGCAGGGCCTGCGGGGATGGCAGCGGCATTGGCGGCGGCGGAGGCCGGTTCGCGGGTGATCCTGGTGGATGAGCGCCACGGTTTGGGTGGGGAAATGCTCAGTGATTGCGCCAGCGACCCGGTAGCAGCGGCATGGTTTGCCAAAACCCGCGCTGCTTTGGAAGCCCACGCCAATGTACAGATTTTATTGCGTACCACCGCCTTTGCTTTCCATGATTTTAACCTGTTGCTGGCGCTGGAGCGTTGCCAGGATCATCTGCCCTTGGCGCAGCGTCATGCCAAACAGCCCCGCCAGCGCCAGCACCGTATCCGGGCGGGTCAGGTGATTTTGGCAACCGGCGGGCATGAGCGCCCCTTGATGTTTGCCAATAATGACCTGCCAGGGGTGATATTGGCGGGGGCGGTGCGCCGTTACCTGAATGAGTTTGCGGTCTTGTGCGGTGATCGCCCGGTGATTGCCGGGAACAATGACAGCATTTATGCCTTGGCGCGGGATTTGTTGCGTGTGAATGTGAAGGCCACGGTACTGGATTCACGCACCGGTTACGATGCCAGTGACTTGCAGGCGGCGGGTGTTACCGTCAGGCAGGGCTATACCGTCGTTAAGGCGGAGGGGCGTGGTCAGGTCGGGCGCGTGCATATCGCCAAGGTTGCGCACAATGGCAAGGATTGGGTGGTGGCAAACCCCAATGAATGCATCAGTTGTGACTTGCTGGCGACATCAGGCGGCTTCAGCCCCTTGGTGCACCTCGATTGCCATACCGGGTCGAAGCCGGTGTTTTCCACTGGGCTGCAAGCTTTTATGCCTGCTTGTGACAAACCGGGCAGGTCTGTCGTCGGCAGTCTTGCTGGGCTTGCCCACTGGCAGGATTGCGTGGCTGATGGGGCAGGGGTGTTGACCAACCCGCTTCCTGCCCACCTCGCCGACGACAGGCAAGGCAAGGGGAGTTTGCACACGGCTCCTTTCCTGTGCCCGGAGACAGGGCGCGATAAAACCTTCATTGACTTGCAGAATGATGTCAAGGCTTCGGATATTGAGCTGGCGATCCGTGAAAATTACCGTTCGATTGAGCATATCAAGCGTTATACCGCCTTGGGCTTTGGTACAGACCAAGGCAAGACCAGCAATGTGAATGGCATTGCGGTGGCGGCGGATGCCTTGGGTTTGCCCCTGGATAAGGTCGGGACGACCACCTTCCGCCCCTTGTATACGCCTGTGACCATGGGGGCATTGGCGGGTGGCGATGTCGGCTTGTTGTCTGACCCGCAGCGTTTTACACCGATGCAGGCTTCGCACCTTGTCCGTGGTGCAGTGTTCGAGGTGGTGGGGCAATGGATGCGCCCGTGGTATTTCCCGCAAGGGGATGAGGACATGCATGCGGCTGTCCAGCGTGAATGTTTGGCGGTGCGTCACGGGGTCGGCATGATGGATGCCTCGACCTTGGGCAAGATCGACATCCAAGGGCCGGATGCGCGTGAGTTTTTGGCACGGGTTTATACCAATGCCTGGGCGAAGCTGGCTCCAGGCAAGTGCCGTTATGGTCTGATGTGCGATGAAAATGGCATGATCATGGATGACGGTGTGACGGCCTGCCTGAGTGATACCCATTTCCTGATGACAACCACGACCGGGGGGGCTGCCCGTGTGTATGCCCATCTGGAAGCCTGGTTGCAAAGCGAGTGGCCTGATTTGCGGGTTTACCTCACCAGCGTTACCGACCACTGGTCAACCACGGCGGTGGTTGGCCCCAAGGCACGGCGTGTGTTGGAGAAGGTCTGCCCGGATATTGATTTCAGTGCCAAGGCCTTCCCGTTCATGGATTGGCGGGCAGGCACGGTGCTGGGTGTTCCGGCACGGGTGATGCGTATCAGTTTCTCGGGTGAGTTGGCGTATGAGATCAATGTGCAGGCCAATTATGGGCGTGCCATCTGGGATCAGTTGTTGGAAACCGGCAAGGAATACGGTATTACCTTGTACGGTACGGAATCCTTGCACGTCCTGCGGGCGGAAAAGGGCTATGTCATTGTCGGGCAGGATACCGATGGTTCCATTACGCCCTACGATGCCAATATGGGCTGGGCAGTGGCGCTGAACAAGCCTTACCCCTTCCTGGGGCAACGCTCACTGACGCGCAGCGATACCGTCCGTGAAGGCCGCAAGCAATTGGTTGGCCTGCTGACCCAAGACCCGGCACTGGTGCTGAAAGAGGGTTGCCAACTGGTGGAAAATGCCGGTGACACTGCCATGCTGGGGCATGTGACTTCCAGTTATTACAGCCCGATTCTGGGGCGCTCGATTGCCCTTGCTGTCGTGAAAGGTGGCCTCAAACGCATCGGGGCGACCATCCATGCCCGTCCGGTGTCTGGGGAAAGCATTCCGGTGACGATTGCAGACAGCGTGTTTTATGACAAGGACAAGGAGAAACTCGATGGCGAAGTATGAAACGGCACTGGCACAGGTTAATACCAGCACCTTGGCAGGCGTGGCACTTCAGGTCAGTGAACAGCTCGGATTTGCTTATGTGGTGCTACGTATCCGCCCGGATGGGGCAGGGGTTGCGCATGCCTTGGCGGGTGTTGGTCTGGTGTTGCCGGAGCCGCTTGAAACCATCGGTTCCTTGCAAACCCGCCTGGTGCAATGGCTCAGCCCGGATGAGTTCCTGATCACCCTGCCATTGGAAGACAAGGATGCCCTGATCCGAGACTTGCAATCCGCACTGGCGGGGCTGTTTGCTGCGGTGGTGGATAACTCCGGTGGCTATGTCCTGCTGAAACTGACAGGTGAGCGCCGTTATGATTTGCTGGCCAAGTTTGTCACCTATGATGTGCGTGGCAAACTGCCTGTCGGAAAGGTGGTGTCCACCTTGCTGGCGAAAGCAGGCGTGATCCTGTACCGCCCGGATGAGGACAGCCTGCTGCTGACCGTGCGCAGTTCATTTGCCGATTATGCCTGGAACGTGTTGGCGGAAGGGGCAGAAGAGTGGGTGTGACACGGTTTAGCCGTGCCATCCCTTTCCTGTTTGTATTCCTCTGGAGCACTGGCTTTATTGGCGCGAAGTACGCCTTGCCGTTTATTGAGCCGTTTTACCTGTTGTTCATCCGCATGGTATGGACGATCCTGGTTTTCCTGCTGTTGTGTGCCGTGTTGCGCGTGCCGTGGCCTACGCCCCGGCAGGCCGGGCATCAGATGGTGACGGGCTTGTTGGTGCATGGCACGTATTTGGGGGGCGTATTTGCCGCCATCAAGTGGGGCATGCCCGCCGGGATTACCTCGATTGTGGTTGGTATCCAGCCCCTGTTGACTGCATTGCTGGCGTGGCAGTTGTTGGGTGAGCGTTTGCGGTGGCAGCAGTGGTTAGGCTTGGGGCTGGGCTTGTGTGGGGTGACGGGTGTGCTGCTCAGTACCCAGGGGCAGGGTGGCATGACCCTCGTGTGGCCTGCCTTGGTCGCAGCACTGGCGGCGCTGGTGGCGATTTCAGTCGGCACACTTTACCAGAAGCGTTTTGGTGGCGGGGTCAACCTGCTGGCAGGGTCGTTGTGGCAGTATGTCAGCACCGCCTTGCTGATGGCGGGCTTGGCTTGGGGCTTTGAAAGCCGCACGGTGGTCTGGGATCTGCAATTGGTGCTGGCCTTGGCGTGGCTGGTCTTGGGGTTGTCAGTCAGCGCCATCCTGCTACTGATGTATATGATCCGTGAAGGTGAATCTGCCAAAGTTGCCAGTTATTTCTATCTCGTCCCACCCGCAACCAGCATCGAAGCATGGCTCCTGTTTGGCGAATCACTACCGTGGTTGGCAGTGGTAGCGATTGGCATAACCGTTGCCGGGGTCTATCTGGTGGTGAAAAAACCATAAAGGGCTACAATACAAAGCTGCCGTTTTCAGGATAACCCTTTTAGGATAAGCGTATTATGCAGCAGCCTACCCACCATTTCCGTACCTGCCAGAACCTTGAAGTCCATTACACCGAATGGGGCGACCCGACTGCCCCGACGGTGGTGCTATGGCATGGGTTGACCCGTACCGGGCGTGATTTTGACGAGCTGGCGGCTGCCCTCAGCCACGACTACCGGGTGATTTGCCCGGATACCCCCGGACGCGGCTTATCGCAATGGAGCCACCACCCGGAGCAGGAATATACCGTACCGTTTTATGTGCAGCTTGCGCTTGACCTGCTCGACCAGTTGGGTATTGCCCAATGCCATTGGGTGGGCACGTCGATGGGCGGGCTGATTGGCATGGTGTTGGCGAGTGTGGCGGGTGGACGTATCGGGCGCATGGTGCTGAATGATGTTGGCCCAGAAGTGCCGTTGCCTGCGGTAGAGCGCATCAAGTCGTATGCGGCTAGCCAACCGGAGTTTGACACCCTCACCCAGTTGGAAGCGTGGCTACGGCAGGTGTATGTGCCGTTTGGCGCGAATACGGATGCCTTTTGGCAGCGGATGGCAATGACCTCCGCCCGGCGTAAGGACAATGGCAAGCTGACCCTGCATTATGACCCGGATTTGGTGCTGCCCTTCCGCCATTATGATGGCAGTGTGACCCTGTGGCCGCTGTGGCCTGGTTTGGCTTGCCCGCTGCTGATTATCCGGGGTGAGCATTCGGATGTGTTGTTGCCAGGGCATGCCGAGCGGATGCTTAAGGAAAATGCCCATGCCCGCCTGGTGACGATTGCAGGGGTGGCACACGCACCCACCTTGGCTGATCAGGCGCAAATTGGCTTGGTGCAGGCATTCTTGCAGGGGCAGGTGGTTTAATGGCGAGCCACATCCAGTCACTCCAGCATAAAAAGTTGCTGCCCAACCCACCGGACTTCCTCAGCAGTGCTGTGCAATACGAAGTGATCATGGGGTCGGTGGCGTATGGTGTCAGCAACGACAGCTCGGACATGGACATCTACGCCTTTGCGATTCCGCCCAAGGCTCTGATGTTCCCGCATTTGCGCGGCGAGATTCCGGGTTTTGATGATTGTGCCGTACAATTCGAGCAGTACCAGCAGCACCATATCCGCGAGGCAAGCGCCCTCGGCGGCAGGGGGCGGGTGTATGATGTGACGGTGTTCGCGGTTGCCAAGTATTTCCGCCTGCTGGCTGAGAATAACCCCAATATTATCGACAGCCTGTATGTGCCGGACAATTGTGTGCTGTATGCCTCACCAATTGGCAAGCAGGTGCGGGAACGGCGGCAACTGTTTTTGCACAAGGGCTGCTGGGCAAAATTCAAGGGCTATGCCTACGGGCAGATGCACAAAATCCGCACCAAAGAGCCGGAGGGCAAGCGCAAGGCGCTGACCGAGCAGTTCGGGTATGACGTGAAGTTTGCCTATCATGTGGTGCGCCTGTTGGGTGAGGTCGAGCAATTGCTGCTGCATCAGGACATGGATTTGCAGCGCGATGCTGAGCAGTTGAAAGCGATCCGCCGGGGTGAATGGACGCTGCCACAACTGGAAGACTACTTTGCCCGCAAAGAGGCCGATCTGGAGCGGGTATACCTCGCCAGCCGCTTGCCGGACGCACCGGATACCAACGCCATCCGCCAGTTGTTGACCGATTGCCTGGAACAGCACTTCGGTTCGATCAGCGAGGTGGTCAGCCGTCCACATGCTGCGGAGCGGGCGCTGGATGAGATTCAGCAGGTGTTACAGCGGTATCGGGGGTGAAAGTGAAGCAAGAATTGATTGATGAGAACATCCGTGCGGAAGTGCTGGGCAAGCTGGATGAGCTGGCTCGTCAGCATCAGGTGACGATTATCAGCGCGATTGAAAGCGGTAGCCGTTCGTGGGGCTTTCCCTCGCCCGACAGTGATTATGACGTGCGTTTTGTGTATGCCCATGCGCCCGAGTGGTATATCCAGCTCAATCCCGAACGCGATGTGATCGAACTGCCGGTCAACGCGGTGCTGGATATTGGCGGCTGGGACGTTTGCAAAGCGATGACGCTGGCTAACAGCGGCAACAGCGTGATTCAGGAATGGCTGATTTCCCCGCTGGTTTACCGCGAAGACCCGGCGCGGGCGGCGCTGCTGCGCGACATGGTGGCGCGTACCTTCAATGCCAAAGCAACTTTCCACCATTACAGCGCGATGGCGAACAACATGATTGCTGCGCTGGATGCACCGGACATCAAGCTGAAGCGCTTTTTTTACATCAGCCGCGCCACCCTGAGCGCCTTGTGGGTGATGCGCGAACATTCGATGCCCACCGTCGTATTCCCCGATTTGTTGCGGGCGTTGACGGATGACACGGCAGTGCTGGCAGCGTTTCAGCGGCAGATTCAGGACAAAGCGACGAAAACCGAGGCGGAAACGGGGGCGGTTGATCCGCTGTGTCTGGCGTTTGTGCGGGATGCGTATCAAGAAATCATGGCAGCGGATATGGATAAGCTACCGCCGCGTCGGGAGGCGTTGGGGAATGAGGATTTGCGGAAGTTTTTGATGGTACATTCAGCATAATCGCAAATTTCACACAATACCGTAGGCTTTGAGGTTGAGCAGGCATGACCGAAACAAGCCGCTTCCTTGTCCACACAAAGCTTGCCTAAACCCGCCCAATCAGGTGCAATAGCCGACCTTGTTGGCGGTCTGCTATGCTCGTAGGGCAAGCAGGCTTGCTGGCGCACCCGATTGGAAGGAAACCCCTGATGAATACACTGGTCTTTGACATTGAAACCGTCCCGGATATTGAAGGTGGGCGCAAACTTTACGGCTTGGGCGACGATCTGGATGCCGCTGGTTGTGCCAAGGCCATGTTCCATTTGCGGGCGCAGAAAACGGGTTCGGAGTTTCTACCCCACCATTTGCAGCGTATTGTCGCCATTTCTGTGACTTTCCGGGGGCGCGGCGATGAGTTCAAGGTCTGGACGTTGGGCGATGAGAAGGCCACTGAAAAGGAAATACTTCAGCGCTTTTTTGATGGCATTGAGCGTTATACCCCGACCATCGTTTCCTGGAATGGCAGTGGTTTCGACCTGCCGGTGATCCATTACCGCTCAATGTTGCACAAGATTGCTGCCCCGCGTTATTGGGACATGGGCGAGGAAGACCAAAGCTTCAAGTGGAACAACTACATCAGCCGTTACCATACCCGCCATACCGACCTGATGGATTTACTGGCGCTGTACAGCGGGCGTGCCAATGCCCCACTGGATGAGCTTGCCACCCTGTTTGGCTTCCCCGGCAAAATGGGCATGGATGGTTCCAAGGTGTGGGATGCGTATCAGGCCGGGCAAATCGCCGACATCCGCCATTATTGTGAAACCGATGTGCTGAATACCTGGCTGGTCTACTTGCGCTTCCAGTTGATGCGCGGGCATATTACCCACGAAAAATACGATATTGAGTGCGGACTGGTACGCAAGCACCTGAAGGCCTCGGGCAAGGATCATTTATTGGCATTTGAACAAGCATGGGAGATGGGGGCATGAGCCGTCACCGCAAGCCGCGAGGCGTACAGAATAGCCCTTTGGTGGAAGCGAATATTGAATCCCTGACCCTGGATGGGGTCGGGGTGGCGCGGGTTGAGGGCAAGGCGGTCTTCATTGAGGGCGCATTGCCCGGTGAAAAGGTGGCTTTCCGTTACACCTCATATAAGGCCAAGCACGATGAAGGCCGGGTCGAAACCGTGCTGGAAGCATCCCCGGAGCGGGTTGAGCCGAAATGCCCGCATTTTGCCATTTGTGGCGGCTGTAGTTGGCAGCATATTGCGCTTGATGCACAAATCCGCCACAAGCAACAAATCCTGCTGGATAACCTCCGGCATATCGGCAAGGTTGTGCCGGAGCATGTGCTGGAGCCGCTGACCGCTGATGGCTGGGGCTACCGGCGCAAGGCGCGGCTGGGCGTGCGTTGGGTACGCAAGCATCAGCGGGCGTTTGTCGGCTTCCGTGAGAAGGTCGGTGGTTTGCTGGCTGATTTGTCGCGCTGTGAAATCCTGCACCCTGATTTGGGTGAACATCTGACCGATTTCCAGGCTTTGGTCAGCAGCATGGATGCGCGTGAAACCATCCCGCAGATTGAAGTTGCCGTGGGTGATAATGCCACGGCGCTGGTGGTGCGCCATATGGAGCCGTTGTCCGCAGGCGACCACGAGAAATTGCTGGCCTTTGCCCGCGAATTCAATTACCAGCTTTATCTGCAACCGAAAGGCCCGGATACCGTCCACAAGGTCTGGGGTGAGGTTGAGCTGTTCTATGCCCACCCCCAGTTTGGTACACAGGTTAACTTTGCTCCTTTGGATTTCTTCCAGGTCAATCAGCCTTTGAACCGGAAAATGGTGGCTCAAGCACTGGATTTGCTGGAGCCTCAAGCCACGGATACAGTGCTGGATTTGTTCTGCGGCTTGGGCAATTTCACCTTGCCATTGGCTCGCAAAGCCGCGCAGGTGATTGGTGTGGAAGGCGATTTGGCGATGGTGGAACGTGCCCGTGCCGCTGCCCATGCCAATGGCATCAACAATACCGATTATTTTGCCTGCAACCTGATGGCAGAGAATTTAGGCAAGGAGCCGTGGTTAAAACAGCGCTACGACAAAATCCTCCTCGACCCGCCGCGTGCCGGGGCTAAGGAAGTGATCCCGTACCTTGCCAAACTCAAGGCCGAACGGATTGTGTATGTCTCCTGCGATCCGGCAACACTGGCACGCGATGCTGGTGAGCTGGTCAATACCCACGGTTATAAGCTGTTGTCCGCCGGGGTGATGGATATGTTCCCGCATACTGCCCATGTGGAGTCGATGGCGGTGTTTGGGAGGTAGCAATCTGACCGATAATCAACCTGATCGCATAAAAATAGGGAGCATGTGATGAGACAATCCTGTCGCCTGGAGTCCATCAGCCTACGGGAGGTTGGTGTATTTGATGATGTACGTATTGATTTCAAGCCGATTGGGTCAGAGATACAGGACGCAACCAAAGCGGAAATCCATTTATTTACCGGTGCAAATGGCTGTGGCAAGAGCACGGTGCTGTATGCATTGGCGCAAATTTTCATGCCGCTGTATATGGAGGGGTTGGTAATGCGGCGGTTCCGTCATACAGGGGCAGAGGTTGATTTTCAATTTGCTGGACAAGCAGGGAGATATGCAGTAAAACCGGGTCATGGGGAAAATGCCTATGGAAAATACCAAACATGGCATGGGGATTTACCAAATGGACATTTTTTTGGGTATACATCAGATTATCCGAATCGTTTATTAGACTACAAAAATTACAGTTTTCAATACAACCCGCAAAAAATTCATACTCCTTTACGTTTTGAGTTTGCCGCTTTTACCTATTCAGGGCAACGTACCCTACAACAAGTCCCACTAACAGCCATCCAGCAAATCAATAACTCACCGTTTGAAGATGCCCTGTCGTTTGATCAAAGCGTGCGCCCGCAGGTTTTACTGCAATGGATTGCGAATAACCGTGCGCAATCGGCATTGGCGAAAGCGGATGGTGATGGGCAGGCAGCAGAAATCTATGATTACGCGCTTGAACGCATTACAGGCTTTATCCAGGAGGTTTGTGGGCTGCATATCGAATTTCGGCTGGAACGCTCCCCATTGGCAGTATCTCTACGAGTTAATGGTGATGGCATCCAGTTTGACGGATTGCCTGATGGCTTAAAGTCTATTATCAGTTGGGTGGCTGACTTGTCCCTGCGCTTGGAAGCTATTCCGTGGCAGAATGAAAGTGATGATGTATTCGCCCAGCCGATCGTCTTGTTCCTCGATGAAATTGACATCCATCTGCATCCTAAATGGCAGCGCCGTATCCTGCCTGCGGTGCAGAAGTTGTTGCCGAATGCGCAAATTTTTGCTTCCACCCATTCCCCCTTTGTTGTCGGTTCGGTGGAAGATGCCTGGGTTTACCGCCTGCCAGAACCACAACAAGGGCATACTTCGGGGCTTATTGAGGGTATTCCTTCTGCGGCTGGCAAAAGCTACCGCCTGATATTGGAAGAGGTTTTCGGTATTGACGACGAGTTTGATATAGAAACCGAGAAGCTGTTTGACACTTTCTACCATGAACGTGACATTGTGTTGAAAACCCGCACAGGAATCAACAAGCTGCTGGATGCAGCCCGCCCCCTTGCTGCCCGTGGCGAAGAGGCTAGTGTCATTATTGACCGTGAACTGCGTCAAGTTTCACGCCTGATTGGTCAGGAGGTCAGGCTTGCGTAAACTGGAACGAACTGACGTGCCTGTTTGCTTGCGTGAAAACGCCCCTGCTTGGACAGAGACGTTTATGGCTGCCCGCCAACAAGATCCAGCATACAAATTCCGTTGGCATCGTGATTGTTACCCTGAAATCCGCCAGCAACTTCGGGAGATGACGCAAGGGCATTGTGCTTTCTGTGATGGCCCTGTTGGTATTGAAAGCCGTGAAACCGTGGAGCATTTCCGCCCCAAAAGCCGTTTTCCCGAGTTGGCTTACCAATGGGAAAACCTGTTTCCCTGCTGCGATGTTTGCCAAGCAAACAAGCTGGAGCGTTTTGAGGACGGTTTATTGAAACCCGATGCCGACGACTATGATTTTAACCGCTACTTCGTGGTTAATTATCAGAGTGGCGAGCTGGAGCCTGCACCTTATGCCAGTGAGGAAGCGCAGCAGAGTGCCAGGATTACGTTGGATTTATATGGCTTGAATGAGCCTGCCCGTAAACGCGCCCGCAAACGCGAGTGGGATGTTTTTAGTCAAATGGGCATAGCCGCTAATCCTGAAGATTTCCATTACCGTTTTTTTCTGGAATAAACCCATGCAACCAATACAACAAGAAATGCAACAACTTGAAGCCCTGCGCGGGCAACTCCGCTACCACAACCACCGTTATTATGTGCTGGATGACCCGCAAATTCCTGATGCCGAATATGACCGCCTGTTCCGGGAGTTGCAGGCACTGGAGGCTGCCCACCCGGAGTGGGTAACGGCGGATTCGCCCACGCAGCGGGTTGGGGCTGCCCCGTTGGACGAGTTCGGTGAGGTCAAGCATGCCATCCCGATGTTGTCACTGGGTAATGTGTTCAGTGACGGTGAGCTGCTGGCTTTTGACAAGCGTATCCATGACCGCCTGAAGTCGGTTGGGGTGATCGACTATGTTGCCGAGCCTAAGCTGGATGGTTTGGCAATCAGCCTGCTGTATGAAAATGGCTTGTATGTGCGGGCGGCGACCCGTGGCGATGGTGAAACGGGCGAAGATGTGACCGAGAATGTCCGTACCATTAAGTCGGTTCCGCTGCGTTTGCTGGGGGAGGGTTGGCCTGCCCGTTTGGAGGTGCGCGGTGAAATCTATATGCCGAAAGCAGGCTTTGAGGCATTTAATGCCAAGATGCGGGCGATGGGTGAAAAGACTTTTGTCAATCCGCGTAATGCAGCGGCAGGCAGCCTGCGCCAGCTTGACCCACGGCTGACTGCGCAACGCCCCTTGGACATTTTCTGTTATGCCATTGGCCTGGTGGAGGGCGGGGTAATGCCGGAGACGCATTTTGCCATCCTGCAACAGCTCAAGGGATGGGGCTTCCGGGTGTGTACGGAGATTGAACAGGTGCAGGGCGTGGAGGGCTGTTTGGGGTATTTCCAACACATTGGCGCAAAGCGTAGCCGTTTGCCGTATGACATTGATGGTGTGGTGTATAAGGTGAATGACCTTGCCATGCAGCAGGAGCTGGGTTTTATCAGCCGCGCCCCACGTTGGGCGGTGGCGCATAAGTTTCCGGCGCAGGAGGAAATGACTGAGCTCGAAGGCGTTGACTTCCAGGTTGGGCGCACGGGCGCACTCACGCCAGTGGCTCGCCTCAAGCCTGTGTTCGTCGGTGGGGTCACGGTCAGTAATGCGACCTTGCACAATATGGATGAAATTGAGCGCAAGGATGTGCGTATCGGTGATTTTGTAATTGTGCGCCGGGCGGGTGATGTCATTCCTGAGGTGGCGCGTGTGATACTTGAACGCCGCCCCCCTGATGCACAAGCGATTGCGATGCCGGTGCATTGCCCGGTGTGTGGCTCTGAGGTGCAGCGCCCTGCTGGGGAGGCGGTTGCCCGTTGTACCGGTGGCTTGTACTGCCCCGCCCAGGTCAAAGAGGCCATCAAACACTTCGCATCCCGCAAGGCCATGAATATTGATGGTTTGGGTGACAAAATGGTGGAGCAATTGTTTGATGCCGGTTTGATCCGCCATGTGGATGACCTCTACAGCTTGGATGTTGATGCGGTGGCGGCCTTGGAACGCATGGGTAAAAAGTCTGCTGAAAATCTCCTTGCCGCCCTCGAAAACAGTAAGGCGACGAC
The DNA here is from genome assembly GCA_964293005.1 of uncultured Thiothrix sp. Lineage (GTDB taxonomy): Bacteria > Pseudomonadota > Gammaproteobacteria > Thiotrichales > Thiotrichaceae > Thiolinea. The sequence continues at coordinate 101,016 of CAXYXW010000007.1, forward strand.
GTTGGAGCGTTTTATTTATGCTTTGGGCATCCGTAATGCCGGGGAGGGGACGGCTAAGGGGCTGGCTCGTCATTTCGGCTCACTGGAGGCAATCCAGGCCGCCAGTGAGGAAACCCTGAAGCTCGTCCCTGACATTGGTGTGATCGTTGCGGCGAATGTCGCCCAGTTTTTCGCTGAAGCCCACAACCGTGACACCATCCAGCATTTACGTGAATTGGGCGTGCATTGGTCAAATTACCAGGCCAAACCCGCCGAGGCGTTACCCTTGGCAGGCAAAACCTATGTGATCACCGGCACGCTCAGCCGCTCCCGTGACGACATCAAGGCCGATCTGGAGGCATTGGGGGCAAAGGTTTCTGGCAGTGTCTCGAAGAAAACGACCGCCCTGATTGCCGGGGAAAATGCCGGTTCCAAGCTGGAAAAGGCCGAAAGCCTTGGCGTGCCGGTATTGGATGAGGCAGGGTTGGGGGCGTTGTTGGCGGGCTAAGCCACTCCCATACAGGCCATCCCCACGATGGGGATGGCTAATGCAGCGGCTAGCCTTCAGTTAGAGGCAATAGAAGATGTTTGGCTGTTTGCCGTAATTCAGGGTGTAACTGCCGAGGTTGCTGCCATCCGTTTTCGCGGTGATGTCGAGCGTCATCACACCATTCTTTATTTGTCCGCTGTAGGTAACATCCTGTGGCTTGGGCAATAAGTCAGGGTCAGCAGGCTGGACACCGAGGCGTTGGGTCAGTGTGCCATCAACAGAGAAATGGCCTTGAGCATCGGTGGTCAGTGGTTTGCTGATGCTGCCCGATGCGCAGCCAAATTCGAGTGTCGCACCGCTTTTTGAAACACTCATGCCGATTTGCTCGCCACCCCATGTGCCAGTCTGCACGGGTTTATTAGCGTTTTGTCCCTGATTTTGTTGCAGCAGGGTAAGTAGCTGTTGTAGCAAGGGCAAGAGTTGGCTGAGGTTAGGCAGTGAGTTGGTGTTTGATCCATGCGGGTTTTTTCCTGCCCCGTTGGATGAGCGGTTGTAGTTGTTGGTATTGCCTATACCAGCAGCCTGGGATGGGATGGGTCTGTATTGGCTGATTGAGTTTGTCATGGTCTAGCCCTCCTTAATGTAGCTTGATGCCACCAGTGGAGCAGGTTTTTGGGGTGAATACCAAGGAAACTGGCTAAAGGGCGGGAGTTTGCTTACTGGTGGGGAGGCTTTGTGTTACCGCGCTGTGTAACCACAAAGGGATTTTATACCTCCAATCCAAACGCTCCATTTCACGTAAAATGTATGCCTGTAACGCTTTGCGTGCCGTGATGGTGTAATGGCTCCCTTCCAGACGGAAATCCAGTAACAGGGTATTCCTGAGCTGTTCCGGTAATTCAGGGTTGGGTTTGAAGTGCAAATCCACATACGTATTCCATTCCTTATCCTCAGCGGACGAGACCCAATCTTCCCCGGAAAAGTTGGCTTCCAGAATACGCGATAAGACCAAATCAATGTATTTGTTGGCATCATAACTATAAGCACGCACATGGTAGCGGCGGCTGGCATAAACGAGCTGGTTGGGGGCAACCGTCAGGTAATGGGTTTGGGCTTTGGAGTGGTAATACAGTTGTAGGGCTTGTTGGGTCTGAATAGAGCTGACCACCGTGCGTATAATATCGGTTTGCAGATGAGGGCGGAACAAAGTGTCTACATCATGGATGGGCAATTCACTCCAGTCTTCATCTTTCCAGAATTTACTGGTTAAATGATTGCCCCGCAAATAATTCAAATAAAGTTCTGGTTTATCACTGATGTAATGTGGGTGAAAAAAATCAGTGGCAATGTGGCGTTTCCTTGATGCGTGGTACTGCATATTGCCTGGATGCAATTCCCGATAGGCATTAATGCTGGCTTGGGCATTTTGGCGGGTAATTTCAAAGGTTTCGCCCAGTTGTTTGGCGGTAATACCGATTCCCCAGTATAAACAAGTTTCAATATAGGCGAAACGCCGATAAGTGTCTCGATTCATGACTAGTACAAAGTTGCCCAGGTTGCAAAAATGATGTGATAATTATTGCACAATCTCGGCAGCAGGACAAAGCCATGTTACGAATCCGACTACAGCTCCCCAAGGGTGCACCCCTACAAGTTTATTCCCATCAGGACTTGATCCATGATGCGCTAGTCAATGCACTGGTTGAAGCAGGTGCAAACCCTGCGGATATTATCGGCTATCAGGCCAAACCGTGGAATTTCGCGACGCTCGGTTGGCATCGTGGGCATAATGGTTTTGCGCATAGCCTGATTGTATCTACTCCCGATGCTGAACTGGCGCGGATATTGTCGCGCCTCAAGCCGGAAAATATTGTCAAACGGCGCTGGGAAGCGGAATCCATCAATTTTTCTGCCGCCAGTGTGCATATAGAGCCTGACCCTATTCTGCCACAACAGACCCAACTGGGCTGTATTTTTTATTCCCCACTGGTTCTCCAGGATGAAAATCACCCCGGTAAAAACAAACACTGGCATCAAAAACTGGATGCGCCAGAACTGCATTTAAGTGAGACGATCAACCGCAAACTGTCGTTTATGGCGGGGCGGGAGGTGAAACTGGCACTGCATCCTGATTCCCTGTATTTGCGTGCCAACCCCAAACATTCGGTGTTGGTCAATCTGAAAACCTTTCAGGATGGGCGCAAAAGCTTTGTCATCGGAATGCAAGCGCCAGTGTTATTGCAAGGCAGTGAAGAAGACTTGCGGTTGGCGTGGTATGCGGGGATTGGGGAAAAGACCCGGAGTGGGTTTGGGTGTCTGGGGCTGCTGGAAGAGGGGATGGGGCGATGAACACCGGAATGAAGCGTGCCAATGCTATGGCGGGCGAGGTTTACAGCCGCTTCATGGCAGAGGTGCTGGAAAAGCATGTGTTGGCAGAACGGGCGGGTGGTCAGTTAGGTGAAGAGTTAAAGAAAAATATCCAGGCGGGCAAATCTATCGACCCACGTGTCATTTACCTGATGAGCATTAGCGGCAAGGGTGGCTGGGATGATGATGCAGGTAAACGTGAGCGTTACCTGAAAAACCAGAATGTCACGCTGCTGGATCATTTGCTTTCGGTGGTGCGGGGCGCATTAATGTTGGCAGCACTGGATTGGTTGCTGGAAAACCCGGAGATGGATGAAGGCGAATTACGCCAACGGCTGACGGTACTCGCTGCGATTGCATTCCTGCACGATCTCGACAAGATGCTGCAACTGCTACGGGATGAGGAGCTGACCTTGGCGCATGTGGATGAGGCGGTAAAGCGTTATGGCATTACTGCTTTTCTTGCCAGTGTCGGCGTTGAACTTTCCAATGACCAAATCCGTTTCCTAATTGAACAGGCGGAAGATTCCCAGCGTTACCGCCATCCTGCGGTGATTGCGCCACCGCGAGCCTACAAACATGCCGTGGAACGCTACGTCAAACTGGCGGACAAGCTGGATGGTTTGTGGCAGGAACATGGGGCGCAAGGTGGGTTGGAAGCAATTATCCAGCGTTTGCAACAAGAGCAAAGCATCAACTCAGCGCTGTTAGCACAGTGGGAAACCGTGGATGTGTTTGACCCGCACCACCCGTTTTTGCTGGATGAACTGCAACGTCGCCTGTCGTTTGCCTGTCAGCGCATTGCCGGAATCCCCCCCTTGTTGGAAGTGCATCAGGACGGGCGTTTGTTCATGCTGCTGCCCAAGGCGCAAGCTGACAAGATCAAGGCCGATGGGTTGAAACGCTTGGTAAGCCATTTGCCTTTCAAGCTTGAAATCAGTATTTCCAACCGTGGTTTACCTGAACTGTTGAATGGCAAACCTGACCATGTGGGGCTGCAAGAATTTCTGGAAAAAGAACCCCGTCGCACCATTGGGCAACTGCTCCGTATCAGCAATGGCTTGATTGAACAAATTAAACAGCCTATGGATGACTGCTTAAGGCCTATTGGGCTTGTACCCCGTTGGCCTAAGTTAAGTGGTCAAACCAGTACACCTTACCCCGACCCTGATATTTTGGAGCCATCGGCACAACAGCACTTATTGAAGGCTGCCCACCTTGCCTTACTGATTAATTTGAAATTACCCGTTAGCAAGAAAAATGGCCTGCCCGATTATGCCGGACGTGAGCGGCAATTATTGGCAGTTGTTGGTGTACCTGTACCAGACTGGTTGCAAAACATTGCTGAAGAGCAATCTCGTCGGGTTTTACTGAGTTTGTGGGTGGTCGCAACTAGCTGTGTGGAGCAGGATTTAAACCAGCGTATTTGGGGCGATACTGGTTTGTTGCAACAGTGGTTGGAGGGAGCTGAAGAAACGGTTGGGTTCAACCAATTCTTTGAAGGTGAAGGTGTCGCTGTCCAACAAGCGGTAGAACGGCATTTTGGGCAGTTGCTGGGAAAACAACGTGCTTATCCCCACGATGAAGCGGTTGTTGGTCGATGTTTGTTTACGGATGAACCCGCCAGTACCCTGATAGCCAGCAATCTTGGCTTATACGAAGTCAAAGTCTCCGCTTTTAGTGGGCGTGATGGTAAACCTGATTCCATTACTGCACCTGCCAATGGGCAAGTACCGATTGGGCATGTGTCATTGGCGGAACACAAACTCAGAAGTGATGTGTATAGCATTCAAGGCGGCAAGCCTTCCGGCGTTCCGAGTTTGTTGTCCTCCCCTGTGACGACAGGCTTGTTTGGTGCTTTGATTCTGAACAATGACCAGACGTTTTCGGCATTATCGGTGTATGACCTGAGCCGCCAGAAAGTCGAACCGGGCAAAGCTTATTATAAAGGGCTGGAAGCGTATCGGCATCGTTACCGCATGGCGCGGCTGGAGCGCATCCCGGAGAAAACCGAAGACCAGATCAATATGCTGCGTTTGCTGTTGTCTGCTTGTTTGCGTATTGGTCGTCCGATTCATGTATTCCGTGGCTTGCCGACCCCGCAAAAAGCCTTTTTCTATTTTGATGCCATGCCGTCTGTCTTGAAGGCACTACTTGGCTATCAGGCATTGCGTTTGGAACAAATCTCGGATGCCATCGCTAATTTGAACATGGCACAAATACTGATTGAGACACCAAGTTTAGGTTACGACGTACTCAACCTGTATGCCTTCCCGCGTACCCGCCTCAGTGCCATTTGTTTGGCATGGTGTCATGCGCATGATGAGTTAAAGAACGCAAGCAACCAAAAAACGGGAGCGATGAAGCAACTGGCGGCGCGTTTTTTGAAAGAGTTTCAACAATTAGAGGAGCAACAAGCTATGTCAGATTCCGATGGGGCATTAGTGCGGCTGGGGCAAGCCGCCTCTCGTATCCAGCGTCGCCCAACCGGGCAGGTATCCACCAATGTGGAGATGCGGGTATTCAAAATCTGCCTCGACAGTGCCCTGGCTTTGCGTAGTGCTGGGCAAACTGATCCTGCTTCACTGATTCACGGGATTGCAGGCGAACTGGAAACCAATCTGGTGCGTAAGGATGAAGCTGCCGCCAGAAAACATCGTGATGAGCAGTCGCTGGAAGCCGCTTGTATGGATTTTGCCAGCCAATTTGTCCATGAAGTCTGGCTAGGCGTGCTGCATGGGAAACCACCTGCCCAGAAAACCCGGCGATTACTGGGTAGTGTTTATCGCATGGCTTTCTTGCAAGCACTCCGTAATTCCAGCGCTAACGAAACCAACCAACCGATTGAAGACACTGCCACCCTCGAACTGGCACAAGGAGAATTGTAATGAAAGCACTCGCCCCTTATTTGGCAAGCATTGACGGCCTGACGACTGAAAGCCCGATTGATGACAAGAAAACCTATATCCACCCCAAGTTGAAAAATCTGGGGTCGGTCAGTCTGGTGCTGATCCGTGAAGCGGTTGCTCCGGTGGTGTTCCGTAATGCCGAGCAGGAAATTACTGATATTGAATGGCTGGATGATTTGTACGTCCGTGCCGTACCCAACAAATTCAAATACATTGAGCGTAACCGTGGTTTGCAAATCCTGCGGGCATTGGGTGTAGGTGGGCGTTTGCCCCAAAACAAGACCGTTTTGTACAAAGGTCAAAACCCTTCCGATGCGTTTGATTTGAATACGCTGGTATTTGGGGATTCTGCCAATTACGACAACCGGGTTTTGCCAGTACGTGCAGCCGTCAACTATTCCGATGCACTGAGCTTGTTACCCAAGGACAAGTGTGTGGATGAAACCTTCCACAACCGGGCGATGGAAGACGGTACGCTGTTTGATGCTGAAAGCAAAAAGAATAGCGACAACCTGTTTACTCGCCATTTCATCAAACCGGGAGCCTTGATGGTGCAGGTACTCAGCACTCGTGGACAAGTGTTGCCGCAAATCGGCCTGAAACATTTGCTATTGAGTGTAGGCATGGCAGGTAGCTACGGTGGGCAGACTTCCGTAACGGGTATCAATATCCGTACTCATGTGGTGGGGCTGTATGGCGGCAAGTTTGAACAGGCGATTACTTCACCTTACGAACTGCTGCGCGGGTTACAAGGCAGGGATGGTAACGATGTAATGGCGGCTAAAGCCAGCCTGCATGAGTTGCTGCAAGCTGCCCATGATCTCGTTATTCAAGGGGATGAAGTGGCGGCATGGCAGACTGATCTGATTGCAGCGTTCAACCAGAGTGGCAGTGAGCTGGAGCAAGAGTACAAGCAAGCACAACCCAAAGTAGCCAAGCTGTTTGACCAGTGGTTCCAATAGGAGCTTGCCATGAAAGCCATCATCACCGGCATTCAGGCAGAGACCCTGACACCGTTTGCTTACCACTCCTTGATGGTGCAGGGTGGCACAGCAACCTTGCCCGAACTGGTCAGTGACCATGTGCTGATGTTTGGGCTGGCGGCAACGCTGGGCATGATGCGTTCCAGTGTCTGTCTACCCAAAAAGGATTACCGCCGCGATCTGGATGCTATGCCGTGGCGTGCCTCCGTGCTGACAACCGAACATCCGCGCTTGTTGGCTCCCGTGGTCAGGCGGTTCAACTTGACTGAAGAGGCAGGCTATAAGCGCCGGATTCAGGATGTGGTGAAGAAAGGCAACCTCAAGTATTTCTTCACCACACAGGAAGTGCCACCGGGTGTGGTTTTCACAGGTGCGTTATTTGGCTTTGACCCATTCGCGTACAGCGGGCAGGATGAACTGGTGATCCGCATTGGTCTGCACCGTAATGGAATGCTGCGGCTACGGCCTGTCAAAGCCGAACAGGTACGGCTGAATGCAGCGACGGCTGCCTTGTTTGGGCGTGAGTTACCCGTTGAGCGTTACCTGCTTTATGGATTGCAACTGACCCAGCGGATGCCGGTTAAGGAAGCCCTGCATGAGGTGCAGCAATGGCATTGAGCGTATTATTTTGTGGTTGCCACTTCACGTTTTATTACAACATGTGTAAGAAATTGTAGAGCGATTTATGCAACCTTTATACCAGTTAGGAGCCGTGCTGAAAGCATTGTCTGACCCGGAACATTACCTGTTTACCCAAAGTGATTTGAGTAGCATCTTTCCGCAGCATACATCAGCAGCGCTAACGGTTTTACTCTGTCGCGCTGTAAAGGTGGGGCTGTTAAAGCGGGTTTGTCGGGGATTATACATTTACCCGGATGCCTGCCCGAACAATGGTTTGTTGCTTTACCATGCAGCCGCACAGTTGCGGGCGGATGAGTTTAATTACATCAGTCTGGAGTCAGCTTTGAGTGATGCAGGCGTTATCTCACAAACTCCAGTGAACTGGATCATGTTGATGTCATCCGGGCGTAACCGGATTGTGAATTGTGGTGTATTTGGGCATATCGAGTTCATCCATACTCAGCGTTTAGCGGCTGATTTAGCTCCATTCTTGACTTGGGATACTCGTTGTCGCTTGTGGCGAGCAAATGTGTGCTTGGCATTGCAGGATATGAAGTACACCCATCGTAACACCGACCTAGTTGATTGGGAGTTGGCTAATGAATTTCTTTGAGCAAATGGGTAGGGCTAGTTTTTCTTTCTCAAGATGAAATCAAAAAGTTTCAGGATGTAACCATGCCAACCGATAACGCACTAACCGTCACCCGCCATTGTGTAGCGCAACTGGAGAGCGGTTTGTCACCCCTGCAATATGCCTTGCTGCATGAGCCGAAACGGGTGCGGATTGTGGATGCACCGACCGGGGCGGGCAAAACCTACGCTTTCCAGAAAGCCCTATTACAGGATCAGCGCATCCTGTTTATCGTGCCGACCCGCCGTTTGGCACAAAACATTGCCGCCAGCCTGATTGACGATTTGGTGGTGAATGCCAAATGGCAATCGAACGTGGCAGAAAAGAAGGTGCAAATCTGGAGTTCTGACCAGACAGCGGTATTACGTGAGCAGGGTGTGGAAAATATCCGGGGCTATCGGGTACGGCAAATGCAGGCACTGGACGCTACCCGTTCCGGTGGGGAAATGATTGTTGCCGTGCCGGAAGTGGTCAGCCAGCTTTTGCACCGTTACCGGCTGGATAAAGGGCAAGCGGGCTTCAGCGTGTTCGACTTGCTGGATGATTTCGACCATATCGTGTTCGATGAATTCCACACTATTGAAGCGAGGGGCTTTGGGCTGGCGGCACTGTTCGCCAAACTTGCCAGTATACCAACCGATATGGGAACCACTGGCTATGGGGGCGCTAAAGTCAGCCTGTTGTCCGCCACACCGCTGGATGTCAAACCCACCTTGCTGGCATTGGGTGTGCCTGAAACCCAGATTGCTGAACTGCATGAAACCATCACCGATACCGGGCGGGCATTGCATGGGGATGTCCGGCTGGTGCTGGAATCCTTGCCGGATATGCCTGCGGTACTGGAACAATACCTTCCCTTGGTTAAGGAAGAGGTTGTCCAAAACCGGCAGGTGGTACTGATCTACAACGCCCTTGCGGCCTTGAAACGTGATATGCCTGCCTTGGTGCGGCTGCTGAAAACTGCGGGTATTGCGGCTGACAAGGTGTTGGTCATCAACAGCATTGACGACAGTGGGGAAAACAATCGGTCGGGTTACGGCTTCCATACGGGGCGGCGGCAGAACCCGGATGCTTTCAATGTCCTGATTGCTACTGCCAGTGTGGAAATGGGTGTGACTTTCCGTGCTGCCAATGTGATGTTGATGGAGCCGGGGTTTGCGCCGCTGAATTTCCTGCAACGCTATGGGCGGGCAGCGCGGCGTGGGGAGGATGGCACGGTGATTGTGCGTAGCGACGAGGATTTAAAAAACCGCCATATGTGGCTAAAGGAGTTGGCTAGCTGGATGAGCGCCCACCAAAACCAGCAGGTTTCTATCCGTGAATTGACCGAAGTGTTAAGCCGGGAAGCCCAGCAGCAATTCAAGGGGGAAACGGGCGCAACACTGTATTTCGGTTCGTTACCACAACAGGCGGTGTATACCAGTGGTTTGTACTGGCAAGTGTTGCTGGGACACAAAAGCAGCCATAAACATCGACGGGCGCACTTGTTACAGCACCACCCCGCCAGCAGCAAACACATTTATGTTCTGCTGAAACAGTTTGCTGCGCTGGAAGCCGATGATTATTATCGGGAATCGGCTACCCAATGGCATGAACGGCTGTTTACGCAGGCACTCAACCTGAGAAATATCGGGTTACGGGTCAAGGTGATTGAGGCGGATGGTAGGCGTTTGCAGGTGGATCGTGTCTGGCTAGAGCGGGAGACTGACATCATGACCCGCATGACGGGGCAATACGATGCCAACGATGAGCTGTACTTCCAGCTACAGGCTGATCTTGAACATTATCTGCTGGATGAGAAAAACCGGGCTAGCCGTCGCCTGACGATGTATTTCCCGCATACCAAACGCACGGTCGAATTGGAGGCCAGCGCCGGTTTGCTGCGCGAGTGGGTCAGGCATTTGCAGAACAAGCGGGATATGGATGCCGAAGCCGCGTGGGATGATTACCCGGAAGCCATGAAAGCCGCCGAATTGTTGGTGAGCCTGACGGGGCTAATTCCAGCCAATGACACCGACCTGTCGGCTTCAACCACCAGTTTGCTGATGTGAGGTGCTGCCATGCCTGAACCTGAATCCCCATGTGGGGTTATGAGGATTTGCAGGATCAGATCGACGAGCTGTCCAGCACCGTTACGAATCCCCATGTGGGGTTATGAGAGCCAGCCCTGCCCCCAGTGCAGTCACTGCCGCGCCCGTTACGAATCCCCATGTGGGGTTATGAGTTTAACTTTGACACTGTGAGGCCTTTATGCCAATCGCGTTACGAATCCCCATGCGGGGTTATGAGCATGACTGGATAGCCACCAGCGGATTGCTGTTACATGTTACGAATCCCCATGCGGGGTTATGAGTCCTTTCCCAGTCTGCTGGATTTGGCTGTGTGAGCATGTTACGAATCCCCATGCGGGGTTATGAGCATGTCGCACCTTTTACGCCGTCATCTTTGAATACGTGTTACGAATCCCCATGCGGGGTTATGAGTTGTTTGCAGCGTTCATGCAAATCGGAACGGACAAAGGTTACGAATCCCCATGTGGGGTTATGAGATGCAGCCAAGCTGCTGCCGCTGCGGTAAACAGCAACGTTACGAATCCCCATGTGGGGTTATGAGTGCATGTCCAAGCCACGGGCTGATGCCGAAGGCGTGTTACGAATCCCCATGTGGGGTTATGAGACCATACCGTGGCCTGCGGCGGGGCGCGTTATCTCCGTTACGAATCCCCATGTGGGGTTATGAGCTGTGCGCAGGGTTGTTACGAATCCCCATGTGGGGTTATGAGGCCAGCACTGCGGGCGCTGGCGGCAATCAATACATCGTTACGAATCCCCATGTGGGGTTATGAGCTAATTCAGGACAACTGACTTGTAATCAGTCGGTCTGTTACGAATCCCCAGGCAGGTTTCTGAGGGCTTGACATTTACCGTGTACGCCCTTACGGTCGGACGCTTGTTTATCCATTGCCCCATTACCTAACTTCCATACCCTTGTCTGAGTTTATGCGCCTAATCCACACCTCTGACTGGCATTTAGGCCAGACGCTGCACGGTTTTGACCGCCGTTATGAACACCAATGCTTTCTGGATTGGCTGTTGGATACCCTTGTTGCCGAGCAAGCCGATGCCCTGTTGGTGGCGGGGGATGTGTTTGATTCGGCAAATCCGCCTGCGAGTGCCCAGCAGCAGTTGTATGCGTTTTTGACCGCAGCACGGGCGCGGGTTCCGCATTTGCATGTGGTGCTGGTTGCCGGTAATCATGACTCACCCGCCCGGATGGAGGCTCCGCGCCCTTTCCTCGGGTTGTTTGATGGTGTGGTGGTGGGGCAGATGCACCGGCTGCCTGATGGGACGGTTGACACATCCCCGGCCGTGGTTCCCCTGCGTGACCGGCAGGGGCAGGTGGCGGCCTGGTGCTTGGCTGTGCCGTTCCTGCGTCCGGCTGATGTGCCAAGGCAAGGTTCACGGGAGGATAGCGAAGATGGCAATCCCTTCGTGGCAGGGGTTGCCGCCCTGTATGCGGATGCCTTGGCACAAGCCTTGACCTTGCGCCAAGCCGGGCAGGCGGTGGTGGCGATGGGGCATTGCCATATGCAGGGGGGTAAGGCCTCCGAAGATTCCGAGCGGCGGATTGTCGTTGGTGGCAGTGAGGCGATCCCCGCCCATGTATTCGGTGAGGAAATTGCTTATGCCGCCTTGGGGCATCTGCATCTGGCACAGGCAGTGGGCGGGCAGGCACATATCCGCTATTCCGGTAGCCCTTTACCCCTGTCATTTGCTGAAACTGCCTACCCGCATCAGGTGGTGTGTGTGGAGCTACAGGATGGGGCTGCTGTGGCAGTCAAGCCGATCCGAGTACCGCGTTTTGTCGATCTTTTGCGTATCCCGGCGCAGCCTGCCCCGCTGGTTGAGGTATTGCCGCTGTTGGCTGCCTTGGACTTACCCGCCTTGCCCGACCAGCAACAGCCCTATCTGGAAGTGCAAATCCGTCTGGATGCGCCTGAACCGGGTTTGCGGGTGCGGATTGAGTCTGCCTTGGTGGGCAAGCCGGTACGTTTGGCAAAAATTGGTGTTTCCCAGCCCCGCCAGACGGGGAGCGATTTGGCGGTTCCCTTGTCGCTGGATGAGCTGGACAGTTTACGGGTTGAGGACATTTTCAGTGAGCTGTTCCGCCGCAAGTATGGGCGCGAAGCCGATGCCAGCTTGCTGGAGGCCTTGCAGTCCTTGCAGGCGGAAGGGGCACTTGAAGGGGTACGCACATGAGGGTACTGGCTATCCGGGGGAAAAATCTCGCTTCTCTGGCACGCGAGTTTGAAGTTGATTTCAGTCATGGGCCTTTGGCTCAGACCGGGATTTTTGCCATCACCGGCCCGACCGGGGCAGGGAAAAGCACCTTGCTCGATGCCTTATGCCTCGCCCTGTATGACGATATGCCGCGTTTGCCGCGTGAGGGCTTCAAGGGGCTGAACCTGCCGGATGTGGCAGGGGAAACCATTGCCCCGCGTGATCCGCGCAGTATTTTACGGCGGGGGGCTGCGGAAGGTTTTGCGGAAGTGGATTTTGTCGGCAATGATGGGCTGACCTACCGCGCCCGCTGGAGTGTGCGCCGCGCCCGTAACAAGGCCGAGGGCAAATTGCAGCAGGCCGATATGACCTTGCTCTTGTTGCCTGAGGGGAGCGCGGTGGGTGGGGCGCGGAAAACCGAAATCTTGCCTGCCATCAGTGAGCGTATTGGCCTCAGTTTTGAGCAGTTTACCCGTGCTGTGCTGTTGGCACAGAATGAGTTTTCAGCCTTTTTGAAAGCGTCCGATGACAAGCGGGCTGAGCTGCTGCAAACCCTGACCGGCACTGACCAATTCACTGCCTTGTCACAGCGGGCGTTTGCCCGTGCACGGCAATTGGCGGTGGAGCTGCAAGCCTTGCGGGAGCGTATCCGGCATATTGAGCCGCTGGCTTTGCCTGCGCGTGCGGCATTGGAGCAGGAGCAAAATGCAGCCCAAGGGCAACTACAGGTGCTGGAAGGGTTGGCGGTGGAGCTGGAACAACAATGGCGTTGGCATCAACAGGCGCTTGAGTTGCAACAGGCGGTGCAGGCTGCCCAGCAGGTGTTGCAACAGGCAGAGGCTGCCAAGGCTGCCTTGCATGAACGCCATACCTTGTTGCTACAGGTTGAGTTGGTGCAGGTTGCCCGTCCCTTATTGGTCGAGTGTGACCGTCTGGATAATGAGGTGCTGCTGGCTAACCAGGCAGTGCAGCTTGCCCGCCAGCAGCTACAGGAAGCAGAACAGCACTGGGCGGCTGGGCAAGCGGCAGTGGATGTTGCCAAGCAGCACAAAACCCGTGCTGAACAGGCACAACAGCTTGCCCAGCCCCAGTTGGCAGCCGCCCATGCGCTTGACATCCAACTGGCTACCTTGTTGCCCCCCCACCGTGCTGCCCAGCAAGCGGTGCAGTCCGCCGCCGCCACCCAGCAGCAGGCACAGCAAGCCTTGCTTGCCCAGCAGCAGGCACAGCAGCAACTAAACCACCAGCACACCGAATTGGCAGCATGGCTGGCAGGCCACGCGGCCTTGCGCCCCTTGGCTGGGGAGTGGGGGCAATGGCAGACCTTGTTGGTACAGGCCGGACAAGCCTTGCAGGAACAAGGGGCGGTGGGGGCGCGTTTGGCAGGTTTGCAACACCAGTTAGCCGCGCAACAGGAGCAGCAAGCACAAGCACAGCAGCAATTCACGCGCAGTGAGGCGGCTTGCCAGCAACAGCAACGGGCGGTGGCAGAGGCACAGCAGGCTTATGCCGCGTTTGACCCCAATGCCTTGGCACATAACCGCACCGTGTTGGATCAGCAACACGAATCCTTACGGCATGGGCAGCAGGTGTGGCAAGTCCGGGCTAGCACTGCGGAGGGTATCCGCAATCGGCAAGCCAAGCAGGTATTGTTGCAAACCGAAATCCGAGAGTTTCAGCAGCATTTGGCGGGCTTGCAGGCGCAACAGCCTGTTGTGGAGCGTGCCTGCCAGCAAGCTGAACAGTCGGTGCGTTTGGCAGAGCAGGCTTGCCATGCCCAGGTAGAAAGCCTGCGTGCCAGTTTGGCAGCAGATAGCCCGTGCCCGGTGTGTGGGGCGCTGGAGCATCCGTATGCACAACAGACCCCGGCCTTTAATGCCTTGCTCGACAGTTTGCGGCAGGTGTGGCAGCAGCAGCGCCAAACGGTAGCGGCGTTGGACAAGGACATGACCAGTACCCAAACCCGCTTGGAGGGGTTGAATGAGCAGCAACAGGTATTGGTACAAGCGTTGGCAACCGAAGAGGCGGCCTATGCGCTCCAGCAAACCGCATGGCAAGACTACTTGCTCAGTCAAAGCTTGGTTCTGTCGGGTGAGCAGGATTGGTCTGTCTGGTTTACCGGGCAACTGGCTGGGGTGCGGGTTGCTTTGGCGCAATGGGCGCAAACCGAGCAGGCTTGCCGACTTGCCAGCCAGCAACTGGAAATGGCGCGGCAACAACAAGCTGAAGCGCTGGCAACCCATACACAGCTACAACAACAGTTGTCACGCAGCCAGGCGGCTGTGCAGGAAAGCACCCAAGCCATTGGCTTGTTGACCAGCCAACAGGTACAACTGGGGCAACGTTTGGCAGGCTTGCTGGAGCCGTTGGCAAGCGTATTGTCCCCTGTTTTTGGTTCAGGTTGGCAAGAGCAATGGCGAGCAAACCCCGACGCTTTCCGCCAGCGTTGTCAGGCGGATGTGGGGGGCTGGTTGAGTCAGGCGCAGGCCGCAGAACAGGTGCGCCAGCAATCGCTGGAGGGGTCGGCAGCATTGGCACGGCTGGAGCTGGATACGCTACAGGCCAGCCGTCACTACGACCAAGCCAGCCAGCAGTTTGTGCAACTGGATGCCGATGTACAGGCCAAACAGGGGCAGCGTGCGGCCTTGTTCAATGGGCAGGCTGTGTCGGGGGTGGAAGCCCAGTTGCAGGCTGACCTTGCCCAGGCACAGGAAAAACTGGAGGTAGCACAGGGGCAGCTTGCCGGTTTACAAGCCGTCCAAGTGCGGGCGTTGGAGGCTTTGCATCAGGCTGAGGCGGGAGCCGGTAAGCGGCAAGCGGAAGCACACAGCGCACATGCCCAATTGCAGGCATGGCTGGTGCAGGCAGCAGCACAGGTGGCAGGTTTGGACAAGGCGCGGTTGCGTGAGTGGCTGGCGTATGGCAGTGACTGGATTGCCGCAGGCCAGCAGGTTTGGCAACAGGCCGGGGCAGCCTTGGCGCAGGCACAAACCGTCTTGCAGGAACGCGAATCCTTGCAATTCAGGCATACCCAGCAACGTAGCGGCGATGCGCCCCTGGAGCAGGTGCAGGCACAACTTGCCAGCAACCAGCAGGCATTGGCGGCGGCACGTTTGCAGGTACAAAGCTTGGCGTTGGCCTTGCGCGATGATGACCACAAACGCGGGCAGGCGGTGCAATTGCAGGCTGACATTGCCCAGCAGGAACAGCATAACCGGGTTTGGGATGAGCTGAACGAGCTGATCGGTTCGGCAGACGGCAAGAAATTCCGTAACTTTGCCCAACAGTATAGCCTGGATGTCTTGCTGGGCTATGCCAACCACCACTTGAAAGGATTGTCACGCCGTTATGTCTTGCAGCGTGTGCCGGATAGCCTGGCCTTGTTGGTGCTTGACCAGGACATGGGCAGTGAGGCGCGTTCAGTGCATTCGCTGTCAGGGGGCGAGTCGTTTTTGGTGTCGCTGGCCTTGGCCTTGGGGCTGGCTTCCTTGTCTTCGCACCGGGTACGGGTGGAGTCGCTGTTTATTGATGAAGGCTTCGGCAGCCTCGATGCCGATTCGTTGGCAGTTGCCATGGATGCGCTCGACAGCTTGCAGGCACAAGGCCGCAAGGTGGGGGTCATTTCCCATGTGCAGGAAATGACCGAACGCATTGGGGTGCAAGTGCGGGTGCAACGCTTGTCAGGTGGGCAAAGCCGGGTGGTGGTGGGGTGATGGTGCGATTGGCTGTTACGTTTTTAGAAATCAATTCGGTATTGGTTTGGTATTTTAGGCTCTGTCGCTTAAGGTGAAATAGTTCCCTGTTTAGACTTGAAACTTAGATTTTTTTATGAACCGATCATTAACTTATGATCTATATATAAAATAACCAAATTTCTTCCTGTGGCTATATACTGTTCAAGGTTAAGAGGGGAGGAGTTTATCATGGGAAAAGGGCGAGTTCTTAATATCGGTATCAATTTTCTTGATACAAAACATTATGGCAGTGATGGCAAATTAGATGGGTGTGTTAATGATGCCAATGCCATGCACCAGTTAGCCCGTGACCAAGGCTTTGTTGGGCAAGTGCTGCTGAATGAAGAGGCAACACGTTCAAATGTTATCCGCGCTATCAACCAAGCTGCCGCCGAACTGGAAGCTGGGGATATATTGTTTATCTCTTATTCTGGGCATGGTGGCTATCTGCCAGACCATAACCGGGATGAGGATGATGGTCATGATGAAACGTGGTGCTTACATGATGGCGAGTTGCTTGATGACGAGTTAAACCTGTTCTGGAGCCGTTTCAAGGCGGGTGTACGCATTCTGGTGATTTCGGACAGTTGCCATAGTGGTACGGTCATCAAGCCTGCACAGCCGAATATTCCTTACTCAATGGCGGCGGCACGCCAGCTTACGGATGAACAGGCATTGGCGGTATGGGAAAACCAAAAAGATTTTTATCAGGGTATACGCAGTGCTTTGCCGGTCGCCAGACCGGAAATAAAAGCGGCTGTCCGTTTGCTGTCTGGTTGTCAGGATAACCAGCAGTCTGATGATGGTCAGCCGAATGGCGCATTCACAACCCAATTGTTGCGGGTATGGGATCAGGGGCGGTTTACGGGCAGTTACCGACGTTTTCATAAGCAAATCCTGATGCGTATGCCTGCCCACCAGTCACCTAACCATTTATTGATTGGTGTTGTCAATCCTGTCTTTGATGAAGAAAATTCATTTTCGATTTAATCAGTGTTTTCAATAAAAGTTATAGTATTTATTGATAGAAATAGACTCATATAACAATTAGCCAACGGATGGCACAGTCGGTATTTATGGAAAAGCTACACCGATAGTCAAATGAACTAGGTGGCTTTCATGGGTGAAAAGTCAAAAGGGCTTTACAACTTTTATATCTCTTACGCAGATGATGGGCATTCTTGGGTGCATGGTACTTTTTTGCCAAGACTGCACCGCGCCGGTAAGACCTACCTTCTTGAAGATGCCGCCAGCAACGTTGGTGAGTTCTGGTTGCAGGCTATGCAAGAGAATATTCAGCAAAGTGAGCGGGTTGTGGTTGTCCTCAGCCCCCAATATTTGCTGACGCACCAAAAACAGTTCATTACCGTCATGACCATGACCAAGGGCGTGGAGGAACGGAATTGGCCTTTAGTCCCGATCCTGTTGAAGGGTGCGAATGCTGATCTCGTATTGCGCAGCCTGCATGTGATTGATTTGGCGGATGATGAGGATGGGGTCAGGCTGAGTGCCCTATTGGGTGGGGAGTGGGATAAACCACTGGCGGCATTGCCCCCGCCTTACCCTGGGATGAAAGCCTTTGAGGAGAATGAGTCAGCACATTTTTTTGGGCGTGAGGCGGATATTGGCAGCTATATTGACTATTTGCGTTTAAACCATTTCCTGGGGTTAATCGGGCCTTCGGGGTGTGGGAAGTCTTCCCTTGTGCATGCTGGTATTGTTCCCCTCTTGAAAAAACGTTCGCATTGTGACTTGTTCGGTGGTGGTGATTGGGCAGTTCATGTGTTTCGGGCAGGTAGCCCTGATTTTCATGCATGGCTTGCATCTTTTTCTGGTAGCAACAGTACTGAAACAGAGCGGGTACAGGAATTGTTGTCTGCCGGGGAAGATCAAGCCAGCCGCCTATTACTTGTGGTTGACCAGTTTGAGGAACTGTTTTCACTGGATAGGCCGGAAGAAGGTCGTCGGCAAGGGCATTTGGGGGAAAAGGCAATTCAGACTCTACAGCAATTTGCAAGGCTTGTTGGTGTGCCAAGTGTTTATGTCATTTTAACAGTCCGTGATGAGTTTTATCCGCAGATTATTCTCTGTCAGGAGTGGTTGAAGTTCCATGCCCACTTGCACCCGGTTGGTAGCTTAAGCCGTAAAGGGTTACAGGATGCGATTGTCCTGCCAGCGCGGGGTGTTGGGGTTTATATCCAGGATGAGTTGGTGGAGCGCCTGTTGAATGATGCGGGTGACGATCCGGGGATTTTGCCCTTTGTACAGGAAACCATGCGTTCACTTTGGGCAAGGATGGAGGCACGGGAGATTACCTTGGCTTCCTATGTGGACTTGGGGACTAAAGAAGTGAATGGCTTGAGGCATTCAATTGCTGCAAGGGCTGATTATGCTTTCAACTCCTTGCCCTCAGACAAACATCGGGACATTGCCAAACGGATTTTTATCCGGCTCATCCAGTTTGGCGAGGGGAGGCCAGATACAAGGAGACAGCAGTCTGTTGCCAGTTTAAAAACAGAGCAAGAGTCAGATTTATTTTTTTATGAAACATTAGATAGTTTGTCCGCAGAAAATAATAGATTATTGACTGTCAGCAAAAATAAAAATGATGATGCGGATGTTGTTGTAGATATAGTGCATGAGTCTTTGATATGGGCATGGCCTAAACTGATTAATTGGATTAATAGTTATAAAGGTAGTGAGGAAAAGAGAAGGATTCTTGGATGGAAAATTAATGAATGGAAAAGGCTGGGAGGAAATAAATCCGGTCTTTTGGATTATGTTGAAATTAATGAAATTGACTCTTTAATGAGTAAAAGTGATTGGGTTTTTAGTGGGTTAAGTTTTGATTTAAAAGATTTTTTGAGTAAGAGTAGGGAGTCAATTGATCCCGGCTGGAGCTTTAAGGGTGTTCTTTTTATTCTCTTATTCGGCTTCTCTTTGTTATCATTTTTTGTTTATGTGTTATTGTTGATTAATGAATATAGATATTTTTATGTTAAAAGCATCTTTGTCATTTCAACGATTATATTTTTATTTTTCATCTTTTATTTTTTTGGTTTTTATAAAAGAGAAAAAACCAATAAAGAAAAGCATATCTCCCATTTTGTATATAAAAGTAAATATTTAATTGCTATTATAATGTGTTTTTTATTGTTTGTTTCTGTTTTGTGGGGAGTATATGGTAAGGAAAAATTAATCTTGTCGGGTGTTTGTGAAAAAAAAGGTTATGATGTTTCCTTATTTGGCAAAAGAAATATACTAGTTACATATGACTCATCTATACCAGATGAGGATGTTGAGGGTTACAAGAATTTATTAATTGATTTTCTTGGTAAAAGTAATCATAACTTTATAGATGTTAGTCGTAACGATAATAGCTGTTTAACTTATTCTGATTATGAGCTTATATATAAAGTTTCAAAGGTTGGACTAGTGGATGAATCAGTGAAAGCAGTTCTGATTAGAAATAATGAAACGATTTTTGGTGAAAGTATTGTTTTTGGATCGAATGTTATTGGCAGTAAATGTGATGCTATTGTTAAGCTGGCTTTACGTGTTAATTCTGTGATAAAAGATGGATTTTTTATAGCTGCTAACAACAAGGATTGGGTCAATGGTGATGTCGGTTCAAATTGTGAGTCTTTCTTAATGGCGTTAGATGCTTATAAGCTACATGCTGAAGGCAATATAGATGGTGCAATTGTTGCCTTGTTGAAGGCTATTGGTATAGATGCAAGTAACAAGTCCTATAACTATGGATTAGGTGCATTGTACTCAGAAAAACAAGATTATAGTTCTGCTTTGCCGTACATAAAAAAAGCTGTTGAGAAGGATAGATCGAATTTAAAGTATATTAGAACACTTATTGGTGTTTGTTCATTGTTGCCTGTGCCTGATCATAATTGTGTTGTTTCTAATGGAAGTATAGTTATGCATAAAAATTTCCGAGATCTGGAGAGTTATGATAAGAGCGACTTGATTCATAGAATTTTTAATTCATGTTTGTCAATAAAAGATGCGAAATGCGCAGAAGATTATGCAATTATTTTTATAAATCACTTTCCATCTTCTTTGAAGATTAGATATGATCTATCAATTTTTTTAATGGAAAATAAAAATCTTTTAAGAAGTGATTTTTATAAAAAAGAGTTATGTTCTTTAATTGAAGAAGGTAAAAGCTTTAAAGGAGGGCATCATTTTAATGATGATTATAAAAATGATTTAATTTCAACCTATAAAGACTATTGTTCCTGATCTTAAGAGGATTTTTATCATGAGCGAAACCAAAAAAAATCTTTCTAGTTTAATTTATGTTATTTTGAATATAGATAATGGAAGAGTTGTTAGTATTAACGACGGCATGTATGATTTATTGCGTGTGGTTATTGATAAGCTAGGAGTAGATGTTGTTTTTGATTTTGATCAGGGAGAGGTTCAGTTTCCTGGCCCTGAAATACCACCGCCTCCGTTTCCGCCACCGCCACCGCCTAGAAAAAAAGATAGATACATGGAGTTCTTGTCAGAAATTAAATTGTTGCAGAAAGATTTAATATTACTTCTTGATGAAATTAATCAAGAAATAAGGCTAACGGATGATTTTATGTTATCTTTATGTGAGGACTTAAGAGAGGCTGGAAATTATAGCTTATCAATTAGTGCTACAAATTATTCTATTGCAAAATCAAAAAAACCACTATCTATAAATCTATTGCCAATATATATATCTAAAGCCAGGTCTTTAAGTGATTTAGGTGATGTAGTTGAAGCAGATATTAATTTTAGAATAGCATCAAATCTATCAAGGGTGCGGCATTAATGATATATGGCCTTAACCTCTCTCTAACCATCGGCATTTCCGCCTACCAGCAAATTCGCCCGCTTCCTGCCAGTGTGGCGAATGATGCTGCCAGTATGCATGCCTTGGTGGAAAGTAATGCATTAGGCCTTTACGCCCCTGAAAACATCCTGCACCTGACTGATGCAGATGCGACAGGGGCGGCTATCCGTGCTGCTTTGGCAACCCTTGCCCAACGCAGTACCATGAATAGCACCATTCTGATTTATTTCTCTGGTCATGGCGGGCAGATTAGCACAGGGGTGTATGCAAGTGCTTATTTATTGCCTGTTGATGCCCGTTATGGATCAGATACCGAGTTGGCGGAAACCTCTATTTCCAGTCAGGAGTTTAGTGAGGCCTTGCGGCAAATTCGAGCACGGCGGGTGGTGGTGTTTTTTGATTGTTGCCATTCGGGAGGTATTGGGCAGCCGAAAAGCTTATCGGGTGCAGTATTAAAATCGGGTTTGCCTGACCTTTATTACAAGGAGCTTGCCAGTGGCTGGGGTCGGGTCATTATTGCCTCCTCACGCGAAAATGAAGTGTCCTGGGTGAATCCGGGGGATAGTAATAGCTTGTTCACCCGGCATTTGCTGGAAGGGTTGCGTGGGCAAGCCGTGGGGACAGGTGAATTTGTACGGATTCTGGATTTATTTGGCTATTTGCATAAAGTTACGCAGGCACAGCCTAACCAGCATCCGGTATTGAAGGCAGAAATTGAAGAAAACTTCCCGGTTGCCTGGATAAAGGACAAGGCTCATTCCTTTATTGGTCAGGAGCCTGGACAGAAAACAGCGAATGATGGTTTCCATTATGATGTATTTATCAGTTACCGGCATGTAGCAGCAGACCGGGTTTGGGTGCGCAAGCAATTGGTTCCGGCACTGGAGGCTGCTGGATTGGGTGTCTGTTTGGATGAGCGGGATTTTGGTTTGGGTAAGCCATTAATTTTGGAAATGCAACGGGCAGTGGTTGAGAGCCGCTATACATTGGCAATATTTTCACCTGATTATCTGACCAGCGGCTTTACGGAGTTGGAAAATATCATGGCTCAGCATTTGGGGGCTGAAACCCGCAAGGTCAGGTTGATTGGTGTGCGTTGGCGGGATTGCCCCTTGGACTTGCGGTTCCGTGCCATGCGTATGCTGGATATGGGGGGTGAGGATTTTGAGTTCACCGACAATATACGGCAGATTGTAAAAGCTTGTCAGGAGCCTGTTATGGTTTAGGCAAGGATTTTGGGTATCAGGATACAGGCGGGGAGTTTATTGTTATGGATCGTGTAGTCTTTTTCGATACAGTACGGGGCAATTTGTTTAATGGCAAATTGAGCCAGTTACAAGTCAATGGTATGGATGCGATTTTGAATGAGTGGGAGCAGCGGGGTTTGGTGGATACCCGTTGGCTGGCTTATATGTTGGCAACAACCTTTCACGAAACTGCATTTACGATGCAGCCGATTGAAGAATACGGTCAAGGGCGTGGACGGGCATACGGTGAGCCTGATCCTGAAACCGGTCAAGTGTATTTTGGGCGTGGGTTTGTCCAGTTGACTTGGCGGGATAATTACCTGCGTTTCAGTGAGCGCCTGGGTTTGGACTTGTTGGCGCAGCCAGAACTGGCTCTGGAGTTGCCGATTGCCAGCCAAATCCTGTTTGATGGGATGGTCGATGGTTTATTTACGGGGGTTGGCTTAAGCCGTTATTTCCGTGAGGACAGCGACTGGTATAATGCCCGGCGTATTATCAACCGTCTTGATCGGGCTGAACAGATTGGGCGCTATGCACGCATATTTTGGTATGCAATCAGGCAAGCCGATGGTCAACCTTCACCAAAGTCACTGCCCGGACAAGCAGGCAGCGACTTGGACGCTGAGTGGCAGGAATTGGTGCGTGAGTTTGCCTAGCCCAAATTCCGCTCCGCCATTACCCCTTGCAAACGCCCACGGATATGTCGCAGCAATTGGGAGGTGGTATCCCAATCAATGCAGGCATCAGTGACGGATACACCGTATTTCAATTGGCTCAAGTCTGCTGGGATGGATTGGTTGCCGGGGAAGAGGTGGCTTTCCAGCATAATGCCGACGATGGAGCGGTTGCCTTCGAGGATTTGGCTGGCGACGTTTTCTGCGACTAGTGCTTGCAGGGCATGTTGTTTGCTGGAGTTGCCGTGGCTGCAATCAACGATAATGTTTTTTGGCAGACCAGCCTTTTCCAGGGCAGCTTCACACAGGGCAATGTTCACGCTGTCGTAGTTCGGACGTTTGCCACCGCGCAGGATAATATGCCCATCGCGGTTGCCACGGGTCTGGATCACGGTCACTTGCCCGCTTTGGTTGATACCAAGGAAGCTGTGTGGGCTGGAAACCGACAGCAAGGCATTGATGGCGACATCCAAGTTGCCATCCGTACCGTTCTTGAAGCCGACCGGCATGGAGAGGCCGCTGGCCATTTCACGGTGGGTCTGGGATTCGGTGGTGCGTGCGCCAATCGCCGCCCATGCAAACAAGTCAGACAGGTATTGCGGGGTGATGGGGTCGAGTGCTTCGGTGGCAGCGGGGATACCCTGTTCCGCCAGCCATAGCAGCAGCTCCCGTGCCATCCCCAGGCCTTTTTCGATATGGAAGGAATCATCCATGTCCGGGTCATTGATCAGGCCTTTCCAGCCGACCGTGGTGCGGGGTTTTTCAAAGTAGATGCGCATCACCAGATACAACGAGTCGCTGACCTGCCCGCTCAGTGCCTTGAGGCGCAGCGCATATTCTTTGGCTGCCTCAATGTCGTGGATCGAGCAGGGGCCAGTGACGACCAACAAGCGGTGATCCTTGCGGTTGAGGATATTGCTGATGGTTTCACGGCTGCTGCGCACAT
Source organism: uncultured Thiothrix sp. (assembly GCA_964293005.1). Lineage (GTDB taxonomy): Bacteria > Pseudomonadota > Gammaproteobacteria > Thiotrichales > Thiotrichaceae > Thiolinea. The sequence continues at coordinate 124,717 of CAXYXW010000007.1, forward strand.
GGGCGGCAGCCAGAGCGGAAATGGGCAATTGTGCCTTGAATTCATCCGGTGTCACCAACACTTTCTCGGAGACCAGATTGGTATTGTTCAGGCTATCCTGGAGCATGGCTAAATCTCTTTGGGGGCAAAAACGCGCATCTTACCCGGATTTGCGGCTACTCGCACCCCACCCACCAGCACTTGCCGAGCATTTCCTGGAATTGCATGCCCATATCGTACTTGGGTGCGGTGGTGCGTGTTTGGTTGAGGTGTTCCTTGATGCCGAATGTGCCAAATTTATGCCAGGTCTGCGGTAAGGTATAGAGGGCAAGCAGCTCACCCCCGCCATTTTTCCAGTCATTCAGGAATTGGCTGTAACGCCCCGCCATACGGATGTCGCGGTTGGCTGCCCGGATCAGGTCGAGGATCTTGTTCCGGCGTTCAAGGCTCAGGTTGGGGTCAGGGTCGCCCCAGTTCACCACCAAATGCTGCCCACCCTCATAACCGAGGTAGGAAACACCAAAATCCTTGGCAATTTTTGCCTGCACCCCCATCCAATATTGGGTGGCTTTCATGCCATAGGGGTTATTGGGGTTATCGAGGATATTGAACAGGTCATCCACCGAAGTCGCTTCCTTGATGACCAGCGGGTTTTTCGTGCTGTCCGCACAGGCGGCGTTGGAGCTGCGATCCCAGCAGCCCTGGAAATAAGGGGCGCTGGCAATGGCATCGACAAACTGGTAATTGCCGTTATAACCCAGCATATTGCGCGACATCCATTCATCCGGGTGGTAGGTATTCAATATCCGCACCAGGCGCTCAGCCCCGCCAAACACATCATGCCAGATATTGAATACCTGCACGGCACGGGTTGAATAATATTTATAACCCGCCCGGTAGGGGTTGCTATCCAGTGCCTTGCCTTTTTCCCGCACATACAGGGCTGCCCAGAAAATACCATTCCACGGCTCATTGCTATATTCCAGATGCGCTTTCAGGTTCGGTTTGAGGTTATCCCGGACATAGGTGGCATACTGGGTGACGTAATCGTCGGTGGCATTATGCGGGATATTAAACCACGGGTCGCGGTTCAGGGTATTGGCGAGTGCCACCACCACTTCCAGCGGTACACCCCGCGCATAACGTTTCAGCAGGTCGGTGCGGGCAGAGCCGCCCCAGGTGGCATCATCCAGTTTGGCACGTTGATCCCAGGTAAACGCCTGCAACAGGCAAGTGGTATAGGCTTCATCACGCAAGGCATAGCAGGGGTTGCGGGGGCTGGCCTCCATCAGATTCATGGTGCGTACCACCTTGAAATCCTTCAGGAAGCGCAGGTAATCCGGGTTAAAGACAATCGCATTGCGGTTGCTTTCCAGTTGGCTGACAAAGCTTTGGTATTGCCCTTTTTTGCAAGCCGTTGAGCTTTCCACCCGTACCAGTGGGTTGCCGGTACAGGTTCCACCGGGCATGACAATGCGGATATTCCTGACCGGATTGCTGTTGTCGATGTCCTTGAGCTGCACGCGCAAACCCGCGCTTGAGCGGCTGGACAGGAGTTCCGGGGTAATTTCCAGTACGTCGCGCCCTTGCTGGCTTTCCCCGGTAAGCTTGTTGGCAATGCCGGAGTATTGCAGGTTGCCTGAGCCTTCATACAACACCGTGTATTTGCCGGTCGGGATTGCCCCATACGGCACATAGCGCAGCAGCAGGGCGGTGGCGTAGCTGGGCGTGCGTAAGACCGGGTGGGTTTGGGTGGCACAGGAGGGTGGGATGCTGGTCGGCCAGCCATTCGCGTCATAAGTGATGTCGGTACACGAGTATTCCGGGAAAGGGCGTGCCACCCGGAACACATCGGCGAAGGGCAGGGGCTGCCCGCCCACTTCATCCGCTTCGGGCTGGGCAGCCTCCAGATTGATGCCCAACGAGGGCTGGAACAGGCTGGCGACGGTACGGCCTTCCTTGTTCAGGGTCTTGCCCAACTCCAGTTCAAACACATCCAGCGAGGATGATAGGCCAACTGCGGGTGCACCACTGAGCTTGCTATGAATGGTAATGCCATTGTCTGTTTTCAGGTCAGCGTCCACACTCAGCAACAGGCGTTGCAGGTTTTTGGCGGCGGCATATTGGCATTGGGCGATGTTGCTGGCGGCGGTGCACAGCGCGGTGGCGAGGTCATCTTCCGTGATGACCCCTTTGGCAGGAATGGGGCCGATGGTGGAGCCAAACAAGGTGAAGCTGACTTCAGTCGCCCGTTGGTAGCGGAACAAGCCAGTGGCTGCGGTTTTGCCATTTCCTCCACTGCGGTAACGGATGCCCACCAAGGGAATGGTACTGCCCGGTTTTTCCGGATTATTGATGACCAGCTTACCGGTTAATAAGGCACGCTGTGCAACCGTGCCCGGTTTATTTTTATTTTGCGGGGTTTGTTCATTGCAGGAAACCAAACCCAGCAAAATCACCACCAATAACCCTGTTTTTTGCCTTAATCGCCAATCCATAGCCCATGTCCTCCATCACGACCTGCTATTCACAACCACTCCACCAGCATTTTTTCTGCATTTCCTGGAATTGCATGCTCATGTCATACTTAGGTGCGGCTGAGCGGGGTTGGTTCAAATGTTCCTTGATACCAAACGTGCCAAATTTATGGAATGTTTGCGGCAGGGTGTAGAGCATAAACAATTTGCCGCCATTATCTTTCCAGCCATTCAGCAATTGGCTGTAACGGCCTGCCATGCGCGTATCGCGGTTGGCGGCGCGGAACAGGTCAAGCAAACCATTTTTGCGTTCAGTGCTGATGGTGGCATCACTCCAGTTGACGGTCAGGTGTTGCCCGCCCTCATAACTGTATAGGTCAACATTGAAGTCTTTGGCAACTTGTGCCTGGATTTTTGTCCATTTCGCCATTGCACTCACGCTATACGGGTCATTGGCATTATCCAGCACATTAAACAGGTCATCGACTGAGGTAATATCCTTCATTAACAGGGGCACTTTGCCGGTATCAGCACAAGCGGCATTGGAGCTACGATCCCAGCAGCCCTGGAAATAAGGGGCGCTGGCAATGGCATCAACCGACTGGGCATTGCCGTTATAGCTCAGCATATTGCGTGACATCCATTCATCCGGGTGGTAGGTATTTAATATCCGTACCAGACGGTCAGCCCCACCAAACACATCATGCCAAATCTTGAATACTTCCACCGCCCGGCTGGAATAATATTTATAACCTGCCCGATAGGGGCTGGTGTCCAATGGTTTACCTTTCTCACGCACATAGAGGGCAGCCCAGAAAATGCCATTCCACGGTTCATTGGTATATTCAATATGGGCTTTCAGATTAGGCTTGAGGTTATCACGCACATAAGTGGCAAATTGGGTGACATAATCATTGGTGGCATTGTGCGGGATATTAAACCAGGGGTCGCGGTTTAAGGTATTCACCAAGGCGACAATCACTTCCAGGGGTACACCGCGCCCATAGCGTTTCAGCAAGGGGGTACGTGAGGAGCCGCCCCAACTGGCATGCTCGATCTTGGCGCGTTGATCCCAGGTAAACTCCTGTAACAGGCATTCCGTGTAGGCGGTGTCTGTCAGGGTATAGCAGGGGTTACGGGGGCTGGCTTCCATGAAGTTCATGGTGCGGATCACCTTGAAGTCTTTCAGGAAGCGTAGGTAGTCGGGGTTGAAAACAATCGCATTGCGGTTGCTGGTTAGCGTGTCAACAAAGCTGCGGTATGTCCCGGCAGGGCATTCGCTTTCGCTGTCAACGCGCACGAAGGGGTTGCCTTCACAAATCCCACCGGGCATGACAATGCGGATGTTTTTGACCGGGTTGTTCGGGTCAATATTCTTGACTTGCAAACGCAAGCCAGCCGCATTTTTGGTTGGGGTCTGGATCAGCTCCGGGGTGATCTGGATAATGTCACGCCCCGGTTGGCTGTCGCCAGTCAGCTTATTGGCAATGCCGGTATATTGGATGTCGCCGCTGCCTTCATACAGCACTGTGTAATTGCCGGTCGGGATAGCCCCCAGCGGTACATAGCGCAGGATCAGCGTGGTTGCCCAGGTCGGGGTGCGGAAGGTGGCATTCTGTTGGGTATCGCAGGAGGCCGGGATATTGATCGGCCAGCCATTGGCATCATAGGTGATGTCGGTGCAGGAAAACTCCGGGAAGGGGCGTGAAATCCTGAACAGGTCAACAAAGGCCACCGGTTGACCGCCTACCTCATCGGCTTCCGGCTGCGGGGCTTCGAGGTTGATACCCAACGACGGGCTAAACAGCGGATGGGTTTGCCGACCGAGGGGGGCAAGCTTTTTGGCAAGGGCGGCCTCAAACTGGTCAATGGTGCTGTCCAGTGCGGCGGGTGGGTTTTCCTGCATGGCTGCCATGATGACAAGGCCATTGCTGCTGTCCTGGTCTGCATCCGCGCTCAACAACAGGCGTTGCAGGTTACGGGCGACGTTATATTGGCAGGCAACGGGCGTGGTCGATGTTTGGCAATAGCCAACCGCAAGGTCATCTTCGGTCAGGGTTTGCTTGGCCTGGACGGGGCCAATCGGGGTATTGAACAAGGTGAAGGTGACATATTCAGCCGTATCGTATTTGAACTCACCCTGGGTATTGGTCGTGCCGGTTTGCCGCTGGGCGACCAAGGGAGCCGTTGAATAGTTGATGCCACCCAAGGGAATGGGATTGCCGCCCTTGGGATTGCCAATGACGAGTAGCCCTGTACCCGGAGGGGTGGTATTGCCCCCGCTGCCACCGCCACTATTGCCGCCGGAGCTGGAGCTACCCCCACCGCAGCCATGCAGTGCCAGTGATGTAAGCAGTATAAGGGATACCCCCGATACCCATGATGTCCCTGTTATCTTCGTCATGGATTTTACCTCTCGGTCTATAGTTCTTAAAAATGGCAAGCCGGGTTGGAACTGTTGGCACTGACCCGAATCCTAGGTTCAGTATGGGTTGGTTTTTTGCAATCGGGGCGGTCGAGTCGGGAAAGCCAGCCCTTTTCTGGTCAAGAGGTTTGAATTGTATGATAAACATCGGGAAAATTATATTGGCGCTGTTGGTTTTTTATGTAACGACTTTCAGCAGTCTCCCCGTACAGGCAGCGGGCGAGGTAGACTATGAGGTGTATTTTGAGGTTCGCCCCGGCGTTCCTGCGTGGGCTTTTATCCAGGAAACTGTGGTGCTGTTGCAGGTGGGCGAGTCACAGCCGGTGGTGCTGGAGTCGATTTACCCGATGCTGTATGCAGGCTGGCGTAACCAATACCTGAAGGTCAATGATTATGACCACGATGGCCTGAATGACCTGGCGATCCTGCAATCAGTCGGGCATGGCGGCAATGACCGTTGTTATGCGGTTTACCGTTATAACCCCCGCAGCAAAGCCTTCAATGGCAACAAGAGTTTTGACCGCTGCAATATTTGAGCGGGTCAATTTGAGTCAGCAGCTGTGCGGAGGTTACAGCAAGCCCGCAAAAGGCATGATCCGTACTGTGCTGCCTGCGGGCAGGTTGCCGCTGTCGCGCTCCAGCACGATAAAGCAATTGGCTTGACTCATGGAGCGCAGCAGGTGCGATTCCTGTTTGCCGGTACTGCGGACTTGCCATTGCCCGTCTGCGGTTTGGCTACAAACCCCGCGTTGGTATTCCTTGCGTCCGGCGGCCTTTTGTAAGGGGGTGGTGGTGGTCGCAGGGGATTCAGGAGGCAGGGTGGGGGTTTCCCCGCGACCTTTGAGGATAGCAGGGCGCACGAACAGCAGGAAGGTTGCCATCACCGATACCGGGTTGCCGGGCAAACCAAAAAACTGGCAAGCCCCCAGATGACCGTGTGCAAACGGCTTGCCCGGTTTCATCGCCATTTTCCAGAAATCCACCTGCCCCAGTTTGGCAAGGGTACTGGCGATGTAATCCGCATCCCCCACCGATGCCCCCCCAGTGGTAATCAGCACATCCGCGACTTCTCTGGCAGCACGGAACGCCTCCTCCACTGCGGCGGCCTGGTCGGGGATAATCCCTAAGTCGAGTGTTTCCACGTCCAGCGCCTGCAAGAGGGCATGCAGGATATAGCGGTTACTGTCGTGGATGTCGCCTGCCTGCAAGGGCGAACCCATCGGTTTCAGCTCATCCCCGGTGGAGAGGAAAGCCACCCGTGGGCGGCGCAACACATCCACTTCACCAACCCCCAGCGAAGCCAGCAGGCCAAGGTCAGCGGCATTGAGCTTGCGTCCGGCTTGCAATACCTGATCACCCTGGCGGATGTCCTCCCCCGGATAACGCACGTTTTCACCGCAAGCCGGGGCAAGGTGCAGCTTGACGGTTTCCCCGTCGAGGCTGACATTTTCCTGCATGACCACCGTGTCTGTGCCCTCCGGGAGCACGGCTCCGGTCATGATGCGGATGCATTCACCCAGAGCCACTGAGCCTGCAAACGGTTTCCCGGCAAACGAGGAACCAACCCGCTGCAAGCTTTGCCCCGTTTGCAAGCTACAGTGGGCGAAGGCATAACCATCCATCGAGGAATTGCGGTGGGGTGGCACATCAAACCCCGCCAGCACATCCCTTGCCAAGATACGCCCAGCCGCCCGGTGCAGGTTAAGCCGTTCCTGTGCTTGCATGGGCTTGACTGCCGCGAGGATACGGACTTGTGCCTGTTCGACAGTCAGGGTTTGCTCAGGGAGCTGGTCACAAGTGACAGGCGCTTGCATGGTGTGTCCTTTTAAGGAGTCAAGAAAGGGGGATTTTACAGCTTGCTGAGGAGGAAATCCCCCTTGCTCTATCACATCCCCCACACGCCTAGGGTTCGATTAGCGACGGTTTCAGCGCGATACCAGATTTTGCTATCCCAATCCACTGCCGGATTACGATCAAAAATAATCAAATGTGCTTCACTGGCATTGCATTTATCGGCGTATTCCGAGGTTTGTAGTAGGCCATCAGCAATGGTTTTCTCCAAGCTTTGATGCAAAATCTTCAGTTCCAGCACGATGCGTTGTACTTCACCATAAAAGCCTTTTTCCTCATCCAGCGGCCATTCGATATACAAATCGGTGCGTTTACGCCCTAGGCCATATTCACGGTTAATACGCCCACCGCCATTGATAATGCGCTGTAAAAACGCTTGCAGTAATAATTGCGGGCCAGCTTCCTTGTACTCAAAGCGCTCAATCCAGCTTTCAGCGTTTTCACGGAAAAACTGCTGGAAGGCGGTGAGTAATTTGGGCATGTCAATGCGGCGTTGTGGGGTGAGATACCACACCCGCTCTTGGGTAATAGCCATTTGGCTGCCCCAGGATAATTCACGCGGAATCACTTCTTGATAAATGCGGTTGCTAATCGAAATTGCCCCATTTCTGGCGCGTTCAATCAAGCCCATATCGCACACGTACTCAACATCATCCGGGTTGAGGCCGTGGGTGCTATAGCCATACAGGATAGGCTCGATGACTTGCCGTACCCGTGGCTCTTTTAGCTTATCGGTCAATTGGTCAAGGTGGGTAGCACGCGACTGGATCAGGCGTTCGCGGGCTGCGCGGTAACGTTCTAGTGTAATGGGAGTAGTACGGTCACGGGCGTTTTTGTCTTTCCATGTCATTTCATAGCCTAAAGCATTGACTAACCACGGTTGCCCGTGTGTGTCTTCCCATAGCGGGGCAAAAATGGCAGTGTCAAACATTTGTCCGGTTGCTTGGGTGTGTTGCTTATATAAGGTTTCAATCTCGGCTAGATTAAAGTTTCCCATCCGCAGTGATTCGGCTTTGACATTAAATGCACTGCCGCCCGTAATAATTTCATGATATGAGGTGTGGATGCGGTAGTCACGGACATCACGCACGCCACACAGGATAACGCTTTGTACAAATGGTACACCGGGGCGACCGATATAACCTTCCCGTAATTGGCGTAATAGGGAAATGAGGGTGTCGCCGACTAGAGCATCGACTTCATCAATCAGCAGCACTATCGGTTTGGTATTTTCTTGTGCCCAGTGGCTGAGCATGGCTTTGAAGGCGGCATGAGCGCCGTTATCGTTCCAAATGGATTCGCGCCAAGATGCTAAGCGTTGGTCTTGCAAGCGATATTTTGCGCCGTCAATTAGGCTGTTCATGATAGCCATCATGCCTTGTTCGACATTATTTCTGGCTGATTGTGCTGATTCAACCCCCATGTACAAGGCGGTGTATTCACCGGATTGGTTCAGGACATCCATCATGGCGAGGAGTGTGCTGGTTTTTCCGGTTTGGCGTGGGGCGTGCAGGACGAAGAATTTTTTTGCGCCAATGAGTTCATGGATTTCTTCCCAGTCGAGGCGTGTCATCGGGTCGATAGCGTAATGATCTTCGGGATGGACGGGGCCGGTGGTGTTGAAGTGTTTGCGCATGGTTGGGTGTTGGTGATGGGTATGCGGGGGAGTATAGCATGGTTGGGGGCGGGAACCCCATCCTGAACATCGCCCTTGGAGGGAGTCGTAAAAGCTGAGAAGAAACCCATCCCCAGCCCTTCCCTTGTCAGGGAAGGGGGCAAAAACCGTATCTAACAAGGCTACGGTGGCAAATCGGGTCTCCTCCCCTGATAAGGGGAGGTCGGGAGGGGTTTCTTTCTGGCTTTTGCGACTTCCTGCCTTGGCAAGGGGCGGGTTTAGGAGGGTGCGCTTTCCAGCTTTTGTGCCAGTTTCTCCCAGCTTTGCAAGCCGCCTTCTAAACCCAGTTGTTCCGCCAGATTTTTCAGTGCTTGGAGTGCTTGTGCGAGGTTGACCTGTTTGGCAATGCGGTAAACTGTTACCCATGCTTGTATGGCTTCGTTTACTTCTTCGTTTTGCAGGTGAATATGCCCTATGTTGAACAAGGTGGCGCACAACCCCGTCACATTGCCAATTTGCTGTTGAATGGTGAGGGACTTTTTGAGGAAATCGAAAGCGGTGTCGTAGTCGCCGTGAGCGGAGTAGATTTGCGAGATATTGTTTAGAGTCGCACCCTCTCCTTCTTTATGTTCAATTTTTTGATAAATTGCGAGCACCTGATTGAGGTAGTAGAGGGCGGTGTCGTAGTCGCCGCGAGTATGATAGATTTGCGAGATATTGTTTAGAGTTGCACCCTCTCCTTCTTTGTATTCAATTTTTTGATAAATGGCACGCGCCTGATTGAGGTAGTAGAGGGCGGTGTCGTAGTCGCCGCAAGCATCATAGATTTGTGAGATATTGTTGAGTGTAGTGCCTTCGCCTCGTTTGTCGCCGATTTGCTGTTGAATGGCGAGCGCCTGATTGAGGTAGTAGAGGGCGGTGTCGTAGTCACCGCGAGCAGAGTAAACGCCTGAAATATTGTTGAGTGTAGTGCCTTCGCCTGACTTGTCGCCGATTTGTTGCCTTATGGTGAGCACTTGTAGGAGGTATTGGAGAGCTGCATTGTAGTCACCGCGAGTATGATAGATTTGCGAGATATTGTTGAGTACTACACCTTCGTCGGATTTGTCGCCGATTTGCTGTTGAATGGTGAGTGACTGCTTGAGGAAGTCGAGGGTGGTGTCGTAGTCACCGCGAACGCGGTAAACGCCTGAAATATTGTTGAGTGTAATGCCTTCGCCTCGTTTGTCGCCGATTTGCTGTTGGATGGCGAGTGACTGTTTGAGAAGGTTGAGTGCAGTGTCGTAGTCGCCGCGAGCGGAGTAGATTTGCGAGATATTGTTGAGGGTCGTGCCTATGCCGAGTTTGTCGTCGATTTCTTGTTGAATGGCAAGTGCCTGTTGAAGGTAGCTGAGGGCGGTATTGTATTCACCGCGTGCCTTGAAAATTTGCGAGAGATTGCTAAGAGTTGTACTGATACCCAATTTTCCGCCGATTTGCTGTTGGATGGCGAGTGACTGCTGGAGGAAGTCGAGGGCGGTGTCGTATTGACCAATATGGTGGTATTGCTTGCCGATTTGATTGAGTGCCTCTCCCCTGATTTGTAGACTGTCAGTCTCCAGTAACGGCGGTAGCCAGTCATCCAGCAGGGTACGGTACATGCCAGCGCGATTGAGTGGCCCGATAATCCACCTCAATACCAGCCGCTGCGCCGGTTCGGTGAGTTTGGCAGCCAGCAGCGCAGCGTGGGTCGCTAAGCGATGTTCCCATGAGGTATTTTGCCGCTCCTCCAGTTCCCACAACAAGAACTCAGCCGCTTTTTGCAACAATGCCTGATCCGGCTCAGGCACTCCGTTTGCCAACAACCAACTACGTACCAAAGGTGCAAGCTGGTATTCGGTTTGTCCCGTGCGTGGGTTGGCGTATTGCTCCACCAGCGACACCGCCAGCAGGTGTTGCAACACACGCCCCACGGTTTCTTGCTCCCCCTCGCCCGTTTGACGGGCGAGGGGGCTGGGGGGTGAGGGTTCTTCCCCCACAATCTCCACCCCCAACAAAGGCACGGGTGTTTGATACGCCAACAAGCGCTGCAATAACACTTTTTCCACTGGACTGCGCTGTGCGACCACCATTTTCAGAGCCATATCAGTCTGACTCTCAGCAGATGCTTGAGCCAAGGCAGTCATAAAGCCTCGTTCCTCAGCCGCATCCATTTTCTGCACAGCTTTGGCGAAAAACTCCAAAGCGCGGAAATTGCCGCCCAAGGTTGCATAAGCGGTTTGCAGGCGCTCCCCAGCCAACGGCAAACCTTGCAAGCGCACCATTGCCACATAATCACCATACACCGGCTTACCCAGCGCGTAGTGCTCTGAATCTGCCCAGTCTGGCAAGCGCCAGCGCGAGGTGAGAATAAGTTTCAAGCCTTGTTTGCTGAATTGCCGCGCCGCCTGTAACCAATGCTGCAACGTTGGATCAGTAATGGCGTGTGGGAATTGCGGGTCTTGTACCGATTCGAGGTTATCGAAGAACAAGGCCAGTTTGCTGTCATGTTGCGCCAACACTAATTCAAGCAGGTACTCATTTTGCTCCTGCTCCGTCTCCAACTCCGGTTTCATCAGGCTGAAGTCTTCTTTACGCTCGTTGCTTAAACTTTTGAGCAACTGTAAACGCCATTTTTTCCAGTCTAGGTTTCCAGCATATAGCGTGAATACCTGATAACCATCGTTTTCCAAGCGATTTATCAGCTTGCCAGCCAATGCGGTTTTACCCATGCCCCCCAAGCCTGTGATGAGAAGGCGGTTCTGGTGTTTGTCACGCAAACGGTTTTGCCACAGGCGCAACTCACGCCGCCGTCCGATGAAGCGTTCAGGAAGGCTGACATCCCCACGCTTGACTTGCCATTCGCTGCGCTTGACAGGTTGCGGAGTAAACCCCCAATCCACCAACCCCTGCTGCAAATCATGGCTCAATAATTGCGGCAAGCACCATTGCCCGAAGGATACTTCTGCACGAATTGGATTACTGCTATCACGGTAGCCGCCCGCCTCTTTAAACGGTTGGGTAATCGCAGCGCGTGCCTTTTGCAAAGCCACATCCACCGGATTGCGCTTGCCCAAGGTGCGCAACAAGGCTTGGGCAAACTGGATACCAGCGACATCAAACACCGACTCACTCATCCCGATCACATGCGGAATCCCGGCCTTATAAAGCGCCGCACTCAGACCATGATGTGGGTAACTGGGATGCTGTTTGGCACTCAAACATGCCGACATCACCAGCAATTGCACCTGCGTATTCTGAAAACAAGCCACCAACTCACTTTCGGTAACACTTTGCCCACGCCCCTGCGCATCTTCAAACAAAAAACTGCCATACGCCTGTTGATGATGATGTTCAAGGCTAAAATGACCATGCCCACTCATGTACACCAGATGCGGCTGAAACGCCTGCAATGTAGCACGGAAAGTATCCAGCCGCCCATCATCGGGCATTTCCAACACAACTTCACCAAGACGTTCCTGCTCCATCAACGCTTCCTGCACAGCGGCTTGTTCTGCTTCCACATCCAGCCGTTCCTGTTCATCCAAGTCGTCTGGCAGGGACGTGAACAGCAACACCCTTAACGGCTCACATTTCACTACTGGCAAAGCCACGCTGACCGTTGGATTGTGCCGCGACAAGCTGAAACCTGTTTCCCGCCCCAGAAAGCCATAAATGGGGTGATACAAAGTTTCCCACGGCAAAGTGAGCAGGGCAGCATCCGATGTTTCGATAATAATCGGCAAAACCTGTTGTCCAGCGGCCTGTTTAGCCCTATCAAGATCGTCGCCTAGTGCCAAGGCATCCCACAAAGCTTGCCCGATTGCCTGCAAGTGTTTTTCTTCCACCAGCAGATGCTTTTCATAGGCGGAACTGATGCTGTCTGCCATGCCCTTGATATACGGATGCTCTCTTAACAGATCAGTAGACGGGGTAATGACAAAAGGCGTTGAATGCCGCATCTTACTTGCGCCCTTAAGAAGATGATGATTGGGAGGGAGTTTCTTCCACTATGCCAACTGGATGCTCTGGCACTTCTAGCACTACAGTTTCCTGTTGTTTGCCATCTCGTAATACCTCAACTTTGTGGGTACTGTGCAGGGGGACACGTTGCTTGGTTTGGCAAAACGGACAAGATAATGGGAAATCAGTGGTATCTGCGGGGATACGCGCCAAGTCATAGCTATACTGAAAACTTTTACCGCAGTCTTTATGACCACATTGGGTCACACGGATAATTTTTGCCATTACTCACCTCGCACTAAACCAGCTAAAACAAGCTAAACACCGCAAAACAAATCCCAAAGAAACTGCACACACAGGCACTCGCCAGCAAGTTGCGTTTATGCTTGGCGGCTTGTGTGTAATAGGCTTGAATTTCGCTGGGGCTGTCCGGGTCGACGCTGTAGGATTGGGGATATAAAGCCGCAATACTCAATCCCAATGCCAGACACCATGCCCCAAAAATAATGAGGATCAACAGCGGGTCATTCACGGTGGCATCCTCACCGCTGACCAATTTCAATATGGTGGCATACAGTGCCGGAATGGCGAGGTTGAGGGTGAGGAGTTGTTTGGCTAATTCATCCAGCCGTTGCACTTGTCCACTGACCTCCAAGGCAAATTGTGCCAACAGGTTGAGCTGGTAACTGGAAGCGGGAGCAACTTCGATGTCAATATCCGGGGGAAGGGGATTGCTCATATTCTGCCCTTTGAATAGATGTCCTTACCCAGTCTAGCAGTTTTTTGGGCAGCGTATCGGCAATAACGCATCATTCAGTCAGCCTTGCTTGGCACGCGCCATAGCAATAGCGCACCTGCCACAAACAGGATCAATACTGCCAATAATCCCAGCCGTGGAGAGCCGGTCAACAGGCCAACCCAGCCGACCAGGAGGGGGCCGAGGATGGCGGCAAATTTGCCCAGCATATTGTAAAAGCCAAAAAACTTGGCAGCTTCATCGGCTGGGATCAGGCTGGCGTACAGGGAGCGACTGAGTGCCTGCACCCCGCCTTGCACCAGCCCAACACACAGCGCCAGGGCATAGAAACCATTGACCGAGGCCATCTGGGATGCGCCAAGCGTAATCAGCACGTACCCGGCAATACCGAGCAGGATGCCGCGCTTTGCCCCCCATTTATTGCCCAACCAACCGAACACCAAAGCAGCAGGGAAGGCAATGAATTGGGTCAGCAGGAGTGCGGTGATCAGGCTATTGTCGGGGAAGCCGAGCGATTTGCCATAATCAACCGACATGACGATGACTGTATCGACCCCATCAATGTAAAACCAGTAGGCCAACAGGAACACGCCGACCGTGCGCAACTGGCGGATGCGGCGGAAGGTATCCCAGAGGGATAGCCACGATTGGCGGAGCAGGGCAGGCAATGGCGGGCGTTTGGCCTGTGCCGGGGCGCGTTCGCGCACCCAGAACCACAGCGGGATGGAAAATACCCCCCACCACAAGGCGGCAATGCCAAAGGCCCAACGCACGGCAGTGGTCGCATCCGCAAGGCCAAACCATTCCGGGTGCAGGCTCAGCAGCACGCAAATGGCAAACAACAAGCCCCCGCCCAGATAGCCCATGCCGTAGCCCAGCGCCGACACCCGGTTGAAGTCCTTTTCTTCTGCCACATCCACCAGCAATGAGTCATAAAAAATGTTTGCCCCCAAAAAGCCCACCACGGCCAAGACAAAACCAAACAAAGCCCATTGCCATTGGCCTGCATCCAGCACGGTCAGCAACAGGGTGGCGCAAATGCCCAGGGTGACAAAGCCTGCCATCAGGGGTTTTTTCACCCCGCCTTGGTCGGCAATCGTTCCCAGAAAGGGGGCGAGCAGCATCACTGACAAGCTGGCAAGCGCATTGGCATTACCGAGGTGCAGGGTGATTTGTTCAGATGGCAACTCAGCCGCCCAGTATTTGCGGAAGAAAATGGGGAAGAAGGCAACCACGACGGTGGTAATGAAGGCCGAATTTGCCCAGTCATAAAATGCCCACGCCCAGCGTTGGCGGGTGGTGTAGGTATTCACGGGAATGCTTGTCCTGTTGGTTGTTGTCTATGCCGACAGGATAGGCGTAAACAAAAAACTATGATACTTGTCATATTGCCCCGATGAGTAGGCATCCATGATTTCTAAAATGGATAACAATGCAATGATCATACTGATGCCTCTTAACTCGCAAAGTAACGCCAAACTGGTTGCTTGGCGTTTTACCATTGAAGGTGCACGTATTAAACTGAAACAGCTTTAACCGTCGATAGGCTCATGATGAGTTAACCTACTAGCGGATGCGTTGAACTGTACTTGCAGACCCGGTGGGTGGCAAGGCAGTAAAGGGACCTGCGTGGTATTTCCATTTATAGGCGGGGTCTTCCACATGACGTAGCCAATACAGCTTGCCTGAGTTGCGCCACGGATCCAGGATAATGCCAGTATCGAACGGTTGGCCTTTGGCTGTCACCAACAGGGTGCTGTGTTCACGCCATGGGTCGCCACGATAAGATACACCCCAATAAATGTCGAAAGTTTTCAAGTTTTTGCTGCGCATATGAGTGACCATAGCATCTGCCCAGTCAGTGCAGAGGCCTTTGGGTCGCATATTAGCGTTGCGCAAAGTATTGTGGTACATGGGTGGCCATGTTAGTCCCCATTCATTTGCCAAATGTAATGGGTAAACATAGGCATCATGTGCGACCTTGAGGGCTTCATCTTGGCTGATGTTTGGCCCCAAGGCCATCAGTGCACCCGCCAGTTCACGGATGTTTTTCTCCAGACGTGGTGTCATGGTGGTGACAGGTTGCCCGTCCTGGGTCAGGCCAACGTTTTTGTATTGTACCGAACAGGCAGAAACCAGCATGCTCAGTAACACAAGGGCTACCATTCTTTGCAGAACGTACATCTATTCATCTTCCTTCTTAAAATGCATCAAATAATTGACATCAATATCCTTCCCAAGCCGGTAGCTTTGGAATAGGGGGTTATAAGTCATCCCGCTGATATCCTGCAAGTTTAGTCCGGCATTGCGTGCGGCTTGCTCCAGTTCAGACGGGCGGATAAATTTTGCGTATTCATGGGTTCCTTTGGGCAACATGTTCAAAAGATACTCTGCCCCGACTACTGCCAACAGGAACGCTTTGGGGTTACGGTTGATCGTTGAAAAGAACACGTCACCGCCCGGTTTGACCAGCGCAGCACAGGCACGGATGACCGAGGCCGGATCAGGGACGTGCTCCAGCATTTCCATACAGGTGACGGCATCAAAGGGTGCGGGCATTTCGTTAGCCAGCTCTTCTGCGCTGACCTGCCGGTATTCCACTTCCACTTGTGAATCCAGTGCGTGCAAGGTAGCGACAGACAAAGGGGCTTCCCCCATATCAATGCCCATGACCTGTGCCCCACGCCGTGCCATGCTTTCCGCCAGAATGCCGCCGCCGCAGCCCACATCCAGCACACGCTTGCCCTTGAGCCGTGCCCGGTCATCAATATAATTCAGGCGCAAGGGGTTAATGGCATGCAGTGGTTTGAATTCACTTTCTGCGTCCCACCAACGGTGGGCAATGGTTTCAAATTTACGGATTTCATCCGGGTCAACGTTCAGTTTGGCGCTCATCATGCGTGTTCTCCGATTTTGGCTTGCCAGGCGCGGGCAGTTGCCAAGAGTGCTTTTTCATCCAGGGTAAGTAGTTTACGCTGTTCCATCAAGGGTTTACCAGCGACCCATACCGCAGTCACCTGCTCACGGCTGGTGCAATATACCAAATGGGAAACCAGATCATAGAGGGGTTGGGATTCAATCCTGCCCAAATCAATGGCAATCAGGTCAGCAGACTTACCGATTTCCAATGAGCCAATGCTATCCGCCAGCCCCAGCGCTGTTGCACCGTTAATGGTCGCCATCCGTAAGGCCTGGTAGGCTGGAACAGCGCTGGCATCGTGGGCAACCGCTTTCCCCAACAGGGCGGCAGTACGCATTTCACCGATCATATCCAGGTCATTATTACTGGCATTGCCATCCGTGCCTAGGGCAATATTCACACCCGCTGCCAAGAGCTGTGCCACGGGGCAGAAACCACTGGCAAGCTTCAGGTTGGATTCCGGGCAGTGGATCAGGTGTACGCCCTTGGCTGCCAGCAGGCTGATTTCATCGGCGGTGAGTTGGGTCATGTGCACCGCCAGGAAATGCCGATCCAGTAACCCCAGGCGGTTCAAACGTGCCATGGGGCGCTCACCGTGTTGTTGTTCCGCGTCCCTGACCTCCTGTGCAGTTTCATGGACATGCATGTGGATGGGGATGGACAGGCGTTCTGCCAGCGCATGTATTTGTTGCAAGGGGTCATCGGATACGGTGTAAGGCGCGTGTGGGGCAAAGGCAACTGTCACCAAGGGATTTTGCGCCACGGCTGCCTGCAAGGCCAAGCCCTTTTGCAGGTAGTCTGCGCTGTCTTTGCCATAGACGGTGGGGAAGTCGATCATGATCATGCCCAGCGAAGCGCGGATGCCACTATCCTGCACGGCTTGTAAGCTGGACTCGGGAAAGAAATACATGTCGTTGAAACAGGTCGTGCCGGAGCGGATCATTTCGGCAATCGCCAGCCGCGTACCCTCCTCAACAAAAGTGCGATCTGCCCAGCGTGCTTCCGCAGGCCAGATATGCTCCTGAAGCCATTGCATCAGCGGTAGGTCGTCTGCCAGTCCTTTCAGGAGGGACATGGCGGCATGGGTATGGGCATTGATCAGACCCGGCAACAGTGCATGTTCTGGCAGCTCCAGTGTCCGTCCAGCCTGATAGCGTTGCCCCGCTTCGGCAGTGGGTAGGATGTCCACAATCTTGCCCACATCAATCACGATGGCATGCTGCTCCAATACCCGGTTATCCGGGTCGACTGTCACTAGCCAGCGTGGTTTAATTAATAATTCGATGTTCATAGGGATGTTGTAAAACCTTGAATGTTGTAAAGTTACACTTTTAAGACAAATGGCTTGAGCGTCGCCCATGACCCAACACGATACAATCCGCGCAGTTGAATGGAAAGACAATCATCTCGTTTTGCTCGACCAGCGCAAGTTACCCCATGCTGAGCAATACCTTCAGTTGTATGGTGCTGAGGATACGGCTGAAGCAATCCGCAATATGGTGGTGCGGGGAGCACCCGCGATTGGCATCACGGCAGCCTATGGCTTGCTGATGGCTGCCCGTAAGGCGTTCAAGCAGTACCCGAATGACTGGCGGGTGCGTCTGGAGGTGGATCGTGAAGCCCTCGCCGCTGCCCGCCCGACTGCCATCAACCTGCATTGGGCTTTGAACCGCATGTGTGCAGCCATTCATCCCCATGACCCTGAGCCGATTGTCACCTTGCAGGCCTTGGCACAGCGTATCCATCAGGAGGATATTGAGGCCAATTACCTGATGGGCAAGTTGGGCAGTGAGCTGATCAAACCCTCCCACGGGGTGCTTACCCACTGCAACACCGGTTCATTGGCAACAGGGGGCTATGGTACAGCCTTGGGGGTGATCCGTACTGCCTATGCAGAAGGCAAGATTGAACAGGTTTATGCGGATGAAACCCGTCCGTGGTGGCAAGGTTCCCGCCTGACCGCCTGGGAATTGGTACGTGATAAAATTCCGGTGCAATTGCTCTGTGATGGTGCCGCTGCCCACCTGATGAAACAGGACAAGGTATCATGGGTGATTGTCGGCTCTGACCGTATTGCTGCCAATGGCGATGTTGCCAACAAGATCGGTACGTATGGCTTGGCGGTGAATGCCCGTTTTCATGGTGTGCGTTTTATGGTGGTTGCCCCCACCAGTACCATTGACCTGAATACCTTGACGGGTGATGCCATCCCGATTGAGGAGCGTGCACCGGAAGAAATACTGAATGTGAATAACCAGCGGATTGCTGCCCCACATGCGGGGGCGTGGAATCCGGCGTTTGATGTCACCCCGGCTAAACTGGTCGATGTGTTGGTGACGGAGAAAGGCGTGGTGATCCGTCCCGATGCTGATAAAATCGCTGCACTGATGGCTAGCCAGTAAGCCCGTTACAGTCTTTCATTGTCTTTCATTCACCCGGCGGTCGGATTGCGCCGCTGGGTGGTTGATTTTAAGCAGTTTGTGGGTATGATCTGATTTATCAATAAAAAATATTTATCAGAAACCACAAGAGCTTTTTCTCCCATGAAATACGCTAGTTTTTTTGGACACTTTTTTGGATACCTGTTCTGCCTGGCGGTTTTAGGTGCGTGTACTGATCAGGGTACAGCACAAGCTACCGCCGTTAGCCAGCAAGTCATGCCGGTGAGTGGTGCTCTAGAGCAAAATCTGGATCAAACTCAAACCCCTAGTCAAAACCCTGACTTGGCACAATTGGCACAAACTTCCCAGTTGCAGCAAGAGCTAGAGCAGACCAAAGCCCGGTTGCAGGCGGTTGAAATGGAGCTTGCCAGTGTCCGTACCGAGCTGGAGACACGTGATGGTCAAATGGCTGCACTACGCCAGGGGGAGGATACTTGTGCTGCTGGACAAGCAGCCCTTGATGCCAATAACCGTGAAGTCAGCGATCTGGAAAAGCAATTGGGTGAGCAGAGCAAGGTGTTTGAGGCATTGCAGGCCACGTTGTTATCCGCAGAAGCCGCTTGCCAGCAGATGGCAGCAATTCCTGATCAAGACCCCCGTCTGAACCCTAAGCAAGCAGGACATTAGGCCTGATATTTCACTGATTTACCGGATATTTCTGGCCTGACCCCGCCAGTGTGTTGTGTGTTGCCCGAATAACTAACTATAAGCTGAGCCATTACGATGCCCCATCATGCCCCAACCCTTTTGCGCCGCTGGCTAGTCACGCTGTGGCTGTTTTTCAGCCTGTTTCTGTGGCTACCGTTGCAGGCAGCAGTCACTGCACCCAATTTGCAGGTTAAAGTCAGTGATGCTTTGTCGGCAGCACCCTTGGTCGGTTTGGAGGTGACAGCCTGGTATAAGAAGGATGGCAAAATCCAGTGGGGAGGGGCGAAAAAGGCGGATGCGACCGGTGGGGTGGCTTTCGATCTTCCTGCCTTGTCCGCCGGGATGCCGGTTCAGCTATCTGCCACCGCATTCAATAATTTTCGGGCGGTAAGTGATTGGATCACGGCTCCGGGTACGGTCAACTTTGCGTTGGGTGAAACACGGGTTCAGGTCTTGGATGGTACGCGCACGGGCACACCGGCTTTGGCGGCGACAACGGTTCATGTGCGGGAAGTCTTGGCGGATGGCAGCTCTGTGTGGTTTGGGCGTGGTGATTCGGATAGTCAGGGAGTCTTGCGCCTGAACCTGCCTGCTGGACGCAACTTTGTGCTGATGGCGCAGGATAAGCTGTTTGCGCGTTACCGTACCAGTGCCCCCCTGCAATCGGGTGGGAAGGTTGTTTTCAAGGTCGGTTCACAACCCCTGTATGTCACCCTGAAAGACGATAAAAGTGGTTTGCCTTTACCCAATGTGGCTGTGACCGGCTACCAACTGTTAGCTGATGGTCAATACCAGTGGCGGGGTTGGGTGATCAGTAATGCACAGGGTTTGGCTACCCTGGATTTGCCTGAATTGGAAACGGGCGGGAAAGTGGAGTTGCGGGCAACGGCTTATAGCAGTTTTACTGCCCGTAGCCATGTGATCAGCCAGCCGGGTACAACGGAGTGGCGTTTGGGTACAAGCCGTGTCCAGGTGGTGGATGGTGGTTTGGCAAGCCAACCACCTTTGGCTAACCAGCGGGTATTTGTCCGTGAGCGCTTGGCAAGTGGTGGGACGGTTTGGTTTGCGAATGCCTGGACGGATGCCAAGGGCTGGTTGCAGTTGGATTTGCCCGGATTGGCAAGTGGTCGTCGGTTCTTGCTGGAAACGCTGAGTCCCCAAACCAATAGCTACCAATCCAGTGCCGTATTGGAGGCTGCTGGCGAGTCCCGTTTTGTGGTTGGTTCCATCCCGGTGGTGGCAACCTTGAAAGATGCCCGTTCGGGGGCAGTGTTACCAGCCGTGGATGTGGTCGCATGGCAGATAAAAGCCGATGGTTCCCGGCAATGGCGTGGACAGCGCAAGACCGATGCGGCAGGGAAGGTGGTTTTTGATTTGCCGGAGTTGAATACCGTGGGGGCGGTGATCCGTCTGCAAGCCCAGGTTTTTAATGGTTTCCCGTCGCTCAGTGCAGTTATTACCCGTAGTGGTGCAGTTGATTTTCCGGTGGGGGCGGTCAAGTTGTCGGTGCAGGATGGGACTGCCCTAGAGCAGAAAAGCCTGCCCAACTTGGTAGTACACCTGAATGAACAATTGGCGGATGGACGTTTGCAGTGGGTTGCCAAGGGAGTGACGGATGCGGCTGGGCAAATGCGACTGGATCTGCCTGATGCAGGCCGATCCTATGTGCTGAGTGCACAAAGCCCGGTAACAGGGCGTTACCGCAATAGTCAGGTGATCAGCGGTGCAGGTGATTACCGCTTTTTGGTCGGGACACGCCTGTTGCATGTGCACCTGTTTAATGTCCTGACTGGGGCGGCACTGGTGGGCAAATCGGTGACAGCCTATAAACTGGATGCAGATGGTGTAAACCGCTGGAAAGGTTGGACAACGGCAAGTGATACCAATGCGGCTGGTCAGGTAGCCTTGGATGCGGAGAGTTTCTCGGTGGCTGGCAACCAGTTTGTTCTGTTGGCTACACCTTATAACGGCGGCAGGACAGAAAGCCCCGTATTGGTAGCCGGTACGTATACGGCTGAATTCCCTGTCGGTGCGGTTCCGGTGACATTGCGTGACCGTGATGCGGGTACGGCATTGGTCAATTTGACGATTCATGCCTATGAAATCGGTGCGGATGGTCGCTTGAGTTGGAAAAAACAGGGCGTTACTGATAGCCAGGGACAAATTCAGTTTGATTTGGAGGGAGTATCAGCTGCCCGGCGGCATGTGCTGATGGTGCAAAACCCGTTTGGGGTGGTACGGCGTTATTACAGTCAGGTGATTACCCAGACCGGTGCAGTTGATTTTGCCATTAGCCCCCGTGAGGATGGCAGCAAGCTGGATGTGCAGTTACCGGTGATTGACATCCTCTCCCCCGGCAAGACAGATGTGGGTATTACCGGCTTTACCTTGTCAGGTCGCGCCCAGGACAATACCGGGGTGAGGCAGATGACGGCTGGGTTGCAGTCGGTGTCGGGGACGCAAGCCTTAACACTAAACTTTAATGCCCTGACGGGTGAATGGTCGGCTCCTGTCCCGGCTGGCCTGTTACAGGTGGGGGGAACTGTCGGCATTACCGTATCGGCATGGGATATGAGTGGTAACCGCACGGATAAGCTAGCCAGTTTCCGGGTGATTGAAGATAAGGCCTTGCCAGTGATTACCGTCAAGTCCCATCAGGACGGTGATCGTGTGGTCAAGACCGGCTTTATCCTGAAAGGGGTTGCCAGCGATGATACGGGCATCCAGTCTGTACGTGCCGTGATGCAGGATGCTGCTGGCGGCGTTATGCTCGATAAGCCATTGGATGTGACCAGCAGTGGTGATTGGGCATTGGTTGTTCCCAATGGGCAGTTGCTTGCGGATAGCCGTATCCAGTTGACCTTGACGGTAGTGGATGCTGTGGGAGGGAGCAGCCGTGTTGCTTTGGGTTTGCAGGTGACAGGCGCTGCGGCTGAAGAGCGCCAGTTGGTTAACCGCATTACGTTTGGTGCATCCCCTGCGTTATTGGATGAAGTCCGCAAAATGGGGGCAGATGCTTTCCTCGCTGCCCAGCTTAACCCTGCCAGCATTGGTGATAGTACCTTTGATGCACAAGTAGCTGATTTGGATTTGTTTACCAATGAAGATTTGCAAACCTATACCCTGGTGCATATGGTGCATAGCCGCCGCCAGTTGCGGGAGGTGATGACCTGGTTCTGGGATAACCATTTCAACACCAATATCGATAAAACCGGCAACCAGTTGTTGTATGAACTGGCAGAAAACGATGTATTCCGTGCCAATGCCTTGGGTAATTTCCGTAACTTGTTGATGGCGAGTGCGCAAAGCCCGGCGATGCTGCATTACCTCGACAATGTGGCGAATGTCAGCAGCAATGCCAATGAAAACTATGCGCGTGAGCTATTGGAGCTGCATACCGTTGGGGTTGATGGCGGGTATACCCAGCGTGAGGTGGAGGTGCTGGCAGAGATTTTCACTGGCTGGCAGGTGCGCAATGACCAGTTTTATTTTAATGCAGCGGAACATAATGCCAGCAACAAGGTGTTTTGGGGTCAAGCCATCCAGGGTGGCGGAGTGAGCGAAGGTGAGCGGGCTTTGGATATTCTGGCACACCATCCTGCGACTGCCCGTTATATTTGCTCCAAGCTGGTGACTCTGTTTGTCAGTGACCAGCCGGTCAGTGGCCTGGTGCAGCGTTGTGCAGATACCTTCCTGCATGCAGCGGATCAGCCTGACCAGATTGCACAGGTGTTGCGTACCTTGCTGACTGCACCGGAGTTTTATGCAGAAGCCAATTTCAACAGCAAGTTCCGTACCCCGCTTGAGTTTGGAGTGGCGGCGGTACGGGCTGTAGCAGCGGAGGGGGATTTGCTTGACTTGGCAGCGGAAGTGAAGCGGATGGGTATCAGCCTGTACCGTAACCCTGTCCCAACCGGCTGGTCGGAAACCGGTGATGACTGGATCAGTACCGGCTTGTTGCAGGAGCGTATCCGTTTTGTCAACCGTTTGGTGGCGGGGGGGATTGGCGGCGCTAACCTTGATCCGGTGGTATTTTTCCGTAGCCGGGGGGCTGTGACCGCTGATAGCGTTGCAGCGGAAGCGTTTGACCTGTTAATGAATAACCATTATTCCCCCGTGGAGTGGGATACCGCTTTGGGTATCCTGAATGCTGAGGGGGCGTTTGATATGGAGGCCAGCAATGCCAATGCCCGTTTGCGGGAACTGCTGGCAACCCTGCTGAGTTATCCGGCCTGCAACTACCAATAATAAGGAAAATATAAAGATGCAACGACGTGATTTTCTTAAACTGATGTTGTCCTCCAGTGTGGCAGGCAGTGCCTGGTTACTGGATGGTACAGGTCAGTTTCATGAGGCCAAGGCAGCCCTTGCGCCGAAAACCGTGCTGGTTTTGTTCCAGCGCGGTGGTTGTGATGGTTTGAATGTGGTTGTGCCTTACGCTGAAGATGCCTATTACCGCTTACGCCCGACGATTGCGGTTGCCCGCCCCGGTCAGATCGGTGGTGCACTGGATTTGAATGGGTTTTTTGGCCTGCATCCGGCAATGGCTGCCTTGCACCGACTGTATCAACAGCAGCAGGTTGCGGTGTTCCCAGCCGTGCATTATCCGAATGCCTCTTTGTCACATTTTGATAGCCAGCACTTTATTGAAAGTGGTGCTCCCCGCAAGGATTTGGAGGGTTGGTTAAACCGTTACCTGGCGACAGCAGCACCGGTGGGCGGGATGCGTGGGGTTGGGTTTGGCAATGAGCTGGCACAAACCTTACGTGGACAAGTGGCGGTTTCATCCTTGCGGGATCTGGCAGGTTTTGATCTGGGGCTGACTGATGCGGCTGAAACCCGCCTTAGTTCACGCTTGGGTCAAGTATATGCCCAACATCCTGAAGACAATAACCCTTATGCTGCTTTGTTGCATCAAACCGGGCGCACCTTGCTGCGTGATCTGGATGTGACCCGCAGCATTGACCCGACCAGCTACCGGCCTGCGAATGGTGCAGTTTACCCGGCTAACCTGTTTGGCAGCCAATTGCGCCAGTCTGCACAATTGGTGAAGTCCGGGGTTGGATTGGAGGTTGCGATGATTGACCTTGGTGGTTGGGATACGCATAACGGGCAGGGTGGGGCAGAGGGGCATCAGGCCAGCCTGTTACAAGCCTTGTCGGATGGGATTGGTGCATTTTGTCAGGATTTGGGGGCGCAGATGCAGGATGTGCTGATTTTGACCATGACGGAGTTTGGGCGTACTGCTGAAGAAAATGGCAGTGGTGGCACGGATCATGGCAATGCGTCTGCCTGGTTTGCCGTGGGGGGCGGTGTACGCGGCGGGGTTTATGGTACATGGCCTGGGCTGGGCAGTTCCAACCTGTATTTGGGGCGTTATTTGGCACATAGTGTTGACTACCGCGATATTTTTGCCGAGGTACTGGGTGGGCATTTGCATAGCACGGCGTTGGCGCAGGTCTTGCCCGGTTACACGCCGCGCTCACTTGGCTTCCTGGGTGCTTGAGGGGTAAGCTGACCCCTTTTATGCAGCAGGTATGGTTGAGGTGCTGGAAATGTGGCAGCGTGTCGTGGCATGGGAATACCTGCAACAGCAGCGTGAGTTTGGTTTTGTATTGGGGGCGGGTGATACGTGTCTGGAAGGCTTTGTCTTATGCCTGGATGATGGGCTGTATGCTTACCAGAATAGTTGTCCACACCGTGCGGTTACGCTGAATTGGAATCCCCATCAATTTCTGGATGGGGAGCGGCAATTTATCCAGTGTGCCATGCACGGAGCCTTGTTTAATCCCCGTGATGGTTTGTGTGTGCATGGCCCCTGCTTGCACCAACGCTTGCAGGCTTTACCTGTCAGGCTCGACGCTGGTGAAGTACAGGTTTGGTATGCAGGGACTGCGGTTTGAGCCTGGTTTGCTTGCCATGCTGGATCAAATGGTCTGTCAGGGTGGCAACCAGTTGGCGTGGGTCACGTTTCAGGTAAGGTGTGAAGGTGTTTCCTGGCGAATTCAGGTAAGTCTTGGCAGGTATCTGGATTTTGGGCAGGGTGCAGCTGTGCTGTGTGCGATTGCATAAGCCTAGGGATATAATCTGTACCGTCTGGCTGAATTGTTGCTGGTAGACCTCATCGGGGATGAAGGTGGGTAAGGGATTTGTTTTCGGGAAGTGTGTCTCGGTGCGGTGGATATGCATCAGGTCGCGGTAGGGGTAAAAGTCACGCTGCTCGCCGTGGATGCAGTCGCCTACCCAGTCATAAACGCCGGTACACACCAGTACGCCCTCTTCAAAGCACAGGATGCCATAGAGGTAGTGCAGGCGTGCAACCCCCTCCAGCTCTGGCAGGATATGTAGGGCGTACAAACCCTTCCCGCCCTGTTGGAGGAGTGCTTCCAGAGTGGTGTGGTTGTCTGCTGATGGTTGGCTGGTGGGCGGTAATTGCAGGATGGCAGGGCTTTCCAGTAGGAATAGCTTGGTTTCATTGTCCCGCAATTGGCTTTTTAGTTCTTCCCCATCCAGCGAGGGGAAAAATTCCGTTATGCTGTCGTGCAGGAAGCTTTCCAGTCGCAGGGTATAAGCCTGCCGGAACGTGCTGGCAATTGTGGCTGGGCAGGCAGGTGTGGTCAGTTTGCTTTCCAGTAAAGTCAGCAGTTCCTGTTGCTGGGCGATCAAATGGTTGAGTTGCTGGATATGCTGGGTATTTTCCTGGATCGCTGCGTGTGTTTTTCCCCAAACAATCAGGACAAATAGTGCGGGTAGCATGAGGAGTAACCACTCTTCATGAAAAAACAGCAGGCTGCTGATGAACGCGCCGATGGTCAAGGCTGCCAGACGCGGTGCATAGAGCTGGGCGCGGGTACGTTCAAGTGTGCGTTTGTGTGCCTGGAGTTTTTCCAGATTGGCATGTTGGGGCAGTTGTTGTGGCTGGGCACGGTAACAGGCTTGCCAACGTTGCTTGAAGGCCTGATCGTGGCGTTGGGTTTCCGTGCCATCCAGATAGCCGCAAGCAGGGTTGTGAAATACGGGATAGGACAGTGCATTATCTTGCTTCTGTGAGTCAGGGATAATATCTTCATAGCATACCGCGCCCGTTTGGTTTTTTTTGGCGGTGGCGGCTGCCCGTGCTTGTTCTTGGCTTTGGTGGAATAGTTTTCGTGCCAGCATGATGCTGTGATAATCAATTAAATTATTCATATATAAAAGCCCTTTATTGCAAGCCGCCAACATAACACGGAACATCCCTTTACGCTACAAGACAATGAAAAACCAGAAAAAATCCCCAACCCACCCAAAAGACTCACTTTGCCCCCAGGTCGTTTTGCTGGAGCGTTTTCTTGACGCGTTCTGGTCAGAGCGCGGGGTTTCACAAAATACTCTGGATGCTTACCGCAGTGACCTGGTTGCCTTATGTGCCTGGCTGGATGGTCGTGGCAAGAGCCTGGACAGTGCAGGGCAGGGTGATTTGCTTGCTTATGTGGCCGAGCGTTTCCGCATTGGCTCCAAGCCTTCCAGTGCGGCACGCCTGTTGTCAGGCATGCGCCGTTTTTACCGTTACCTGTTGCGAGAGGGTTTGATTGCCATTGATCCGACCGTGCAGATTGAATCGCCCCGCCAGCAGCGTTTGTTGCCGGATACCTTATCTGAGCTGGAGGTGGAGAATTTATTGAATGCCCCTGACCCCGGTTCAGCGCTGGGTATGCGTGACCGTGCCATGCTTGAGCTGCTATACGCGACCGGTTTGCGTGTTTCCGAACTGACCGAGCTGAGTTTGGGGCAGTTGTCTTTGCAGCATGGCGTGGTGCGTGTCGTTGGCAAGGGGGGCAAGGAGCGGCTTGTGCCTATGGGTGAAGATGCCCGTGAATGGGTGCATACGTATATGGAGTCAGCACGCGTTGATCTGATGCGGGGCAAGGGTGTGTGTAGCCAGGTATTCGTGACGGCACGCGGCGAGGGCATGACCCGGCAAGCGTTCTGGTATGCCGTTAAACGCCACGCACTGGCAGCAGGCATTGAAAAGCCCCTGTCACCGCATACTTTGCGCCATGCGTTTGCCACGCATTTGCTGAATCATGGTGCGGATTTAAGGGTGGTGCAAATGCTGCTGGGGCATAGTGATCTGGCGACGACACAGATTTATACCCATGTGGCACAAACCCGCTTGCAGGAATTGCACCGCAAACATCATCCGCGTGGTTGATGGAAATGCGGGTAATTGGGATTGGTTTCGTGGTTATGGTATGGTATTGGCTGTTCTTGTAAACAATTTTGGAATGAAGCAATTTTATGAATAAAAAAACAGTGTTGGGCGCATTGCTGAGCAGCGTCCTGATGGTAGGGCTGGTTGTGGCAGAAGAAAAAGCGAACACTGCCCCTGCTGAAGCTGCTACCCCTACAATAGCGCCTGCTGTTGAAGCAGCGGTAGTGGACTCAGCGGCTTTAGGTGAAAAGCTGAAACCTTTGTTTGGTGATGTGCCAGACAGCATTAAGCCGACACCGATTCCAGGTGTGTTTGAGGCTACCTTTGGCATGGAAATGATTTATGTGTCAGCAGATGGTCGTTATTTCTTTAGCGGCGACCTGATTGATGGTTCTTCCCGTACCAACCTGTCCGAACAGGCTCGTACCACCGGGCGCAAGTCTGAGTTGGCAAAGGTTGAGGCCAAGGATACCGTTGAGTTTAAGGCCAAGGGTACAGAGAAGCATGTCCTGACGGTGTTTACAGATGTTGATTGTGGTTTCTGCGTTAAATTGCATAAAGAGGTTCCAGCTCTGAATGAAGCCGGTGTGACGGTACGTTATTTGGCTTATCCCCGCGCTGGGGTTGGTTCACCCAGCTACAAGAAAATTGTTAATGTCTGGTGTGCTGACAATAGGCAGGAAGCAATGACCAAATCCAAGGCAGGCGAAGCCGTTGCGGAGAAGGAATGTACCAATCCGGTGGCGAGCCAGTTTGAGTTGGGTCAGCGCATCGGTGTCAATGGTACACCTGCTTTGGTGGCGGCTGATGGCACAATGATCCCCGGCTACCGCCCGGCAGACCAGTTGGTCAAAATGCTGGATGAGATGAAGGTTAACTAAGCTTTAACCTGTTTTGCCTGTTTTCTACCCCTCTTTGCAAAAAGGGGGGCATCGGCTGGAAGCCTTTCTACAGCAGGGTTTCGGCCTCTAAGTCCCTGCCATTCAACAACTTTTTCTGCCTTGGTTCCCGCAAAAAACTGGAAAAGTTCCCATAGGGGACTATAATCGCCTTTCTAGTAGTGTCAATGAAACCGGATGTAACCCCATGCCTGAAGGACTCGAGGCTCAACAAGTTCGGGCTATCTTTTTCCCGAAGCGTAAGCAATTTACCTTCCACCGTATCAATATGGAATATTTGGTTCCACTGAAATCCATGCGCCGGGATAGTGTCTATACCTTGCTGGATGCTGGCTTGCGCAATAATCTGCGTAATGTTGGTGGGACAGATGATGTGTTGTGCAGTTTGCGTCCACAGCTTGAAGGGCTGGCTTCCTGGGTGTCTGCCCAAGGTACGCGCTTGGTGCGTGAGCGTGAGCAGCTACGTGGGCAATTGTTTGAACAGGCGCGTCATGGTTTCCATGCTTATCGGGCTGAAGTGGAAGTCGATTTTGCCAACATCAAACTGGTTGAATCGTTTGCCAGCAAACAGGCAACAGGCTTTGAGCAAGTCTTGACGGCTGAACATATGCTCAGGGACGCGCTTGGTGTTAACCCGCAGAACTACCGTGCCCACTTTGAGCTGGGCTGGATTTACCTGTCCCTGTTGGAGCGTTTGCCGGAAGCTGAGTTTCATTTGGAGTGTGCATCCCGCTTGGCGTTAAAGCAGGGGGATATTGGGTTTGCTGCCTTTGCCCGCCGTCATCTGGCAGATGCTTGCTATAGCCAGCATAACTATTCAGCGGCCTTGGAGAATTGCTTGCAAGTCCTGCATACGCCCGGATTGGTGGATGATATGGAAAGCTTGTATGAGTGTACCCGGTATATGGCGGCGCAAGGTGAAGTGGGGCTGGCAACTCAGCGTTTGGCAGTCTTGGTGGCACGTTCCCCTGTGTACTATGTGCAGGCACAGGTCGAGCCTGATTTTACGGCTCATGAAGGGATCCGGGGCATGTTGCATGATTTGCGCCAGGGCAGGGTCAACCGCATTAGCCATTATGTGCATGTGACCTGGCAGAACCACCCCTTGGCGCGTATGCCGCTGCCTGATCGGATTGATCCTAACCGATTGTTTCAGCAGACTTTCCATCAGCATGTCCGTGTTATGTCGCATCTTCCCTATGTGACGCTGACCCAGCGTGAAAATCAGATTGCTGACTTGATTTTGGATGCTTCGGCAAAACGTATTGTAAAAGAAATCCGCCACCGTTCCCGACAATATGAGCAGGCGAGTGAAAAGAAGCGCCAGCGTTGGTCATGGGTAAACAAGACAGGCGGGTTTTTCCTGCATAGTGCTGTGGTGCTGTTGTTGGGGTGTGTGATGTTCTTTGCTGCCCGTTATGTGGCAGATATGTTGGGTATGGGTGTGTTGTTGAGTGCCAATGATGTTGTCACCCATGTGTTTTTCTTGCTGTTGGTTTTGTTGCTGGTGGGGATTGCGTTGGTTGGTTTCATTCCTTTGGGTGTCAGAAAGCTCCTGCGTAAGCAGGTTGAGCTGGATAACACTTTGAAATTAATCCATTGGGAAAATAGTTTCGACATATCCAGAAATCCGCCCTGAAGCTCATAGCGTGAGCCACCAAACACATCCCTGAGAGCCTAAATGTCGCCATTTAAAACGGTTTATGGATAGGTGCAGAAACAGGCTTGATGGCGGGAGTCCATGCACCCACTCAGACTCATTTCTTAATTAGAAAATACTCATACGCCCCACAATTGCCTCCCCCTGCATTTCGTGCGATTATCCCGCCAACGCGATTGACTAACCAGTCAATCAATCCATTAAAACCTGTGAATGCACGAGGCAGCAATATGAAATCTCACGCTAAGGCTGTGGTTATTGGCGGTGGTGTGGTCGGTGTCAGCACCCTTTACCACCTTGCAAAGAAGGGCTGGAATGATGTCGTCCTACTGGAGCGCAAGGCGCTGACTTCTGGTTCAACCTGGCATGCTGCCGGTCTGTTGCCCTTGTTTAACATGAGTTACTCGGTCGGCAAGTTGCACCAGTATTCAGTGCGTTTTTACCAGGAACTGGAGCAGGAAACAGGCCTGTCGGTGGGCTTCAGCAAGGTCAGCAATATCCGCCTTGCCTGCACCGAAGACCGCATGGATGAATACCGTTATTACTCCGGGGTTGCCAAAACCGTTGGGGTGGATGTCAAATTCCTGACCCCCGATGAAGTGAAGGCCATTTGGCCGATGTGCAATACCGAAGGGCTGATCGGTGCGATCCAGCACCCCGAAGATGGCTATATCCAGCCCAATGATCTGACCACCGCCCTTGCCAAGGCTGCCCGTACCCTGGGTGCAGACATCCATGTGCAAACCTGTGTGACCGCACTGGAACAACTCGATAATGGTCATTGGCTGGTCAAGACTGACAAGGGCGACATTACCTGCGAGCATGTCATTGCTTGTACAGGCAGCTTCGCCCGCAAAACAGGGGAGATGGTTGGCCTCGACATCCCGGTGATCCCGGTGCAACACCAGTTCATTGTCACGGAAGCGCACCCGGAAATCCTCGCACGCAAGCAACAAGGCTTGCCGGAGCAAGGCGTATTGCGCGAATCGGATGCCGGTTATTACCTGCGCGAAGAGGCGGGCGGCCTGTTGCTCGGGCCGTATGAAAAAGGTGCACCCTGCTGCTATGTTGATGGCCCCTCTGCCGACTGTGAGAACGAACTGTTCCAGGAAGACCTCGACCGCCTGATGCCGCATATCGAAGCCTGCATCAACCGTGTCCCGGCCTTTGGCGAGGTTGGCGTAAAATACGTCTACAACGGCGCGATTGCTTATACCCCGGACGGTAGTCCGATGGTCGGCCCTGCCTGGGGCTTGAAAAATTTCTGGCTCAATGAAGGCCATAGCTTCGGCATTACGGCTGCGGGCGGTGCAGGCTGGCAGTTGGCAGAATGGATTGTTGAAGGCGAACCGAGTGTAGACATGATGGGCGTAGACCCACGCCGGTTTGGCCCTTATGCGGCACGCGGCTACTTGCGCATCAAGAATGAAGAAACCTACCGCAATGTCTTCACCGTGCATTACCCCAATGAAGAGCGCCCCGATGCCCGCCCGTTAAAAACCACACCCTGCTATAGTCGCATGCAAGCGCTCGGTGCAGTCTTTGGGCAAACCTTTGGCTGGGAGCGCCCGCAGTGGTTTGTACCTGCCGGTTATGAACTGCCGAAGGAGGAAATGGGTAATAGCAATGTGCTGCTGAATGAAAATTATGGTGCACCGTTGGCTGACGGACGCATCGTTGAAAAATACTCCTTCCGCCGCTCCAACTACTTTGAATTTGTCGGTCAAGAATGCCGCCATGTGATGGAAAAAGTCGGCATCCTCGATATGAGCGCCTTCGCCAAATATGAAGTCAGTGGCAAGGGAGCTGAGGCTTGGCTGGAGTCGCTATTTGCCAACAAAATCCCGCAAACCATCGGGCGCATTGGCCTATGCCACATGCTGACCAAAAATGGTGGGGTACGTGCTGAGTTCACCGTCTACAAAACCGCCAAGCAAGCCTATTATCTGGTCGGGGCGGGGGCATTCGAGCGCCATGACTTTGATTACCTGGAAAAACTCTGCCCAGACGATGGCAGTGTCAAACTGCAAAAAGTCACCACCCAATACGGGGTGCTGGTGATTGCCGGGCCACGGGCGCGTGACTTGCTGCAAAAGCTCACTGACACCGACTTGTCAAATGCCAACTTCAAATGGCTGACTGGCAAGAAAATCAATGTCGGGGCAGCCTATGCCCATGCCTTGCGGGTAAATTTCGTTGGTGAACTCGGCTGGGAACTGCACCATCCGATTGAAATGCAAAACTACATTTTCGACCAGGTGATGGCCGCAGGCGCTGAATTTGACATCAAGCCGTTCGGTATCCGGGCGATGGACTCCTTGCGCCTGGAAAAATCCTACCGCCTGATCCCGCGTGAAATGTCGATTGAATACGCCATCTACGAATCCGGCCTCGACCGCTTTATCCGCCTGGATAAAGCCAATTTCATTGGCAAGCAGGCACTGCTGGATTGGCAGGCTCGTGGCTTCAAGAATGCCTTTGTCACACTGGAAGTCCACGGCGTAACCGATGCGGATGCACGCGGTTCAGAAGCAATCTACCACAACGGGCAACTGGCAGGGCGCACCACCTCCGGTGGCTATGGCTGGCGGATCGGCAAGTCGTTGGCACTGGGGATGGTCACGCCGGGGCTGGATGCGCTTGGCACTGAACTGGAAATCGAAATCCTTGGCAAGCTCCACAAAGCCACGGTGATCAGTGAGTCACCCTATGACTCCGAGAATGTGCAGTTGCGGGCATAAGGCATATCCAAATAAACCCCTCCTAACCTCCTCGTCAGCATAAGCATCTGTGCAAATTCTTGGACGGTCTTTTTCAGGTCGTCCAATTGTTCAAAGGAGTAGTAGCCCATAATTTCCAGCATGGATAATGATGTCCACAGCCCATCCCTTTTTGGAGTGCCAATCAGGTTGGGCGATGATGCCGACGCGGAAATCTCGTTACAATCTGATGCTGCGCAACAACTGTCAAGACCTGTGTGATCATAGGCTCTACAATCATGCTAAACTCCAACAGG
>CAXYXW010000008.1:0-155224 GCA_964293005.1 uncultured Thiothrix sp.
AATGGGGATGAGCCGTGTTTAATCAAGAGGATAGGGGCTTAAGTTGGCGCGTATGAGTAAATGCGTCGCAATGCTGACATGCGTTTGGAGCAATTTTCTAAGCTGCCTACCCGGCAGTAAATTCCCTTGGAGGACGATGGCACCAGTTTGTTGATTTCTAAGCTGCCTACCCGGCAGTAAATTTGCAATGGGTGCTGAATGCAGACGGCAGCCATTTCTAAGCTGCCTACCCGGCGGTAAATACAACAGGGCTTGTTAGAGTAATTAACGAGCTTTTCTAAGCTGCCTACCCGGCAGTAAATCTTGCGCCCGTAATGCCATCACCAATGCATTTTTTCTAAGCTGCCTACCCGGCAGTAAATGTACTGTGTATTCGCAGGGTGGCTCGCTGCCATTTCTAAGCTGCCTACCCGGCAGTAAATAACAACAGCAGGCTGTCGAATGTCAGCACCTTTTTCTAAGCTGCCTACCCGGCAGTAAATGTACTGTGTATTCGCAGGGTGGCTCGCTGCCATTTCTAAGCTGCCTACCCGGCAGTAAATAACAACAGCAGGCTGTCGAATGTCAGCACCTTTTTCTAAGCTGCCTACCCGGCAGTAAATTAAACGCCCCGATTGTTGCTGGCAAACGGTACTTTCTAAGCTGCCTACCCGGCAGTAAATCATCTGCAAGTGTATTTCAATCCACAGGAGTTTTTCTAAGCTGCCTACCCGGCAGTAAATTATTATCCATTGGCGCGGTGATGCAAATGGTGTTTCTAAGCTGCCTACCCGGCAGTAAATCTGCTCTACTTTGTCACGATTTTCATCCGCACTTTCTAAGCTGCCTACCCGGCAGTAAATCCGATCTGGGATTGCCTGATGACAACGCTGTCTTTCTAAGCTGCCTACCCGGCAGTAAATTCCAGCCTGACAGCCACTTTCGGTACTGCCTTTTTCTAAGCTGCCTACCCGGCAGTAAATGATTTTTGTATGGCTTGTTATAGCTGCCATCATTTCTAAGCTGCCTACCCGGCAGTAAATTGTGGATGCGTTCCGCTTCCAGGACGATGTAATTTCTAAGCTGCCTATCCGGCAGTAAATCGGTGGTTTTGGTGATTTCCGCCCAACCTTTGTTTCTAAGCTGCCTACCCGGCAGTAAATACATCCCCTGCGACCGATTCCTCGGCACGAGTTTTCTAAGCTGCCTACCCGGCAGTAAATATTTCGCGGCGCAGGCTTGGCTCATTATCCAATTTCTAAGCTGCCTACCCGGCAGTAAATGGATTTACCCATGTACCGCAGCCCGACGCAGATTTCTAAGCTGCCTACCCGGCAGTAAATCAGCCCATCCGTGGTTTAGTTCTTCCCACGACTTTCTAAGCTGCCTACCCGGCAGTAAATGGCTGCACCGGCTGCACTGCACCATGTCGTGTTTTCTAAGCTGCCTACCCGGCAGTAAATTATATCCGCCAGATTGACAAGGAGGCGCGTAATTTCTAAGCTGCCTACCCGGCAGTAAATAGCCGCTGTTCAGCCAGCTGACACTTCGTATATTTCTAAGCTGCCTACCCGGCAGTAAATTTGAGCTGACCGAGCCATTTGAATATCACGTTTTTCTAAGCTGCCTACCCGGCAGTAAATTATCTTCGCCCCGTGCTCAAGGCGTGCCGCGATTTCTAAGCTGCCTACCCGGCAGTAAATTGAGCGATTGACGCGCCTGACCACTTCGGTCATTTCTAAGCTGCCTACCCGGCAGTAAATCAAATCTGGCGGGGGCAACAGAAGCGCTGGCATTTCTAAGCTGCCTACCCGGCAGTAAATAGCAATTTAATGAGAGTAAAATATTGAATCACAAGAAAAAAAGACCAAAACATCCATGTTTGGCCTTTTTTTCAAGCTCATCGTAAGTTCTTGATTGTTAAAGATCAAATTTTGCTACGGTAAAATTGGGTTAAAAGAGGGGAACGGCTACCGTACTGCTGAGGCCATACGTCCCGAATTGCCATGCTGTGCTTGCCTCTGCCGGTTGCCGATGAATGAACAAGCGGAAGGTTTGCGTATTGCTATGGCTACGCAGGTGCACAAAGGGTAACCTCAACCGTTCCTCATCAAAGGCTTGATACTGTTCACGCAATAACGCTTCCGGCTGGTCAGAGCGTTTGGCTTGACGGCGGATCAGGCGCTCGCGGGATGATTTCGGTTGTACCCGTGCAAACGTGGCAAAAGCCAAGTTAGGGCGGTCAAGGCTGCTGATGCGGCGCACATGCACGTAATCAGCCAAGCGTTCTAACGGCTGCGATATATTCAGTTTTTCCAGATGCACTGGCTCACGGCTAAACAAACGGATTTTCCCGCCAATCTGTGTCTCTATCCGGCCTTGTTCATTCGCTTGACAAAGGTATTCAGGGAAACTGATCCCGACTGGATTATGACCCAGCTCGCGGTGCAAACCGACAAATGCCAGATGCAAAACACCCATCACCTTACCCATAATAAACTCTGCTGGAACACCCTCATCCGGCAAACAAGTGATTTCAACGTAGTAGTGCATAATCACTCCTTAGCTGAAAGGCCAAAGACTCCGCCACGTACCAACATTGCCATAACATAGTGTTCCTCCGTCTCGTTTAACACTACACCTGTACCGAAACGATCAAACAAGGTGTAAAAGTCCTTTTTTTCAGTCGGCTTGCGGTAAGCCATCCCCAGATTAGTGACTGCTCCATACGCTTCTACTGCAATCGGGCGAGCATCAACTTCATACCACGTATCAATCGTGCGCAAGGCATTGCCGACTTTTTGCGAGTGCAATGCAGCAACACCATCAGTTTCGTACAAAACTTTGCTTTTCTTGCCTTCTTTCTTACCCTTATCCTTATCAGGAACCAGCTCTTCACTGGGGTAGACTTCCTGCCCCTGCCCCAAACGGCTATAAGCAACGACCTCTAACAATGCGAATTCACGCTTGCCGCTCAAGCTATCCGCGATGACTTGTGCCAATGCCTCCACCGCCGGGTTATCAAAGTCATGTAGCCCAATGGCTTTTGCATCAAACGTCCACTGCGTTTGCTTTTCGCCCTCAAGGTGCGTCACCACCACCTCAATATTTTCCGCCCCCACGCGGTTACGCCACAGAAAACGCGCATTCGCCAGATTGGTCGCATAGCGCTTTGCCAACTCAGTAAAACCCGTTTTGCCGATATAACCTTCCACCACTTTCCGATAGGTATCATTAAACTCCTGATTGTTACACGCCGAAGGCACAGCCACACCGCTCAACACTTTCAGCGTAAAGCGCACTTTCAAGGTGTCGCAATCACTCGGTAATGCACAATGATCCACCGTTTGCAGGTTGGCATTTTCTACCCCTGAATCCAATTTAGCAGGATTTTTTTCTTCCACAGCAGATAAACGATTGGAAATCGTGCCGCGCACCGATTTTACCTGCAACGCCAAACCTTTCGCCTGACCATCACGCCCCGCCCAATTCACCGCGAACATCTGTGCATCCGATGGCACGAGTTTCTTCTCAAATGCCAATACCGATGGCATCGCCGATTTTGCCTTTTTAGCGGTTGCTTTCACTTCTTTAGCCATGATCCAACTCCTGTTCAATATTCTATTTACGGTTTAATTCAAGATGCAGCGGGAGATTGCTGCGTACACGTATAAAAATCGCCGTCATGGCGGTAACGCCAGATCAGTGCGTCAAGGCTTTCCAAGCGATAAGGCATGACGAATTCACCCAGCGTCACCAAACTTTCGGCAAAACGGTGCGGCGTGTCACTATCGCGTTGCTGTTCCGCCACATTGGCCTCGGTGAGCGCGTGAAAACCCGTCGCAATCGGTACAAGCCAACCTGCATTGGCACGACTTTTTTGCCAGCTCATATTGCCTTTTTCGTCCGTGACACATTCATGACTAATTTGCAAAGCACCATGCAGAGCGTCCAATGCATCTTGCCCCTGCTGCATAGCAGCTATCATCAGATCACGACGTTCAATCAACGCATATCCGGGCATCAAAGAACGTAAGCCTTTACTGTCGTTAGGAATCAGGTAAATTTTCTTCTCAGCATTCTCGAGCGGCAAAATGTCTCCGCCTGCCAGTTTCATCCTCCCCAAGATGAGTTCGGCAACACATTCTTTTAATTCATCATCCAAACCATTTTCAAACTGATCAACTTCTAAGACTAACGACACGGTAAAATGACAACGCCCCTCTTCCACAAAAGAAGGGCGGCTACCATCTTTATCTAATGGATTCGCAGTCAGTCGCAGGGTACGACTGTAACCTTCTTGATGATCCTGCATAGTGAAAGCATGATTCACAATGCCAATCCCTGTGATTTGCAAGCTTTGAAAATCAGCATCCTGGTTCAAATACCGCTGTAAGGCATGAGCAAAACCCAAAAAAGCAGTCACTGCGGGAAAACCATAAGTAAACGGGCTAGATAATGCATTCGCATTTTGAACTTGCAGGCGTTTAATAAGCAGATATTGTTTCATGCTAGTACCTCCGCCTGTTGCAGACGTTCAAAACAAAGTGGCTGAAATTTTTTGACTTCCAGATCACCCATCACTACATTTGGAGAACGTTTTTTGACATTGCCTTTATGACGATTGATTACCCATTGCGTAATACTGTCAGCAATACGCTCCTGCCAATCATCCACCGTATCCCGATTTGAAAAACATCCCTGATCCAGCCAAACTCGTTGTACTTCGGGTAACGCAAAACCTTCCCGACTCGACCAACCCGCATCGTAATTCTGCAATTGCTGCGCTTTCAGCAATACCCAGTCAAACAACTGCTCCAGAATCGCATCACGCTGCGGCAAGAATTTTTGCCGGGTAATTTCGGCGTTTTTGTCGCCTGCCACTAACAAGCGGCGTAGAGCCTCTAGGAGAAAACGGCTATCTTTATCCAAACGTAAGGAACGAAAAAAATCCCGTTTAGGCAGATGAGGGCGTTTTTCATCAAGCTCTGGTGGAAAACACGATAACAACCATGCCTCACCGCCATTATTACTATTCAGCTTACTGATATTCTGAGGCTTAGTCCCGCCAAAGTGCTGAGTTAATACATCAGGTAAATCGGCAAACCCATGTTCATGGTATTTCTGTTCATTCATTGCCTTACGGGCAGCTTTAGTGGCATCCGAAAACTTCATCTGTCGGATACGTTCGCGGTGCGTATTCATCAATCCTGAGGGGTATAGCACCGACAACAAATGATAATCTTCCGTATTGTCCGCTATAGGGAAATACACTTGCTTCACATTGGCATGTGTTTTCGCGCCCCCATCCACCGCCTTGATTTGTAAAAATGCTGTGCGCCAAGTTGCAAACGTTTCATCATCTACCGCTAACATGGTTTTCAGCTCCATGCTGTTTGCTTCAAAGTGTTCCAGTACGCTACGCCCATCGTCCAACACGACGGAAAAAAAGGCATACACATCCAACGCCGCCGCATTGCCAACCACATCCTGTCCCGCGTTCGCATTGCCAGAACGTACATAGCCATCGGGCGCGTATTCACCTGTGAATAACACAGGTGTAATCCGAGCATCAGGGTGGCTAAACTTGCCGGGGTGTGAAACCAGACTGAGCTGGGATGCGCGGTTTGCTGCACTTGCACCCCACACCGCTATCTGAAACCCCTGCTCAATTTCAGTGACTGGCTTCTTCGCCTCTTTCAGCGGCTTCTGCTTACGCTTTTCCAAAAAATCGACAATCGGGTTTGTCATAACAACTCCTAAGCCCTAACTAAGCTGCCTATCCGGCAGTAAAAGATAAAGACACGACAAAGCATTTCTAAGCTACCTATTCGGCAGTAAGCCAAAGTTCAATCACCACGTTTCATCAACACCATGATTCCAAACGCCAGTGCCAACCCCGCTACAATCAATGCCGCAAAAGCAATGACTTGCTCAAACGGCTGATTGGTGAAATATGCCGCTAATTCGCCCATATCCGTGAATACCTCCATAAGAAATAACCTCGATGGAAGTGATACTAAAACGAACAGAAATAAACTTCAACCTGCTTAGTCGTTTCTATAAAATCCAAGCTCTGGGATAAACTCAAATGACTGATCTCCATCCTGATCCTTCAAACGAATCTCACCCAAGAACTCACAAGTTGAACGTCTACCTTTGCCACGTTTTTTCATCTGCTTCTCAATCAACTCCGAGTAATCCAGTGGCAACCACAACCTTGCTTTAAGTGCAGTATCCAACACAGTGATATGCACATGCTTCTGCTCTTTCCCACGTCCATCCTTGTCTGGCGTGCGTAACGTCAAAGAACCCTCTTCATCAACGTGTAATTTATAGGTACTGTCTGGTTCAGATTGCCGGAATGGACTCAGCTTTTGAGCCAATTGAGACAGGTAAAAAGCACTGTGAATCCAACCATTGACAGTTTCAGGGCGATAATCCTGCTTGGTCAAAATATCCTGAAGTACCCGATGTTCCAGATCAGCTAAACGATCATGGGGCTGTAGATGTTCAGCGGCCTGAATCCGAGGGGCAGCATCCACCTTCTCTGCCAGCGCATCCATATCCAGCAATTCAGCAAGACTATGACTATTTAGCCGGTAATCTTTGCTTTCATAACCTGGTCGACAGAAAACCACTTCGCCTTGACCCAAGTAGCCCTTGAGGTTGTACTCTGGCAGTACCAGATTCGGAGCTTCAGGAAAACGGTTATCGCGATGCCTCCATACCCGCCCTGCCATTTGGATAATGGAACGCAAAGAAGATGGCTCAATGACTGCCCAATCCAGATCATGATCACGCCCCACCTCTTCGACTGGACTGGCAACCAAAATAAAAATCAGATTAGATTTCTGGCACACACGTAAATGCTGTTTGATTATGGCATTAGCTTGCGGCTGCTTTTCACCCTTGCGGTTTAACACTTCATCCAAATGCACTTCTAATGCGGAACGCAGCAACAGCACCTGACGGGAGTGATATACCATCACTCGAATCTCGACATCATCTGGCAATGTACAACCCAGTAAATGGCGCATCAACTGAATACATGGGTTGATATTCGCCAGACGAATAACACCGATGGATAGGTGCACGCCTGTATCTTCATCCTGACTATTGTGTCTGCGATGTAGAGCAATAGCATGGGTTAAGAGTGCGTCAAAATACTGACTCTGCTCTATCCCGGTGACGGGCTGCAAAGGCAACAGTTCCGCTTTACGCTTTGCTGGTTCTGTAGCCAACCTTGCCAACCGTTTGCTAACAAAACGCTGATGTGCCGACTGAAAAACGCTTTGTGCAGAAATAAGTTCCAATGCGCTGTTGAATTCATCCAGCCAGAATACCGCTACCGATGGTTTACGTTGGCGACTAACTGCAAAGATTTTCCAACCTTGCTGATAGGCATGAAATAATCCTTCTGCAATGGATGGAGGAATGGTGGCAGAAGAAATCATCACCTTGCGTCCTAGCATTCCCGCCAAATGCACTAAACGGGTAATCGCGGGCTGATCTTTCTTGTCGAAATCATCCACTTCATCAATCACCAAGTCAGCCGACATTAGGCGTAATGTTGGCAAAATCTGCTGCCCACCGCGCACACCTTCTGTTGCAGGCATTAAATGGTCGATAGTAGACACCACAATCGGAGTGTCCAACAATTGACGTTTTTTCTTGTTCAGTTTCTTAGCATGGTCACTCCGACAGTCAAACAGCGTTTCCAGAATGGAATCAGGAATCAGATTCCCTCCCGAAATCACAAAGTTTTCATCCAAAAGGCGGGCAGAATCTGATCCGAAGGGCATCGCTTCCGGCAGTTCCGGTTCCATGCGTTGCTCATACAGGAATTTCACCGCTGTTGATCCGATTAAAACTGCCAAATCGGTATCACTTGCTCCCTGCTTACCAAAAATTTTGTCGCGATATTCATCGCCCGTTTGCAGGGTCAAGGTACGCAGACCTAATGCCAGGGTATAGCGCAAGCTTTCGTCATCACTCAAGGCATACATCACTTTAGCATTAGCGAATGTTTTTCCTTTGCCTGTACTCGCCATATTGATGGCAAAAAAACCGTTCTCAGTCAGACGATGATCTTTTTTCCATTGTTTAATGACTTGTACTGCTTTGTTTTGCCATGCAAATGCTTTTGGGGATGGTTTCAGGAAAGCACGAATATCATATGCACGTGGCAGTTCTTTTTCAAAGGCAGGAAGAAGATGTCCAACTTTCAAAGCGGCATCGGCTACCCGAACCAAATGCTCATCCAGTTTCTGTTTGAGTGGGCGTTTCCCTGCTTCATCTGGTTTACCTGTATTGGCATACAAGTTCAGTGTTGTATCCCAAGTCTTTTCCGCTTCTTGGGATGAATACTGATGATCACCTAACATGAGTGTCAAACGTGCCAACGTCAGGAACAAACGCTCTGCACCAGCTATTTCAGCCAAATTGCGCACTGCCAGCTCGCTTTTGGCTCTTTCCGCCCAACGAGCAACGGCTTTACACCATTTGGCTGACAATATTGGCAAGTCGTTACTGAACTCCCAACGAATCTTCACATCTTGCAATTTATCTGCTTTCAGATACCCAGATCGTTCCAAAGAAATAACTTTTAACAAGACTTGAGGTGTCGTTATGCAATCCCCGTTTCCAAAAGGATGATCCTGATCATTTTTCCCCATGAACTTTGGCAAATGGTGGTGGGATACAATAAGCCATCCCAACCATGCACTAAAGTCTGACATACCACGAAACGGTTTTTGGAGGTCTTTACAAGTGGGTTCTGGCGAGGCCAGCAAGCGTTGTACAAATACCTTGCGCACTGCCAGATCACTACTTTTCAAGGCAACCAGCTCATCCAGCCATTGAATGTCAGTCTTACCATTCACCAATGCCTTAAATAACAACAACGACACCCACTCATGACGGATCGGGTCACGTTGTTTACCTTTCAGCATCCCCTGAAAATGATCCCACGACTTGCCAAAATCATGAAACAAGGCAGACAATGCCACCAGCACTTTGATCAATTGCAAGTATTGCCAGTCATTTTCCTTGTCCTCGGTCAACAAATCCCGCTGGGTACGGTTGACCGGCACATTACCAAATTCATCAAACTGACGACGATTGCCCACAATCCACACCAGTTCAGTACGGCTAGTACCACGCATCCGATGACACGAAACCGCCGTGGTTTTGCGAGCCGTTTTGGCAAGGCGCGACCGTACTGCGTTCAAACCTTCCTGCGTAATCACCGTTTGCCATGTACGCTCCCCAATGCGGTTGGCGTAGGCATCCAAGACTTGGCGGGTAATATCGAGGGATTTTTTCTGGCACTGCGAAACGAATGTAACGATCATGACAAAGACTCGCCGAGTTGTGCCGCCTCTTTCACCACATCAAACATGAAATCCAACGCCTCATGTTGGGTGAAACCTTGCAAGCACATCTGGCGAAACTCCTGTTCTTTCGCCCCCTGCTCCGCCGCAATGAATGCCAGCGGCAACACAATCGCATCCTTCACCAAATCCGCGATGTCAAACACCAATGCCCCTCGCCGCGTTTTGCCGTGCATCACTGCAAACCCATGCGGAATACCCAACACCCACAAGCAGGTTGCCGCCAAGCCATACGCCAAATAATTGCCGTGATTGAGGAACTGGTTTGCCAAATCCAGCTCTTCCGGTTCGTGTGAACGTACAAACTCGGCAGTATTCGTGCGGTTTGCGGCGAACTTGTAGAGTGCTTTGGTTAAGCGTGCTTCTGATTGCAATAACTGCATCACATCAGGACTATTACCAATGTCTTGTTAACAGCGTTTGATGGATTTTTCCAGATCGCAATCATCCACGGCGAAATCATAACGACGCAACTCTTTGTCCTTACTCCATACTTGATTCAGAAACACGATGCGTTTGGTTTGCAAAAAGCGGGCAACACTCAAACGCTTCTGGGCATCAAACCAAAAGGACATCCAGCTTTGCAGGTATTCAGTAGGGCGGTATTCACTTTGCGGCGAAAGCCATTCAATTTCAGTCGCTGCCAACAACGGTGTGTCACCTCCCCCACTGAAACCCAGCATCACCCCTGCACCACACAACATTCTAACAGCAGCTTGGGTAAGGGATGTGCCTGTTCCTAGCAAAACCACCGTGGTGTTGGCGATGGGGATATTCCAATACTGGTTTTCTTCCTCCGCTGGTGTTAAAAACACAACACGCCCACCTTTGACCATGACCCGGCAGTGTTCGAGGTAATAGATATTGGCACGCTTGGAGTGTAAAACTTCCTTATGCCCTGTATATACGTTACTTGCCATCACTCAAAACACCTTCCCCGGATTCATAATCCCCTGCGGGTCAAGGGCGTGTTTAATGGCTTGCATAACATCAACCGCAGCGCCCAATTCATCGCGCAAATAACCGCGTTTGCCCTGTCCAATCCCATGTTCGCCGGTGCATGTCCCTTCCATGGCAATCGCCCGCTGGCTAATGCGGGAAACGATCCCTTCGGCTTTTTCAATTTCAGCGGGATTATCCAGATCGACCAGCAGGATAATATGGAAATTGCCATCGCCGACATGCCCAAGAATCGTTGCCACCATGCCGGATGATTCCAAATCCTGGCGGGTTTCCTCCACGCATTCCGCCAAACGGGAAATGGGGACACAGGCATCACTGGAATAGGCGCGGGTTCCAGGGCGGAGGGCTTGCGCGGCAAAAAAGGCATGGTGGCGGGCTTTCCACAATTGCGCCAATTCCTGTTGGTTGCTGCTCCATGTAAACGCCCCTGCCCCGTATTCGCTGGCAATGGCAGCAAAGGATTCAGCCTGCTCCTGGACACTGGCGGCACTGCCGTGGAATTCAACAAACAGGGTGGGCTGTTCTGCCATCGCCAGTTTTGAGTAACGGTTGCAGGCGTGGATCTGCAAGGCATCTAGCAACTCGATGCGTGCGACCGGAATCCCGGCCTGGATGGTCATGATCACCGCATTGCAGGCATCCAGCACCGTCGGGAACGCACATACCCCGCCCGCTACTTGTTCCGGCCTGCCAAATACCTTCAGGGTCAGTTCGGTGATAATGCCCAGCGTGCCTTCCGAGCCGACAAACAGGCGCGTCAGATCGTAACCGGCGGCACTTTTCTTGGCACGGCTGGCGGTACGGATCACTTCACCGCTAGCTGTCACCACCTCCAGCCCCAGCACCACATCCTTCATCGTGCCATAGCGTACCGCATTCGTACCGGAAGCACGGGTCGAGGCCATCCCACCCAGGCTGGCATTCGCACCGGGGTCAATCGGGAAAAACAACCCGGTATGACGCAAGGCCACATTCAAGGCTTCACGGGTCACACCCGGTTGCACCACCACCGCCAAATCTTCGGCATGGATATGCAACACCTTGTCCATGCGCGAGACATCAATGCAGATGCCACCGTGGGGCGCATTCACATGCCCTTCCAAAGACGTGCCTGTGCCAAACGGGATGACCGGACAGGCATATTCAGCACATAACTTCACCGCATCCACCACCATTTGCCGGTCAACCGCGAACAGCACCCCATCCGCAGGCTGGTTCGGCAACCATGTCTGGGTATGGGCGTGCTGCTCACGCAAGGTCAGGTTCGTGGTGAAATGGTCGCCGAAACGGGCTTGGAAAGCCGCCAATGCGGCATGGAGTTGGCTGGTTTGCATGGTGGTGTCCTCATTAATGGACTTGTAGTGTAAAACGCCACATACCAGCTTTAAAAGTTTTGCATTTACTCAACTGAGATCGAGTTATTTTAAATTTAACAAACCATTATGATCCTGCACAATAGTGCCGCCAACTAAATCATTGAGGTATGTACCATGAACCAAGCTGAGATGCAGGCTTACTGGATGCCGTTCACCAGTAACCGTGCCTTCAAACAAGACCCACGCATCATTGTGGCTGGGGAAGGCCGTTATTATACCG
This sequence comes from uncultured Thiothrix sp., assembly GCA_964293005.1. GTDB lineage: Bacteria > Pseudomonadota > Gammaproteobacteria > Thiotrichales > Thiotrichaceae > Thiolinea. The sequence goes on from CAXYXW010000008.1 coordinate 11,934, forward strand.
ACGACCGGGGGCGGAAAATCTTTGATGGGCTGTCTGGCCTGTGGACATGCGGTTTGGGTCATGCCCGCCCTGAAATCGCCGAGGCGGTCAGCCGCCAAATCCGCGAACTGGATTACTCCCCAGCGTTTAACTTCGCTCACCCAAAAGCCTTTCAGTTGGCAGAGCGGGTGACTGAATTCATGCCTGCCGGTTTGAATCGGGTGTTTTTCACCTGCTCCGGCTCCGAAGCCGTTGATACAGCGCTGAAAATTGCCCGTGCCTATTGGCGCAAAAAAGGCATGGCTAGCAAAACCCGATTGATTGGGCGCGTGAAGGGTTATCACGGGGTCAATTTTGGTGGCATTAGTGTCGGTGGGATTGTTGGCAACCGTGCTCTGTATGGGCAAGGGATTGAGGCCGACCATTTGCCACATACCATGACTCCAGAAAATGCCTTTTCCCGTGGGATGCCAGAACAGGGCGCTCACCTTGCGGATGAGTTGCTGAACCTGATTGCCTTGCATGATGCTTCCAATATTGCCGCTGTGATTGTCGAGCCGGTTGCCGGTTCTGCTGGGGTTATCCCGCCACCCAAGGGCTACCTGAAGCGCCTGAGGGAGATTTGTACCCAACATAATATCCTGCTGATTTTTGATGAGGTTATTACCGGCTTAGGGCGCATGGGCGCGAATACCGGCGCGGAAGCTTTTGGTGTTGTCCCGGATATGCTGACGCTTGCCAAACAGATCACCAATGGTAATGTACCAATGGGTGCAGTGGTGGCAAAAGACGAAATCTATCAGTGCTTTATGGAAAACGGCGGTGCAGTGCACATGGTCGAGCTGCCACACGGCTATACCTACTCGGCTCATCCTTTAGCCTGTGCAGCCGGTTTGGCAGCACTGGATGTATTGGAAAAAGAAGCCATGCCAGAACGGGTCAAAGCTATGTCTCCGGTATTTGAAGAAGCATGGCACAGCCTGAAAGGTACAAAATACATTACCGACATCCGTAATTGTGGGCTGGCGGGTGCACTCACTCTGCAAGGCACAAACGGCGATGCGGTGATCCGCCCCTATCAAGTGGCGTTGAAATGCTGGGAAAAAGGCTTTTATGTCCGTAACGGCGGCGATACTATCCAGTTAGGTCTGCCCTTTACGGTTGAAGCACACGAAATTGATGCTGTGGTTAATGCCATCGGCGAAGCCATTAATGAATTGGAATAAGTTGTAATTGGAGGATTTTAGGGAAATGAATACTGTCGGTCATTTGATTAATGGCGAAAAACGTGCTGATGCCGCCCGTACCCAAGCGGTGTTTAACCCGTCAACGGGTGAAGTCAGCAAGCAGGTAGCACTGGCCTCTAAAGCAACGGTTGAGGAAGCCATTGCCGCTGCCCAAGCCGCTTTTCCGACATGGCGCGATACCCCGCCTGCCAAACGAGCCAGAATCATGTTCCGCTTCAAGGAATTACTGGAGCAAAATGCTGCCACCATCAATCAACTGATTGGCGAAGAGCACGGCAAAATTGCCCATGATGCCGGTGGTGAACTGGCTCGTGGCATTGAGAATGTCGAATTTGCCTGCTACGCCCCCGAACTCCTCAAAGGCGAACACAGCCGCAATACTGGCCCCGGCATTGACTCGTGGAGTGAGTTCCAACCCTTGGGCGTGGTGGCTGGCATTACCCCGTTCAACTTTCCGGCGATGGTTCCCTTGTGGATGTACCCAGCCGCGATTGTTTGTGGCAATACCTTTGTGCTGAAACCGTCCGAGCGCGACCCCAGTTCCACCCTGTATATCGCTGAATTGGCGCAACAGGCCGGTTTGCCCCCCGGCGTGTTGAATGTGGTGAATGGCGACAAGGAAGCAGTCGATACCCTGCTGAACGACAAGCGCGTGCAAGCGGTCAGTTTTGTTGGCTCGACCCCCATCGCTGAATACATTTACGCTACGGCTACCGCCAATGGCAAGCGTTGCCAAGCCTTGGGCGGTGCAAAGAACCACGCCATTGTGCTGGAAGATGCCGACATGGACAATGCAGTTGCCCAATTGCTGGGGGCTGCTTTTGGCTCATCCGGGGAACGCTGCATGGCTTTATCGGTGGCGGTAGCAGTCGGTGATAAAGCCGCTAATTTGCTGGTGGAAAAAATGTCCGCTGCTATGCAAGGCTTGCGTACTGGCCCGTACCATGACAAAACCAATGACTTTGGTCCGGTCATCACCAAGGCACACCAGCAAAAAGTGATTGGCTATATCGACAGTGCTGAACGCGATGGTGCGACGGTAGTGGTGGATGGGCGCAAGGTCAAAATCGACGGCTATGAAAACGGCTTTTATGTCGGAGCCACCCTGCTCGACCATGTACGCCCGGATATGGTCAGCTATCAGGAAGAAATCTTTGGCCCCGTATTGCAAGTGGTGCGTGTTGACAGCATGGAAGCCGCCATGCAATTGATCAATGACCATGAATACGGCAATGGAACTTGTATCTTCACCCGTGATGGCGAAGCGGCGCGTTATTTCTCCGACTACATCCAGGTCGGCATGGTTGGCATTAACGTCCCCCTGCCTGTGCCCGTGTCTTATCACAGCTTTGGTGGTTGGAAGCGTTCCTTGTTCGGCGACCTGTCGGCTTATGGCCCAGACAGCATCCGCTTTTACACCCGCCGCAAAACCATCACCCAACGCTGGCCTTCCTCGGCTGTGCGTGAGCGGGTGCAGTTTGCGTTCCCGTCCTGATGCTCAAAGGGCAAGTCAGTGATAGCAGCATCCGGCTACTGCGTATTTACAAGGCAGTGGTCGAATGCGGTGGTTTCTCAGCGGCTGAAGTTGAACTCAACATCAGCCGTTCTGCCATTAGCCTTGCCATTTCCGAACTGGAACAAAAACTCGGCCTACGCCTTTGTCAACGCGGGCGCACCGGCTTTGCTCTCACTGATGAAGGCTCTTTGGTCTACGACTCCGCCCTGCAACTGCTAGGCTCACTGGAAACCTTCCGCACCCAAGTCAATGCCCTGCATGACCACTTGCGCGGGGAACTGAATATTGGCATCACTGACAATCTGGTGACGATCCCGCACATGCGCCTGACCAATGCCTTACGCCGCTTGCATCAATTGGGGCCGTCGGTGAAGGTGAACATCAAGATGATTCCACCCAAGGACATTGAGCTGGAAGTGCTGGATGGACGGCTACATGTCGGAGCTGTGCCGGAATTGCGCCTATTAGCGGGGCTGAATTATTTCCCGCTTTACGATGAGTGTTCGCAACTGTATTGCAGCGCTGACCACCCGCTGTTTAACCTTGCGGATACGCAGATTGACCGTCGTCTGCTCAACCAACAAGCGGCTGTCGTACCGGCTTATGCGCAAACAGCCACCATCAAGGAAGTAATGCGTGATCTGAAAGCTGCTGCTACTGCTACCGACCGCGAGGGGATTGCGTTCCTGATCCTCACCGGACAATACATTGGTTATCTACCTACTCACTATGCGGAACGTTGGGTACAAACTGGACGGATGCGAGCTATCTTGCCCGAACAGATGAATTACCTGACGGCCTATGCCGCCATTACCCGCATTGGGGCACGCACCCATCTGGTGTTGGAAACCTTCATGCGGGAGCTGGGAAAGACCTAAAATAACCATAAACCCAGGAGCAGAACCCATGCCGATTGACCCAAAGCATCACGACAAAAAACCAGCCACACGCGGCGAAACCTTGACCCTCTACGGCCTGACCGGGGTCTTCTTGCTGCTGATGGCACTGGAGATATTCACCCACTATGAACCGCGTAAACTGGCAGCCCTGTTGTTTTTATTGTGGTGGATGCCACTGGTCTTGCTGCACGAGTTCGGGCATGCACTGATGGCACGCAGCTTTGGCTGGCAGATCGGGCGCACCGTGATTGGCTTTGGGCGGGTGATTTACCAAGGCCGCTTATTTGATGCCCCACTGGAAGTGCGCATGGTTCCCATTGAAGGCTTTGTCCAGTTCAACCCCACCCCCGATACCAGCGCCCCACGCCTCAAACATGCCCTGACCTACTTTGCAGGCCCTGGCATTGAACTGCTGCTGTTTGCCCTGATCCTCTGGGGCATGGGAACCGACAACTTCTTCACCATTGAAGATGACTACCCCAAACTGGCCTTACAAGCACTGGCCTATGCTGCCCTCACCGGGGCAGTCATCAACCTGTTCCCGATGGGCGTAAGCACCAAAGACGGTGACATCCCAAACGATGGCATGGGAATACTGCTCAGTTTGTTTGGGAAGAAAAATGACTGATCTTGTATTGCAGCATTGGTTTATCCACAAACTGTATTTGGATAGCGGTTGGATAGCCGTATAAGCTGTGGTATTCGACATTCACGCGATGGGCTGGGCGGTCTAATGCCGACTCAATCATGGTAAACCACTCCCCCACCGTTTTGCCGGTACTCAGAGGTAATGGCTTGCGTTCTGGCAACGTGCTGACCCGCTTCACCTTGCCATTCACAACCTGCACCTCAACGGCACGCTGCGGTGTTGTCAGTGTATAAGTATAAGACGTACCAATATTCGGGCGGGTTGCCCAGTGCTCTTTTGCGGTTAACCAATCGAGCCGTTGCTTGCCAAAAGGGATATGGGTTGCATATTTATTACGGCAAACCGGCAGCATCAACTGATTCCAACGCAGCTTATAAGCGTTAAACAGATAATTGTTTGTATAGTCCTCCCCCTCCATTTTTTTGACTGGACAGACCCTCAAGATCAAGTCACGCTCCTCGACTGACATTCCCGCAGTACTCAACAAATAGGCTTCTTTACGGCTGATCGCCTCGGTCGCATCCGTGACCGGATTCTTCTGCCGGATTGCAGTGCGGATACGCTCACGATACAAGGTCTCATGAATACGCTCATAATGCGGGGTGCGGAAGGTGGTTTCATCCAGAATATAAACGGTATTGCCAATCACCTGATGGGTAGCCTTAACCGGAGGTAAAGTGGATTTGTGGGGAACACCAGCTTTTTTAAGACACAGGGGCTGCATCAGCCGCGCCCATTTTTCCCCATACTGCCTGGCCTCCTTCAAATAGGCTTCAACAATTGCTGTCCGTTGCACATTGCCCTGCCAACGCAATAACTCCCCAGGCGGTTTAGGCAGTTTGCTTTTCTCAATTTTCTCCAAAGTATTGCGATCCACATAATAATCGGGATAACTACCCTCCAATGTCTTGACGGGGCAGGTTTTTTGATAGGAACTGTACAAGAAATTATTGAGGGGTGGTAAGGGGTCAAGTGGGTCATGCACGCTATTGACCAAGTACATTGTGCCGTTCGCCACCAGGCTATTAATGTCATCTGCCGGGTTGCGCTGGCGCAATGCATTTAACAAACGGGTGTAATGCCGATCCAGTTCGGTGGTTGTGGTAAATTTTGGAAATGTTTTAAAGCTTTTGGTTTCTGGCAACAGAAAAACATACTCACCTTCGCCATGAAATGGCAAGGGTGGTTTGGTGGCTGGTACAGCAAACACAGCAGAAGACAACAAGCTACTCGACAATAGCCATACAAATTTTCTCATGGCTCCTCCCCGTTAACGCAGTGACTGAAAATCGCTGACAGCGTATTGAATAGCTTTCCCACCGGATGGTTGTATCCGTAGATAGGTCAGATAACCATATTTCTTATCATACTCAGCATGAACAGAAGAATTTTTCTTTGTAAATGCTTGGTTAACCAATGCAAACAAGCCATCCATATTCGGTATTTGTTTTACATCCACCAAACTCCCATCCCTCAAACGTATCACTTGTGTCCCACTTTGGTTGCTCTTCACCTGTAAGGCCTCCCCCTTCATAAGGGCATCACTTTGCAGGGTAAAGACATAGTTACCAACTGTAGCCCTAAACTTTCTAGAGGCACGTTGCAAGGCCAATTGGCTGGCAAATAATTTTTCAACCTTTGCTTGGCAAACCTGAAACATGCGGGCATTCCAGACCGTGGCATAATCTTTATAAATGGCAATAGCTGCTGATCCACGCTCTGTAGTACCCTCTATAAAACGACTTCGGCACAATTTCCTCAGATACTCTTGACCATCATAGGCTCGTCCTGGATCATTATAAGCACCAATAAAAGCTGATGCAGATATTGAATAATGATTTCTCAAACCACCCCTGATGTCAATCCAAACATTATTTCTATAGCCTAAAAAATATAAATTATTATTTTTTATTGCCTGCCCAACATCTTTCTCGGGGTCTTTCTTGGCAATCGCTTCCCGCAGGCGATTATGATAAACCTGTTCCTCCTCCTTGGACATAACTTCTTTTCTTGGATTTTTGAAAGGAGGCTCATCTAAAATGAACACATCATCACCGATAACTTTATGCGTCACCACTACCGGCTTGGCAATAGTCATATCTAAAATACCGGCCTTTTTCATGCAGTAAGGCATGACTTGCTTGTTCCATGCTTGGGCGTAAACCCGCAATGCTTGTATATATTGATTTGCACTAGCAGGTGCTTTATCGAGTCCCAGTAGTTTATCCCCAGCAGGTAGTGGTTTGTTCTTTTTTTGAAGTAGTGTGATTGCCATGCCGTTTAGCAATTCATTAGGGGTACCTCCTTCCATCAACTTTATTGGACAATATTTCAGTAGCATGTAGTCATCTGAGACATTTTTATTGGGTAATACAGGAGGTTGACCTAGATTATCAGGACTAATAAAAAAATGGTTGCCTGCGTTCAGATAGGCAGTGGCTGTTGATGCGGGGGGATTGGCCTTCAAGATAGTCAATAGCTTATTATAGTAAGCATCCATTTCACTAAAAGTTGCAAATAAACGCTTCTGGCTTTTATCAAGCAAATATAAGCCATTATTTCCATTTGATTTGAAGACGGATGGTGGCGTGGGCTGGGGTGCTGCGTAGGTAGGATAGGCACAAAAAAGTGAAAACAAAATAAAGAAGCATCGGCTGATCATTTTACTGTCCTAATTTATAATCAATTATAGACTAAGATAGCAGATTTCTAAAAAGTTCCAATAATTGCCGCCTAATTTCACCACCCAAAATATTGGGGACAACCCTACCCCCGCCCATTATCCGGGAAGGGGGTAGAGAGGGAGCTTTAGCCCCGGATGACCCCACGTTCTTTCAGCAGGGCTTCCAATTCAGGCATGATTCCCGGATCGTCAATCGTGGATGGCACAACATAGGCCTCACCATTGATCATCTGGCGCATATTCTTGCGCAGGATTTTACCGGAACGGGTTTTCGGCAGGCGTTTGACGATATAGGTATCCTTGTAGCAGGCAATTGCGCCGATGCTGTTGCGGATCATCGTCACCAGTTCTTTCGATAAGGCAGCCTCATCAATATCAACGCCTGATTTCAATACCACCAAGCCCATCGGGATTTGGCCTTTCAGGTCGTCGTCACGCCCAACCACCGCACACTCTGCCACCAATGGATGGCGACCAACAATCTCTTCCATTTCACCCGTCGACAAGCGGTGGCCTGCGACGTTGATGACATCATCCACCCGCCCCATGACGAATACATAGCCATCCTGGTCGATATAACCGCCGTCACCGCTGGCATAATAGCCGGGGAACATGGACAGATAGCTTTCCTTGAACTTCTCGACATTGCCCCAGACGGTTGCCAAGCAGGAAGGTGGCAACGGCAGTTTCAGGGCGATGTAACCCTGTTCGTTTGCCTTCAGCTCCTGACCGGCTTCGTCCAGAATCTGCACATTGAAGCCCGGAGTCGGTACAGTGGAGGAACCCAACTTGATCGGCATCGGCTCAATACCTTGCAGATTGGCGGTAATGCCCCAGCCGGTTTCAGTCTGCCACCAATGGTCAATGACCGGTTTGCCGCTCTTTTCCATCAGCCATTCCTGGCTGGGTGGGTCAAGGCGCTCACCGGCAGAGAAAATCGCCACCAGTTTGCTCAAATCATGCTTCTTGAAGAAGTCGCCATTGGCATCCTCCTTCTTGATCGCGCGGAACGCAGTCGGGGCAGTGAACAGGGTTTTGACCCCGTATTCTTCGCACACACGCCAGAATGCACCCGCATCCGGGGTCATGATGGGCTTGCCTTCATACACAATCGTGGTACAGCCACGCAGCAGGGGTGCATAAACGATGTAAGAGTGACCAACGACCCAACCCACATCCGATGCCGCCCAGAACACATCGCCCTTATCGACGTTGTAGATGGCCTGCATACTGTAATTCATGGCAACGGCATGACCGCCATTCTCACGCACCACGCCTTTTGGCTTGCCGGTTGTACCGGAGGTATACAGGATGTAGAGCGGGTCAGTGCCTTTTACCGGCACGCAATCAGCCGGTTGTGACTGGGCAGCCAGTGCCTGCCAGTCATGGTCGCGCCCGGCAATCAACGCGGAAGTCGCCTGGGGACGCTGGAAAATCACCACAGCACTCGGCTTATGGGAGGAGAGTTCAATTGCCTTGTCCAGCAGTGGCTTGTATTCAATCACACGGCTGATTTCAATCCCGCACGAAGCAGACAGGATCACCTTCGGCTGGGCATCTTCCAGACGGACAGCCAATTCAGGGGGAGCAAAGCCACCAAATACCACCGAGTGGATAGCACCCAAACGGGCACAAGCCAGCATCCCGACGACCGCTTCCACCATCATCGGCATGTAAACAATCACACGGTCGCCTTTCTCCACGCCCAAATCACGCAGCATGCCCGCTGTCTGTGCCACTTGGTCACGCAGTTCGCGGTAGGTGACTTTGGTCTTGGTATTGCTGACCGGGGAGTCATAGATAATGGCAAGCTGGTCGCCACGCCCTTGCTCGACATGATAATCCAGAGCCATGTAAGCGGTGTTCATTTCCCCATCGGCAAACCAGTGGTAAATGCCATGCTCATCCTGTGAGAGGATTTTTTCCGGGGATTTGAACCACTTCAGCGCCGCCGCTTTCTCTTTCCAGAAGCCTTCTGGATCATCCATTGACCGTTGATATTCGGCTTTATAACTCATCTTTAATCTCCTCCTGCAACAACCTAAAAACAATCGCCTGGAACCCGTACCCAGCCTTCTATCAGGATGCGGGCACTGCGGCTCATGATGGCTTTGGTCACTGTCCAATCACCATCCACCTGCCTGGCTTCCGCCCCGACACGCAAAGTGCCGGACGGATGCCCAAAACGTACTGCGGTGCGCTCACCCCCACCGGCAGCAAGGTTGACCAATGTCCCCGGCACAGCAGCAGCCGTACCAATCGCAACAGCGGCTGTCCCCATCATCGCGTGGTGCAGCTTGCCCATCGACAAGGCACGCACCAGCAAGTCAACATCAGCCGCCCCCACCCCCTTGCCACTGGAAGCCGTATAGCTTTGCGGCTTGGCAACAAAGGCAATTTTGGGCGTATGTTGGCGGGTAAGGGCTTCTTCCGGGGTTTTGATCAACCCCATGCGCAACGCACCTGCCACGCGGATTTTCTCGAAACGTGCCAGTGCTTGCGGATCGCTATTGATCGCTTCCCGCAATTCTGTACCGGTATAGCCAATATCCACCGCATTCACAAAGACGGTCGGGATGCCTGCCGTGATCATGGTCGCCGGGAAAGTACCCACACCGGGAACGTCAAGCTGGTCGACCAAATTGCCGGTCGGGAACATGCTACCGCTGTCCTCACCTTCATCGGACGGATCAAGGAACTCCAGCACAATTTCCGCTGCCGGAAAGGTTACGCCGTCGAGTTCAAAGTCACCGGTTTCCTGTACCTGAAAGTTACTCACTGGCACATGCGCAATAATCGTTTTATTGATATTTGCTTGCCAAATGCGCACGGTACAGATGCCATTTTCTGGAATCCGTGCGGCATCCACATAGCCCGCATGAATCGCAAATGCCCCTGCACCGGTAGACAAATTGCCGCAATTACCGCTCCAATCGACAAAATCCTTGTCAATGGCAATCTGCCCGTACAAGTAATCGACATCATGATCAGGGCGCGTACTCTTGGATAAAATCACACACTTGCTGGTACTGGAGGTCGCACCACCCATACCATCAATATGCGCCGCATAAGCGTCAGGACTACCAATCACCCGTTGAAACAGCTTGTCACGCGCTGCACCGGGTACTTGAGCCGCCGTCGGCAAGTCTTCCAAACGGAAAAACACACCCTTGGATGTGCCACCACGGATATAAGTGGCGGGGATTTTGATTTGTGGGACGCGGCTCATACTCCCCCCTCCAGAAAGTCCTGTGCAAAGCGCTGCAATACGCCACCTGCGTTGTACACATGCACTTCCGCTGCGGTATCCAGACGGCAGGTGACAGGGATACGCACCGTTTCACCATTGCGGCGGTGCATGACCACCACCAGATCAGTGCGTGGGGCAACCTCACCTTCCACATCAAAGGTTTCTGTACCGTCAATGTCATAGGTCTTGCGCGTATCGCCCGCCTTGAACTCCAGCGGCAATACCCCCATCCCGACCAGGTTGGTACGGTGGATGCGCTCAAAGCCTTCCGCAACAATCGCTTCCACGCCCGCCAAACGGACACCCTTCGCTGCCCAGTCACGACTGGAACCTTGACCGTAATCCGCACCGGCAATAATAATCAGGTTCTGCTTGCGGTTCATGTAGGTTTCGATGGCTTCCCACATCCGCATCACCTTACCTTCCGGCTCCACCCGTGCCAGTGAGCCTTTTTTCACTTGCCCGTCAACCACTGCCATTTCATTCACCAACTGGGGGTTGGCGAAGGTAGCGCGTTGTGCGGTCAAATGGTCGCCACGGTGGGTTGCATACGAGTTGAAGTCCTCTTCCGGCAGACCCATTTTCGCCAGATACTCGCCCGCTGCGCTGTTCAGCATGATGGCATTGGACGGCGACAGGTGGTCGGTGGTGATATTGTCCGGCAATACCGCCAAGGGGCGCATGCCCTTCAGGGTACGCTCGCCTGCCAACGCCCCTTCCCAATACGGTGGGCGGCGGATATAGGTGGACATGGGTCGCCAGTCATACAGCGGGCTTTTCGCCTGCTCAGCCACGCCCAAATCAAACATGGGGATATAGATTTGCTTGAACTGCTCTGGCTTGACACTGGTTGCAACGATGGCATCAATTTCTTCGTCGGCAGGCCAAATGTCTTTCAGGGTGATCGGCTTGCCCTGACTGTCTGTGCCCAATACGTCTTTTTCAATGTCAAAACGCATGGTTCCTGCAATCGCATACGCCACCACCAGCGGTGGGGAAGCGAGGAACGCTTGCTTGGCATACGGGTGGATACGCCCGTCAAAGTTACGGTTGCCCGACAAAACCGCCGTGGCGTACAAGTCGCGGTCGATGATTTCCTGCTGGATTTTCGGGTCAAGCGCACCGGACATGCCATTACAGGTGGTGCAGGCAAAGGCGACAATGCCAAAGCCCAGCTTTTCCAGCTCAGTGAGCAAACCGGCTTCTTTCAGGTACAGTTCTGCGACTTTCGAGCCGGGGGCAAAGGAGGATTTAACCCACGGCTTGCGCACCAGACCCAGCTCATTGGCTTTCTTTGCCAATAAGCCTGCTGCCACCACATTGCGTGGATTGGAGGTATTGGTGCAGGACGTGATCGCGGCAATAATCACCGCACCATCCGGCATCAAGCCTTCTGCCTCTTCCGCCTGGGCAGCCGCCAGATTGACCGCAATCCCACGCTCTGCCAAGGCTGAAGTCGGCAAGCGCTTGTGGGGGTTGGAAGGGCCTGCCATGTTGCGTACCACGCTGGACAAATCAAACTCCAGTACCCGTGGATATTGTGCGGTCTTGAGGGAGTCTGCCCATAAGCCGGTCAGTTTGGCATAGTTTTCAACCAAAACGACTTGCTCAGGCTCACGCCCCGTCAGCTTCAAATAGTCGATGGTTTGCCCATCGATGTAGAACATCGCAGCCGTTGCGCCATATTCCGGGCACATATTGGAAATGGTGGCACGGTCGCCGATGGAGAGGCTATCGGCTCCGTCCCCAAAGAATTCAACATACGCACCGACCACGCGCTCTTTGCGCAAGTACTCCGTCAAGGCCAGTACGATGTCCGTGGCGGTAATACCGGGCTGGTGCTTACCAGTCAGCTTGACCCCCACGATGTCCGGCAGGCGCATCATGGAAGGCAGACCCAGCATGACCGTTTCGGCCTCCAAGCCCCCCACACCAATGGCGATAACGCCCAATGCGTCAACGTGGGGCGTGTGTGAATCCGTACCGACGCATGTATCGGGGAATGCCACACCCTCACGCGCCTGGATCACCGGGGACATTTTCTCCAGGTTGATCTGGTGCATGATGCCATTGCCCGCCGGGATCACGTCCACGTTTTTGAACGCGGTCTTTGTCCAGTCGATGAAGTGGAAACGGTCTTCATTGCGGCGGTCTTCAATTTCCCGGTTTTTGCGGAATGCGTCCGGGTCAAAGCCGCCACACTCGACCGCGAGGGAGTGGTCAACGATCAATTGGGTCGGGACAACCGGATTGACCTTGGCAGGATCGCCGCCCTTCTCGGCAATCGCATCACGCAAGCCTGCCAAATCCACCAGGGCAGTTTGCCCGAGGATGTCATGGCACACGACCCGCGCCGGATACCACGGGAAATCCAGATCCTGGCGGCGCTCAACCAATTGCTTGAGTGAGTCGGTCAGGGCAGCCGGTTCGCAACGGCGTACCAATTGCTCAGCCAAAACACGCGAAGTATAAGGCAGCGTGTCATAACTACCCGGCTGGATCGCCTCAACGGCTGCACGGGTATCAAAATAATCCAGTGATGTACCGGGCAAGTTTTTACGGAATTCAGTATTCATGGTTGTTTGTCCTTATTTACCCAATTTACCCAAGCTATCCAATCTATCCACGCTCAGCCAAAGGAACCCAGTTCATATTCTCAGGCCCGACATAATTGGCACTGGGGCGGATAATCTTGCCATCCTGACGCTGCTCAATGACATGCGCCCCCCAACCGGAGGTGCGGGCAATCACAAACAAGGGGGTAAACATATCGGTCGGCACGCCCATTTGGTTATAGGACACCGCCGAATACCAATCCAGATTCGGGAACATGCGCTTGGCTTCCCACATCACCCGCTCAAGGCGTTCACCGACATTGAACATTTTCAGGTCGCCATTTTCTTCGGACAACTGCTTTGCCACCCGCTTGATGACCACATTGCGTGGGTCAGCGATGGTATAAACCGGATGACCAAAGCCAATAATCACTTCCTTGCGCTCAACACGGGCGCGGATATCAGCTTCAGCTTCGTCAGGCGTGTTGTAACGGCTTTGGATGCGGAAAGCGACCTCGTTTGCACCCCCATGCTTGGGGCCACGCAATGCACCAATCGCCCCGGTAATGCAGGAATAGACATCCGAATTTGTCCCTGCCACCACGCGGGCAGTAAAGGTGGAGGCATTGAATTCATGCTCGGCATACAGGATCAGGGAAGTGTGCATGGCACGCACCCACGACTCCCGTGGTGTTTCACCGTGCAGCAGGTGCAGGAAATGCCCGCCGATGGAATCATCATCGGTTTCAACATCAATGCGCTTGCCATTCACCGCAAAGTGATACCAGTACAGCAGCATCGAGCCAAAACTCGCCATCAGCCGGTCAAGGATATGCCGGGTTTCAGCCAAAGGATGCTCTTCCTTTTCTGGCAGGCAAGTCCCCAACACGGAACAACCCGTGCGCAGGACATCCATCGGATGCGCCGAGGCGGGCAAAGCCTCCATCGCCTGTCTGACTGCTTGCGGCAAACCACGCAGGGATTTCAGCCGGGTTTTGTACGCACGCAACTCAGCCTTGTTGGGCAAAGTGCCATACACAATCAGATGGGCAATTTCCTCAAACTCAGCCTGTTCCGCAAAATCGAGGATGTCATACCCCCGGTAATGCAGGTCATTGCCCGTGCGCCCGACCGTACATACAGCGGTATTTCCGGCTGCCATGCCCGATAAGGCAACCGATTTTTTTGCTTTTGGTAAAACTTGCTCAGCCATCACACTCATCCCCAATCTTATTCAGCACCCTGTTTGGCAAACAGTGCATCCAGTTTTTGCTCAAACGCATGGTAGCCAATGGTGTCATACAGCTCCATCCGGGTTTGCATGGTATCCAGCACGTTCTTTTGTGTACCATCCGCCAACAAGTGCTGGTAGACATTCTCCGCCGCCTTGCACATGGCACGGAACGCGCTCAACGGATACAGCACCAACTGCACACCGACACCCGCCAGCTCAGTGGTGGTATAGAGTGGGGTTGCACCAAACTCGGTAATATTCGCCAACACCGGGACACGCACCGCCTTGGTGAACTCGGCATATTGCTCCAGCTTGTTCATGGCTTCCGGGAAGATCATATCCGCACCGGCCTCAACACAGGCCATCGCGCGGTCAATCGCTGATTGCATGCCTTCAACCGCCAGCGCATCAGTACGCGCCATAATCACAAAGCTGCTGTCAGTACGGGCATCCACGGCGGCCTTTACGCGGTCGACCATTTCCGACAGGCTGACAATCGCCTTGTTCGGACGATGCCCACAACGCTTCTGCATCACCTGGTCTTCGATATGGAAACCGGCTGCACCGGCTTGTGCCACTTCACGGGTGGCTCGGGCAATATTGAATGCACCACCCCAGCCGGTATCAATATCCACCAGCAAGGGGGCAGTGGTAACGGCAGTAATGCGTTTGATGTCCTCGACCACATCATGCAGGGTGGTAATCCCCAAATCGGGGATGCCCAAAGAGGATGCGGCAACACCACCACCGGACAGGTACAAAGCCTTATGACCGACTTTCTCGGCGAGGATGGCGCTATTGGCGGTCACAGCCCCCACTACCTGCAAGGGGTGATTTTCCTGCACCGCAAGGCGCAATTTTTGTCCGGGGGTCAGTCGCTCAGTCATGGGGATTCCTCCATCATCATTTGGTTGATGCTTTTCCATGCGCCGCTGATATGACGGCGCATAAGCAGTTCTGCCAGATCGCCATCCCGATCGGCTATCGCCTCGGCAATCTGACGGTGTTGTTGCAAAGCAGGGCGGGTACGTTTTGCCAGGTGGCTGGTGCGATACCGGCACATCCTGAGCAATTGGTACAACTCCCCTGCCAACAGGTCGATCAACATCTGGTTACGGCTACCCAGGACAATCTGGTAATGGAAATCGAAATCCCCTTCACTCTGGAAATAAGCCAAACCATCAGTTGCCTCAATCTGCTCCTGATGCTGATCCAGCAAGGCAAACAGGGTGTCAATTTCGGCATTGCCCATTTGCTGTGCCGCCATCCGGCAGGCCATGCCTTCCAGCGCTTCCCGTACCCGGTACAGGTCAGCCATCATCGCATTGTTCAATGTCACCACACGCGCACCCGCATGTGGGATCCTCGTCACCAGCCGCATACCTTCCAACTGGCGGATGGCCTCCCGCAAGGGGCCACGGCTGATACCAAATCGTGTGGCCAGATCGGCTTCACTTAACTTCTGCCCTTGTGCCAACTCCCCTGTGACAATAGCTTGGGTGAGACGGGTCGAGGCTCTATCGGATAATGTCCGTTCTTCATCAAACTCTAACTGTGCTGCCATTTTGATTGCTCCATGGATTGTTGACAATCAACAAGGCAATCATACCACTCATACGCTTAAAGTGAAGTTTTTTTAGATTTTTGTTAACAAAACAGTTAGAAACATGACAAATATCGTATCAAGCACTGTCTTTAAGCCGAACACAGGCAGAACAAATACTGCGCAAACTTAGGGAAAATCCATAACTTCGCTCCGAACCTCCCCCCTCCCCAACCCGCCCAGCCGCAAGGGGAGGATGTCGTAAAACTGAAATGCCCAGAAGAAAATCCCCCTCAATCCCCCTTTTGCAAAGGGGGAGGCCGAACGGTACGTTGTAAGATCAAGGAGATGCACTGTCTTGCTCCCCTCCTTTGCAAAAGGAGGGGGTGGGGGAGGATTTTCTTCGGCGTTTTACGACACCCGCAAGGGAAGGGTGTCGTAAAACTGAAATGCCCAGAAGAAAATCCCCCTCAATCCCCCTTTTTCAAAGGGGGAAGCCGGACGGCACGCTGTAAGATCAAGGAGATGCGCTGTTTTGCTCCCCTCCTTTGCAAAAGGAGGGGGTGGGGGAGGATTTTCTTCGGCCTTTTACGACACCCGCAAATTGGATAAGAGGTCGTGTAGGAGAAAAGCTGGAGACGGGAAGAGAAATTAGGCAGATTTACGCCCCCAACAGCCTCTCCACCTGCACCCGAATACCGTCTTCCACACTGCTCCAGAACTCATCCTCATCATCCCATTTCTTGATCGGCTTCCCGTCTTTGGGCAGGGCAACGATTTTCCCGATTTCGTGGTTTCGCCAACTGGCGGTGTGGCGGATGATGACCGGAATCACCACCTTACCCTCGTCGTGGTAGCGTTGCAGGGCGCGTTCCATTTCCTTGGTGAAGCAGTAATCGGAATTGATGAAATCCGGGCTGACCATCAGCAGGACAATATCGGCGGTGTTCAGTTGCTGGAAGATTTGCTCATCCACCGCTTCACCGGCAAACAGGGAGCGGTCGCTCCAGTAGTTCAGTGGCAGGGTGCGGCTGATGGCTTTCAGGTGTTTTTCCAGCCGGATTTTGTGCTCTTCATCGGCGTGGGAATAGGAAATGAACAGCTTGACGGTTTTGTCGGCTGGTTTGGTTTTGTCCAGTTGGGATGTGTGTTCCATGTCTTTATCCTTGAATTCGGGCAGCAGGATGCGTTCTGCCCCCGCTTTGCTGAGAAACTCGCGGTAACGGCGGTGCGGGCTGGTTTCGCTAACCAGTTTGCGCAGCGTGTACACCAGCCGGTCGGGTTGGCTGCCACGTAACTGGAAGCGCAAACACCCTTGGGTGGATTGCTGCCGGTTGATGTATTCACATTCCAGCAGCAATTGGCCTTCATCGGTTGCGCAGAAAATGCCGGTACGCCAGGGTTCGCCTGTGTAGGTTTCACCAAGACGCAGGATGATGCGCTCGATAATGCTACGGTGCAGGAAGGGGTATTCAACCTCCAGTTGCCAGTCATCCGCACGGGCAGTACCCCATGCGGTTCTGGCTTTGCTGGTCAGGGGCAGTAGAGCCGGGATGATAAATTCACGCTCGGCAAAGGGTTTTTTATCTCGTTGATTTTTCCAGTAATTTTGCTCGTAGCAGATGTCGCAATTGCACATGAAGTCGACATATACCGCCTGCTCACTGGCCTCCTCATCCCAGAACAGACTGGCATCTTCACCGCTGAAACGTCCACTCATACGCTCAATGCGGCGGCGGTGCGGTTTGTTGGGGTCAAACACTCGGTAAACCGCGTTAATTGCCCAGTTCTGATCAAGGATAATCTGATCCTGAAACGCGCCTTCGCGGTAAAACAATGTACCAGTTTTATGCAAATAATCCACGAACCATTCGGCATGACCAACGCCCGCCTTGATGCAAAGCTGCTTGAAGTGGGCAAAGGAGATGGTTTTTTGCCCAAGTTGCTTTAGCTCGTGTTGCACCCGCGCCCATGATGCCGGTAACTCCAAACAAACACGGCGCTTGAGTTCTTCCAGCACCGCTTCGATAACCCCCCGCAATGCAGGCATCCCACGATAGTGCATCGCTGATATTTTTACTTCTTGCCGGATTTGCTCCACGCCCGGCATATCCCCTGTCAATTCAGCCGGTCTTATGGGCAAACGGTCAGCACGGTCAATCTGGTTTTTAACCAAAATCACCGGACTATTGGGCGCGAGGTCATGAATAGCCTCCAGCCAGTAACTGACCGGGTGGCGGGTTTCGTCCGAGTGTTCTTCGGTTTCTTCTGCCCACAGCAACAGATAGAGGCAATCATCTGACAAGAAAAGGCGATGGGTGGCATGATAGATTTCCTGCCCGCCAAAATCCCACAATTGCAGGGTGACAGACGCATCTTCCCCCTCCAGTGTTTGCTGGATTTCCTTGATAACAATGCCGTGGGTGGATGTGAACGGCTCGCTAGGGGCGCGTTTATACTCCAGCGCATAAGCCAGCGTGGTTTTACCGACCCGCCCATTGCCGACCAACTGAACCTTGAGCTGCCGGTGTTTTTCCGCACCTTGCGCCAAGTCTTGCCAGTAATTTCTGAGGCCTTCCTGACAGTCATCCAAGAAATCTCTGCCTAACAACCCTGAAGGAATTCCACAGACTGGATTATCGTACAAGTGAAGCTGTTCCAATTGTCCCGATAGAACCCTGTTTTGAATGGGCAGCAAGCCACTGATCTGGTTATAGCTACAGACAAGCACTTGCAAGGCTGATAAACCACTCAGCGGCGATAGGTCGCTGATCTGGTTAGAGTCACAGTAAAGCACTTGCAAGGCTGACAAACCGCCCAGCGGCGACAGGTCGCTGATCTGGTTAGCTCTACAGTAAAGCGATTGCAAAGCAGGCAAGCCGCTCAGCGGCGACAGGCCACTGATCTGGTTAGAGTCGCAGTAAAGCTCTTGCAAGGCTGACAAGCCGCGCAGCGGCGACAGGTCGCTGATTTGGTTATAGCTACATTTAAGCGATTGCAAGGCGGGCAAGCCGCACAGTGGCGACAGGTCGCTGATCTGGTTAGAACTACATTCAAGCGATTGCAAGGCGGGCAAGCCGCGCAGCGGCGATAGGTCACTGATCTGGTTATGGCTACATTTAAGCGATTGCAAGGCAGGCAAACCGCTCAGCGGCGACAGGTCACTGATCTTCTGATTCTCTCCACAGTCAAGCGATTCCAGCCAAGTCAACTCAAACACCGCATCAGGTATTGCATCCAGCCCAAGCGCTCTCAAACTCAAATAAGTCGAGCGGGTACGGCGGCATTTTTCGATACGTTTGAGGGCGATTTCCAGCGGGGTCATAGGCACAGCCAAAACAAGTGACAATGAACCGATAGTAACCGGAACCGCCGTGGCGTTCAAACCGGCAAGCTGCCATTTACCACACCGCTCTACCCCTTCCCCAACCCCGCAAAACTCAGGCCATATTTCTGCAAATACACCCGCAAGCGGTGGGAATCATTCGCGCTGGTGCGTTGGGTGCGGCTGACATTGAACAGGGTACGCCCGGCATCCGCCAGGCTCCGGGCTTCCCGGCACACGCGCACCACCTCCGCCAATTGGGCTTGGTCAAAGCGGTCAATCCCTGCCAATACCCCGTCGGGCAAGACCGATTGCAGCAGTTCGCCATCCTCTTGCCCGGTAGGACGTGGCTGGAAGCTGTCCCAATCGTAACGCAGCCGGGCGATTTCCCCGGCAACAATCGCTTCCGTAATGCGCCCCCCTGTTGCCAAGGTAGCCATGCGCGTCATGCTGGAATTGAGGTCACGGAAATTTGCCCGCCAGGTCGCTTCGGTTGCATAGGCAAAGGCCAGATACTGCTCCCGTGCGGCCTTGTTGAAGCTGACCTTGTGTCCGGCCTGGCGGGTGAATTGCTGCAATTCGTATTCGATATTCGGCTCCAAATCCTCAATCCGCTCCTTGAGGCCGGGTAGCTGGTACGTCCATAAATTGATCCGCGCCAGCAAATCCTCACGGAACTGCCCTGCCCGCACCGCCGCAAACAGGTCGCAGTTTGTCCCGGCAATCAACTGGAACGCGCTGCTGACTTCGCGGTCACTGCCAAAAGGCGTAAACACCTTGTCCTCAATCGCCCGCAACAGCATCGCCTGCTCGTCCAAGCCCAGCTCGCCAATCTCATCCAGAAACAGCAAGCCCCGGTCGGCCTCACGCAGCAAACCGGTGCGGGCAGCCAATGCCCCGGTAAATGCCCCTTTGACATGCCCAAACAACGCGGACATGGCATTATCCCCGCGCAAGGTGGCGCAGTTGACCTCCACCAGCTTGCCGCTGACCTGCCCACGCTGCTTTTTCAACTCGAAAATACGCTTCGCCAGCCGCGACTTGCCTGCCCCGGTCGGCCCGGTCAATAAAATCGGAGCAGCCGAACGGATCGACACCTGCTCCAACTGGGCAATCAGGTGGTTAAAAGCAGCATTGCGGGTTTCAATCCCATTCTTCAGCCACGCAACGCCTTCTTGTGCCTCATGTGCAAAACGTGAAGCAATCTGATCATAACGTGACAAATCCAGGTCGATAATCTGGAATGTGCCCTGCACACCGTCTTTGACAGGCGAGGTTTGCAGCAGCTTGGCGGGGATATAATTGGCTTCGGTCAGCAAAAACAGGCAGATTTGCACCACATGCGTGCCAGTGGTGATGTGGACATAATAGTCGTTTTGCTCCGGGTCAAAGCGGTATTGGCAGGCAAACTCATGCAACTGGCTGTAAACCTGCTCGAAATCCCACGGATTGGCGTAATCGACCACATACGGGGTAAGCTGGGTCTGCGGGGAAATGTCGCGCATGTCACGCAGCGTCACCGCTGCCAGCTCAGCCTCATCCTGATGGTGGATCAAGACAAACTCATCCACCGGAAACTGTGGATGCATGAGGATGCCAAGATTCGGTCGCCAATGCCCCCAACGGCGTTTGCCCAAGCCGTGGTGGTCAAGACGCGAACCGAGGATACCGATAACGGTCGTTTTCATAGTGCTGATACTTGCCGCTGTTTATCCAGCAAGGTTTCCAGGGTATCGCACAACAGGAGCATTAATACTTCTGCGCTTCCAAAGCCGCAATACGGTCTTCCAAGGGAGGATGGGTAGAGAACAGGCTTCTCATGCCACCTGAAATACCAAAGGCAGCCATTTCACCGGGCAAGTCAGCGGGTTCATGCCCCTGTTGCAAACGGCGCAGGGCATTAATCATCTTCTGGCGGCCTGCCAAATCTGCACCCGCTTTATCCGCATGGAATTCGCGGTAACGGGAGAACCACATAACAACAATAGTCGCCAGAAAGCCCAACAGCACTTCAGCAATCATCGAGCCAATATAATAACCAAAACCGGGGCCACTGCTGTCCTCACCACGGCGCAGGAAGCTGTCAATTGCCGTACCAATCACACGGGCGAAAATAATCACAAAGGTATTGAGCACACCCTGCAACAAGGTTTGAGTCACCATGTCGCCATTGGCAACGTGCCCGACCTCATGCCCCAACACCGCTTCCACCTCATCCGGGGTCATGTGCTGGAGCAAGCCGGTGCTGACTGCCACCAACGCATTGTTCTTGTTTGGCCCGGTGGCAAACGCATTCGGGGCGGATGAATGGAAAATCCCCACTTCCGGCATGCCAATCCCGGATTTTTCCGCCTGACGGCGCACGGTTTCCACCAACCAGCGCTCCTGGGCATTGCTGGGGTGTTCAATCACCTGCACGCCCATGCTGCGCTTTGCCATCATTTTCGACATCAGCAAGCTGATGAACGAACCACCAAAACCAAAAATCACCGCCATCAACAGGATGCCGCCGGTACTCCCAGCCGTCATGTCAATGCCCAACAAACGGCCGATAATATTCATCGACACAAACAACACTGCCATCACAGCAAAGTTGGTGAGTGCCAGTAAAATCACACGCATCATTCTTAATCACCTCAATCGGTAAAATTCTATGGTTATGAGTATCCGGCTAGCCGGGTCAGGGTTCAAATTCTCCCTATAAATTTTAGCTGATCTCCAACCGGCTCACATGCTGGTAGCCTTTCGGCAGCAAAACGCCGCGCTTGCCACGCTCGCCGCAGTATTTATCCAAATCCGGCCCCTTGATGGCCTTGAACTGCTTGCCTGCATGCACAATCACTTGCTCACCGACCGGCAGGATGGCGGCAAACAGCAGGGTTTCATCGGCAATGCCCAAGCCCCCCTTTTTCAGTGCCATCAGCTTATTGCCCTTGCCTTTCACCAGCACCGGCAAATCCTGCACACCGATCACCAGCAGATAGCCTGCTGAAGACACCAGCACCAGTGAATCCTGGTTCACATCATTGATCAACAAGGGGGGCAGGATGCCGACCCCATCCCCGGCTGCCAGCGTGACCTTACCGGCCTTCACCCGGCTTTGCATATCCGCAAACGGGCAGAGGAAACCATAGCCTTCCGCCGAATACAGCAAATAAGTGTCAGTATCCTTGCCCATCAGCACATGCAGGAACTGCGCACCGGCAGGGGGTGCAAGTTTGCCGGTCAACGGCTCCCCTTGCCCCCGCGCCGAAGGCAAGGCACTCGCAGGCAGAGAATAGGTGCGCCCGGTACTGTCAAGCAATACCACCTGCTGGCTGGAACGGCCTTTAGCCGCATCCAGATACGCATCCCCCTGCTTGTAGCTCAGCGCAGCCGGGTCAATGTCATGCCCCTTGGCGGCACGAATCCAGCCCATTTTTGACAAGACCACTGTCACCGGCTCAGACGGGACGAGCGCCGACTCATCCAGGACTTGTGCGGCGGCACGCGCCCGTAAAGGGGAACGGCGCTCATCACCGTACAAGGCGGCATCTTCCTTCAGCTCCTTACGGATCAGGTTAGTCAGTTTTTTGTCAGAACCCAGCAAACCCAGCAGCACCTCACGCTCTTTTTCCAGCTCTGCTTGCTCACCCCGGATTTTCATTTCCTCCAGCCGCGCCAACTGGCGCAGCTTGGTATCAAGGATGTAATCCGCCTGCACATCGCTCAGGGCAAAGCGCCGGATCAGTGCCGGTTTCGGCTCATCTTCGCTACGGATAATGCGGATCACCTCATCCAGATTGAGGAAGGCGACCAGCAAACCATCCAACAGGTGCAGGCGTTTTTCCACCTTGTCCAAACGCCATTGCAGGCGGCGAGTCACGGTCTGGCGGCGAAAAACCAGCCACTCCGTCAGGATATGGCGCAAATCCTTGACCTGCGGGCGACCGTTCAGGCCAATCATATTCATATTGACGCGGTAACTGCGCTCCAGATCGGTGCTGGCAAACAGGTGGGACATCAGCGCCTCCACATCCACCCGGTTGGAGCGCGGCACAATCACCAGGCGCACCGGCTGCTCATGGTCGGACTCATCACGCAAATCCTCCACCAAAGGCAACTTCTTCGCTTGCATCTGCTGGGCAATCTGCTCCAGTACCTTGCTGCCCGATACCTGATAAGGCAAGGCGGTGATAATAATGTCGCCCTCCTCCAGCTCATACCGCGCCCGCATCTTGAACGTGCCATTGCCCTTTTCATACAGGCTGACAAAATCAGCCGCAGGCGTAATGATCTCCGCTTCGGTCGGGAAATCCGGGGCAGGCACAAGCTGGCACAGCTCCGCCACAGACGCATCCGGGTGATCCAGCAAATGCAGGCAAGCCCCCACCACCTCGCGCACATTGTGCGGGGGAATATCCGTCGCCATGCCAACCGCAATCCCGGTCGCGCCATTCAGCAGCACATTCGGCAAACGGGCAGGCAGCGTGGAAGGCTCCTCCAACGTGCCATCAAAATTCGGAACCCACTCCGCCGTCCCCTGCCCCAGCTCCTGCAACAAAACCTTTGCATAGGCCGTCAGGCGGGATTCGGTATAACGCATCGCGGCAAATGATTTCGGGTCATCCTGCGAACCCCAGTTGCCTTGCCCATCGACCAGCGGATAACGGTAGGAAAACGGCTGCGCCATCAGCACCATCGCCTCATAGCAGGCCGAATCACCGTGCGGATGGAACTTGCCCAACACATCCCCCACCGTGCGGGCAGATTTCTTGTGCTTGGAACCGGCATTCAGCCCCAGCTCCGACATGGCATAGACGATGCGCCGCTGCACGGGCTTGAGGCCATCCCCCAAATGCGGCAACGCACGGTCAAGGATGACATACATGGAATAGTCGAGATACGCCTTTTCGGTATAGGTTTGCAGCGGTAAGGTTTCGATACCTTCGTAGTTCATCGGATTCATGGGGGTGTCCTTGTTTTTTATTGCCTGCCAGACCAGAGCGGGATGTTACCGTGGGTAAGGAGGATAGACAATGGATCACTTGCCTGCATTAACCACCAACAACAGCTCTTCCGTCCGAAAAGGCTTGCTGATGTAACCATTCATGCCAGCCGTCAGGCAGCGGTGCTGGGTTTCATCCAGTGTATGGGCGGTCATGGCGACAATATGCAAACCCAGATGCCCAGCGGTGCGGATTTTACGCGTCGTTTCATAGCCATCCAGATTCGGCATGCTGACATCCATCAGCACCAGATGGAAGGGTTGCCCCATCACCAATTGGTAAGCTTCGTTGCCGTCTTCTGCCAGCATGACCGTCGCCCCCAGTTTTTCCAGCATCCTCTTCCCCATGAAGCGGTTGATTTCATCATCATCAACCAACAGGATCTGCATATTTTCCAGGACTTTTGCATGCCATGCCACAGCGGCGGGTGCAGGTATACCCAGTGAATCGGCAGATTGAAAAGGGAATATCAGGGTGAAGAAAAACCGGCTTCCCCGCCCCACTGCACTATCCATTTCCAGCCTCCCGCCCATCAGCTCCACGAGTTTGTAACTGATCGCCAAACCCAACCCTGATCCCCCATAGCGGCGGGTAATGGAAGCATCCTGTTGTGAAAAGGGCTGGAACATGCGCTGTTGTTGTTCAGGGTTAATACCAATACCGGTATCGGTAATTTTGAAATGCAGATGCAAGTGGGTATCGGTACTGCCCGGCTCAGTCAAGACCGACAGGGTGATATGCCCGCGCTCGGTGAATTTGATGGCATTGCCCAACAGGTTAATCAACACCTGTGTCAGGCGCATCGCATCCCCGTACAAACTGACAGAGCCGGGCAGGTCATAGCGCACCGATAACTCCAGCCCCTTCTGTTTGGCGCTCAGGCTAAAAATGGCATGCAGTTTGTCCAGTTCCTCATCCAGCCGGAAATGCTGCGCCCCAAGCCGTAAATGCCCACGGTCTATCTGCGACAAATCCAGTGTGTCATTGACCAAACCCAGCATATGGTGCGAGGCAATCTGTAACTTGTCCACGTAACTGCGTTGCTCATCCGACAGGGGCGTTTGCTGCAACAGGTCAGCAGCACCCGTCACGGCATGGATAGGGGTACGCAACTCATGGCTCATGGTTGTCAGGAATTCATCCTTGGCTTTACTGGTGGCATCACTGCGCTCCTTTTGTTCGCGCAGCCAGCGGGTTTGCTCCCCCTGCACAAACGACAATAACAGCAAGGCCAGCAAAGAACCGGCATGGGCGACGTAAATCGGGGGCTTCATATGGCTCACCCACCCCGCTTGCATGGCAATGTATGGCACAGTGCTGACAATGATGGTCAATGCTGCCCCGTAAGCATTGCGTGTCAACTGATGCCCGTGCCAGGCAACTATTGTTGAAAAGGCAAACAACACCGGGATGAACAGCAGGAGCAGGCTATTAAAAATCGACTCCAGATAGAAAATCAGCCCGGCAACCGGAACCAGCACCAGTGAGCCAACCATGACCCACTGGCAAAAAATATCGACGATAGGGCTACCCTGGTAGTTAATGTACCGCCAATAATGGAAAGCAGCGGCTGACAACACCAGCATGGGGACAAAATACAGGTAGTGTTCGGTATTGTTGAAAAACTCCGGAAAGGGCAGCAGGTTGGCATCCTTGTTGTACACGACCGCAGCAGCACAAATGAAAAACACCAGGCTCAAGTGGCTATGCTCCCGCAGACTGATAAACAGCAACAGGTTATAGACCGCCAGAATGCCAAACCCGATCAGGATGGAGGTAAAGAACAGATTTTCCTGACTGTTGTAACGGATCAGGGCATCTGCCGTCATCAGCTTCAGCGGCAAACTGAGGACTGCATAGCCATTGGTGACGCGCAAATGCACCGTGACCAACTGGTTGGCAGGCAAGCGCAAGTGATAAATGGGTAGCCGCTGACCCTCCAGACGATAGAACAAGGTATCCTGCCCGGACAGATAAAGCTCAATCGAACCACCAATCGGTCGGTCAACCACCAGATAATCATGCCCAGTCCCGGTTTTCAGCCTGAACCGAACCCACAATGCTGACGGTGTATGCCCAAGGTCAGGCACGCCCTGGCTGGGACGGAAAGCATGTACCAGCGGGGCTTGCGTCACCTCACTGAAGCCAAGGTCGCGGCTCGGGTCTTCCAGCAACTCAAGGTAGGGAGTCAGGTCGATACTGGGGGACTGGTGACGTGTATCCAAAATCAAGGCACTGGGTGCACTGGATATATTGGACAGATGGGATACAGCGGGCATTTGTGCTTTGCTTGCACACGGCAACACTATCAGGATAAAACCCAATAGGCAAAGCAGCACCATGCGCCCGCATGGTACACAGTTATAACCCAAGTCAGCTACCATCCCTCGCAACACATTGATGGGTTTATCTTGGCTGCCCTTACACAGCCCTGCTAATCATCGGTTGTTTTACTGCTTTTTTTCAAGAATTATTTTTATTCAAAACCAAGGTTTGGCAAGGTTTCAAGCCCATGCCAAACGTGTATCCAGCTTGCATAGCTTCTTGAGGAAATCAGAACCGGGTGCAGGCGACCAGGCGCTGGGTGCAGCCGGTTTGGTCGTCCGCTGGAGCAACTGATCCAGCACCTGCTGCTGTGCCAGGGCAAAATGGCGCATCGCCATTTCCAAACGCTGGCAATGGCTGGCAATGGCGGCGGTGTCATACGCTACCCCTTCCTTTTCAGGCAAAGGCAATGCATCAAGCCAGGCCTGCTCTGCCGGGCTTGCCCCAAGCAGACTGACAATATGGTTGGCAACCTGCGCATAAGCAGCCAAGGGGATGTCATCCGCAATGCCCAACTCAGGCTCCTGCTCCAGGCAGGCGCGGGCAGCCGCAGGGGTGGCGGGGTCATGCAGCAAGGGCTGCAAATAATGCCGCAAGCTGCGCCAGTGCAGCAGCACCATCAGGTCAATCCGGGCACACAGGCAGCCATAGGCAAACGCACGCTCTGCGTCTGCACCCAAATGGGGCAAGCCCACTGTCACACTATCGGAAGGGTCAATGGTTGCCGCCAAAATTTGCCGGATCATTTTGACCGGGGCAGCACAGGCACGGGATTCGGGCGACAACAGCAGGCGCTCATCCTCCAGGTATTGCAGGAAAGCCTCCACATCCAGCCCGCCGCCAGTCAAGCACGGGTTGGCTTGGCTCATCATGCGGTTGGTGGCTGCATACATGCCGCCCAGCACCTTGAAGGCAGCGGCAGCACGACGGGGAATTGCGCCATTGCGGGTGGGGGCATCGCCGCGCCGTAGCAGGAAGGCCGGAATGGAAATGGCAACCGTGGTGATCATATACAAATCAGCCGCCGACAAGCGCTGGTCAGGCCGCTGGTAGAGCCTGCAATACAGATCCCGCAGGGTCGCCGCATCCATCAGCAGGTCGTCCCAGCAATGCACCATCTCATGCATGGCATCCTTATTAAACGGATGCCCGTGGCGTATCCCCGGCCCCTTGAAAGGCCGCCAGGTATCAGGCAGCGGCGTGACTAACCACTCCGGCAGGACATTGGCCTCCCCCAATTGCCGCCCCACCTCGTCATACGCCGCGAAGGAACCAATCCAGTTACCATACGCCCACTCCATGCCAGGGGATTGGTGGGGGGCTGGCACGAGCGCATGCACGGCTTTGGACAAGGCCTTTTGCAAGCGGTTGTGCGGGATGGGGCTACCATCGGCCTCCAGCTTGTGCAGGGTGGCGGTGAGGAGCTGCTCAATTTGGCTGGTCACTGGCGATAATCCCCGTTATGGCTGCTGCCGGGTATGGACAGCGCGGTATACGGACAACCAACTTTTGCCACCATCCACCGACTCCTGCATTTCATCCGTAAAACCATCGGAGCCGGTTTTGGTTGAGGTCAGGCGCAGGTAAACCGGCTGACCGTCCCCATCCAGCATGGATGTGCCGGTCATCAGGTTACTGACCACAATGGTATCCGTACCGGCAATAAAATCCCCTTCCAACACATCCATCAGGCCATCGTGGTCATCGCACGCCAGCATCCGGTAGGTTTGGCGGAACACATCATACGACCACATGATGAAAAAGCGCACGGTGGCTTCCCCTGCCTTCATCAGCACTTCCTGTTCTTGCAGGAATGCGCCATCAAACCGGGCTTCAATGCAGGTCTGCTTGGGCAAGGGGCTATCCACCCACTCCCCGTTTGTATCCAGGGTATAAGCCTGGATGTCCCAATCGCCGACCATAAAATGCAAACGTTCAATACCTGTTGTCATACGGATGTCCTTGGCTACCATGAAAGTCTTGTGCCGCCCTGCTCCAGCGCATCCAGCACCTGATTGGAAAAGCGGTAATGCATCTGATCCCAGAAAGGCGAATAAAATTGCTGGGTATAAGCCGGTGAGCGCCGCGCCCGCTGTACCGCCTCAGTTATGCGCCCATCCTCCTGCCCTGCTTGCTGGAATTCGGCTTGCAATTCCAGGCGGGCTTCCAGATACGCCGGGTCAACCGCCGCATCCGCCGCATAAAACTGCGCCCGCAAGGTACGGGTCTGCCCTGCACTCACTGGCAAGGCAATAATGAAATGGATGAAATACGGAAATACCGCCATGTGCACATTGGGGAACAAGGAACCGATAAAAGACTGTTCCGGCAGGGCAGCCGCATCCCGCCCAATGGAAGGGAACGGCAGCTCATCCAGCTCATAGGTTTCAGCGAAATCCTGCTCCTGATAAGCCAAGGCCATCAGGGATCGGTCAAGCACCGTTTGGTAGGTTTTCCTGCCTTTGGCATCGACCCGTGGAATCTGGGGCGATGCGGCATAAACCTCATGGGTGAACGCCTCATGCAGCACATTCAATGCCCAGTTTTCGTAATGGGTTTTCCAGTTGGTGGCAAGCTGCTCACTATCGACCAGGGGCGCACCATGCTCATCCCGCCCCAGCTCCAGCCCTTCGGTGTGGTAAGCCGCCAGCAGTGCCTGCAAGGGGGCAAGTTGATCCTCAAACGCACCAGCTTGCCCACCCAGATCAATGAATACCATGCCAAAAGCAAGGCGGCTGGGCACTTCCCGCAAATCCCGTGCCCGCCCGCCCAAGGCCGACAAATCAGCCTGTAGCTGACCATCCCAGTAAGGGGTGGCTTGCAGCTTGCCCTGCAAGTCATAACGCCAACCGTGGTAAGGGGTGATAATCCCGTCCTGTGCACCGGCTTCTTCCAGGACTGCCAAGCAACCGTCATACGGCACAATATTATGGAAAACCCGTATCCCATCCCCTGCCCGGACAAGCAATAGCGGTATGCCTGCAAACTCCAGTGGCAACAAATGCCCCGGCTCAGGTAACTGGGCAGCAAAGCATAAAGCCAGCCAGTGGCGGGAGAAAATGCGCTCTACTTCCAGCTCAAAAAAAACATCGGAGGTAAAGCAGTGACGCGGCAGTGTCATTGCCTCGCCAATCGGTGCACGGACAGTTGCCTTTTGTTCCGGGGTAATGAAGGTGTCGAGCAGGTCAGGCATCGCAGTTCCTAAGGCATTAAATGCAGACGGTTTGTTTTTGCCGATGATAATCTATTAAATTTTAGTTTTCTAGCGTTGTATAAATTCTTTGCCTAAACATCACAACAAACATAGCAACAAAATAACCAACATAACCCGCGCAAGTCATTGAAAGCCATAAGCCCTATGGTAACAATAATAATCAAACTCCGATGCACAAGCCGTCACTAAAAGATAATTTAATCCTTAAAAACAACAACTTGAATTAAAAATTCAATCACAAAAAACCAGATACAATGACGGCAAAATGTTAAGAAATGTTAAATTAACTTGCTGAAAAAACCCCGCTTATTTAAGGTAACATTCGACCCACCCCAAGAGTAAAGCGAGTAAGGCAAGTAATGTCTATCTGGGGTGATTTGTTTATTACTGATAGCAGCCTGTCTGCTTTTTAATTTAACGAGTGTGTCGTTAGCAGGTAAATCCAATTTAAGAGACTATGAAAACTTGTTTTTCGTAAACAAGCTTTTATTGGCGAAATGGATCGTGCCTTGTTTTTTATGTTTAACATCCGGTGTATAAATGATAGCCCAGTTTGTACTTACCCATGAAGAGATTCAGAGAATCAAGCACCTTCTGGATGATTTATCTGGTCAGTTCTCCACACCGGAAGCCCCGGATTTCCTGAATGATGCCGCTGTGTTTGCGCATGAGCTACCCTTTCGGCTGCGGAAATTCCTCAATGATTTCCGCCTGAAGGAAACCCGGCACTCGACCGTTTGCGTGATCTCCGGCTATCCAGTAGACAATGAGCGCATTGGCCCGACCCCGATTGACCGGGGTATCAAGGACGATACGCAGCGCACACTCAACGAGCAGATGTTGCTGGTTTTACTGGCCTCCCTGTTGGGCGAGCCGGTGGGTTGGTCAACCCAACAGGCCGGGCATATTGTCCATGACATTTCCCCCGTCAAAGGGCAGGAGCACGACCAGACCGGCTCCAGTAGCCAAGGTGAATTGCTGTTCCACACCGAAGATGCCTTCCACCCTTACCGGGGTGATTACCTCGGCATGATGTGCCTGCGTAACCGCAACCGGGCAGCCACCTCATTGGCCTCCAACCAGGTCATTACCCGCTTGAGTCAGGCTGAAATCCAGACCCTGTTTGAGCCGCGCTTTGTCATCCGCCCCGATGCCAGCCAATTTGAAAAGCACAAATTCAATGCCCTCGATGGTCTGACTGAAGAGGAGTTTGAGCGCTTCTCCTCCTACTCAGCCACCAAGATCAAGCAAATGAACACCAAGCCGGAACCGGTCGCAGTGTTGTTTGGCGACCCGGCTTCCCCTTACATGCGCGTCGATTGCCCCGTTTATATGGATGCACTCGATGATGCCGCTGCCACCGCCCTGCATGCCCTGCGCAGTGCTTGCGATGACACCCAAATCGACATGGTGCTGGAGGCGGGGGACATCTGCTTTATTGACAATTACCGCGCTGTCCACGGGCGCAAACCCTTCAAGGCACGTTATGACGGCACTGACCGTTGGCTTAAGCGGGTCAATGTCCTGCGCGACATCCGCAAGTCACGCGATATGCGCATGACCAGCACTTCCCGCATTATTTTTTAAAGGACGGAACCATGCCACTACCCCCCTTGAGCCACCTTGAGGCACGCCACGCTGTTGTTCCGGTGCAAGTGGGTGCAGGCCGCCTGAGCATCCACGATGTCATGCAGGTCGCCCGCTATGGGCAAACCGTACTCGACATGCCCGCCGAAGCCCGTGCCAAGGTTGAGGCCAGCCGTGCATGGGTGCTGGAAACCATTGGGCAAATTACCGAAGCCAAGGCAAAAGGC
Source organism: uncultured Thiothrix sp. (assembly GCA_964293005.1). GTDB lineage: Bacteria > Pseudomonadota > Gammaproteobacteria > Thiotrichales > Thiotrichaceae > Thiolinea. Next base: position 43,155 of record CAXYXW010000008.1, read on the forward strand.
CAAAAGCCCTCAGCCTATTACGGCATCAATACCGGCTTTGGGGCATTGGCGGGGCGTTCTGCACTGGACAGCGTATACCTGACCAAAGTGCTGGGGCGCAACCTGATTGCCAGCCATTCGGTCGGGGTCGGGCCGTATTTTGATGAGGAAGTGATCCGCGCCACGCTGTTGATCCGTGCACAATCCCTGGCACAAGGTTATTCCGGGGTGCGCCCCCTGGTCATCAATACCCTGGTTGCCATGCTCAATGAGGGGGTTTATCCCGCTGTCCCGGAGCAAGGCTCACTGGGAGCCAGTGGTGATCTCGCCCCTTTGTGCCATTTATTGCTGACCATGTGCTCTACCCCGCAACCTGATAGCGGTGCGGATGATACCGACCTGAAGCTGGATAACACTGATGGTGAAGCCTTTGTGCCTTGCCCCTTGGCAGGCTTACAGGATGGCAGCGGCAATACCCCGTATTACCACATCACCACCGCACCGGCGACCGGGCAACAAACCCTTTGGCGGCGCGTCCCCGGTGCAGAGGCCATGGCTAAAGTAGGCGGCAAGATTGAGCTGCAAGCCAAGGAAGCACTGGCACTGAGCAATGGCGCGACCGTTTCTGCGGCCATTGCCGCTTTGGTCGTGAAGGACGCAGAGAACCTGCTGGCCAATGCCGAGCTGGTGGTTGCCATGACGCTGGAAGGCATCCGTGGGTTCCGCGACCCTTTTTACCCGCATGTGCATCGGGCGCGGGGGCATCAGGGGGCAGAAGCGATTGCCGCACAAGTCCTGCGCTATGTGGAAGGCAGCACCGTGCTTGACCCCGGTGACTTGCATACCAGCCCGGCACGGGTTCCCCCCCAAGATCCCTATTCAGTGCGGTGTGCGCCACAAGTCATGGGAACCATCCGCGACACCCTGGACATGGCACGGCAATGGGTGGAAATGGACATCAATGCCGCCACGGATAACCCCCTGATCTTTCTCGATCTTGAGCGTGATTACAAAACCATGTCCGGTGGCAATTTCCACGGTGAACCGATTGCCATGGCAATGGATTTCCTCGGCATCGCCCTGACCGAGCTGGGCAGCATTTCTGACCGGCGCATGTTCAACCTGATTGACTATTACACCCAGAAAACTTACGCCGACCCGGTTAACCGCATCGGCCCGATGCACGGCCTGAGCGGTTTCCTGATTGATGAACCCAAAGTAACCGAGGGGCTGAATACAGGTCTGATGATGTTGCAGGCGACTTCAGCCTCCCTGGTTTCTGACTGCAAGGCATTGGCACACCCCGATACAGTGGACTCCATCCCCAGCTCTGCCAATCAGGAGGATCATGTCAGCATGAGCCTGAATGCAGCACGGCATGCGCGGCAAATCGTACAAAACATCGAGAATGTGCTGGCCTTGGAATTCCTGTGTGCAACCCAGGCAATTGCCCTGCAACTGGCAAAACAAGGGAATGAAGCGCTGCATCCGGGCAAGGGCACACAAGCCGCCTATGACTGCATCCGGGCAACGGGCATCCCCATGCTGACCCAAGACCGGGTGTTGTACCCCGAAATCCGCAAGGTCTTGCATCTGGTGCGTAGCGGTGCATTGGTACAGGCAGCCCGTCAGGCAAGCGAGTAGGTGACACGATGTTAACGCAAATGTTACGGCGGGTCGCCCAGGCAACGCCAGCCAAAATTGCCATTGTCCAGGGCAAGCTGCGCATGAGTTACGGCGAGCTGGAGCGACTGGCAGGCTGTGCCAGTGAAGGCTTGCGGCATTTGGGTATTGGCCCTGCTGACTGTGTGGCGGTGATCCTGCCAAACTGCCCGGAGTTTGTGGTTAGCCTGTTTGCCTGCGCCCGTTTGGGCGGGATCATGTTGCCGCTGAACCCACAATACACCCAGGAGGAACTGCAACGCTTCCTGCTGGATGGGCGTGCCAAAGCCATCATCACCGACGCACCGCGTGCCCCCCTGATCCGGCAAATCCTGGCAAACACCCGTAAACCGATACAGCTCATTGTCGTCGGCTCCGAGACAGGCTCAGCCACCAATGGCCTGCCGTTTGACAAACTGCTTGACCATATTGCCCCGCGTGTCCCGGCAGTGATTGTCACGGGGCGCTCACTGTATTTGTATACCTCAGGCTCCACCAGCGCCTACAAGCGCCTGTGCTGCACCCAGGAAAACCTGTATTACGAAGCGCACAATTTTGTGCAAACCATTGGTTTGGGTGCAGATGACCCGATCCTTTGCACCGTGCCGCTCTACCACTCCTACGGGTTTGGCAATGGCTTGCTGGATGCGGTCTATGCCGGTTCCACCCTGGTTCTGCTGGAGCCTGTCACCGATGCGCAGGGCAAGGTTCTGGACGTGCCCTTTGTCAGCCGCGCCCGTGAAGTGCTGGATTTGCTGGGGCAGGAAAACATCCGCTTTTTCCCCGGTGTGCCTTACCAGTTTGCTGCATTGGCTGAATTGCCAGAAGCCAATACAGCGAACTTTTCCAGACTGAAATGGTGTGTTTCCTCCGGTGATGTGTTGCCCCGGCAAACCTATGAACGCTTCCTGCACCGCTTTGGCATTGCCATCCGCTCACTGTATGGCTCCACGGAAGCCGGTTCGATTTGCCTGAATACCGACCCCACACCCGATGTCGAATTTGGCTCGCTTGGCTTGCCACTCCTGAATGTCGAGATTCAAATCCGGGATGGGCAGCACCAGCCATTGCCTGCGGGAACGGAGGGGGCTATCTGGGTCAAAAGCCCGGTTATCCCCCCCAGTGGCTATGACAACCGCCCGGAATTGAGCGGACAGGTATTCAAAGACGGTTATTACGATACCGGCGATGTGGGCAAGCAGGATAGCCGTGGGCATCTGGTGATTACCGGGCGCAAACAAACCTTTGTCGATGTCGGTGGCTACAAGGTCGATGTCGGTGAGCTTGAAGAAACCTTGCAAGCCCACCCACTGGTACGGGAAGCCGCCGCCTTGGGTATCGAATTGCCGCATGGTGGGCAGGTTATCAAGGCCGCTATCGTCCTGCACGCTGCCTGCACTGAAGAGGACATCCTGAGTTTCTGCCGGGAACGGCTGGCAGCTTATAAACTGCCACGTATCATTGAGTTTCGTGACCAATTGCCGCGCAGCCCCTTGGGTAAAGTCTTAAAAAAGGAATTGCAGAACCAGCCCATCATGACCGGCATTGCCTTGCTGGTGGATGCCCTGCAAGCCCTTGACAAACCGACCCGCGAACAGCAACGGGCGCTGGTAGCAGCACATTTGCAGGCACAGGTTGCTGCCACCTTACAGCGTAGCGGGGCAGACATCTCCCCTACCGCCCCTTTCCAAAGCCTTGGTTTTGATTCGATCCGCTCTGCGGAACTGCACAACCGGCTGCTACAACTGACCGGCTTGCCGCTGCCCATTACCCTGTTGTGGAACCACCCCACCATTGACGAACTGGCGACGGTGATTCTGGACAGGCTGCTGCCCGTTGCCGATACCAGCAAACCGGCAGATGGCATGCTGGCACAGCCTACCCCACCCGCAATCCCGCCAGCACAGGCGGAACCCATTGCCATTATTGGCATTGGTTGCCGCTTCCCAGGCGGGGCAAACAACCCGGAGCAGTTCTGGCAATTCCTGCAAGCCGCAGGCAATGGCATTAGCGAAGTCCCGCCGGGACGCTGGGATATTGAAGCCTTTTTCGATGCCAACCCGGAGGCCGCAGGCAAAAGCTATTCACGCTGGGGCGGCTTTTTGGGCGAGATAGCCCAGTTTGACCCGGCCTTTTTCAATATCTCCCCCCGCGAAGCCCAACACATGGATCCGCGCCAGCGCCTGCTGCTGGAAACGGCCTGGGAAGCACTCGAACAGGCCGCACTTGCCCCCGAGCAACTGGCAGGCAGCAATACCGGCGTGTTTGTCGGGCATATGGTGGGGGATTACCATGCCCTGCTGGGTGATAACCTGCATTTGGTCGACTCCTATGTCAGTACCGGCGTACTCGACAGCCTGCTTGCCAACCGCCTGTCCTATACCCTGAACCTGCAAGGCCCCAGTTTATCCGTCGATACGGCGTGCTCCTCTGCCTTGACTGCCCTGCATTTGGCTTGCCAGAGTTTGCGGCAACACGAATGCAATGTGGCACTGGTGGGCGGCATCAACCTGATGTTGTCCCCAGAAATGCATGTGATCGGGGCGAAAGCGGGCATCCTCTCCCCCACCGGGCAATGCAATACCTTTTCTGACCATGCAGATGGCTTTGTCCGGGGGGAAGGCTGCGGGGTGATCGTCGTCAAGCGGCTGGCAGATGCAGTACATGACAACGACCCTATCCTGGCGGTGGTGCGCGGTATTGCCATTAATCAGGATGGGCGCACTAATGGCATTGCCGCCCCCAATGGGCATTCCCAACAGCGGGTCATCCGGCAAGCCTTGCAACACGCGGGGCTGCATGCCTCCCAAGTCACCTACATTGAGGCACATGGCACAGGCACACTGGTCGGCGACCCGATTGAGGTGGAAGCCTTATCCAAAGTCTACGGTGCAGCAGGGGCGCAAGGTGACTGCTTCCTTGGCGCAGTCAAAACCAATATAGGTCATCTCGAAGGGGCGGCAGGTATTGCCGGTCTGATCAAAATGGCCTTGTGCCTGCACCATAAGGCGATCCCGCCCAACCGCAATTTCCACAAGCTCAACCCGCACATCAACCTCGACTGTACCCGTTTTCAGCTTCCCTTATTCCCGCAGCCGTGGTCGGTGGCGGAGGGCAGGCGTTTTGGCGCGGTCAGCTCGTTTGGCATTGGCGGGACGAATGGGCATGTGATTCTGGAAGAAGCTCCAGAGCCTGCCCAACCCGCTGCCACCACAACCACGGTAACACCAGCAACACCGTCAACCGTATTGCCAGAACGCCCCCTGCATCTGGTGGCACTGTCTGCCAAAACCCCGGCTGCACTGGCAGGGCTGGTACAAGCGTATCAGGCTTGGCTCACTGACAACCCACAGGCATCACTGGCAGACGTGGCCTATACCGCCAATACCGGGCGCATGCATTTCCCCCACCGGCTAACCGTACTGGCTGATTCATTGGCTAGCCTTGCAGGGAAACTGCCGGTAGCCCCGCAGCATGCAAGCACCTTGGCAGGCTCAGCCACACCCAAACTGGCCTTCCTGTTCACCGGGCAAGGCTCGCAATACCCTGGCATGGGGCATGAACTATACCTCAGCCAACCCGTCTTCCGGGATGCACTGGATCAATGTGCCCGTTTGCTGGCAGAACATCTGCCACTACCTTTGCTGGAGATACTGTACCCCGCTGATGACTCCAAGCTAATCCACGAAACGGCTTATACCCAACCGGCCTTGTTTGCGCTGGAATATGCCTTGGCAAAACTGTGGCAAAGCTGGGGTATCCAACCGGATTACCTGCTTGGGCATAGCGTCGGTGAATATGCGGCGGCCTGTATTGCCGGGGTGTTTAGCCTTGAAGAGGGTTTGCGCCTGATCGCTGCACGCGGTCGCCTGATGCAAGCCTTGTCAGAAAAGGGGGCAATGCTGGCCGTATTGGCAGATGCGGCAAGCCTCACGCCCTTATTGGCGGCATACCCTGCTGAAGTAGCGATTGCTGCGGTCAATGCCCCGCGTAATGTCGTGTTGTCCGGCGCAGAAGCGGCGATTGCTGCCGTGGACAAACACTTGCAGGCACGGGGTCTGGAAACCCGTCGCCTGACTGTTTCACATGCCTTCCACTCCCCCCTGATGGAACCGATGCTGGACGATTTCCGCACGGTGGCTGCCAGCATTGGCTATGCGCCCCCGAGCATCCCGATCGTATCCAATCTCAATGGCGAAGTGGTGCAGCAGGAGATTGCGCAGGCTGATTATTGGGTCAGGCATGTCTGTGCGACTGTGCAATTCGCGGCGGGCATGCAGCGTTTGCAGGCACTTGGCTGCCAGGCCTTTATTGAGCTAGGGCCCAAGCCTACCCTGATGGCCTTGGGGCAACAATGTATCCAGGTTGATGGCAGCCTGTGGCTTGCCAGCTTACGCCCCCCGCAAACAGGCTGGCAAACCCTGCTGGAAGGGGTCAGCAAGCTTTATGAGCGCGGCTGGCACATCCATTGGGCAGGCATTGATCAGGGCTACCCGCGCCACAAGCTGGCACTGCCCACCTATCCGTTCCAACGGCAGCGTTACTGGCTGGCAAAAACCCAGCCGCGTACCCCAGGCAACGCAGCGGCACGGCCTTTGGTACACCAGATGATGCGCTCCCCCTTGTTGAAAGAAACCCTGTTTGAAGCCCGCTTCAGCCCTGAAAACCTGCCGTTTCTGGCTGACCACCGCGTGTATGGTGAAATGGTTGTACCCGGTGCGTGTTACCTCGCCACCTTGTGCAGTGCCGCCGAGTGGCTGGGGCATGGCGGGTTCCAACTGGAAGATGCCCTCTTCCCGGCGGCAATGGTGCTGACTGCTGACCAGCCACGCCTTGTCCAAATCATCCTCAAGCCGGAAGACAAGAAAACCAGTGGTGGCGCTGAACGTGCAGCGGTTGAGCTGATCAGCCTGACCGATCAGGCGGATGCCGAGCCTCAAACCCACCTGCTGGGTCGGGTGCAATGGCAATTACCGGCGGCACAGGATCAGCCCAGCCCCAGCCTATTGTTGAGCACCTTGCAGTCACGCTGCACGCAGACGGTTGACCCCCAACGCCTGTATGCCACCGCCCGTGCCCAACAGATTGATTTCGGCTCCAGCTTCCAGTGGATGCAGTCCTTGTGGCAAAACGGTGATGAAATGCTGGGGCAATTGCTTGCCCCCGCCCACCTGTCCCTGCAAGGTTATGTGTTCCACCCTGCCCTGCTGGATGCCTGCTTCCAGGTGGCAGCCTCCACCTTGCTGGATCAGCCGGAAGAAGATACCTGGCTCCCCTTCCTGATCCGCCGTATCCGCATCCACACCACCCAGGCTGCCACAACCCGGCACTGGTGGTGTCATGCCCGGCAAACCGGCGTACATATCTGGGATATTACCCTGTTTGACCAGACCGGCAGTGTCCTGCTGGAAATGCAGGGTTTTGAGGAGCGCCGGGTTCCCAGTGAAGCCTTGCTGGGGAAACCGGTTTGGGAAGACTGGTTATACCAGGTCGAATGGGAGTTAAGCGCCCCCAGCACCCCAAACCCCAAGCAAACCAGTATCAAACAGTGGCTGCTGCTGAGTGATACGCCCCCGGACAGCAATCCGTTGGCGACCCAACTGGCACACCAGCTCAAATCCCAGGGGGCACAGGTCAGCCATGCCACGCTATCCGGCAACGGGGCGGAGGTGCTGGCAAACCTCCCGACAGGTACAGGCATCGCTTGCCTGTGGGGTCTGGAAGCAAGCGCCATGGCTGACCAGCCGGAGCAATCCGCCGTAGCACAGACGGCTGAACAACTGTGCGCCCGTTTATTGCAACTGACCCAAGCCCTGAACTGCTCCCCCTCCAAGCTGGCAGGGCTATGGGTATTTACTTGCAATAGCCAGCCCGTGTTAGCAACCGATACCGTCACCGGCTTGGCACAAGCCCCACTCTGGGGGCTGGGCAGGACATTGGCCCTGGAGCACCCCGAGTTGCAGGCCGTGCTGGTCGACCTGCCAGCCGACCCGCTAGCCCACCTGATACCTGTTTTGCTACAGGAATTGGCTAGCGTTCCGGCTGGGACGGATAGCGACACGCCAGAAACCCAAGTGGCCTACCGTGCCGGACAGCGTTATGTGGCGCGGTTGGCACAGCATGCGTTTACCGCACCCGCCGCCGCCAGCGTCACCATCCAGCCCGATGCCACTTACCTGATTAGCGGTGGTACGGGCGGCTTGGGTCTGGAAATGGCACGCTGGCTGGCAGGGCAAGGGGCACAACACCTTTGCTTGCTGGCGCGTAGCCCAGCTTCCAGCACAGCACAACAGCAGATCGCTGCCCTGCGCCAGACAGGAACCCATGTCACTGTTGTGCGGGCAGATATCAGCAACCGTGCCGAAGTCGCAGCCGTGTTGGCGGATATAGACGCATCCCACCCACTCAAAGGCATTATCCATGCCGCCGGGCTGGTGGATGATGGCATCCTGCAACAGCAGACTGCTGCCCGCTTTGCTACGGTCATGCAACCCAAGGTTGCCGGAGCATGGAACCTGCACACCCTTTCCCAGCACTTGCCTTTGGATTTCTTTGTCCTGTTCTCGTCCTTGGCTTCTGTTTTGGGTAGCCGGGGGCAAGGCAATTATGCAGCCGCCAATGCGTTTCTGGATGCCCTGGCCTGGCATCGCCACCAGCAGGGTTTGCCTGTGCTGAGCCTGAACTGGGGCGCTTGGGCAGAGATTGGCATGGCAGCGCAAATGACGGCTGCTGAATTGCAGCACCTGACCCGCCACGGCGAATCACTGATCAAGCCTGCGGTCGGCATGGATATTCTTGCCGCCCTCCTGGGGCAAACAGCCCCCCAAATCGGCATATTCCCTATCCAATGGGACAGCTATTTGGGCAAAACCACCACCCCACACTTTTTGAGCCGGATAGCTAGCCGATTGGACACACAAACCCCCACCCTGCCTACCGCACCGCAAGCCGGTTGGCGCAAGACGCTGGCTGCCACCCCCAGTGACCAGCAAGCCCATTTGCTGTTAGGGCATGTGCGGCAAGTGCTGGCACAAATCCTTGGCCTGTCCAGCCCTGAGCAGATTGAGTTGCGCCAAGGCCTGCGGGATTTGGGGCTGGATTCCATCCTGTCAATTGAGGTGCGCGGGCGCTTGGAAGTTGAGCTGGAATGCCCACTGCCTGCCACCCTGCTGTTTGATTACCCAACGCTTGAAACCCTGAGCCAATACCTTGGGCAAACCGTACTCGGCTTGACCACGCCCCCCAACCCCCCCCATGCAGCCAGTGCCAACACGGTATTGGATGATGACCTTGCCAGCTTTTTGGCTGGCATCGACCTCATATCGGATACGGAAATTCAGCAGCAATTGACCGGTACGAAACGAGAAAAAGGAGACACGCATTCATGAGTACCCTGACCCAGCAACTGTCCCAACTATCACCGCTGAAGATCGCTCTGGCGACCCAGCAATTGGCTCCGAAAATGGCACTTGCGAATGCCGAACCCATTGCGGTGGTTGGCATTGGCTGCCGTTTCCCAGGGGGAGCCAATAACCCGGAACAATACTGGCAACTCTTGAGCGAAGGCCGTGATGCCGTGGTGGAAATGGCCTCCACCGGGCGTTGGGATATGGATACCTACTACAATGCCGACCCCAAAGCTCCGGGTAAAATGACGGTGCGCCACGGTGGTTTCCTTCAGGATGTGGACAAATTCGATGCGCAGTTCTTTGGCATTTCCCCCCGTGAAGCAGCCGTGCTTGACCCCCAGCAACGCCTGCTGCTGGAAGTGACGTGGGAAGCCCTGGAAAACGCCGGGATGGTTCCTGCCAACCTGCACAACACCGCCACCAGCGTGTACGTTGGCATTACCACCAGCGAATATGAAAAGCTCTGCCTGCAATCCGATATTGCCACCCAAACCGACAACACCCACGTCGCCTACATGGGCACAGGCAATGATACCTGCGCTGCCGCAGGCCGCCTGTCCTATTCATTAGGGTTAACAGGCCCCAGCATGTCGGTCAATACCGCCTGCTCCTCATCCCTCGTGGCAACCCATTTGGCCTGTGAAAGCCTGCGTCACCGTACCAGCAATATGGCTATTGCCGGAGGCGTTAACCTCACCCTGATCCCGGACATTTACGTGGTGTTCTCGAAAGCCGGGATGCTGTCCCCGGATGGGCGCTGCAAAACCTTTGATGCTTCTGCCAATGGTTATGTGCGTGGGGAAGGTTGTGGCATCCTCATCCTCAAGCGCCTCTCCGATGCCGTCGCGGATGGCGACAAGGTACTGGCAGTGATCCGTGGTTCAGCAGTCAACCAGGATGGGCGCAGCAGCGGCCTGACCGTACCGAATGGCCCCGCACAACAGGCAGTGATCCGTCAGGCACTGGAAAATGGTGGCATCAACCCTGAGCAAGTCGCTTATGTGGAAGCGCATGGAACCGGGACATCGCTCGGCGACCCGATTGAAGTAGGAGCCTTGGGCGAAGTGTTCCGGGGCAAACGTGAACACCCACTGTTAATTGGCTCGGCTAAAACCAATATCGGGCATCTGGAATCGGGTGCAGGGGCTGCGGGTCTGATCAAGGCCATCCTCTGCCTACAGCATGCAGAAATCCCGCCCAACCTGCATTTCAAACAACCCAGCCCACATATCAACTGGGACACGCTGCCCGTCAAGGTTGTGACTGAGCGCACCCCTTGGCCGACCGAACGGCGGATTGCCGGGGTCAGCTCGTTTGGCTATAGCGGAACCAATGCTCATTTTGTGCTGGAGGCTGCCCCCGAGTTTGCCGCAGTCGCCACCAACAGCGTTGACCGCCCCAGCCACCTGTTGACCCTGAGCGCCCGCACCCGTGACGCGCTGTTGGCCTCCGCCAGCCGCTATGCCGACTACCTGCAACACACACCATCCACCTTGGCGGATGTCTGTGCCACCGCCAATAGCCGCCGCACCCTGTTTACCCACCGGCTAGCCGTGGTGGCGCATAGCAAAGAGAACCTGAGTGAGCAACTGGCTGCTTATGCCAATGGCATCCAGGGCAGCAATGCCCATCTGCAAACCGGCTCCAGTAGCGACCATAACCGCGCCAAAATCGCCTTCCTGTTCACTGGGCAAGGCTCACAATACACCGGCATGGGACGCGAACTGTTTGAAACCCAGCCAAGCTTCCGGCAAGCCCTGGAGCGTTGCAATGAGTTGCTGCGCCCCCATCTTGAATATGCCTTACTGGATGTCCTTTACCCGGAACATGCCACGACCCCTGTCCCGGCGGGTCTGATTGATGAAACGGCCTATACCCAGCCTGCCTTGTTTGCGCTTGAATACGCGCTGGCCTCTTTGTGGCAATCATGGGGTATCCAGCCCGATGTCATGCTGGGGCATAGTGTGGGCGAATATGCAGCGGCTTGCATTGCCGGGGTATTCAGCCTCGAAGATGGCCTCCGCCTGATTGCCACCCGTGGGCGCTTGATGCAGGCTTTGCCACGCAATGGCAGCATGCTGGCGATCCGGGCAGACGCTGACCGGGTAGCTGAGGCGATACGCGCCCATGCCGCCAGCGTTTCACTGGCAGCCATTAATGGCCCGAACAGTGTGGTGATTGCAGGGGAAAGCCAGGCCGTCCAGGCCATCGGTGAGCAGTTCAAAACTCAAGGGATAGAAGTCCGTGCCCTAACCGTTTCCCACGCTTTCCATTCACCCTTGATGGAGCCGATGCTGGCTGAATTTGCAACAGTTGCTGCCAGCATCACTTATTACCCTGCCCGGATTGCCATTGCCTCCAATGTCACTGGGCAGATCATTACCGACGACATGGGCGACGCTGCCTATTGGGTCAAACATGTCCGTGAAGCCGTGCATTTCAAGGCAGGCATGGCAGCCCTGGAACAAGCCGGTTGCAGCGTTTTCCTTGAGATTGGGCCAAAACCGACCCTGCTTGGCATGGGGCAGTCCTGCATTTCGGCAGAAACCGGCTTATGGCTACCGAGCCTGCGCCCGAACCGCCCTGACTGGCAGCAAATGCTCGATAGCCTAGGCGGGCTGTTTGTGCATGGCATCCCCGTCAACTGGCAGGGCTTTGAACAGGACTATGTGCGCCAGACGGTTAGTTTGCCGACCTATCCTTTCCAGCGCCAACGCCATTGGCTACCCGGTACAAGTCAGAAAAAACGCGGTGCAGACAACCTCCGCCCCTTGGTGGACAAAATGCTGCAATCACCGCTGCTGAAGGAAACGGTGCTTGAAACCCGGTTCAGCATCGCAGCCCTGCCCTTCCTGAATGACCACAAGGTATTCGATGAGGTGGTTGTCCCCGGTGCATCGCATTTGGCAGTGGTGTTAAGTGGTGCCGAGTTGCTTGGCATGCAGGCGTGCCAACTGGAAGATGTCATTTTCCCTGCCCCGCTGGCCTTGCCTGCGGAACAGGCGCGTACCGTACAGGCCGTCTTGTCCCCGGACGAGGGTGGGTTGGCCTTCCAGCTCATCAGTACCGCTGTCCGCGATAATACCCCACATGCCGCCAACCATGATGTTGAGTCGATTACCCATGCCACCGGGCGCTTGAGTGGTGAAACCCACGGGCTTGCATCCGTTTCATTGGCGACACTCCAAAGCCGTTGCCAGGAAACACTTGACCCCGAAAACCTGTATGCCGTTGCCGCTGAACAATTCATTGTCTTTGGTTCCAGCTTCCGCTGGATTGATGGCTTGTGGCGCGGTGAGCGTGAGGCATTGGCACACCTGAGCCTACCAGACAGTATCGGCTCAATGGATGGCTACTGGTTGCATCCGGGCTTGCTGGATGCCTGCTTCCAGGCTGCCGGAACCACCCTGGAAGAAGATGCTTCCAGCGAAACATTGCTACCTTTCATGCTCAAAAGCATGCAAACCCTACCCGCCCCACCAGGGCAGGAATGGTGGTGTCATGTGGTGCAGGTCGGAGCATTGGCCTGGGATATTCAACTGCTGACTGCCGCCGGACAAGTGCTGGTAGACATCAAGGGTTTTGAAATGCGCAAGGCTCCACGGGCTGGCATGCGCAAACGCCCCTGGGCGGACTGGCTCTATGCAACTGCCTGGGAACCCAAGCCACTGGCAGCGGCGGTACTGCCAAGCGCTCCGGGGCGCTGGCTGATTTTCTCTGATAACAACGGGCTGGGTGAACGTCTGGCTGTGCAATTACAGGAGCAATGGCAATCCTGCGTGTTGGTCAAAGCCGGTGCAAGCTATCATGCTGCCCCGCCACCGCCCACACCGGTCGAAACCCAACAGATCCACATCGACCGTACCCAGGCCGCTGATTACCAGCGTCTGCTGGATGAGGCGTTTATCCAGACAGGCACACCCTGCCGGGGTGTCATTTACCTCTGGGGCGTGGAAGCCGACCAAGCGGATGCCTTGCCCGCCCAAGTCCATGCCCGCAGTGTGGAAGCCCTGCATCTGGTACAAGCCTTGCGCAAGAGCCAGTTGGCTGCCCGCTTATGGCTTGTCACCCAAGGGGCGCAAGCCGTCACCGGGGAAAGTAGCCTGCAACTGGCACAAGCGGCCTTGTGGGGCTTTGGGCGTACCTTGAGTATTGAACAACCCGATCTGGCCTGTACCTGCCTTGACCTGTCCCCCGCTCTGGCGGACGACCCGCTCAGCAGCCTATTGGCTGAGCTATCCGCACCGGATGGTGAAGACCAAACTGCGTGGCGGTCTGGTATCCGCCATGTGGCACGTCTGGTAAGGCATGCGGCAAACGACACCGCCCTGACCCAGCCGGATGGCCCCTTCCGCGTGCAACTGGCCAGTTATGGCTCACCGGATGAATTGCGCCTTGTCCCGATCACGCGCCGTCCCCCAGCCGCCCATGAAGTGGAAGTGGAAGTCAAGGCTACAGCCCTGAATTTCCGGGATGTCCTCAACTCCCTCGGCATGCTCAAGGATTACTATGCTGAAGTGCTGGGCATTACCCGTGCTGAAGATGTACCGCTGGGCTTTGAATGCGCCGGAACCATCGTTGCCGTCGGTGCGGATGTGCACGGCCTGCAATTCGGCGATGAAGTCGCTGTCGCCACCCAGGGCAGCTTTGCCAGCTTTGTCACCGTTGAGGCCTTCTCCGTCGCCCGTAAACCGGCAGCTTTAAGCTTTGAAGCAGCCGCAGGTGTGCCAACTGCCTTCCTCACCGCCTATTACGCCCTCAATCAGGTAGCACAACTCAAGGCCGGTGAGCGGGTCTTGATCCATTCTGCTGCCGGTGGGGTTGGGCAAGCAGCGGTACAATTGGCAAAAGCAGTGGGTGCGGAAATATTTGCCACCGCAAGCCCTGGCAAATGGGATGCATTGGCAGCGCAAGGCATCCCCCATGTGATGAATTCGCGCACGCTGGCCTTTGCCGATGAGATCATGCAGCTCACAGCCGGTAAGGGTGTCGATGTCATCCTCAATAGCCTGAATGGGGAGTTCATCGACAAGAGCTTTGCGGTACTGGCACAGGGTGGGCGTTTTGTCGAAATTGGCAAACTGGGTATCTGGGATGCAGCCAAAGCCGCCACCGAGCGCCCGGACGCACACTATTACCCCTTTGATCTGGGTGAAGTCACCACCGCAGACCCAAGCCTGATGACCTCCATGTTGACCGCAGTGATGGCGGGCTTTGAAGATGGCTCCCTCTCTGCCCTGCCACAAGTCACCTTCCCCATTACCGAAGTAGCGCAAGCTTACCGTTATATGCAACAGACCAAGCATATCGGCAAGGTTGCCCTGTCCTTTACCCCTGTCCCCGCCATCCATGCCGATGGCAGTTATATCATTACCGGGGGATTGGGTGGCCTTGGACTGCAAGTGGCGCAATCATTGGCAGACCAAGGGGCAAAACATCTGGTATTAAGCGGGCGCAGCGGGGCGAATACCCCGGCGGCTCAAGCCCTGCTCGCCAATCTCGCCACCCAAGGCGTGAATGTCAGCGTGGTGCAGGCTGATGTCGCGGCGGAGGGGGATGTGGCTCGCTTGCTGGATCAGGCACAGGCACAAGCCCCCTTGCGCGGGATTATCCATGCCGCCGGGCTGATCGACGATGCCGGTGTGCTCCAGCAAACCCCTGAGCGTTTTGCACGGGTCATGGCTCCCAAAGTCCAGGGGTCATGGTTATTGCACCAGCACAGCAAACACCTGCCACTCGACTTCTTTGTCGGCTTCTCGTCGATTGCATCCTTGATGGGTTCACCCGGACAGACCAACTATGCGGCTGCCAATGCCTTCCTTGACGTGCTGATGCAACAGCGCCGGATACAGGGTCTGCCCGGACTCAGCATCAACTGGGGGCCGTGGGCAGAAACCGGCATGGCAGCAGGCCTGTCATTCGATGGCGAGGGTCTGGATAAAATCGCCCCGGATGCCGGGGTTGAAGTACTGGCTGAACTGCTCAATGCCCGCCATAACCCTGCCCAAATTGGCATCTTCCCCATGAACTGGAACAAGTTCATGCAGCCGTTTAGCCACGGGCAGATCCCGCCCTTCGTAAGCCTGATGCAACGCAAAACGGCTACCACCACTAAAAAGGCAAATACCCAGGCGGATATTGTCCAACAAGTACAGACAGCACCGGCAGGTGAAAAGCAAGGTTTGCTGGTCAGCTTCATCGGGGCGCAACTGGCGCAGGTCTTGGGTCTGGATGCGGCACAGGGCATCCCCGCAGACCAGCACTGGAACGAGCTGGGTCTGGATTCACTGATGACGGTCGAGTTGAAAAACCGCCTTGACCGGACTTTGAATGTCCCGATCCCGCTTGAAACCATCATGCAGGAAGCTACCACCGAATTGCTGGCAGGTATGGTGCTGAAACGGCTGGAGGATAAGCTTGCCACCGGCAGCGAGCCAGCCCCTGCGGAGGATGCCTACGCGAAAAACCAGGCAGGCCTGGATGCTGAGGTGGCGATGTTGCAAGCCATCCCGCAGACCTATGTCAATGTTGATGAGCAACGTGAGCGTCAGGTATTGATTGATGGGCGTTGGCGCTGCGACTTTGCATCCTGCAATTACCTCGGTATGGATTTGCACCCGGATGTCATCAACTCGATCCCCGCAGCACTCGACAAATGGGGTGTGCATCCAAGCTGGACACGCGCCGTCGCCTCACCGGGGCTTTACCCGGAACTGGAACAGGAATTGGCTGATTTACTGGGTTCACCCACCACGCTGGTATTCCCGTCCATCCATTTGCTGCATTTGGGTGTCCTGCCCATGCTGGCAGGTTTCAATGGTGTGATCCTCAAGGACAATGCAGCGCACCACTCCATTTACGAAGCCTGCCTGCGCTCACAGGCGGATGGCATTGAATGGGTTGAGTTTGCGCATAATGATCTGGCTGATCTGGAACGCAAGTTGTCCCGTTACCGCCCGGAACAAAGTAAAATCATTGCCATTGATGGCGTTTACTCCATGTCAGGTGAGTTCCCACCCTTACCCGAAATGTCGGCATTGGCGAAAAAGTACAATGCGCTGGTTTATGTTGATGATGCTCACGGTGTCGGTGTCATCGGCGAAAACCCCACCGAAGATATGCCGTATGGGCAGGGTGGCTGCGGTATCGTCAAGTACTTTGGGCTGGATTATGAGGCTGACCGTATTATCTATGTGGGTGGTTTGTCCAAGTCCTTCTCATCGTATGGCGCGTTCATCACCTGCTTTGACCAGGCCATGAAATCCCGCCTCAGCCTTGCCGGGCCGTTTGTATTCTCGGGGCCTTCGCCAGTTGCCAGCCTTGCCAGCGCCCTGGCAGGTCTCAAGGTCAACCGCACTGAAGGCGCACGGATGCGCCAGCAAGTCTACCAGCTCACGCACAAACTGGTCAGTTCTGCCAAGGCGATGGGTTACGAAGTCGACAACGAACACGACTTCCCGATTGTCGGGGTGGTGATTGGCAATGTGGATGAGGTCACGGCTGCCTGCAAACTGTTATGGGAATACGACATCCTGATTACCCCAGCCATTTACCCTGCTGTCCCCATGCACCGCAATCTGGTGCGCTTCTCGATTACAGCCGCCAATACTGAGGCAGAAATTGACCAGGCCATCAAGGGTTTACAGGCAGTGTGGGACATGATCCACAACACAGGCAATCCGGGCGGGGATGCAGACGTGAAAGGGGTAACAGCATGCTGTTAAGTGGGGCGCTAACCCTAAGCGGCGGGGTTTATCTGGGGGCGCGGGCATTTGGCCTGCTCCCTTCGCAGAAAAAGGCCAAACAACGGATTGCCCCAGGGTCGGATGCAGCAGATGCAACAGACCCGGCAGGAGCCGTAGCGCCCTTGGCAACGGCGATGCCTGCGGAAACCGAAGGGCAAACCCTGACTGTCTTGTCAGCAGAGGAGGCCAAGCAGGAGGAACGGGAAGGCATTGACCACTTCTTCAAGGTATCGTCTGCGGTATTGGGGGTTTCACTGGTGACGATTGCCACCGTCCCGGCAGCCCATATCATTGCCATCCCCCCCTTGCTGTATACCCTGTTGCCAGTCTTTATGGATGCTTACGAAGGCTTGAAGCAGCGTAAGTTACGCCCATCCCTTGTGGACAGTATTGCTGTCGGTGGCGCAATCACCCTGGGCATGATCAATCACCTCAACCCATATTTCTTCATGGCAGGGGCCGTCGGGACGTGGATGTATTTCCTGTCTGCCAAGCTGGTACTGAAAACCAAGGATGAGTCGATCAAAAGCCTGACCAACTTGTTTGGTGAGCAAACCGGCTCGGTTTGGCTGCTGCGTGATGGGGTGGAAATTGAAACCCCGTTTGAGCAGGTGCAAATCGGTGATGTGGTGGTCGTGAGTGCCGGGGAAATGATTCCGGTTGATGGCTCTGTCATCAAGGGGATTGGCTCTGTTGACCAACGCATGTTGACGGGTGAATCCCAGCCGGTCGAAAAGGGTATCGGTGAGCAGGTTTATGCTGCTACCACCCTGCTGACCGGCTTCCTGCATATTCAAGTCGAAAAAGCGGGCAAGGATGCGGTAGCAGCACAAATCGGTGAAATCTGGAGCCGAACCGCCGATTACCGTACCTCGGTGGAAACACGCGGTGAACAATTGTCAAACAAGGCCGTCCTGCCAACGCTGGGGGCAGGCTCCCTGGCCTTGGTGACGCTGGGGCCGATTGGCGCAACTGCCATCCTGTTATCCAATTTCTCGGATGCGATCCAGTTGGCATCGCCCTTGAGTACCCTCAACTTCCTGCATCTAGCTTCACAAAACGGCATCCTGATCAAGGATGGGCGGGCATTGGAAGGGCTGAAAACCGTCGATACCCTTGTCTTTGACAAGACAGGCACACTGACACTGGAGCAACCGCATGTCGGGGGCATTTACCCAACATCGGGCTTTGACGAACAAACCTTGCTGACCTATGCCGCCGCCGCTGAAGTCAAGCAAAGCCACCCAGTCGCCAAGGCCATCCTGCAAGCAGCCCGTGAGCAGCATCTGGAGCTGCCTGCCTTGAATGATGCCGCCTACCATGTTGGTTACGGCATCAAGGCACAGATTGACGGGCATTGGGTGCGGGTGGGCAGTGACCGCTTCATGGATGCGGAAGGTATCGCCATTCCTGACAGCATCCGCCAGCAATTGGCAGATAGCCATGCACAAGGCCATTCGCTGATCATGGTCGGGATTGACCAGACCCTCGGTGGCGCAATTGCCCTGCATCCGACCATCCGCCCGGAAGCCAAGGCGATTGTTGCCGGTCTGAAAGCACGTGGGCTGGGCTTATGCATTATCTCCGGTGATCACCATCTCCCCACTAAAGCACTGGCAGACGAGCTGGGGATTGACCAGTTCTTTGCCCAAACCCTGCCAGAAGACAAGGCCACCCTGATTGCCAAGCTGCAAGAAGAAGGCCGTACCGTCTGCTTTATTGGCGATGGCATCAATGACACCATTGCCCTGAAACAGGCCAATGTCTCCATCTCCCTGAGTGGTGCAACCGGTGCGGCAATGGATACCGCCCAAATCATCATGATGGATGGCAGCCTTGCGCACCTCCCGCATTTGTTTGATCTATCCCACCAGTTTGATGACAACCTCCGTACCGGTTTCAAAACCGTTCTCGGTGGCAGCATCATTTGTGTGGGTGGCGTATTCTTCCTGCATTTCGGGATATTCAGTGCCTTGAGCCTGCAAGCGATTACCCTAGCCGCCAGCGTTGGCAATGCCTTCCTGCCAATCCTGAAGCAAGGTAAAACCCCGGCATTACCCAAACCTGCCAAGCACGCCCACCATCCTGCCCCGCAGGAGCCAAGCGCATGAGCCGCAGCCAAGCCTTCTGGCAAGGCAAATGCGTGATTGTCACGGGTGCATCCAGTGGCATCGGCAAAGCGCTGGCAGTACACCTGACCCAACAGGGGGCAAAGGTTGGCTTGCTGGCACGGCGACAAACGGAGCTGCAAGCCCATGCCGCCCATTTGCAGGCACAGGGCAGCACAGTTGCCTGGGTCTGCGCGGATGTGGTTGACCCTGAGGGCATGGCGCGGGCAATCGCCCAACTGGAACAGCAACTGGGAGCTTGTGATGTCCTGATTGCCAATGCGGGCATTTACCGCAAAACCGATGTCAAACACTTTGACCTAAATGCCCAGCACGCCGTGGTTGCCACCAACCTGCAAGGCGTTCTGAACAGTATCCATGCTGTCCTGCCAGGGATGATGCAGCGCCAACAAGGTCATCTGGTCGCCATTGCCAGTATTGCCGGAATGATCGGCTTGCCTGCGGCGGGCACTTACTCCGCCAGCAAAGCAGCAGTGGTCACGCTCTTCCAAAGCCTGCGGGTGGATTTGCACCCCTATGGCATCAAAGCCACCGTTGCTGCCCCTGGCTTTGTTGATACCCCCATCATCACCGATGAAGAGCGTGCCAGCGTCAAGGATTTGCTGACTGCCGAACAAGCCGCTGCGCGTATTTGCACGGCGATTGAGCGCAACCTCGCCCTCGACTGGTTCCCCTGGCAAACCTGGCTGGCCTGCCGCCTGTTGAGCCTGCTGCCCAGTGGCTTGTACCGCCGTTTGGTTGCCAATATCCCAGAAATGGAAGAACCCACCACCCCTTCCCCCCCATCGTCTGAAGGAAAGAGATGAAACCCATGCAGGATTATACCCAATGTGACCTCTGCGCCATGCCGGAAACCGTATCGGACAAGACCCTGAAAGCGGTTGTCGCCTCCAGTGAGCGGGAATTTGAAAACGAAACCTTTACCGTCTGGCAATGCCAGCATTGTAAAAGCATCCATGCCCTTGAAGGGGTGGATTTGGCCCATTACTACAGCAAGTACGGCCTACATGCACAGGAAGAACCGGACAGCGTGACGCGCTTTTTCTTCGGGCGCAAGCTGAAATGGCTGGAAAAAGCCGGGATGCACAAAGGGCAGCACATCCTGGATTATGGTTGTGGGGGTGGGCATTTCCTGCGCTACCTGCAAGAACAAGGCTACCTGCATGCCAGGGGCTATGACCCCTTTACCGCCCAATACGCCGACCAGTCGGTACTCGAGCAGCGCTATGATATGGTCATGTCCTCGGATGTGATTGAGCATGACATTGATGTCGTCGGGCATCTGGAAATGCTGATGTCACTCACCCAGCCGACCGGGGCTGTCTACATCGAAACCCCGGATGCCCTGGCGATTGACCTGACCCAGGTTGCAGCACACCGCCAAATCCTGCAACAACCCTTTCACCGCCATATCCTGCCCCATACCTGGTTAATCCAGCAGGCTGAGCAGCGCCATTGGGAAGTGGCACAAATCGCCCACCACCCCTTCTTCCATAGTGCCATCCCCTTTTTGAATGTCCCGGCTATGGACCATTACTGGGATACCTACGGTGGCCTCAGCACCCTGAATGAAGGCTACCGCTGGCAGGCCTTGCTCTCGCCGAAATATTGGTATCTCGGCCTGTTTGGGGCATTGCTTTACACCAAGGATGAAGTGCAACTGGTTTTGCGCCGTAAGCCCGCCTGACCTGAAGGAGAAGTCACCATGCCAGAGGCAATAACCCACCCGCCGATAAGCCAGGACAAACCCACCATTTTCCGATGGCTGCTACAGCGTGATGTACACGAATACATGGATATGGCAGGCCGCCCGGTCGGTGAAGGCCGTTCACAGGCGTATGCCCAAGTGGAAACTGTCCTGAAAACCTGCCCTTATGCAGGTAGCCGCTACCAGCATCCCTACCCGATGAACCTGAGCGCCCTGCAAAGCATTACCCCGGAATGGCAAGGCGTATTGGCGGCACTCGCTTGGCTTAGCCAACGCTATCAGGCTTTCCATGCCACCCCGGTTGCCACTTTTTATGACTTGGCACTGGTGGCAGGAGCCGGGGTATTCCTCGCCGATTATCTGGCACTGCGCCAAGAGCAAGCGTTGGAACCAGAAGGTGTGCCGATACTGGTGGCGGGTTTATATAAAGTCAGCCTGGGGTTTCAGCAGGCCACCTTTCTGGCGATGATGAATGACCGCTTTAAGGTTGACCCGGCAGACAAGGCATTACCGGATGCCAAAGGCTTTTATACGTGGTTGGAAGCCGAACAGTTATTGATTGGTGAGGCGGAGGTCTGCGCTGGCTCGGAGGTGATGATCAGCAAAGCCTATGAAACCATGAAAGCCCGTGCTAATGCAGACAAACCGGCACAACCACCTGCCAAACTCGCAGACATGGCGGTGGCATGGGAACAGTTTGACCAGTTTACCTTCAATACCTCCAACCTCTGGCGTAAGGCCATCCTGTTCGTGATCCAGATGCAGGATTTCAGGATTGAGCTGCATGAACGCTCCTTGCCCTCCGGTTTGGCTGACTCGATCAATACCTACCTGCACGAAAGCTTTAGCCAACTGCTGCAAGCCCAATCGGGGCTGGCAGTGGAGCTGGCACGGCTGACGGTGGCAGAAAGCGGGCATTCACTGGATGAATGGATGACAGTACAGCAAGCCTTCCTGGCTGAAATCGGCTACCAAGCACCCGGACACACTGCCACCGAAAACGCTTTGGCAGAAGCAATGACGCAGCAATTATCCAAAGTCTTTGACCTCTCCGCGTGCCAAGCGACTGTCACCCATGCCCTCAGCAAACAGTTGGCATCTTATGTGGCCTTTGAAACGGCTGCCCTACAGGCTTTCAATGAACACCTCGGACAAATCCAGACTGCCCTGGGGTGTGATACGGCAGGTGCTCATCTGACACCCCATGACTTGTCGGGCATTTATGGCAAAACCTTACGGGATTGGCCTGAGTTTATGAATGGCTGGGCTGCCCGCTTTGATGGGCTGGATTATTGATTGGCGGAGACAAACACAATGGCAACAGGAATGGAACGCTTACGCTTTATGCAAGGCGAATGGGATGTTGAGGCTTATCTGGCAGATGGGGAAGGTCAGTGGTTATCAACCCCATTGCCGAATGAAACAACCATTACCTCAATCTTTGGGGGTAAATTCCATCAGGAAGACATGGTGATTGCAATCGGGGAGGTTATTACCCGCCAATTTTACTCCTGGTCGTATGACTCCTACCGGCAAGTATACCGGATGGTTTCCTGTGACCGTAACACCGGCTTGATGGACATTCTGGAAGGGAGTTTTGAACCGGACTCAGATACCGTCACCATCACCGATATTCGCAGTGGCACAACCGTGCTGGAGGCAGACGGCTCAAGCTCTTATATCCGCTTGGCCTCCACCAAAAACCATCAGGACAGCTTTACCGATATAGTCAGTGAATCACGGGATGGCGGGGAAACATGGCAACCGCTCTTCAAAGCAGTACATACCCGTAAATGACTTGAATTGAACAGGAAACCTGGGTTAAAGCAAGCTGGCCTGCCAGACAACAGCAGGCCAGATACCAAACCAGATACTAATCGCGCAAGGTTTATTGACCGGCTGTACCATCCCGCAGGAAACGGGCAGTGCCAATATTGTAACGGTCAAGCAAGGTAAAGTTATTGCTAACCGGGTCAACGTAAATAACTCCACCACCACCCGATTCACCGTCTTCCAGGGTAATGGCATAAGTACCCACACAGTTTTTGGTAAGGGTTACTTTGCCCGTATACCGAACTGTTCTTGTCTTGTTGTCATAGGTATTATTGATTGTCATTTGACCGGCTGTGATGTTGCCTGCACCGTCATTGATCTCACGACCGACACTCACGGCATGCACCCAACCTTCGCCAAATTTTGAATACCCATAGGAGGAATAGTCAGTGCGCGTGGTTTCGCTCCAAGTGTAACCACCTGCCAGATTTGCCAGGGAGCAGCCGCTGGGTGGCAGGCGGATGGGGCTGGTGGCCTCGGCACTTTCAGCAACCCGTGAAACTGCCAATGGGTCAACTGCCAGCGCGGAACCATAAGGCAAACACAACACCAGCATAGGCAAGATAGCTCGTTTAATAACGGCAAGCTTCATTTTGATACTCCATTAAGTCGTTGTCATAAAATAATTAACACGAGTTGCTTCATTACAAACCATCAAAAATTGAACCGCTTTTCCCAACTCAGGACAACTTTGGTGTCTTTGTCCAAATTAAGGGGGGCGAAATCTCTATTGATTTTTGATAAAACCAGATTGAATCCTTTCCAACTGGCATTAGCCTGTACGCTGGTAAAATCCTGGTTAGTGATCTCAGGGTTTGCATAATTATTACGCCCAACAGATGCACCCAAAGCCACCCCATTTTCAAAGTGTTTGGTCACGCCGACACTGAAATAGTTACTGTTTTTCATTAGGGGCGTATTGATAAAGTGATAAATGGTGGCATCAAACAAACCATAACGGGCAATGGCAAAAATCTCTTCACCATGCGCAGGGATATTACGCGGGTCGCCAGCGGGATACTTCTCAGCATCAGGCCATTGGTAACTGAGTACCCCCACATCAAAACTGCTGTTTTCTGAAAGTGACTTGGTAATACCGGCATAAACATCAAACTGGAGATAGGGGTTCATCCCACCCAGCGTATGCCCCTTGAAACCTGCCATTAGCCCATTGTCAGAATTAATATAATCTATTGAACCAAAAAATGATGGATTATCACCAGACTGTGAAATCCCACGCGATACATCGTTACTGGCAAAGCCAATACCCGCTGTGGTATCTGCCTGGATAGGCTGGGTCATTACTGTAGCAAAAAAAATTGCCGGAATCATTGCCAACTTTATAGAGGCATTGTGCATGGTTAAATTCCTTAGTAGAAAGCAAAAAACTCAAAGCCATCGGATCAGGGCGACAGCATTTCAAATCGTTTGATATTTGAAGACAGTAAAACCAGCAGTTATACTACCAAAAACAGCTCAATATGTTGAATTATTTAACATTTCTTAACATTATATAAAGAGGTCTATTCTTGTATTTAAATAGGCTGGCCTATAAGGTAACAATCGTGGTTGATTACCACTAGCGGATTACATTGGAAACCTCTTTAATGGCGCAAACCCACCAGCATGGCTCTTGGTTCAACACCTACGGATTACCCCAACAGCAACAGTCGCGGATCTTTGCCTTCCCCTACTCCGGGGCTGGCTCTCTGGCCTACCACAAATGGGCGCAGGCCTATCGGGACAGTGCCACCGATTTTTTAAGCGTACAGTTACCTGGACGGGAAAACCGCTTCAATGAACCACCACCGGATGACTTGCCCAAGCTGGTATCCACGCTGGCAAAAGCCATCAGACCCTTGCTGGACAAGCCCTATGTTTTTTTTGGGCATAGCTTGGGGGCTTTGTTGGCATTTGAATTGTGCCGGGAGCTACGCCGCCAGGGTCAGCCCTTGCCGGTGCACCTGATTGTCTCGGCTTTCCGCTCGCCTGAGCATCCCAACCCCAACCGTGAACTGCACCGGCTCAGTGACCCTGACCTGATCAGCGCCATTGGTGCTTATGGCGGGACACCACCGCAAGTACTTGCCAACAAGGAGCTGATGGGCTTGCTGTTACCCATGCTCAGGGCAGATTTCAAACTGCATGAAACCTATCGCTATCAGGATGACAGCCCCTTGCCCTGCCCGCTGACAGCCCTGACTGGAACCACTGACCCCTTTGTCACCCACGCCCACATGCAGAATTGGCAACAGCAAACCACTGCCCGCTTTCAGCATCTCCCGCTGACTGGTGGCCATTTTTTCCTGAATATCCAGCACGACACCATCAACCAATTGCTGAAACACACCTTGGCAGGCCAACCCTATGCCTACAGTGCATATCCATCTCAGCACACCTGAATCCATCAACCTCGGTTTGGCTATGTGTCTGGATCGGACAGAGCAAAGCCGCAGCCAAACCTTCCAGTTTATTGACGACCGAAAACTGTATGTGACGGCGCATATTTTCCTGCGCCAGGTTTTGAGCCAGCATGCGCCATTACCGCCCGCTGCCTGGACATTTGCCACCCATGCACATGGCAAACCTTATGTCAGCAATACCGGCTACCAGCATTTGCATTTCAGTTTGTCCCATACCCGAGGCAGGCTGGCCTGTGCAGTCAGCACCCATGCGCCCTTGGGTATTGATGTGGAGCGGGTCAGACCCTTAGACCAGATTGAAAACCTGTGCCGCCAAGTGCTCACGCCGCTGGAGCATTATGATCTGCTCAAAAAGCCGCAGACCCACCGGGAGCCAACGTTTTTCAGGTATTGGACATTGAAGGAAGCTTATATCAAAGCCCTTGGCATGGGTTTGTCACTCCCCTTGCAGTCATTTTTCCTGACACCCGAACAGGAGTTGCCGGATGGCTGGCAAACCTGGCAATTACATTACCCGGCACATGACCCCGCACATGGCTCCGCTGAAGGTGCAATACCTGCCAGCAGTTGGCAATGCAGTGCCCTGGCACTGGACAGTGGTCATGCCCTCGCCTTGGCAATACCCACCCAGGCCGGGGAGAAAATCACCCACACCCTGCACCCGTCTGCCTGAGTGCGGTCGTCAATAGCACGAGTCAATCCCCCGCTTTCAACTTTTCCCAATACAATTGGTACAACTCGGAGGCATCCCCTGCCTGCTGGTAGAAATCAGCAGAGGCCATAATTTCCGGGGGGGGGAAAATAGCCGGGTTATTGCGGGTAGGCTCATCCAATGATTTTTTAGCCGCCAGATGCGGGGTAGCATACCCCAACTCCTGTACACAGCGGACAGCCACATCCTCACGCAGCATATAATTAATAAAGGTATGGGCATTCTCGACATGGATGGCGTGGGCAGGAATGGCAAAACTATCAATCCAGAAATTAGCCCCCTCTGCGGGGTAAATGTAACGGATAGCGGGGTTTTCTGCCTGGGCAGTGATCGCCTCGCCGTTCCAGATGATGCCAATATCAACATTCCCGGACAAAAACGCTGCACTCTGCTCAACACTGATTGTTTTCAGGTTGGGCAACAGCTTTTTCAGCAGCTCATACGCCTGCTTGATTTCATCCGGGTCAGTGCTATTGATTTTGTGCCCATTAATACGGAGCGCAATGTTAAATGCCTCGTGCATGTCATCGGCCATCAGCAGTTGACCGCGCCATTTTTTCTGCCACAAATCAGTCCATTTTGTGACCGTCGCCGGGTCAATTTTTGCCGTATTCAAGCCAATCCCGGTACTTCCCCACACATAAGGCACACTGTATTGGTTGCCCACGTCATACGGCTTGTTCAGCAACTCAGGGTCAAGTGCCGCAAGATTGGGCAACAAGGCATGATCCAGCGGGTGCAACAAGCCCTCATCGCGCATTTTGGCAACCAAACTGGTGGAAGGGACAACCACATCATAACCCCGCCCCCGCAACAACTTCAGGCGGGTATACATGATTTCATTGTTGTCATAGGTGGTGTACTCGACCTCAATGCCGGTTTCTCGGGTAAAATCCTCCAGAACACCTTCCGGGATGTAATTGGACCAGTTATAAACCACGACCTTTTCCTGGATTTTATCGGCGGCATACGGGGTTGGCAGGGTAAAGGCCATCCATAATGCCAGCCACACCCACCTGCCCCTGACAGCCAACCCTTGACCCAAGCGGCTTGCTTGCTGCACGACAACCATCGGTAAACCTCAGTGATGTTGTTCTGGGTCAGCTGGCTTGCTGGCCTCTTCACGGGCAGCTTTGGCAGCACTGACCTCTTCACGCAGGGTTTGCACAAAGCCTTTTCCAGCCTCCAGTTCGCGCTTGAAAAAAGCCCGCGCCTGCATCGGATCAAAATCCTCCAGCGTACCGCCCGCCTCAAAATGCATCATGAAGACCTGCCCGACTGCATAGGTAACTGCACCCGCAAGCACACCCACACTGGCACTGCCGACCAAACTGCCCACGCCCGGAATGACCTTCACAAAGCTGCTCAGCCCCAATACCCCCAACACCGGCAAGGAGCCACCGACCAAAGCAGTCAACAAGGGCTTGGTATCACTGTCATCGAACTCGACCTCGTAGTGGGCAGCCAGGCTACGCAACAAACTCATCTGGGTGGCAGTCAAGGCTGCCAAATCAAACAGGGGAACCGGAACCAAGCCCAGGGTAATGCTGGCAATGATATGGTTTTTGACAATACCGTTAGCCGCAATATGTCGCGCTTCAGAAACCGTTGCCGCCATTTCCGCTGTATGGGTATCAACCTGCATGCTTTCAGAGTTTAAAGGCATCCCTATTTCCTAAATGTTTAAACCAGTACGAATTTTATCACATCCAAAAAAGTCACAGTCAATTCAAATAGGCGACTTAACAAAAATTAACAATTAGCAAGCTATATTAAGCACCACTTGCCTTGACTCAATTTTGGACTGGATTTGATAATAGCGGCTGTTATTTATTTTAGTCCAAGGAGAATGCGATGGAAGCCCAACTGGCAACAAGCACCGTAACATCAGGATCATTGGCTGCCATTGGTACGGCAACCAAGGCATTTGTGCTGGCTCATCCCCTCAGCATGGCTGCTGCCGGTGGCGCAATCCTGGCGCTGGGAAGCTATTACGCACTTGGCAGGCTTTTCAGAAAGAAAGGCACATCTGTACAAGCAGCACCTGTTGCAGCCTGACCCTGCCTCCTTTCGGGTAGCCCCCCTGCCTGCCACCACCGCAGTCGCTGGGGTTTGGCTACCCAACCCCCATCGCCAACCCAGTTGCGTAATTGCGGTTGTAAATCCACGGCAACCCAACGGATAGAGTACTTTTGTGGACAACAATAACATCAGTATCAATGCCCGGCTCAAAAAATGGTTATGGCGCAAATCCCCTCTCTTGATTATTTTATTTCTAATCATTGCGGTGATTTTCATTTTGCTCTGGTCAAGAATTGTCATTACCATCCAGTCAGGTGAAGCGGGTATTTTATTCAGGCGTTTTAGCGGCACTGAAATTGACAAGGTTTATGGCGAAGGCCTGCATATCTTTAACCCTCTGAATACTGTTTACATTTACGAAGTGCGTAAACAAGTTGCCCTGCATGAATTCAATGTCATTTCCAATAAAGGTCTAACCGTACATTTGTCATTGGCTGTCCGTTACCGCCCCGAATATGAATTATTGGGTGTATTACACCAGCGGATTGGCCCTGATTATTTGCAGCGGGTCATTCTCCCCCAGATTGAATCCGTCATGCGTAAAGAGCTGGGCAATTACAGCGCCGAACAAATCTATACCAATGAAGCAGGCCTGTTGACCAATGCCATCCTGGCTGCGCTGGATGAGGTAGGGCGCAATTATGTGGAAGTGGAAGACATCATTATCCGCAGTATTGTGATGCCACCCGAAATCGTCGCAGCGATTGAGAGCAAGCTGAAGCAGGAAGAATTCATGAAATCTTATGAGTTCCGCATGCAAACGGCAGAGAAGGAAGCAGCACGCCTGAAGGTTGAGGCGGAAGGGATCAGGAACTACCACAGCCTGATCAACGAGTCGCTGAGTGAAAATATCCTCCGCCACAAGGGGATTGAAGCGACTGAAAAACTGGCGGCCTCTGCCAATGCCAAAGTGGTCGTGATTGGCGGCGGCAAGGATGGCTTACCGCTGATCCTGAATACTGACCAGAACAGTCCAGTAGCCCCAACTCCACCGGCAACACATCCTATCGATGCAACCGGTGCTGATGCCACCGGCAAGACAGAAAAACCACTGCCTGAAGCAGAAAAACCCCTAGCCACGGGGGCACCTTAATGAAGGGATTGCTACACTGCCCCCGCCATCCCCGCTACCTTCGATGGCTATTACCTTTCCTGCTGGCAGGGCTACTGGCGGGGTGCAGCCCTGATTTTGCTGATATGGCTGAACAACGCCAGGCGCTTATCCAGAAAAGCAAGGGCGATATTGAAATTGTTGCCTTGCGCGACAACAGCAATAATTCGTTTATGAATGGCGTATTGATGGCGACGGATGAAGTCAATCAGCGTCCGGGGAAATTATTAGGGCGTAAACTCAAGGTCAATATCGAACAGGATGGCGAAACCCTGGAAGAAGCCAAACCGATTATCCGCCGCATTGCCGCCAACCCCAAAATTACCGCAGTCATCGGCCACCGCAAATCCAGCATTGCCATTCCGGCTTCCGTGATTTACGAAAAAAGCCAGGTCATCTTCATCCCGCCTTTTGCAACGGGTGAGGGGCTGACCGGACATGGCTTCCAGTATGTTTTCCGCATGATTCCCAGCAATAAGGTCATGGCGGAACAGCTCGCCAGTGTCGCCAAATCCCTGGGCTACCAGCGGATGGTCATGCTCTACGCACGCGATGATTTCAGCCGGGAGCTGGCTTTCCTGTTTGAAGAGGCTGCCCTCAAACACAAAATCCAGCTGGTGCAGCGCATTTCGTTTTTTGAAAAGGAAGATAACTACCGCCCGGTGATTTCCCAGTTCAGCAATGAATCGTTCGATGCCGTTTTTATCGCCTCGGCAGCTACACCTTCAGCCAAAATGGTCAAGCAGCTCCGGGAAATGGGGGTCAACCATACGGTTTTGGGCAGTGACCTGATGAATAACCCCAACTACCTCAAAACGGCGGGGGCAACCGCCCAAAACACCATAGTTCCTGATGTCTCCGCTTCCTACAAAAAAGACAAGAACATTCAGGAAAAAATACAGCAGTATAAGAACCGCTTTGGCGAAAACCCTGATTATTACGCCGCCCAAGGCTATGACGCTGTGATGCTGCTGGCACACGCGATTGAGACCTCCAACTCGGCCCTGCCTAGCCTGTTATCATCAACCCTGCATTATATGCCTGCCTGGGTTGGTATAACCGGCATCCACGACTTTGACTCATCCGGCGAGTTATTAGGCAAAAAATATTCATTCAAAACCTGGCAAGATGGCGAGTGGCAACGGCTGCCTGCTATCCAGACCCTGTATTTACTGGGACGCTTTGAAAAAGCCCTACACGAACGCAACAAAGGCAAATACAAGCCGACTGCATTCAGCACGGTCTTTGCTGAACGGATGCACGAGGATGACCACAAACTGTACCTATTGGATTTGGCACAGGAAATACTCCGCTTCAAACGTATCGGTGTCATTTACGAGAACACCAGTGAAGGCCGCAAGGCCTCCGGTTATGACATGCTCAAAACATTGGCAGAACGTAAAAACCTGAACGTCGTTGGCTGTGAGCTGCCCTTGTCCGTCCTTAACAAGGAGCAGATTGACCGCGCCGTCATTGCCTGCTATGGCAAGCTATCCCTGAATGCCGATGCCCTGTTTGTCTCACCCAACCAAAGCATTTCCCCTGACCTCATCCAGCGCCTTAACCGCAGTCTGGCGTTTTATAAAATCCCGGCCATTTCGCTGGACGAGCGCAATACCGACCCCAGCATTAGCCTATTGCTGGGCAAACGCTCCGATGTCAACCTGCAAGGGGAGGATAATATGAAGGTATATAGCGGCCTGCTAAAAAACCTGAAAGTCCATGAATTTGCGGAACGGCTCAAGGGAATGCCGGACATCACGGTTAACCTCACCAATTTGCAACGCTATGGTTTCGCCGATGAACCGTTTCTTGATTTATCCCCGGATACCTTCCTGCACACGGCAAATGACCCCATCCTGGGGGACAAACCATGAAGCGTTTTGCCCGCCTTGTCTCCAGCATTCTGTTGGCTTGCAGCCTTGGCAGCCCTGCCCTGGCACTGGAGCCAAACACCACCATATTTATCGGTATTGAGAAAAACCGCAGGCCTTATACCTATCTGGACGAAGAGCAGAACCCGAAAGGTATCCTGCTGGATGCCTTCCTGCCGTTGTGCAAAACCATCGGGGTACAATGCAACTTCGTTGCAGGTGATGTCTATTCACTACTGGACGGGATCAAAAACTACGAACTGCATGGTTTTATTGCCATTGACTCCTTTTTTATCCCCGATGTAGACCAGATAAAGCTCACCCCGCCGATCTGCAAACTCAAACCGGTCTTTATCCAGCGGGCAAGTGATCCTGTCCGGAAAAAACCCGAAGACTTCAAAAAAACCACCATTGGAGTGCTGGAAGGGTCATTGTTGCATTTCTACTTGCTGGATGAATACAGCAGCTTTTCGCGTTTGCGCCCTTATACCTTGCTGGAAAATGGCGTGTTTGACCTTGTATCCGGGCGGATTGATGCCCTATTTGCCGATGATGCGTTCTTCAAGGATCAAGTCTTGAAAACATCCCTCGGTCAAGAAGGCAGCAAGCACCAATTGGTTGCTTCCGACTTGAGCGTGCCCAAATTACCCACCACCAGTATGCGGATCGCCATCAGGGAGCGTGACAGCGAATTACTGGGGAAATTAGGAAAAGCCCTGTTGCAGCAAACCAAAGGCCCCACCCCTGAATGTGCTGACCTATCCCGCCCGCCGTCTGCGGGTGGCTCTAGGCGGACAGCAGACAAATGAGGATGTCCACCATGCCAACCCGATTTTTTCCAGCCCTCCAGCGCACCTTGCTTGCCTGCATCCTGTTACTGGTTTTTGCAGGCAGCCTTGTGCATGCCGCCGATGACAAGGAAGATGCCCGCGACAACGATTCCAGTAGCCAGACTGAACCCCCCAAGGAAACAGCAGACGACACAGACGGGGAAACAGCAGGTGAAACAAACGCCGACCCCGCCAAAGACAGCAATGGCGACAGTGACAGCGGCGAAGACAAGGACAAGGCAGACAAACAAGACAGTGCGACGGAAGAGCCTGCTGCCGGAGAGCAACAGGCAGCAGACACCGACGCAAATGCAGATACAAATGCCCAATCCCCGCAGGCTGATGGCGCGGGTGAAGAAACGGATACTCCTGATACCCAAACGCCTGCCACAACAAGCGGACAAGCAGGGCAAACTAACCTGGATGGCAAGGATCAGGCTGAGTCTCAAATCGCCAACAGCATGGCTAATATTGAGCTGATCCAGTCCACACTGGAATCACTGCGGAAAGAAATCGAAAACAGCAAAGAAAGCGCCAACCTCAACCGTACCAGTGTACAAACCATCAAGGAAGGGCTGGAGCTGATCGAAAGCAAGCTCAAGGAAGCCTATAGCGGGCTGGATGAAAGCCGCAACGGGATAGCAGCCAATACCGCCAATATCGCCAAACTCAAACAGGAGATACAGGAGTTCTCCCGTGGGGTGCGTGCCAATGCAGCCGATTTGGGTTCGCAAAAATCCCTGATTGAAGACAACTCCATTCGCTTATATGAAATACTCATCGAGCTGACGGCCATCAGCGACCGGATGGAGAAACTCACCCAACTCGTCACTGGCAACAAACGGGCAGACCAGCCCAAAGAAGCGCAAGTTGCCACCAGCAGCGACCTCAGCCGCCTGTGGATGCTGCTGGCGATTGTACTGGTATTTTTTGCACCATTGGCGTTTGTCCTGTCCAGCAACCGCCAGCAAAGCAAACCCTTGTCAGACGGGACAAGCCAACAGCAAGGGATGGTGCTGGCCTGTCTGGGGGTATTCCTTGGCTACTTCGTGCTTGGGTTTGGCCTGATGTATGGAAGCAGTGCCTCTGGCTGGGTTGGGGTCTCGTCCTACCTGCTGGAAGGCACGGCTGCCGCCAACGCCAATGGGGTCATGCCCCCCTATAGCTTCAGTGAATTTGTCTTGTACCAGACCGGCTTTGTCATGCTGGCAGCACTCATTGTCTATGTTGCCGTTGGACACCGCTTTTCCAGCACAGCGCACATGCTGCTGGCCTTGTTTGTCGGGGCGGTGCTTGTCCCGGTCTTTGGGCATTGGGCATGGTCTGGCTATTTCATGCCGGGCAATCGTGGCTGGCTGGAAGGGGCAGGCTTTATTGACCAGGCCGGGGCAACCACCATCAATGCCGTAGCCGCCTGGTTTGCACTGGCGATTGTCTGGCGGCTGGGGCTGCGCATCCAGGATGAGACAGACACCTCCAGCGCAGATGACCCTGTTTATTCATCCAGCACCACCCAGCTGCTGTGGTTGAGCTGGCTGGGCTTCACCACCGGCACACTGCCCATTTCCAGTGAACAAATCCCGGCGGTCATGCTGAATGCAGGTTTGGCAGCCTCGGCGGGTGGTATGGCGGCATTCCTGCACTACGTCTTTTTCCATACCGACAAGGGGCGGATTGCCCGTGGTCTGGGGGGGTTTGTCAGTGGCCTGGTCGCCATTGCCGCTTGCGCCCAAAGCGTCACCTTTGCCGAAGCGGCGGTGATTGGAGCCAGTGCCGGTTTATTCCAGAACCTCGCCTTCAGTTTCTTGCGCCACTCCGTTCTCAAGCAGGGGTGGCAGGTGCAGGCCGCTTATCTGGTTGCCATTCATGGTTTTAGTGGCTTGTGGGGAACGCTTTGCGTGGCACTATTCGGTACGGATGGAAACTTTTCAGCCCCCAACCTGAGCCAGCTCGTCACCCAGACACAGGGCAGCATCATGGCTATCGCCTATAGCCTTGCCTTGGGTCATCTGGTGATGTTTGTCTTCTTCTTCCGCAAGAAGCCAACGGAACAGGCCACCTAAAGGGGCATGCAGTGAAAATCCTGCAATTCATGGCAACAGAAACGGATGTCTCCAAACACCGTATCCTGTTGCTGGCGGCAGTATCGGGGGTTGCCAACAGCCTGTTGCTGATCATCCTCAATGAGGCTGCCACCGAACTGAAAGACAAAACGGTCGAGGCACAATTATTCGCCCAGTATTTGCTGGCTTTCGTGTTGTTCATTTTTGCACAGCGGGCTTCCCAACGGGAGGCCGTCACTGCGGTTGAACATGCCTTGCAAAAAGTCCGGGTACGGATTGCGGACAAAGTACGGCGCTGCGAATTGCGCACTATTGAAGAGCTGGGCGACATCAGCAGTTATTCGGCGCTGACCCAAGGGGCAAACACCATCGCCCAGTCCGCCATGTATCTGGTCACAGGCATCGAATCTCTGCTGGTATTGATCTTTGCCAGCCTTTATCTGTTGTGGTTATCACCGCTCAGCTTTCTGGTGGCGATCTTCCTGATCACCCTCACCATTTCCCTGCTGGTGCGCCATTACCAGAAAACCTTCCGGGAATTGACTGAAGCCTCCCGCAAGGAAGGCTTGTTCTTCGAGCGTTTCATTTCCATCCTGAAAGGCTTCAAGCAACTGAAAACCAGCCACCGCAAAAGCGATGACCTCTTCCGCCATCTCCAGCAGCTGGCGATGGAAACCAGTGAACTGAAAGGCCGCTCAAATGTGCGCCTGCTCGAAGACATCCTCCTGTCAAATGTGGCCTTTTATTTATTGCTGCTCGTCGTGGTGTTCTTGCTGCCCAACCTGTTCGCCGAGCAGGAAGAAAACCTGTTCAAGATTATTGCCACCATCCTGTTCATGATGGAACCCGTTTCCATCATCAGTGCAGCCTTGCCGAATGTTTCCAAAACCAATGTCGCCATTACCGGCATGTACCGTCTGGAGGCGCGTCTGGATGCAGGCCTGCATGGGGAAAATGCCCTAACACTCGCAGACCATAACCCATTGGCTGATTTTTCCAGTATCCAGTTACAAGCCACCAGCTTTAGCTATACCAATGCGCAGCAGCAACCCCTGTTCAACGCCGGGCCATTCACCGTACATTGCCAGCGCGGGGAAATGATTTTCATCACCGGGGGGAATGGCAGCGGCAAATCCACCTTCCTGAAATTGTTGGCAGGCTTGTACCCCACACAGACAGGGGCAATCCAGGTCGATGGCAAGCGGCTAAGCAGCCATGATTATCCGGCTTACAGGGAGTTGTTTGCGGTCGTCTTCCATGACTTCCACTTGTTTGACCGCCTCTATGGACTGGAGGGGGTTACGGATACTGAAATCAATAACTGGCTGGAAAAGCTGGGGCTAAGCCAGAAAACCCGTTATGAACAGGGTAGCTTTACCCATACCGACTTATCGACCGGACACCGCAAACGGCTGGCTTTTCTGGTTGCGATGCTGGAGCAACGCCCTATCCTGATCCTCGACGAACTGGCAGCCGACCAAGACCCCTTATTCCGTCGCCAGTTTTACGAAACGATCCTGCCCGAACTGCAAGCCCAGGGTAAAACCATTGTGGCAGTCACCCACGATGAGCATTATTTCCATCTGGCTGACCGGGTATTGCAGATGGATGGTGGGCAACTGGTCGGGCAAACGGCGGGGCAAACGGTGGGGCAAATGGCGTGAAATACCTTCACTACCTTTTTTACGCCCTATTGGTTGGGTGCAACCTGTGGTCGCCGGGCTGGGCAGCGCCGCAACCCAACCATGCATTAGTCCCCATTATCCATATTGAGGCCGGAATCCTGTCGCCATTGGGTATCGGGCTGGAAACAGGCCGCCAAGCCAAAGCCCTGTTCCCGGATATTGAACGCCGCTATGACCAACATCTGGCAAGCCTGTTCAGTGACAGCACATTCGATGCGGTTGTGCGCCAACGCCTGCCCGGCTTGTTAAAGCAACTGGATAAAAACTATCGGGATGAATTGGAAGGGATAGCAGGCGCATGGGCACTGACCGATAGTAGCCAACCGGGGGACGGGCAATTATCACAGACAGAATTTCAGGTATTGAACCTGCTGCCTGACCTGGGGTTTGCCGCCGATGGTTCTGGGTTTGGTGCATACGCGGAAGCTGCCAAGGATGAGTACCCGATTGTCGGGCGTAACCTTGATTGGGGCAGTACCCCTGCATTACGCAGCCTGCAAGCCATTACGGTTTACCAATACCCGGACAAGGCGGTCGTCAATATTGGTTTTGCGGGCATTGCCTCCATCCTCACTGGCTTCAACAACCAAGGGCTATTTCTCGCCCACTTCAATGCAGAACCTTATTCCCCCTACCGGCAGCAACAAGTGGCTGCCAACAATCGACCCGTCACCAGCAGCGTGTTTCGGCTACGGGCAGCACTGGAAACACAAACCTCGGTGGCGGATGCGGCTGATGAGCTTGCCAAACATGCTTACGGATTGAGTTACTCCGTCCTGATGGCGGACAAGGAAACTGTTGAGGCTTTTGAATACTCGCTGCATGGGACAGCACAAACCCGTACCCCGGATAGTGCACTCCGCACCCAAAAATGGGATCGGGAAAACCAACTGGCGGTAGTTGATTGCCTGATGTTGCAAACAATGCCCGATACCTGCAAGGATGCAAAAGATGCCATCCATTGGCAACGGCTACAGGCGCTGGCTAAATTTAATGTAGAAAAACCGGCTGAACTGACCGACATATCAGGCCTGTTATTGGATACTGCCAATGACGGCTATGAGATTTTTAACCAGAATACCTTACAGTCGCTGGTATATCTGCCCAGCAACAACCGGCTATACCTGTATGCAGCCCCCGAAGGCACACCGCCCGATACGCCACTACACCAACCTTACCTGGATCTGATGCCAACCCTTACTGATGAACTGGATGGCGCAGATCTGGAAATTGTGTTGCTGACATGGTTGTTATTGGTTGGCATGTTAATGCTGGTCACGTGGTCTTCACGGCGGAAAACCCGTAAGCAACCGTCCGCTTCAACCTGAATACACAGAACGGGTAAACGCAAAAGCGGACACAGGCGGTTGGCCTGTTGCCTGCTCCGCCAACCATTCGGAAATGCTTTGCATGACGGCAACAAACTCCGCAGACAGCTCCTGCTGGAAAGCAGGGACATCCATTTGCCCCTGTCCAGCAGACTGGACTTGCCGCAACAGCAACTCCAGCTTGTGTGTGCCATACAAGCGTACTGAACTCATGGTCTTGTGTGCACAACGCGCTGCGGCTGACCAGTCGCCCGCCAATAAAGACTGCCTGATTTCTTGCTCACGCTCAGCAATCAATGGCAATGCCAACTCCAGCAACTCAATAGTATCGACTAGCCCTAAACGCCCCGCCAAGGCGTTTAGGGTGTTTGTATTTGTATACATTTAATTTTTTTCTTAAAATAACCTAGATTTAATTATACATAATAGTCGTTTACATGCAAGCAGTACCCTTTTCCACGCACTGTACGAATATATACCGGATTGCTGGGATCTTCCTCAATTTTCTTCCTCAACTTATTGACATGAATATCAATACTCCGATCCAAAGGGTGATAACTGGCTCCCCGGATTTGCAACATAATGTCATCCCGGCTCACCGGAGCACCCACATTCAGGTAAAGCAACTTCAGGATATTTGACTCCAACAAGGTCAAGCGGATCTTTTCATCATTTTTAGTGACCATATTGTTTTCAAAATCGAGGATCAAACCACCCACAGTAACCGCCCGATGCTCATCAAAGAAGCTTCTCTTCCTAAGAATATTATTGATGCGTATCAACAACTCTTTGTCATGGAAAGGCTTTGATAAAAAATCCATCGCCCCACTTTCCAAACCAATCAAGCGGTTATCTTCATCATTCTTGACAGAAGTCAAGATGGTGCGGATATGGGGGTGGTATTGTTTGAGCCAGCGCAGCCAGTAAATGCCATCTTTATTCGGCAATACCACATCAAGCACAACCAGATCGATGCGGTTTTTCTCCAGAAAGCGGGGCATGGCATGCCCATCCAACAAGTGTTCAACAGCAAAACCAAATCCAGACAGGTAACTTTGCAGAAACTTGCCCAGGATACGGTCATCATCAACAATCAGTATCTTTTCCCAATTGACAGCTTCTTGCTTTAACATTTTCATAGACACTCTACATTTCATTTTAAGCTAGCAAAAATAATAATAGCCCCTGAATCTGGCGACCCAGAAACACCTCGTCTTTGTTTAAAGCTTTTAACTATTTTTCGCAGCCCTGGCACAAGAATACAAATGTACCTTCCCTCTCAATATACCAATAAATGCGTCATACCAACGCATGCGCCTATGATATGGATAATCCGCAAGCACTCCCTCATACCCAACAGACATCATCACCCCCGCTACACACCAAAGCACAAGCCAACACAGGCCTCCATCCTCCCCGAACCAAGATTTTGCCCCTAATCCAGTACCCATAGCAAGCATAAGGCGAAAACAGGCACGGAAGAGAACGCTTTTTACACAAATACACTATTGACAAAAATATTTTTTACAGGCAATCAAATCAGCCACTAAACAGACTGGCAATGTATGCCTACCCTTGGACATAGGCTACAAAATTTAGCCTGTAATGGGATGGAAGATTTACATTCCTTAACAATTCTTAACATAAAGGATATTTAAAATTAAGTACAATAGATATTCATATTTTAAACGCTAGGAGATTGTAGAATGATTTTCCCATTAAATTTTGTTGTAGGCGCAGCAGTCGGTGCTGCAACCACTTATGTTTATAAAGATGAAGCCGCCCGGCAATGGGTGAATGAGAAAAGCAGCAAATTAAAAGGAAGCCTTAGCTTTTCCAAAAAGAAAGCGATTGACGAAGCCCCTGCACCTGCTACACAGACCGACGTAGCCATTGAAGGTGATGCTGTATCTGTACCAGTGGCAGAAAAAGCCTAGAATCCCCAATAGCTTATAACACATAACTAAAGCTCTCCATCGACTCAGCCAAATGGAGTGCCTATTGGGCTAGTTTTTCTCATTCCTCACGTTAACACCACACCCAAGGATATGGGGAAATGTTTTTTAAAACCAAAGCAAAAGGCCGCACGCTGGCCTTCAGTATTTATTTTATTTTTATTTTCTCCAAATGGGCTTATGCAACCGAAGAAACCATTAAAGTAGGTATTTTGCACTCACTCTCCGGCACAATGGCTATTAGTGAAACCACCTTAAAAGATGCCATGCTCATGTTGATTGATGAGCAGAATGAAAAAGGTGGCCTGCTAGGAAAGAAACTTGAAGCCGTGATGGTTGATCCTGCCTCAGATTGGCCTTTGTTTGCAGAGAAAGCCCAGGAGCTGCTTAATACAGATAAAGTAGCTGCCACTTTTGGATGCTGGACATCAGTTTCACGTAAATCCGTTATTCCCATCTTTGAAGCCATGAATGGTTTGTTGTTTTATCCGGTACAATATGAAGGTGAAGAATCCTCAAAAAATGTTTTTTATACCGGTGCAGCACCTAACCAGCAGGCAATTCCTGCCATTGAATACCTGATGGATAAAAAACTTATCCAGCGCTGGGTATTATTGGGAACTGATTATGTTTATCCACGCACAACCAATTTGATTCTGGCAGCACATCTGAAGTCCAAAGGAGTAGCAGATGCAGATATTATGGTCAAGTACACACCTTTCGGTCATTCAGATTGGCAATCCTTGGTATCAAAAATAAAACACTTTGGTGCGGAAGGTAAAAAGACAGCCGTCATTTCCACTATCAATGGGGATGCCAATATTTCGTTTTACAAAGAACTGGGTAGCCAGGGGATCTCTGCACAAACCCTGCCTGTGATCGCCTTCTCGGTGGGAGAAGAGGAGTTGTCAGGCATTGACACCAAGCCGTTGGCGGGGCATTTGGCTGCCTGGAACTATTTCATGAGCATAGACACCCCCGCCAATCTTGATTTCATTAAAAGATGGCGGCAATTCACCCAGGACAACAACCGCGTCACCAATGACCCGATGGAAGCACATTTCATTGGCTTCAATCTGTGGATGAAAGCGGTTGAAAAGGCGGGAACCACCGATACGGACAAGGTGGCTACGGCAATTATTGGTCTGGAGACTCCCAACCTGAGTGGTGGTATCGCAAAAATGCTGCCCAATCACCACATTACCAAGCCCGTGTTGATCGGTGAAATTCAGGAAGATGGTCAGTTCAAAACCGTCTGGAAAACAGATACCGCCATTCCAGGGGATGCTTGGTCGGATTATCTGGAATCATCCCGCACCCTGACCGCCGACTGGACAGGGGCTGAAACCAATGGCAAGCCGTGCGGGAATTACAATACCCAAACCCACAAATGCATAGGGGAAAGCCCATGAGAGCCACATTACAGCAGAGGAGTCTTGTATGATCCATTTGGGGATTTTGCTGATCGCAGGCGGGATTGCGGGAGCGGCTTGGCGGGAATATAAACACCGCCAGCACTTAAAAAACCCACCCACACTATCCGTACCCGATAAGCCCCCCGAAATCAAACCGGCTGCCAACACTAAACCAGAACCGGCCTTGTTTGATGACATGACCGAACTGGATCATTACCAGCGGGTTTCCTGGTATGCCTTGGCACTCTCTGCATCCGGTACATGGTTTTACCCACCCGCGACCCTGGTCAGCATTCCCTTGCTGGGATATAACACCTATCACTATATCCGCACAGTACGCCAAGGTGACAAGGCAGACCAACGATCCGCGCTGACGGTTTTTGAGATGGTTGCCATCGGCGGAACCCTGGTAACAGGTCGCCCCACCATGGCATCGGTCGCTCTATTACTGTCATTCGGTACACGCAACCTGTTATTGCGGGCAGGTAATATCACGAGCAATATTGTTTCTGAACAGCCTCTCAACCTGCGCCATGCCAGCGTTTGGACTTTACGCGATGGGGTCGAGGTTGAAACCCCGGTCAAACAATTGCAAACCGGGGATATTGTCGTTTTGCATGCCGGTGATACGGTCGCTATTGAAGGGCGGGTGCTGGAAGGGGCAGGCTTGGTACGCCAATTCAGCTTACGCAAAAAGATGAAAATCATCCCGAAACAAGTCGGGGACAAAGTATTTCCTTTTACACGGCTTGAATCAGGCAACCTCTATGTGCGGGCAAACTAATCGGCCTTTATCTGTTTTATCTGCTTTTTTATTCGTGGATTCATGGCGGTAGCAACCCCAGCCAACAAGCCGATTTGGGGGAAAATCAGCGACTGCACCAAACCAAAATGCAGGAATAATGCACCACTGGCAGAAACCACACTGGGGA
The DNA here is from genome assembly GCA_964293005.1 of uncultured Thiothrix sp. GTDB lineage: Bacteria > Pseudomonadota > Gammaproteobacteria > Thiotrichales > Thiotrichaceae > Thiolinea. Next base: position 84,030 of record CAXYXW010000008.1, read on the forward strand.
TAATGACGGCTGCCACAACTTTTTTCATGTGTCCACCAAATTGCTGTCCCATGCTGAACAGATAAGGCAACTGGTTCAGTGTCCCATCCATCAGGACAATTTGGGCAGCATCGGTGGCAATACTGGATGCACCCCGGATTGAAACTGAAACATCCGCCTGCTTGAGGGCAATTGAATCATTGATCCCATCACCAATATAACAAACAGACTTGCCCTCGGCTTGCAAGCCAGCAATCAGGCTGGCCTTTTGCTCTGGCAGGGTTTCTGCAAAATAATGGTCAATTCCCAATTCCTCTGCCAATTGGCGGGTTGGGGCTTCATGGTCGCCCGAAATGATATACAGGGACTGGATACCACAGGCACGCAATCCCTCCATCAATTCATGCGTACCGGGGCGGATCGTCGCCTCCAGCCGGACTAAACCAATCGCCTCCTCCCCACACGCAACCAGCACCAAAGGCGAACCGCTGGCATGGCAATCGGCCTGTATCTCACGCAGGGAGTGTGTAACGCTGATGCCCTCCTCCTCAAGGAAGCGCATACTTCCCACCCGGATCAACTGTCCCCCTATCTCCACGGTCAGCCCGTAACCCAGGCGATAGGCCGCTTCTGTTGCCTCCGGCAACTCCAAACCCTGTTCATGGGCATGATGCAAAATTGCCTTGGCAATCGGATGGCCTTGCCTGAACTCGGCGGCGGCGGCTAACCGCAATACCTCCTGCTGCGTATAAGAACCGCAGGCATAGACCCCCACAACATGCGGTTGCTCTTCCGTCAAAGTGCCGGTTTTGTCAAACACTACCGTATCGACCGTTTTTAGCTGCTCGAAGGTATGCCCATCCTTGATCAAAATGCCATGATGGGATGCATCATTCAGGAAATGCATGACACCAATCGCCGAAGCAATCGTCGCCCGGTATTTGAAATGGGAATTAAGGATGGCCATCGAACCGGCAGCCCCCAAAAAAGGCAAGGCCAAGCCGCTTAAAACAAAGGTTGGCAACACGGTCTTGTCACTGATGTCCCGCGACCATAACTGGATGTCTGTTTTGGTGTTGATGGTATTATTGAGGATACCGGCAATCTGGGCAGCCGCTGTTTCCTGCCCGGCCTTATCGGTCTGCACATAAATCTTGCCGGACAAAACCAGTGTCAGGGCAAATACCCCTGCTCCTACTGTCTTTTCCACGGGCTGGGATTCACCCGTCAGGATATGCTGGTCAACCGCAGCCGACCCCTCAACCACCACGCCATCAACCGGAATGGCACTTCCTGCATTCACCACCACCACATCGCCAGTTTTCAGCTCGGTAAAGGGAATTTCCCGCTCAATACCATCATAGACCACCCAAATCAGACTGGGTTGTTGCTTGAAAACATCAATCATATTCTTTTTGGAGTCGGCACTGATTTTTGCCAGCAACTTACGGTTGACACTGAACAAGACAATCGAAAAGCTCGCCAGGAACAGGTAGCCATTCAGTACCAGCGATACCTTGGTAAATGCGGATAACAGATCCACGCTCAGCCTTTTCTCTTTTACCAGCTTTTCATAAGCATGCACCACCGAAAAGTGGGTGATATAGATAATCCCCGGCAAGCTCAATAAAGCCAAGGGTGGATAAAAGAGACGGCCTGCGGCAGCCAAGCCCATCGACGACAAGGCAATCGCCATATTGCGGTCGGTCATCCGCTGGGTGGCGCTTTTTTGGTTGAGGTTATTGGCAGAAAACTCCTTCAGTTGCTGGTCACGCACATCCCCCATAAAGGGCGTGATACGCGGTTCAGATGCAGCCCCAACCCGCTTGGCAAATGACGTGGCGAATGGCTTTTTCTTTTTCAGGTATTTCCGGGTGTATAAACCAATCCCGGCAGCCCCCAGCAATTCAAAAAACATCTTGCCCCCTGTCTTGCGCCTGCTGTTGGCACAGCCATACACCCCAGCCAATCACCGCCATTACTGCAATACCCGGTTCAGGTTAAGCGGGCTATCTTCCAGCAGTCCATACAGCTGCATTAAATCCCGGTCAGCCACCGCCCGGACTTCGGGTGTCACCAGGCGCTGTTTCTCGCCACTGTCCGGGACAAAACGGGTAGCGCCACTGTCATCCTTGGCATAATGCTCAAACTGCTCCAGCATCAGGGGCAAATCTTCCATTGCCGGTCTATGCCCAAACGCAGCCTCCAGAATCCTAGGGAAATTTTGTTGGGTCAATTGCCGGTAATTCAGGTAATGCATCGGTGCAGCCGCCTCGGTCAGGGCAGCCGTCATGTGCCGTTGATGCAGGCGGGTAAAATAATGCAGGTCAGACAAACCACGCAACTCTGCTGTTGGGCAACCGGTCATAAATGCACCGGCTTGTGATTCCTTCAGGCGGGATTGCCCCATATTCGACTTGTATAAGGAGGATACCAACACTTCGGCTGGCTCACGGTACATAAATAAACACGGTGTTTCAGGAAAAGCCGACTGGATAGCCTTGATGAAGTTGATATTCCAGCTCCTGAACTTGACGAAATAGTGTTGCTGTTCTCGCAACCTGCGCCGCCCCATTGCCAGAATCAGGTTCCTGATCAGGGCAAGGTTAGTATCCGTCAATTCAACGGCTGAAGACCAGCCCTGGGTCAGGTATTGCCAAAAATTCTCATGCAGGGGGCTGGCCTCACTGATCGAGATATAAGGCGTTGGGGCTGCCAAAGCCTTTGCCATCAGGGTTGAACCACATTTGGACATGTGGAACACAAAACCACCGGGCGGCACATTATCGGTCAGGACATTATCTGCCTGCCCCAGAAACGGCAAATGGGTCGAAAAACAGGAACCCAGCCCCTGATGATCCAGCACATTGCGGATAGCATAGCGGAATTTCCACTCCTTGAAACGGTAATCGCCCACATCAAGCCATACCACCCGTGGTTCCGGGGTAATCGCCACTGGAACCAGCCCCGGATATTGTCGAATCGCATGACTGGCTTGATCAGGCTCAAAATAAGTTACCCCTGCCACTTCAAACAGCTCTGGCACAGTCTGCTCAATCGGTTGCAGTTTCAGTTCAGGTGCTTGCATACTCACCTCATCGGGTGCGGCATTTTTTGCAAATGCGCTTGGGATATTGTGGTGGATATTGCGGTTCCATCCGCAACAGAAAAGGCAACCTGCACTTGTTACGCAGGCTGCCTGCTTTTGCCTTTTTAAGGGTCTTTAATAGCTTGTTTGATGACCCGGTTATGGCATTGGCGTGATGGCGACTGCACCACCCCACGGCTTAATGAAGTTCCAGCCCATTTCACCGACCGCAGCCACTGTCACATTCGGCAATGCCTGACGGAAAGCATCAACCGCTTCAGGGCTAATGCCCTCTTGAGCAATACGCACTGTGGTCAAGGATTTGATATCCTGCATGTGTTTCAAACCAGCATCAGTCAGGCCTGTGCCAAACAGGTTAATTTCCTGCAAACCCTCCAGCGTCCCCTTGGATTTCTCCATGAAGGCATCGTTGATTTCTGGGCCATAGAAATAGATTTCCTGAAAAATCGGGATACCGTTTTTCACAAACTGAAGGCCAGAAGCCGTTGCCTGTTTGCCATCAATAGCGAGTGAATGGACATTCGCATAGTTTTTCAGGCTTTCCAGACCTTTTTCTGTCACCTGGCTTTGCGCCAGGTCATAGCAATGCATGCGCTTCAAGGCACTCAGCATGGCAACAGTTGCATCCGTTACCGATGTCCCGCGCAATTCCATGGTATGGACATTCGGCAAATCCTTCAGCACTTCAATGCTTTTGTCCGTCAGGCCTTTGACATTGGTAGCACCCAGAATCTGCAACTTTTTCATATCCTTGATCACGGCTGAAGCCTCGTCGGTGACACCCGTTTCCGCAAACTTCAGGATACGGATGTCTTTTAAGCCTGCCAGATGCTTAAAGCCCGCCCCGGTAATGCCGGTTTCTTCCATCGTCAGCTCAATCAGGCCGGACAGCTTACCAATACTTTCCAACCCGACATCCGTAATCTTTGTCCCATCCAGTGCCAAACCCAATACCGGCATTCCCACCAAATGTGCCATACCGGCATCCGTGACCGCTGTACCTGCCAGATTCAGCTCCAACAACTGGGGCAAACCTTGCAGGGCAGGCAAACCGGAATCATCCACCGTCGTACCTGCCAATACCAGCGCCCGCAAACCCAGCAAACCCTTCAGGTGAGCCAAACCAGCGCCGGTCACTTGGGTGCTGCCAATATCCAGCTCCTCCAGGGAAACCATATCCTTCAGCGCTGCCAAACCGGCATCACTGAATTGCACCCCATCCAGATACAGGTTGTGCAAATGGCGCTTGGCCTGCAAATGCGCCATACCCGCATCCGTCACGCCGGTATAACCCAAATCCAGTTCCTGCAAAAAGACCATGCCGCTCAAATCAGCCAAACCCGTATCGGTAATGCCAGTGCGCTGCAAACCCAGTTTCTGCATGGAAACCAGTTCCTTGATATGCCCAAGGGTCGCATCACCCACCGTTGTATAATTCAGGCTCAAATCACGCAATTGGGTCATGCCTTTCAACACCCCCAAACCGGCATCGGTCACTTGCGTAGCATCCAGGTTCAAAGCCTGCAAATGGACAAGACCTGCCAGCTCAGCCACGCCTGCATCCGTGACAGCGGTATGCCCCAAATTCAGCTCATTCAACTGCTTCAAGCCTTTCAGAACCGCCAAACCCTTGTCCGTCACATGGGTGGTATACAGAGACAAGTGGCGCAAATTAGGCAAGGACTTGAGGTTTTCCAAGCCGGCATCGGTGATCTTATGACCCCGGAAATAATGGCGGTAAGCACGTTGCAAGGGGCGTTGACCAAAACTGAGGGCTTCGAGTTGGGGCATATCCTTGAGGGTAGCCAAGCTGGCATCTGTCACCCGCGCACCATTCAAACCTAATGAACGCAGATTGGGCAACTGCACCAAATGCTTGACCCCTGCATCTGTCACCTGAAAACCATGCACCCGGATATTTTTCAGGTCTGGCAAGGTTTGCAGCCAATCGATCACATCGTCTGGCACTGGGCCAATACTGAACAGGTCACTGGTCAACTCGATTGATTCAAGGCTGGCGATTTTGCCAATTTTGGCAAGCTGGGCATCGGAAATACGCAACTCCGGCAAATGCACTTCCAACACCTGTTGCCCAAGGCCGTGCTCACCCTCATGCTTGACCACCACACTGCCATTGTGGTTAGTGATCTTGGCAATCATGGCATCATCCAGCGCTTTCTGCTCTGCGGCATGCGTACTACTGTAGAAACCACATAAGGCTATCAACAGGAAAAAACGAAAAAAAATAGGAACCCGATATAAAGACATAATGTTTATCCTTTTTGATAGGGGCGGCAATACATAAAGAAGCTTCATGTTGGCTATATGGATAAGCCACGTAATAAACCCTGTAATATGGCATTCAATGGATGAATGAATTACACCAGCTTTCCGACGCACCAATTATCAAACCAGACACGAAATTGAGTCAATATAAACCATTGATAATCATGATGTTTGTTTGTTAATTTTTGTTAATTGCCATTCTGGTGTTCTGTGCCAATCATATCAACCACACTGGAAATGGCACGCAAACGCCCCAGATAATCATGCTTTTCAATATTCAGGCGCTCGACTTCCTGACTTAACAAATCCTTTTCTTTCATCATGATACTGAAACGCTCAGTGAATTGCAGGCTATCACCCCGCAAGGATTGGCATTGCTGGCGTAATTGCTGGTGCTCATGATTAAGTGCAGTCAAACGCTCATACAAGGCCTTTTTCTCTTCCTCCTGAATATTCAGGCGTGACTTTGCCTCATCAAGCTGGATACGGGTCAAATATAATTGTTGTTTATCCTGCTCCAACTCATGGATAGAATGCCGCTGTTGCAAGCATTCGGCCTGGGTTTTTTCTATCAGCTCCTGCTGGGACAAGCCTTTTCTTTTTGCTTCTGCCACTTGGTCATTGGCACTAAACAGCATCTGTTGCAGTGCTTCAATTTGCTCTGCCTGTGAGGCCTTGATGGTTTTCAATTCAGCCAGTTGCAGGCGATGCTGGGTAAGCTCATCATTCAGCACCGCAATCCGTGAATGGCAAATCTCCAACTCCTGCAACTTCACCAACAGCTTGTCCCGCTCCTGGTTCAGGCTACCGATCTGCGCCTGTTGCCCTGCTTTCTGCTGCTCCAGTTCGGCAGTGATGCGCTCATGCTCATTCAAGGTGGAGCGTGCCTGCTGCAAATCCTTGTCGCGCCCCAGCAACCCGGCCTGCAAAGCATCTATTTGCTTGGCAAGCTGCTGCTTCTCTGCCCGCTCGGCATACTCACCACTCTTGCACAGGTAACGCCCCAAAAACCACCCAATGGCAGCCGCCAACAGGAAGACCAACGAAAGCTCATACACCAAATCGGACATGGTTAGTTTCCTTGTACAACAAATTCAATTCGCCGGTTCTTTGCCCTGCCCTCTTCCGTGGCATTGTCAGCTACCGGGCGCTTTGCCCCAAAACCAACGGCTTGCAGGCGCTCAGTCTCAACCCCCTCCAGAAACAAATGCCCAATCACCGCCTGGGCACGCTGTTCACTCAAACTCTGGTTTGCCTCCTCACCCCCCATATTATCGGTATGCCCGACAATCCTGATGTGGGCATTTGGGCACAGGGTCGCGGTTTCTGCCAGGCGTTTCAGCAAGGGGAAACTGCCTTCCTCAATCCGTGCCTTGCCGGATGCAAACACAATGGGTGTTTTCAGCAATTCATTAAATTTTTGCTGGCAAACCCGGAAAGCGGAATCTGTTGCCACCAGATGCAGGTTGGCGTTATAGCCCTTCCCCTCAAACTCACTCAGGGCTTTAAGCGCCTGCTCACGGATCAGGGAGGACTGGGTTCTACCAGACAGGAACAATTGCTGCCCGGATAGCTCGACCTGAGCATGCTCCATTTTCCTGATATGGGTGAACAAGGTTTCCAGGAGAGCCGTCCACCCTTCAGGGTTGCCCTGAGCCAGCTCCAGTTTGGTAACCGCCGCATCACTACCGTAGAGGCTGGCAACCAACGTCTTGATTTTCTGATGACTGGCCTCATCAGGCACAAAGCCTTCCACCGTCAGGCGATCATTTTCCCAACCAATATTCAGGGTATAAGGGTTGACGACCCGTGGAACCATCTTGTTGGATACATGGCGAACGCCCGGAACAGCCTCAACGACCTGCACGGCCTGCTGATAAGCACTGGGAGTGGGTGCGCGTCCACTCAACTCCACATCGCGCCCTTCCATTTTCACCGCCACCCATGTCAAACCGGAGCGCTGTAATACATCACGAACTTGTGCACCGATCTTGCCTGGAATCTGATCAGCATAAAACGGGACAGCAACCAAGAGCAGCAGACCCAGCACTAACAAACCAATGGCATGCACAAACCAAGCACGGCTATTCACAAAGCAGACCCCACAGCTTTCTCCTTGATGGATACCCCTTCCCCGGCACGGACAGGCTTGTTAGCCGCACCTTTCACTGCACCGCTCCCAAACAGGTTGGGGATTTCCTTGATAAACAAGGTGCGTGAGCTGTCGCGGTCAGGCATATCCGTAATACGGATCTCCTGGCGGCTGTCCGCCATGTGGGTAACAGCCACCTCCTCCCGCACCGGCAAGGCCAGGGGGATCTTCTCTTGCAGAAAACGCTTGTACACGTCTTCACGCAAACTCATGGCAACCGGGTCTTGCTCATCCGCTGCCGCAACCCAGCATATCAATTCAAAACTGGCAACCTGCCCATCAAACCCCAACAAATCAACACTTTGCTCCTTATCCGCCAGAACCAGCGGGTTAGCACGAGCAATATCCAGCAACAAGCCCCGGATATAACTGGAGTCCACGCCACAGGCAGTCACAACCTCCAAGCGCACCACCCGCCCACGCTCCTTGGCGGAAGAATCATTCAAAATGCGGGAATGACCGATCACTGAATTGGGGACAATCACCTCAACATTCTCTTCGGTAAGGATGCGGGTGCTACGGATACCGATACGGATCACCTTGCCCTTGATTTCGCCGTCATGGGTTTCCAGACGGATCTGGTCTTCCAAGCGGTAGGGGCCATCGGTGAGGATCAGGATTCCAGCAATCACATCCGCCAACATGCCCTGCGCCGCCATCCCCAAGGCAATACCGGCGATACCGGCTGAAGCCAGCAAGGCCGTCATATCCACATTCCAGACCGCAAAAATCTGGTGGGAAGCCCCCACCAGCACAAATACCATCGCCGTATTCGTAAACAAGGGCAAGGTTTGCGGCTGGATAATACCCTTCCCCATCCCGGTTTGGGCGGCGTGGGTGAGGATGAGCTTGCTCAGGCGGTAAAGGAAAATCGCCACGACCGCGATCATGGTCGACTTCAGGGTAGCACTCAAAGCGAAGGCAACCGCAGCATTCAGTCCAGAAACATGCACCGCCAGCAAAAGGCCGCCCATGAATATCAGATTGAACAGCGGAAAACGGGTCAGCTCAACAATCTCACCCGCCAAATCCTCCCGCAATTGCCGGATGGTATTCTTGAATAAATCCGGTACAAAACGGCTAAGCAGCCGGGCAAGGAAAAACCCCAATGCTGCCAGGAAAGCTGCCTGCAAGTAGGAGTAGTCGCTGAAGGTGTTTTGCACCGCATCCAGATAAGGCCAGAATATGGCGAAAGAATCTCTGAACCATTGTTGGAGGCTTTCAAACATGACCCGACCCATAAATAGAAATAACAGAATACATATCAGGTAGTTAAGCCGTTTATTTCCCTGTAGTAAAAATGGGCTAGATAATGACACTCCCAGCCAAGCTACAAAAATACCAATAGCAACACTTATATTTCAACGGTTTAATTGATACCAATGTGTGTTGGCATTTTCCGACAAAACTTAAAAAATAGTCAATAGATGTCCGGTGTAAAAACCAGAAATAATTGTTAACTTTTGTTTATATTTTATTATTTATCTTGCTAGCGTTTGAGCATTACCGGAGCTTCTTGCAGTTTTTCTTTATAAAAATCACGATATTCAGAGAATTTAAAATTCAGCAGCGTACCGCCCGACTCGAAATGCTTCTGGAATACCTTACCCACCGCATAGGTCAGCACTCCTGCCCACAGGCTGGTGGCAATTTGCTTGAAATCTGAGCCAATCGTAAATGTTGTCACCAGCGAGCTGAAGGTCTTCTTGCCCAGGTAGTCGGTCATTATCCCGCCTAGCAGAGCCACAACGACTTCCTTGCCCAGATCCTGCCGGAAGGCTATATCATATTGATAAGATAGCTCATTGATCATTTTAAGCTGGATTGCCATCACCGAGGCAACATCAAAGAAGGGAATCGGGACGATACCACCGACCGATGACCAGATCGCACTGTCAATGATAATCTGGTCAACCTTCCGCTGCTTCCTGACTTCCGGCGAAGACAAATCCATACTGCTATCTTTATCCATTGCTGTTTCCTCATTTAAGGCCAAGACCCGCAGGACTCAAAAGCCATCGTGCCTGTTATTCATAACCGCTAGCATACCGAACAAGCTGTCATTATTTTGTTAATTTTTGTTAAGTGGCATCGGTATTAATTTATGTCAATAACCTGACAAAAGCTTGTTAATTTTTGTTAAAATGCTCTTGTTATTATTCTGTTATTCCTTATATGTTACGGCCTTTAGATAATCAAAAGCCATATCGAATCATATGGCATTACCTGTAATAAAGCCATCGCAAATCCATCCCAAATAAATGGATTGATTTCATGTATTACCCGACTGGAAAACGCTGGATTGGACATAAGGATTATAACCAGACCATGAAACCCATCACTTATCGTATTGCCCTGGCTGGCCTCGGCAATGTTGGCTCTGCCTTATTAACCATCCTGCACCGGGAAGCAGCGGCACTGCGTCAACGTTATGGGGTTGAGTTTATTATCACGGGTGTTGCCGAACTGGGTGGCAGTGCCCTGGATGAGAACGGCTTAGACCCTGCCTTGTTGCTGGAAAAGCTGCACGCCAAACAGCCGGTTGCCAGCTTGTCGGTGGTGGGCAGACCAGGCATGGATGCTGCCAGCCTGCTTGCCGCCGCAAAACCAGACATCCTGCTGGAAGCAACCCCGGTTAACCTGCAACATGGGCAACCCGGTTTGGGGCTGGTGCAGAGCGCCTTGCAACAAGGCATCCATGTAGTGTTGGCAAACAAGGGGCCGTTGGCCTTGGCCTATCAGGAACTGGCGAAGGACAGCGACCTCCATAACGGCTGGGGGAGCCATTACCAGCCATCCCCCCAGCTTAAACCGGCATTACGCTTCAGTGCCTGCGTTGCCGGAGCCTTGCCCAGCATCAACCTTGGCTGGCGCGATCTGGCGGGTTGCCGGATTACCCGTCTGGAGGCCGTGTTCAATGGCACAACCCAATATATTTTGCGGGCCATGGAAACAGGCCAGAGCTACGCCGCCGCCCTCAGCGATGCCCAGCAACGCGGCATTGCTGAAACCGACCCCTCCCTTGATGTGGAAGGCTGGGATGCCGCCGCCAAGCTGGTGATTGTCGCCAATGCCGTACTCGGGCAAGCCACGCAGCTAGCCGATGTTGATGTGCGCGGCATCCAGAACCTGAGCCATGCCGACATCCAGCAAACCCAGCGCGATGGCAAACGCATGGTACTGGTTTGTCTGGCAGAGTGGGTGGATCAGCAATACCGGCTTTCCGTCCAGCCTACCGCCCTGCCGAGTGACCACCCCTTGTCACGCCTCACCCCGGATGAAATGGGTGTGGTTTATTACACCGAAGATGTCGAGCGCCTGTCCGCTGCCAGCTCTGAACCGAGTGCTGCCCCTGCCGCTGCTGCCATGTTACGTGATATGTTGGAGATTATCCGTTGCCCTAGTCGGGCGGAACCCCAACCCATAGCCGCTCAACCCCTTTAAGGAAGCCATAATGACACCGACTCCTGTTGCCAGAACCTTTTCCATCCTGCCTGATGCCTTTGCCGTTTGCCGCCTTGCCCCCGATGCTGCCATCCCGGATTGGGCGATGCCGCGCCATGCCAGCTTCTTTGCCATTACCCAGACACGGGAAGAGCTCTCTGTCATTTGCCCAGCCGAACCTGTCCCAGCGGACATCACCGCAGACCGGGGCTGGCGTTGCCTGAAACTGGAAGGGCCTTTTGCACTGGATGAACCGGGTATTCTGGCTGCCATTGTCGTGCCACTCGCACAGGCTGGCCTGACCGTGTTTGTCGAAGCCACCTATGACACCGACTACCTGTTGGTCAAGGATATGGGGAAAGCGGTGCAGACCCTGAAAGGGCTGGGGCATCGTGTCCTCGAATAAGGCAAACCTTGCCGCTGCCATCCTGCTGGGTCTGGCTGGACCCCTGCCCAGTCAGGCTGAAACAGGCGAAAGTGCCCTTGATAGCGCCTTGTCCCCACTCATCCGGCAATACGGCTTGACGGGGGATGCCAGCAAGGGCATCGACACACCTGCTATCCAGTCTGTTCCGGCACAGGTGGGGATGCGCCTGTTTTTCTCGCGCTATCTGAGCGGCAATCTGGATGTTGCTTGTGCCAGTTGCCACCACCCGCTGCTGGGGGGTGGTGATCAGCTGTCCCTGCCCATCGGCCCCGGTACAATCGAGCCGGGGCAATTGGGGCTGGCACGCAAGCTGTGGGGGGATGCCCCACCCAAAGAAGCACGCAATGCCCCAACGACGTTTAATGTCGCCCTCTGGCAACGTTACCTGTTCCATGATGGGCGGATTGGAGCCTTGGTGGGCGGCAAAAACAAGACCCTGAATGATGTATACTCCAGCAATGCCGCGCTCAACCGTTCAGTTGGGATCACCACGCCTGATGTGCCCTACCCCCGCCCAGACCACTGGGCAGGGAAAAATCTGGCGCAGGCACAAGCGCGTGTCCCTTTGGTTTCACCGGAAGAAATGCGCGGCGAAGACTTCGCCAGCAAGGACACCACCAGCACTTACCGCAGCAAACTGGCAGCGCGTTTGGGTGGCTATGGCTCAATGGGGCAATTGCTGCCTAAAACGGTCAGCGAGTATTGGGTCAAGCAATTCCGCTTGGCGTTCAACGCGCCGGATGCCCCCGCCAGCAGCGTGGTGACGGAGCAAAACATCAGCTTCCTCCTCAGCGAATACGAACGCTCACAAGTGTTTGTCCAGAACCCCTGGAGCCGCTACGTCAAAGGCGATACCAAGGCCATCAGTGCGCAGGCCAAACAGGGGGCTTTATTGTTTTACCGGCAACCTGATGCGGGTGGCTTCGCTTGCGTGAACTGCCATCAGGGTGACTTTTTCACGGATGAGAAATTCCATCACATGCTGCTGCCACCGATAGGCCCCGGCAAAGGGCAAGGTGACAACAAAGCCTTATCGGAAGCCGGTGAGGATGCAGGCCGCTACCTTGTCACAGGCAAAAGCGCAGACCGTTACCACTTCCGCACTCCCAGCCTGCTCAATGTGGAAGTCACCGGGCCGTGGGGACACAATGGTGCATTTACCGAGCTGGACATGATGGTCAGGCACATGCTGGATCCACGCCGCAGCAGCCAGGCGTATAACCCCGACGGGTTACAACAAAAGAACCTGCAAACCCGCCATTGGCAAGAGCGGCTTGCCAGCAGCCAACCCTACAGCATCTGGCTGCCAGAACATGATTTCAGCCCTGACGATGTTGGGAAACTGGTGGCCTTCCTGCACACACTGACTGACCCTTGTGTCAAAAGCCCAACCTGCCTGCAAACATGGCTCCCGGCTGACACCGCACCCAATGACTTGCATTTCAGTATCAGCCCCGATTAAACCCCATCACCCCATCACCGGGCGGCTTACAATGTTAAGAATCGTTAAGCCCGATTGCTTGCCTTATCCATATTCAATACTTTACAACCAGCCTATCCCATTTTAATGACCACCCCCAAGGTTGGTTAATAGCCATTCCAGTCGTCATCACGAGGAACTACCGATGCGTAACCACCCTTTCCCCACATTCCCCACGCTATTACCGACGTTATGGATGATGAGTATTTGCATTTTGCCGATGGGTCTGGGTGCTTGCAGCGGCAATGCCGACTCAACCGGCGCGGCCTTGCCTGCATCAGAGTCCATCGTAGTCGAATCGCCTTATGTGCGCTCCACACCACCGGGGCAAAAGGTCACGGGGGCATTCATGGTTTTGAAAAATAACTCGGCAGCCGATATTACGTTCACCGCAGCCAGCTCACCGATCGCAGCGATGACCGAAATCCACGAAAGCAGCATGAAAAACGGCATGATGGAAATGCATCAGATTGACAGCATTACCATTCCCGCCAATGGCCAGGTTGAATTGAAACCGGGCGGCATGCACCTGATGCTGATGGGGGTCAAGCAAGCCTTACCCGCTGGGGAAAAGGTCAGTCTGAACCTGACTTTTGCCGACAAGAGCCAGAAAAGCGTCGATGCATCAGCCCGCAATACGGACGAATGATGAATGACACCAGTGGCATGAAAACAAACCATCGGCTCACCCTGACCCTGTTGCTGGTTGGCCTCGCCTTGGCTGCCTGCCTGCTTGCATGGCTACGCCCAGCCTGGCTTGGCATGCAACCATCGGTTGCCAATCTCGACGTATCGCCAACGACGGAGGTATTGCCCGTCCAGCCCAAGGGGATTGGCGATAACTTCACCTTGCTGCAAGGCAAGCACGAAGTCAGCCTGCATGATTTTCTTGGCAAAGTAGTGGTCATTTATTTTGGCTATGCCTCCTGCCCCGATGTTTGCCCGACCACCTTGGGGGTCATCAGCTCAGCATTGAAATCCTTGTCCAGTGATGAGCTGACACAGATCCAGCCCATTTTCATCAGTGTTGACCCTGCACGCGACAATGGCGATAACCTGATGGCTTATGCGCGGCACTTCCACCCCAGCTTTGTCGGCCTGACCGGATCGCCTGAACAGGTCAAGCAGGTAGCTGACCAATACCACACCTACTTTGCCAATATGGAAACCAAGTCTTACCTCGGTTACTTGATCCACCATACCTCCAAAACCTATGTCATCAGCAAGGATGGAAAGTCCGTCACCATCCTGCCTGCCAGCATGAGCAAACCCGACCTGGTAAATAGCCTGAGGGAGGCTCTTTAACCACGTCAGAATGGGAAATGTTAATTATTGTTAATATTTATTTCATTTCAACACTTTGTTTAATAACCTCACAAATTAATGTGTGAAAACACACAATTTATAGGGAGATGGAGAGTGAAAAGACGCGATTTCTTAAAACTGCCCAGTTTAGGGGCAGCCGTAGCATCAGGTTTAGGTTTAAGTGCTTGTAATGACAATGACTCGCTTAACCCCCCGCCTGTCGTTCCGAAACCCCCATTTGACCTTGAAAAACACCAGCCCCCCAAAGTTTACAGTAAGGATGGTGTCCTTAACTTTACACTGGAAACCAAGTTTGCAAATCCGGTCGTGAATGGTATTACCTTAAATTACCGCACTTATAATGGCTCATTTCCCAGCCATACGTGGATGGTAAAACCAGGGGATTCCTTAAGAATACATTTGATCAATAACTTCCCTGCATTGAGTGAGGAAGATATTTCGCATGCCAGCGAAAACATCAATGTTCCCCACGGTTTCAATAACACCAATCTCCACGTCCACGGTTTGAATGTTTCACCGGAAGGCCGGGCAGATAATGTGCTATTGGATATTGCCCCGAGTGAATGGACACCGGAGCGGGTGGCGGGTCTGGAAAATACGGTTCTGACCGAATTCCAATATGAAATCAATATCCCATCCGACCATCCGGCGGGTACATACTGGTATCACCCACACAAGCATGGTTCTTCGTTCCCGCAACTGGCCAGTGGCATGGCAGGGTTTCTGGTCATTGAAGGCGGTGAGGGTGATTTGGGGCAACTGCCTGAGCTGAAAAATGCCAAAACCATTGACCTTGCCTTTAATGAACTGATTTTCAATGCTATCGGGGAAATGCCAGGGGTAAACCCGAGTGCGAATGACCGTTACCCGATCCATAGTCTGTTTAGTTTCCAAGCCATGATGCAATACACCATCAATGGTTTGGCCGTCAATGAAGGCGAAAGCTTCACCGACTGCACCGGAGCCAAGCCGCCCTTCTTGCGCATGCGCCCCGGTGAAGTACAACGTTGGCGTTTGGGTATGATGTGCCATCTGCAAACCTACAAACTGGCACTGACCGGGCATGATATTCAGGTGGCGGCGTGGGACGGCCTGACCGACTTTGCCCTTGAAACCTATAATGAAGAACGCCCACTGGAAATTAGCCCAGGCAATCGGGTTGAGATTATTGTCAAGGCCAGCGATACCCCAGGGACTTATCCCTTTAAGATGATGATGGTGGCGTTTGGGGAATTCCCCTTGTTTTTAACCCCCGGTTTTTGTGGAGGGGAAGCACGCCCAGACATGACCATGTTCAATGTGGTGGTTGAGGGGACTCCGGTTAATATGCCCTTGCCTACCGTACTGAATCCACCGCTGAACCGCTTGCCTGACATCCGTGACGAGGAAATTACCCGTCGCCGTAAAATTGAATTTCAGATTGTGGGCGATGTCATGTATGACTGGACAACCTTCCAATTCCTGGAAGATACCCGCCAGTTTTATATCAACAACCTGAAATTCAATGCCAACCGGATTAATGAAACCATGCTGCTCGGTACAGCAGAAGAATGGGAAATCATTAATATCCACCCCGGTCACAACTCATCTTTGCATGTGAACCACCCTTTCCATTTGCATGTCAACTGGATTCAGGTCATGGAAATTCATCATGCCGATGGCAGGATTGACTACCCGAACGAAGGTCGTGGGCGCTGGATGGACAATATTGATGTCCCCTTCCGTGGCAAAGCGGTAGTGCGCATCCGTTTCCAGAAATTCCCAGGCATTGCCCCTTTCCATTGCCACATTCTGGCACATGAAGATGAGGGCATGATGTACCTGACCGAGGTCGTTGACCCACGGCCTGTCAGTAAACGCATCACGCTGTTGGAGGGTGGTGTGCTGTCATCAGCGGATACCACCAAGCGTTTGGCAGCTGCCCGCTTCAGACCGGGTTCATTTGCTGAAGATACCGATGTGACCTACCGTTATAAGCTGGACATCCGCCACCCCGCTGGGGAAGGCATGCTCGGGTTGGAGCGTTACTTCCGCTTGTCCAGCGAGCTTGAACTTGCCAAGCCTGCCACCTTGGTCATTAACTTCCCACTGGAGTTGTCCAAAGGTGAGAAATATGACCCGGCTACGGTCAAACTCTACCGGAGTACCGGCTCAGGTTGGACAACCGATGGCATTACCACCGTTTCCCTGGATACAGCTAACCACAAACTCACCAGCAGGGTCAGCACCTTGGGTAATGGGCATTTTGCAGTATTGGCGACCTTGGTCAGTGGCCCTGTGACAACACCAACACTGGATAGCCATTAATACGCCCTATCTTGCTTGAGTTTGCCATTTGAACCCGCCTTTGGCCTAAGGCGGGTTGTTAATGCAGGAGGACTGGTTAAAAGCCATTTCCTCCTGCTTAACATTTATTAACACAATATACCCATGCATTTACCACCATCCTGCGTCTAATATGGCAGATTGGATGTCTCAGAAATAAAGAATGGTGAGGTAAACCCATGCACATAGCCTTCGGTAAAAATGCCCATGCACACTTACAGCATTATGTGGGTATGCCTGAACGGGATTTATATTATTACCTCATCAATGTAGACGAATTCCCTAGCGTATTACCTGCCGCACTTGAGCGGGTGAATCGGCAGCTCGAACAGGCTTATGCCCTCCTGGCAGCAAAAGATACACTACCCCCCTTGCTCCATGCTTTTGATTATACCCCCAATGCATTAAATGAGCGTCTGGACAATCTGCACCAAGCTGTATTCCCGCCTGACCCACAAGAGCAACCCCGCACCCCTTTGACCAGCCAGCAACTGCATTATGTCTTGCGGCAATATGCGCCACTGGCTTTAATTGATGGTTGCTGGTTACAAAATATCTCGCTGGCAGCCAATAACCATACCCAAATCAATACCCGGTTATTTCATATCTATGCGGATAAAATTGGTGATGGCGACACCAGCAAGCATTATGGCAAGCAGTATCAGACCTTATTGCAGAGTGCACAGCTTTACCTGCCTGAAGCCAATGCCCGCCTGTTTAGCACCCACCCTGACATCGGGGATGCGGCTTTTACTGCACCGTTTTTCCAATTGGCACTCTCCCAATTCCCGCGTAGCCACTTACCGGAACTGTTGGGTTTTACCTTGGGGCATTACTTCTTCCCCCAAGACCGCCTGCTGCATGAACGCATGGCTGAACTCCAGCAACAGGGGCTGGATACCCGTTATTGCCAGCATTATCAGCAAGCATCAGCCGCCGCACAGACGGGAGCACAGTTAATACGGGAGACAACCCACCTGTATCTTGCGCAATGTGGCGAGCATGACCGCCCTGCACATTGGCAACGCATTTGGGCAGGGCTGCTGGTACATAAAATCATCAGCGCCGCATGGCTGGCAGATGTTGAGGATGCCATCCGCACCCCACGCATCCTTAGCGCCCACCAAAAAATGGAGGCACTGATGCACGCAAAAGTCCCCCATGCCCGCAATATGCACCGTCACCGTAAAGTTGGCGGGCATCTGATCAATGATTGGTTCGCACAAGACCCGTTTGATGCCGAAGGCTTTCTGCAAGCATTGGCAACATCACCGTTTGTAAACCGGCAGCACCCTGAAAAAAGCGCTTTACTGACACGCTCCATTCAGTTTGGCGGCCCCATGTTCCGCATCTTTACCGATGCTGAGCAAGCGGTTATGGCTGAATGGATACACAGCTTGTCTGAAACCCTACAGGCCACAGATACCACCGGGCAGGCTACCGCGCAGCCAGCCCTGTCAGCGTTGGTAACAAGCCCCAATACCACTCCACCCGCCAAACCGCTCGTCACCCCTTTCCCGTATGAGTCGGCTGCTGACCTTGCGACTTACGCCAAATGCAACAAACGGCAATTGTATTATTACTTTGTTAATGCTGACCTGTTTCCTGATGTAGTGCCGACAGCCCGCAAAACAGCGGAAGGCTTTTTCCGGCAAGCCAAAATAGAAATGGGTAAACGGAACTTGTCACCATCCTTGCGCTTTTTCCCTTATAGCCATACGGCATTTGATGACCGCATCCGTGACATTTACCAAACCGAACTGGATGCTTACGAAGCGTTTACCCCGCCTTCGACCGTACCACGCGAGATTATGGTCTGGTTCACCCAACAATATGCACCGTTCCCGATGGTTGATGGCTCATGGGTACAACACATTGCCAAAGCAGGTACATCACAGACTGAAATTTCTGCCCGCCTCTTCCGTATTTATTCAGATGAAGTGGGCAATGCCAGCACGCAATTAAATCATCCCAATGTTTACCGCCAGATGCTGGAAGCAGAGGGTATTTACATGCCGCCCACCGATTCACTGGACTTTGCCATGCAGCCAGAACTGCGTGACTTTGCCTTTGATTTGCCGCTGCTGACCTTGTCAGTTTCCATGTTCCCGAAAACCTTCCTGCCAGAAATCATTGGGGTAAACCTGGCGATTGAACTCAGTGGCCTCGGCAAAGGTTATATGCAGATCATTGATGAACTGAAGTTCTGGAAAATGGATCCTTATTTCTTCACCCTGCATCTGACCATTGACAATATTGCTTCTGGGCATACTGCCGTTGCGATGGAAACCGTTCACATTTACCTTGATAACATTCTCGCCACCCAAGGTGAGCAAGCCATGCAAAAGGAATGGGAACGGATTTGGATTGGCTATTTGGCTTTCCGCCAAAATATGACACGCTTTGATGCAACCCTGGAACGGCAAGCCTCCTTGCGTTTCCTGATTCCATTGATCCGCCTGAAGATGATGCGTGGCAAGGGCAAGAAACATCCACCCATTGATCAAGCCGCCTGACAGGAATACCCGGTGAAACTGCCAGCCACCTCAATCGACATCCAAGCCAGTCTCCCTGAGGTGTTTGCCTTTGTGACCGATTGGCAAAACCTGGAGCGGATATTTCCGCATATCTCCGATGTCAAGCCACTGACTCCGCCCACCGGTACTATCCCCCAACACTTCCGGCAAACCCGCCATCTGCATGGGCAACAGTGGCAAGAAACCCTGTCGGTTATCGCCTTGGAAACCAATAAGGCTTATACGCTACGCATATTGATTTTCGGTATTGAAACATACTATACCTACCATTTCAGTGCATGCGCTGGCGGTTCTACCCATCTTGACCTTGAGCGGGAATATCACGGTAAATATCTCTACAAACTGCTTTACCCTTTGGTTCGCCACGTTTTGACTAAACCTGAACATGATGGCAACCACCTTAATACCTTGAAACAGGCCATTGAGCAGCAGGAGCAGGCAGCACCATGAGCCAGCAAAAAACACCCCACCCACTGTTGGCCTTATTAAGCAATAACAAACAAGCGATTGGCTTCACTTATGGCCTGAGCCTGACTGAACAATTGCTTGGCTTACTCGTCCCCTGGGTGATTGGTGTTGCGATCAATGACTTGTTGCTACAGCAATATACAGGACTTGTCCTGTTTGTATTAGTCTGGATTGTATTGGCACTATTGACTGCCGGGCGCAAAATGTATGACACCCGTGTATTCATGCGCCTGTATGCTGATCTTGTCATTGGGGTCATTAGCAGGCAACGGGATACCGGCACAGAACCTGGCAAGCTGGTAGCACGTTCTGTGTTGATTCGGGAAATTGTCGATTTCTTTGAACGTGATATTCCAGCGATTTTTGCCATGATCATTGCCTTTATTGGCTCACTGGTCATGCTGGCCTTATTTGACTGGCGTATTGCGCTGGTTGCCCTGCTCATGCTGATTCCGGTTCTTACCCTGAATGGCCTGATGTGGCGACCCATCAAGCGGATTAACCGCAGCATCAACAATAACCTGGAGCAGCAACCCAAGCTCATTGGCGGTGGCTCACTGAACCGGTTGAAAAAATACTTTTCCTTCCTGCGCCTATTGCGGGTTAAAAACTCCGATATTGAAGCAAGAACCTGGGTCAGCATTGAGCTATGTGTGGTTCTCGCCAGCATTTATGTCTTTGTTTATACTGCCAGCATTCCAAATATTCAGGCAGGTACCATTTTTTCAGTTGTGACCTATTTCTGGAATTTCCAGGAAAGCCTGGATCGTTTACCCATACTGATGCAATCAGTTTCACGTGTACAAGATATTTTACAACGCATTAACCAAACTGACCCTCACCTTATAAGGCCGTAGGTAGATAACATCCTTAGCATCAAAAATCAGCAAAAAATACTATCCACACAAAAATAATGTTAAGAAATGTTACTAATCATTTTATAAGAAGTAATGGACGTGGTAAAAATTGCCAGATGTTTAGATAAAATTGTAAGCTAATCGGAGGTGACATGTCAGGCGACCCTAGCAGATCAATACGGAAAACTGAAAAAAGTCCGGTTTCTTCTCCAAAAAAGTTATCATTATCACAACAACTCGATGAACAACAAAAACTGATTAACGAGTTAACGGAGCGCATTCATCAAAAAGAACAAGAATTGTCTAACTTGAATGCCCAAACGCACTTGATTGATGACTTGACAAAAAGGCTACAACACGCTGAAGCGTCCATGCAGGCCACCACCGGGAAAAATCAGGAAAAAGGCCAGCCAATACTCACGGCTAAAGAACAGGCTCATTTAATTGACGATCTCAGTGAAAAAATCCAGGAAATGGAGATTAAGCTCGTTTACAGCTCTATCCACAGCAAACACACGGCTGCCCAGAATATTGTTAAAACCCATATGATTGCAGGCATGTCCCTGGGTTTGTTGCCTGCACCGCTGTTTGATATTGTTGCCTTAAGCGGAACCCAGCTTAATTTGTTGCGTAGTTTGAGCCTACATTACGGCGTAGATTTTGATAAGGAAACCAGCAAGGCCGTTCTGACCTCTCTGGTGAGTGGTTCACTCCCCGTACTCACCGTCCTGGGGCTTAGCAGTATTGCCAAGCTGATCCCCGGAATAGGGACAATCGGCGGTGGCATCAGCATGACTGCATTGGCAGGTTCTACCATTTATTCAACAGGACAGGTTTTTATTCATCATTTTGAAGCGGGTGGCACGCTGCTTGATTTTGATGGAAAACATTGGCAAACCTTTTTCAAACAAAAACTGGATGAAGGAAAGGCTTTTATCAAGAATAAAATAGACAATAAAACCGGATAACTAAAAGCACAAACTTCAATCAATGACAAAATCCAAATCGGGTAAGTTTAATTATGTTTATCGCAGATAATCTAGCTGAAATGAGGCCTTTCTTCATTGAGTTTGAACAAACTTACTTGCATGGTGATATGCTACTTGAACCAGACTCTGATCAACCACCCGCCTTGTTGTTTATTGATGGGATTGGTGAATCGGAAGAACGCAGCCAGTTTTCTGTTTTACGGCAAGTATTATTAAAGCGCCATCATATTTCTTCTTGCGCATTTGATTCAATCGGCAATGGAAATACGGGCGGCAATTGGAAAACCGGCAGTTTACAACACCGCATCCTGCAAGCCGGTGAGGTCATTGATGCTTGTTTTGACAGCAAACCCTTCAGTATCATCGCTATCGGCATAGGCGCTTACGCCGCTATCCGCTTGCTGGACTCGGCAGATGTCAAACACCTGATTTTACTTAGTCCAATCCTGTATGACCCCTGTTTTTCCAGCAGCCCATTAGGTGATCTTCCCACCGACCCGCACCCAATTGTCCGACCAAATCGGGACAAATATGATCCATTCCCCCACATCCAAACATTTTCTGGTAAAATCTGCTGTGTATTGGCAGAAAATGAGACAGTGGGTGCAATGATCAGCGCAGAAACCTTACAAACCTATGCAAAGGGTGCAATCCTGTGTCAAAAATATACAATCCCGCACAGTTCCCATCCCATCATGCAGGCGATTAGCCGGAACCCCTCAACATTATCAAACGTAGCGGGCATGATCGCAGGCATCCTTGCCCCCTAAACCTAAAATGCGCTGGATACTATTGCTCTTATGGTGGATTGTCCCCCCCGCTTATGGACTTTCCCCATTATTATTAGATGACAATAACGAACAAGAGTTGATCTTTCCGGCCATTGAACTATTTGAAGATCCAAGTTCAACCCTGACAATTCAGGACATATTGCTGCCTGAGTACCAAAAAAAATTCAAACCCAGCCCAGACAGGAATCATGTCCTGGGCTATACCCGGTCTGCTTGGTGGGTTCGCTTCAATGTCACCCGCACCGGGGAGTCCCGTTGGCTATTGGCTCCTGAAGCTAACAGTGAACAAACCCATCTGATTTACTCCATCCCCCAACCTTTTCTGGATGGGTACTTCATCCCATCAAGCATACCGCGTATTGATGGTAGCCCCATGCCCCTCCACTTGCTGAACCTGAAGGCCAACCAACCCTACACCCTCTATATTAAAATAAGCAATCTCAAATCAAAAATGGCTTTCACTATTACCCTATCCCGTGAAAACGACTTGTCCTCATGGTTACAAGCGCGGTTCATTTTGTTTGGTATTGCCATCGGTGGGATATTTTCATTAGTCATTTATAATATATTCCTGTTTTTCACATTTTATGAACGCAGTTATCTGAGCTTGGCACTGTTAATGACTTGCTTTGGTATCGACTGGGGGCATGCCGTCTTCCCACTCATCTTGGAGCACCCACTGTACCCGGCCTTGCGCTACCTGCCTTTAACCCTCGCCCTCTCAGCAATAACTAGTCTTTCACGCAATATTATTCAACCAAAGAAGTACTCAAAGCAACTGGACAATGTTTTTATTTTCTTCACTTACTTGCCTTTGGGTGCATGTTTTGTATTGCCTTTCCTTGATTTCTCTGCAAAATTCTTTTTTTCAACCATTGTAATAATTGCTCCCCTGGTTTTTTTATCATCCTGCTGGGCTGCCTATCAGGGGGATAAGCTTTCCAAAAAATTTCTGCTTTCGATCAGCGCGTTTATCTTGTTAAGCATGCCCATGTTATTACACATGTTTGAGATCGTTTCCCTAAAACCACAGATTACCATTTCATTTCTCGGTATAGGCTTTTTGAGTTTCATGCTCTTATTATCGTTAATACAAATGGAGCGCACCCGTGAGTTACGGATACAAACCAAATTGGCACAAGTCGCCAATGAAGAAAAGACCACTTTTCTCACGACCATGAGTCATGAGTTACGTACCCCGATGCATGCAGTCATGGGCTTGAGTTCACTCATGCAATCCACGCCCATGAATAATGAACAGCAGGACTATATGAATAAGCTGGCAACTGCTTCACGGCATATGCTACGTTTGATAGACGATGTGCTGGATTTATCAAAAATAGAACAATCTGGAGTTGAATTAAACCATAGCCCCTTTAATCTTACCAACTTGCTGAATGACACCCAAAACCTACTGCGTGAACAAGCCAAGCGAAAACAGCTACAACTAACCTTCCACCACCGTTTCAGTGATCCTGGTGAAATATTGGGGGACTCGACACGACTTGCCCAGATCATCCTGAATCTGGTTGGCAATGCCATCAAATTTACCGAGCATGGCAAGGTGGATTTTGCCATCGTCACGGTTGATCATGGTACAGAAAACACCCTAACCTTGCATTTCGAGGTCAGCGATACAGGTATTGGCATTAGCCCAGAGCAATTACAAAAATTATTCAAACCCTTTAGCCAGGCCAATAACTGCACCAGCAAGCGTTATGGTGGAACAGGTTTGGGACTGGTCATTAGTCAGCGCTTGGTGCGAGTAATGGGAGGAGAGTTGTATGTTATCAGCAAGGAGAATGAAGGCAGCCGCTTTTTCTTTACCCTTAAATTCCCCTATAACATGCCCATCGCCAATACGAAACCCACCACATCCAAACAGCCCTTGCACGCGGTCATACCAGCTCCAACCCACAAACATATCTTATTGGTGGATGATGATGAGATTAACCGGTTTGTGGCTCGCCGCTTTTTGGAAAGCCGCCAAATACGGGTGACATTAGCGGCTGATGGCAGGGAAGCCGTGGCAGCCATCACCCATTCCCCTGCCCCGCCGATTGATATGATATTCATGGATGTCGGCATGCCAGATATTGATGGTTACGAAACTACTCGCCAGATTCGCCGTATGGGTTATCACTTGCCGATTATTGCACTGACTGCGCATGCCATCGAAGGGGAACGCGAACGCTGCACCGCAGCCGGAATGGATGATTTCTTTACCAAACCGTTTGAGTTGGAAGACCTGGAACAGATGATACGCAAGTGGGCATAACGACTGCTTTCCAAATGGGTTTCCCCTACGCCTCCCTGACCACATCCCCAAACGCCACCCCCGCCCCTGCCAGTTCCTGCTCAGCAAACCGGTAAAGCCTCACCAACCCAGCCAAGCTGACTGCGGTTGCCCCGTAGTTGCAAGCGAATACCTGCTGACCCATTTGCCGCAGCCGCAAGCCATCTGGCAGTAGCACCGTCTTTATGCCCTGCCCCGCACAAAGCGCTGCAAACAAGCGCTGGTAGCCTGCTGCATCCAGCCATCCGGCGCAGTAGAGGGTATTCCCCTGTTGCACCACGACGGATTCACCGGCTTGCGTTTCCCAAAGCGTATCTACCCCAGCTCCCAGCTCCAGAAACTCGCGCCAGTGTTGCACTTCCCCGCCCCCCTGGATGGCAATCCCGACATCTGGGCGCAGGCTTTCGACATGGGTAACTTTCAAGGCAAGCCCGACATAATCGGGGGGCAAGGCAACGGGAATCTGGAAATCAACCGTTTTTGAGCCGGTGCGTGGCCCCAGCAAGACCGTACCGGCACAGGTCTGCAAGGTCTGTTGCAAACCGCTGTGCCAATGCATCAGCCCACTGACAATCACCAGCCGGTAAGCAGAAAAATCAGGCGTATCGGGTGGGCATATATCCACGGATAACCCCAAACACCGCAAGGCACGGTATTGGGCAAACAGCAACTGGAAATAGCTGAAACCCTTACCCTGCGGCTGGGTTTCCCATGCCCATGCCGATTCGTAATCAAACACCAATGCAATGGGTGCTGCCGTACTGGTGGGAACATCCCATGCTACCAACTCAGCCGCGACTTGTTGCACCTCCGCCAAACCGGGCGCTGGCTGGCTATCCGGGCGCAGCAATCCGGCATGCATCTGTTCCTGTGCAAACGGGGCTTGCCGCCAGCGGAAATAGGACACCACGGCTGCACCATGCGCAAAGGCTTCCCATGTCCAGAGCCGCACCATACCCGGCAAAGGCGCGGGGTTGTAAGGAGCCCAATTGACCGGCCCCGGTTGCTGCTCCATCACCCACCACTGCCCGCGCCCGACCGCCCGGTACAGGTCATGGTGGAACGCCTGAAAATCCGGGTCGCCCTGCCGCATGAAATGGCGCTTCCAGTCCGCATCCGCCTGCACCCGGTCTTCGAGGAAACCCAATGGGTAACTGTCCCAACTGGCAGCCTGCAAATCCTTGCCGACGGCAAAATGGTCAAAGTCGGTAATCAAGCCCATGTAATTGTGCAAGATCGGTGTTAACGGATCGTGGGCGCGGATGGCTTCAACTTGTGCCCGATTGAATAGCACCACCTGTGCAGACGCATAACGGCGGAAATCATGCCAATGGCTGGGATTGGCCTCCGTGACGGTCTGGTTGGGCAAGCCCACCTCCCCGAAGTCGCGGTACTCCATCGACCAGAACACATTGCCCCACGCCTGATTGAGCGCCTGCACCGTACCATAACGCGCTGCCAACCATGCCTGAAACCCGTCCCTGGCGGCGGGCGAATACGACAAGGTGGTATCATGGCAACTGTATTCATTGTCAGTTTGCCAAAATTGCACAGCAGGATGCGCGGCATAGCGTGCCGCCATAATCCCGGCAATGCGGGCAGCTTCCTGCCGGTAGGCGACATGGGAAAAATCATAATGCCGCCGCGAACCGAAACCGCGTGCTTGCCCATCGCGGCCTATCGCCAGCATGTCCGGGTACTTGTCCAGCAACCAACGCGGTGGGGTGGCTGTTGGGGTTCCCAGCACGACCTTCAGACCCGCCTTGCCCAACACAGCCAGCGCCTGATCCAGCCAGCCAAACTGCAACTGCCCCGGTTCTGGCTCGATCCGGCTCCAGGCAAACTCACCAACCCGCACCCAGCGGATGCCACTGGCAACCATCAGGGCAGCATCGCTTTCCCATTGGCTTTGAGGCCAGTGTTCGGGGTAATAACAGACACCTAAAGCAGGCTTATCCATTGCGCAAAACTCCCTTGTATAAGGTCATACAGATCACCGGCAGATCATGCTGGGGCTGGCTGGAATTATTGGGATAACTATGGCAAGCTGTCAACTAACGCGGGTTAGGCAATAACAAACCCGCTCCACCCTCACCTTAGCAACAGGAGCCGTCTTGATGACAACAGCCACCCCATTACCGCCTTTGGCACAGTACCACGACCTTGCCAGCAAAACCGTGTTCATTTCCGGTGGCGCGACTGGCATTGGTGAAACGATGGTACGGTCATTTGCCGCACAAGGCTCACGTACCGCGTTTGTTGATATTGATGTGGCAGCGGGGGAAGCCTTGGTGGGGGAACTCACGGCTCTGGGGCAACAGGTACGCTTTATTGCCTGCGACATCACCAACACCCCGGCTTATCAGGCAGCGATCCAGCAAGTGGCAAGCGACTGGGGAGGCATCCAGGTATTGGTCAACAGCGCTGCCAATGATGTCCGCCATAGCCTGGAAAGCGTTACCCCGGAGCGTTTCGACCAGCTCATGTCTGTCAACCTGCGCCATGCGCTGTTTGCTGCCCAAACGGTGACACCGATGATGCAGGCAGCGGGTGGTGGTTCGATCATCAATTTCGGCTCGATTGGCTGGATGATGTCCAGCCCCGGTTATCCGGTCTATTCGGCAGCCAAAGCCGCCATGCATGGCCTGACCCGTGGCCTTGCGCGTGACCTTGGCAAACACCGCATCCGCGTCAATACCCTCGTCCCCGGTTGGGTCATGACCGAAAAGCAATTGCGCCTCTGGGTTGATGATGCAGCCAAGCAGCAGATTGCCACCAGCCAATGCCTGCCTGACCCGATCCAGCCGCAATACATTGCCAATATGGCGCTGTTTCTGGCCTCGGATGTGTCTGCCCTGTGTACCGCCCAGAATTTCATCGTCGATGGGGGTTGGGTGTGAACAGCACAGCCCTGAAACCCGCCTGGATTGCCGCCGATTGGGGAACCACCCATCTGCGCTTGTGGGCAATGGCAGCCGATGGGCAAACACTGGCAAACAAGCACAGCACTGCCGGGATGGGCAAGCTGCAAGCACACCAGTATGAAGGTGTCTTGCTGGGGCTGGTCAGCGAGTGGCTAAGCGAGGGCGACTGCCTGCCAGTCCTGATCTGTGGTGCAGCCGGGGCACGGCAAGGCTGGCAGGAAGCACCTTACATGAGCCTGCCACTGACCCTGCCTTACCCCGCGCAACCGATCCGGGTCACGACCGTAGACCCGAGGATTGCCGTGCATATCCTGCCCGGACTCAAGCAGCTTGACCCGCCCGATGTAATGCGGGGGGAAGAAACACAAATCGCCGGTTTCTGTGCGGAAAACCCGACCTTTAGCGGTGTGCTGGTATTGCCCGGAACCCACTCCAAATGGGTGCAAATCCACGTCTCCCAGGTACAAGCAACCGCTACCTGCCTCAGTGGTGAACTGTTCCAGTTATTGGCTGAGCAATCATTGCTGCGCCATTCCGTGGGTAGCCATGCAGCGGGGCATGATGGGGTGCAAGCCGAGTTTGATACCACCTTCCTGATGGCGTTAGAACAGCCCGCCGGATTTTCCGAACGGCTGTTTGCCATCCGCGCCGCCCACCTGCTGAACAATACGCCCGCCGCCATCGCCCGCGCCCATCTGTCAGCGAATGTGCTGGCGCTGGAAATGGCAGCGATGCGCGAACGTTTCCTCAGCACCCAGCCTGCCATTGCCCTGATTGGTTCAACTACCCTTGTCACCCTGTATGCGCAGGCATTGCACTTGGCGGGTTATCCTGCCAGCCAGCATAGCGGCGACACGCTGGTACTGGCAGGTTTGCGGGCAGCCTACCAAACGCTCAAGGTTTCAGGCGGAATGGCGTGAAAGCTCTTCCTGCACCAGTGAATACAAGCGACGGGCAAGCGGGGATAACCTGCGCCCCCGCACCATGATCAGGTGATAGGGGGAGACAATAATGGGGTGTTGTAATTCAAGGGAAGTCAAATGGGCGCTGATCGCTTGCCCCGCCAGCAACTGAAGGACCTCTGTGGACATCGGGGCAATGGCGGTGGAGCTTGCCAGTAAAGCAATCATGACCAGCAGGGAGGTGGTATTGGTGATATTGCGTGGCAGCGCGGCGTTGGCTTCAAAAAATGCCGACCGAACCGCTTCATGGATGGGCGTGCCCGACTCCTGCATAACCCAGGCATAAGCGCCCAACTGGTGCAGGGATAACTGTTTGGCACTCGACAGGGGATGATTTTGGTTTACGACAAGGGCAACTGTTTCACTGCGCCCGCTACGCACCATAAACTCATCAATATTGGCTGATACCGGCATCCGCGCCAAAACAAAGTCGTAATGCCCCGCTACCAGCTCACGGATCAGTTCATCACTGGGCGATACATTCACCAAAATATCCGCTGTCGGCGACAGTGCCTTGACCTGCTGAACCGCTGGAACCACATACCCCAATGCAGCCCCGGTGACTGCCCCAACCCGCGCAATCCCTTCCTTGCCCAATTTCAGGTCGTCGATTTCACGCGATAAACCACGCATTTCCACCAGCATATCATGCGCCCGCCGCGCCAATACCTCACCAATCAGGGTCAGGGTCATACCGCGTGCATGGCGCTGGCAAATCTTCGCCCCCAGAATCCCTTCAATCTCAGCCAGCATGCGTGATGCAGAAGGTTGGGTAATCGCCAGGGTTTCCGCAGCGAGATTCAGTTGCCCATGCTCGGCAATAGCAGAGACCAGACGCAGGTGGTTGATCTTCAGTTGGCGGGTAAAATCACTATCCATCACCGAATAATATATCAAAATTGGTATATGACAAGGCAAATAACTCATTTGAATGATATGGTTCAAATTCCCTATGATGGCTCACGAGCGGTTATCGGCAGATAACCCTTGAGTCTGATTAACCTTGGGAGATAGCCGGTACGCCGGTTTCGGAGGAGTAAAAATGAGAACACTCTATAAATGGGTTGCTGCACTGGCATTCAGTGCATCATTGCTGCCGTTGGGGGCATCTGCTGAAGATAAAGGGCTGGTTGGCATTTCCATGCCCACCAAATCATCAGCCCGCTGGATTTCCGATGGCAGCTCCATGGTTGAGCAATTCGAGAAAGCCGGTTACACCACTGACCTGCAATACGCTGAAGACGACATCCCCAACCAGTTGGCACAGATCGAAAATATGATCACCAAAAAGGTCAAGGTACTGGTGATTGCAGCGATTGATGGCACAACCTTATCCAATGCACTGGAAAATGCCAATAAAGCAGGCATCAAAGTGATTGCCTATGACCGTTTGATCCGTGATAGCGGCAATGTTGATTACTATGCCACCTTTGACAACTTCAAGGTCGGTGTACAACAAGCCACCTCGCTGGTTAATGGCATGAAAGAACGCTTCAAACCGCCGTTCAACGTCGAGTTATTTGGTGGCTCACCCGACGACAATAATGCCTTCTTCTTTTACGACGGCGCGATGTCCGTCCTGCAACCCCTGATCGACAAAGGTGAAGTTGTCATCCAGTCCAAGCAGACCGGCATGGACAAGGTTGGCACGCTGCGCTGGGATGGTGCTGTTGCCCAGGCGCGTATGGACAACCTCTTGTCTGCGCATTACACCGACAAGCAGGTTCACGGTGTACTGTCTCCTTATGACGGGCTGTCCATCGGTATCCTGTCCTCCCTGAAAGGGGTTGGCTATGGCTCTGGCGACCTGAAAATGCCTATCGTCAGTGGGCAGGATGCAGAAGTCCAGTCCGTTAAATCCCTCCTGGCAAATGAGCAATACTCAACCATTTTTAAGGATACCCGTGAATTGGCGCGTGTTACCGTCGGAATGGTCTCTGCCATGCTTGAAGGCAAAGAACCAGAAATCAATGACACCAAAACCTACAACAATGGCGTAAAGGTTGTACCGTCCTACCTGCTGGAGCCAGTTGCGGTGGATGCCAGCAATTGGGAAAAAATCCTGATTGGCAGCGGTTACTACAAAATGGAACAGATCAAGTAATTTCCTCCTCGAAAAGCCCATCTGCTCCGGTGGATGGGTCTTTTTTTCTCCAGTCACGGGAACAGCATGATGGACACTATCCTTGAAATGCGTGGTATCACCAAGACATTCCCCGGCGTGAAAGCCCTGAACAATGTCAACCTGCGGGTGCAGCGCGGCGAAATCCATGCATTGGTGGGCGAAAACGGCGCGGGCAAATCCACCCTCATGAAAGTGCTGAGCGGCGTTTACCCGCATGGGAGTTATGAGGGGGATATTTATTACGAAGGCAAGCTGCTGACCTGCAAACGCATCAGCGACAGCGAGCAGGTCGGCATTATCATCATCCATCAGGAGTTGGCACTCGTCCCGCTCCTGTCAATTGCAGAGAACCTGTTCCTCGGCAATGAGATCCAGCACAACGGTGTGATCAACTGGCCGGAAACCTATGCCCGCACCCGTACCCTGCTTGACAAGGTGGGGCTATCTGATGCGGCTTCCACCAAGGTGGGTGCACTTGGGGTTGGCAAACAACAATTGGTGGAAATTGCCAAAGCTTTGTCCAAGGAGGTGAAACTGCTGATTTTGGACGAGCCGACCGCCGCCTTACAGGAAAATGATAGCCAAAAGCTGCTTGACCTGCTGCTGGAGCTTAAGGCACAAGGCATTACCTCCATCCTCATTTCACACAAGCTGAATGAAATCCGCCGGGTTGCCGACAGCATCACCGTCTTGCGGGATGGTGCGACCGTTTCCACCCAACACGGCATCAGTGGGCGAGTCAGCGAAGAACAGATTATCCGCGACATGGTTGGGCGTGACATGGCTCACCGCTACCCGGAGCGTACCCCCAAAATCGGCCACACCCTGCTGGAAGTCAGTGGCTGGAATGCATGGCATCCCCTGGATGGCAACCGGCAAATGCTCCATGACATCCAGTTTTCAGTCGCTGCGGGGGAAGTTGTCGGGATTGCAGGCTTGATGGGTTCTGGGCGTACTGAATTGGCAATGAGCCTGTTCGGGCATAGTTACGGTCAAAAAATATCTGGCATTGTCAAGATCGACGGGAAAACAGTCGATACCTCCAGCGTTGCAAAAGCCATGCGCAGCGGTTTGGCCTATGTCACCGAAGACCGCAAGCAGTTGGGGCTGGTACTCATTGAGAGCATTGAAAAAAATACGACCCTCGCCAACCTGGACGGAGTAGCCACCCATGGAGTGATCGACAAGACCCGTGAACGGCAAACGGCTGAAAAATACCGCAGCGCCCTGAATATCCGTAGCCCTTCCGTATTCCAGAAAGTGGTCAACCTCTCGGGTGGCAACCAACAGAAGGTGGTATTGGCAAAATGGCTGTTCACTGACCCCAAAGTCCTGATTCTGGATGAGCCAACCCGTGGCATCGACATCGGGGCAAAATTTGAAATTTACAGCATCATCAATGAGCTGGCAGGGCAAGGGCGGGGAGTCGTCATGATTTCCTCCGAAATGCCGGAACTGCTGGGTCTATGTGACCGCATTTATGTGATGTGTGAAGGTGAGCTGGTCGGCGAATTGCCTGCCCATGCTGCCAGCCAAGAAAAAATTATGGCGATGATCGTCAAGGCATGAGGAGGAAACAATGGAAAAAACCAAAGTCCCATTGGGCACTTACCTGAAAAACAACCTGCGTGAATACGGCATGCTGATTGCCCTGGTGATCATCATGGCGCTGTTCCAGGTCTTGACCGATGGTACACTGATGCGCCCGGTCAACCTCACCAACCTGTTCCTGCAAAACAGCTACATTATCATCATGGCCTTGGGCATGTTGCTGGTCATTGTTGCAGGGCATATCGACCTGTCGGTCGGTTCGGTAGTGGCCTTTGTCGGGGCATTGGCTGCCGTGATGATGGTGCACTGGAAACTGCATCCGGTGTTGGTCATTATCATTTGTCTGGCAATCGGTACGCTGATCGGCATGGCACAAGGCTATTGGATTGCCTACTGGCGCATCCCCTCGTTCATTGTCACACTGGCTGGGATGTTGGTATTCCGTGGCTTGACCCTCTGGCTGTTGGCAGGCCAATCCGTTGGCCCCTTCCCCGCCGGATTCCAGCTCCTGTCCACAGGCTTTGTGCCTGACATCTTCGGGGTAGGCCAACCCAACCTGACCGCCATTGCCCTCGGGCTAGGTTTGGCAGCCGCCATTGTCCTGTTGGCACAGCGGGGACGTGCCCGCGCCTTGCGCTATGGCATTGAAGATGAGCCATTCAGTGTATTTGTTGTGAAAAATGCACTGGTCGCTGCCGCCATCATTTACATTGCCTATCTGCTGGCGACTTACCGTGGTATCCCCAATGTCCTGGTCACAATGGCTGTCCTCACGGCGGCTTACACCTTCCTGACCCAATCGACGACCTTGGGGCGACGTATCTATGCCCTCGGCGGCAATGAGAAGGCTGCCAAACTGTCAGGTATCAATACCGAACGGCTAACCTTTATCGCCTTTGCCAATATGGGCTTCCTGGCAGCACTGGCAGGTCTGATTTTTGCTGCCCGCCTGAATACCGCCACCCCCAAGGCCGGGGTTGCCTTTGAGCTGGATGTCATTGCTGCTGTCTTTATTGGCGGTGCATCCATGTCGGGCGGGGTCGGCAAAATCATCGGCGCGGTGATTGGCGCATTGATTATGGGAGTCATGAACAATGGCATGTCCATCATGGGGATAGGCATTGACCTGCAACAAGTCATCAAGGGTGGTGTTTTGTTGCTGGCGGTGATTTTTGATGTTTACAACAAAAACAAGGCAGGCTAACCATGACCTTATACCTTTCCCAACTCAAGCAAGGTGGTGTGATATGCCGGGAAGGCACACAGGCACGGCTCATACAGGGTGTGGACAGCACTTACACCCTCGCGGTGGCGGCCTTGGCACACCATGAAACCCTGGCAAACTGTATTGAACGCCTCGGTTTGGGGCAAAGCGTTGACCTGCCTGCATTGGCAGCAGCCGGGCAACTCGATTGCCCACTGCGCCATCCCGATCCGGCACATACCTTCCTGACAGGCACAGGTTTGACCCACCTCGGCTCAGCCTCGACCCGCAATGCCATGCATGCCAAAGCAGAAGGCATGAGTGATTCGATGAAAATGTTCCACATGGGGCTGGAGGGCGGCAAACCACCCGCAGGCCAACCGGGTGTGCAACCCGAGTGGTTCTACAAGGGTAATGGCATCGGCTTGGTTGCACCCGGTGAAGCCCTGCCTTCACCCGATTTTGCCCTGGATGGGGGTGAAGAGCCAGAAATCGCAGGGGTCTATGTGATCGCCCCGGATGGTACGCCAGCCAGATTAGGGTTTGCCCTTGCCAATGAGTTTTCTGACCATGTGACCGAGCGGATCAATTACCTGCTGTTGGCACACTCCAAACTGCGCCCCATGGCATTTGGCCCAGAATTGCTGGTAGGGGACTTGCCACCCGACATCCAGGGCACATCACGCATCCTGCGGGCAGGGGTTGCGGTTTGGGAAAAACCGTTCCTGTCGGGTGAGGACAATATGTCGCACAGCATCGCCAACCTTGAATACCACCATTTCAAATACCCGCTGTTCCGGCAAACAGGGGATGTGCATATCCATTTGTTCGGAACCGCTACCCTGTCTTTTGCTGATGGCTTCAAGGCAGAAAGTGGCGATGTCTTTGAAATTTCCGCACCTGCCTTTGGCTTGCCGCTAAGCAATCCGCTGGGACATGCCAAGTCATTGGTGCATGGGGTCAGGGTGCTATGAATACCTCACTCCCTACCGCCATTTACCACGACCTGGTAAACAAAACCGTTTTTATTTCCGGCGGAGCCAGCGGCATTGGTGAGTTTCTGGTGCGGGCATTTGCGGCACAAGGAAGCCGTACTGCCTTTGTTGACATTGATGTAAGCGCAGGTCATGCCTTAGCTGCTGAGCTGGCAGCACAAGGTCAAACCGTGCGCTTCCTGCCCTGCGACATCACCGATACCCACGCCTACCAAAAGGCCATCCAGTCCGTCGCACAGGAATGGGGAGCCATTACGGTACTGGTCAATAATGCCGCCAATGATGTACGCCATGCACTCGACAGCATCAACCCTGACCGTTTCGACCAATTGCTGGCGGTCAATCTGCGCCATGCCCTGTTTGCCGCCCAAGCCATTGCACCAATGATGCAACAGGCAGGTGGCGGCTCCATCATCAATTTCGGCTCCGTGGGCTGGATGATGGCAACGGGTGGCTATCCGGTCTATGCCGCTGCCAAAGCTGCCACCCACGGCCTGACCCGTGGCCTGGCACGCGATTTGGGCAAGCACCATATCCGCGTCAATACCCTCGTCCCCGGTTGGGTGATGACCGAAAAACAGTTGCGCCTATGGGTGGATGATGCTGCCAAACGCAAAATCGCGGAAAGCCAGTGCATGCCAGGGGTTGTCAAACCGGAACACATTGCCCAGATGGCCTTGTTCCTGGCCTCAGAGGTATCTGCCATGTGCTCGGCACAAAACTTTATCGTTGACGGAGGATGGGTCTGATGAACAGCTTTAAACCCGCGCCTTGGCCCCGCAAACTGCGCTCACGGGAGTGGTTTGGCTCGACTTCACGCGATCACATTTATCACCGCTCCTGGATGAAAAACCAAGGTTTGCCAGCCGATTTATTTGATGGGCGGCCTGTGATTGGCATTTGCAATACCTGGTCAGAACTCACCCCCTGCAATGCCCATTTGCGTGATTTGGCAGAGCGGGTCAAGCATGGCATCTATGAAGCGGGTGGTTTGCCATTGGAATTCCCGGTCTTTTCCACCGGGGAAAGCTCATTACGCCCAACCGCCATGATGTACCGCAATCTGGCAGCCATGGATGTGGAAGAAGCCCTGCGTGCCAACCCACTGGATGGGGTGGTTTTGTTGGCTGGCTGTGACAAAACCACGCCTGCCCTGCTGATGGGGGCTGCCAGCGTCGATATTCCCGCCATTATGGTATCGGGTGGCCCCATGCTGAATGGCTGGTTCCGGGGTGAACGGGTTGGGTCGGGGACGGCACTGTGGCAAATGTCTGAAGCCATCAAGGCCGGGACGATGAGCCAGGCTGATTTCCTCGATGCCGAACAAGCCATGTCACGCTCACCGGGTTCCTGCAATACGATGGGCACTGCCTCCACGATGGCCAGTATGGCAGAGGCACTTGGCATGGCCTTGTCTGGCAATGCCGCCATCCCTGCGGTCGACAGCCGCCGCCGGGTGATGGCACAGGTATCCGGGCGGCGTATTGTGCAAAT
Organism: uncultured Thiothrix sp.; assembly: GCA_964293005.1. Taxonomy (GTDB): domain Bacteria; phylum Pseudomonadota; class Gammaproteobacteria; order Thiotrichales; family Thiotrichaceae; genus Thiolinea. Next base: position 119,751 of record CAXYXW010000008.1, read on the forward strand.
GGTCAAAGACGACCTGAAACCATCCGACATCCTGACACGCGAGGCCTTTGAAAACGCCATCCGGGTCAATGGTGCAATCGGTGGCTCCACCAATGCGGTCATCCATCTGCTCGCCATCGCTGGGCGGGTTGGGGTAGATTTGACACTGGATGACTGGGATCGGCTGGGGCGCGACATCCCGACGATTGTGAACCTGATGCCCTCTGGCAAATACCTGATGGAAGAATTTTTCTATGCCGGTGGTTTGCCCGTGGTTATCCGCATGCTCAGTGAAGCAGGCAAACTGCATCAGGAAGCCCTGACGGTATCCGGCGTAGCGATCCAGGAAGAAATTCAGGATGTCCGTAACTGGAATGAGGATGTGATCCGTCCCGTCAGCCATGCCCTCACCCAACAAGGTGGTATTGCTGTCTTGCGTGGCAACCTGGCTCCCAATGGTGCAGTCCTCAAGCCTTCGGCTGCCACCCCTGCCCTGATGCAACACCGGGGGCGGGCGGTGGTGTTTGAAGGCATTGATGACTATAAGGCGCGAATCAATGATGAAAACCTCGACATTGATGAAACCTGCATTATGGTCATGAAATACTGTGGCCCCAAGGGTTATCCGGGGATGGCAGAAGTGGGCAATATGGGTTTACCGCCCAAAGTCCTGCGCAAGGGTATTACGGACATGGTACGCATTTCGGATGCCCGCATGTCCGGCACGGCCTATGGCACAGTCGTCCTGCACACCACACCGGAAGCGGCGGTCGGTGGGCCGTTGGCAGTGGTGCAAACGGGTGACATGATTGAGCTGGATGTCCCCAACCGCCGCCTGCATCTGGACATCAGTGACACGGAATTGCAAGCTCGTCTGGCGGCTTGGCAACCCATGACAGCAGCCCCTGGCAGTGGATACGCCCGGCTCTTTTACGAGCATGTGCAAGGGGCAGATACCGGCGCAGATTTCGACTTCCTGGTCGGTTGCCGGGGTGCAGCCGTCGGTAAGGACAGCCACTAAGGACATCAGATATGCTCACAGGAAAACATTACATCGCCGGACAATGGCTCGGCAGCGAAACCGAATTCAGCTCCCAACCTGCGTATGGCACAGCACAGACCTTTGCCGCCGGAACCGCAGCCCTGGTCAATCAGGCAGCACGGGCTGCCGAAGCTGCCTTTTGGAGCTATAGCCAAACCAGCCGCCATGAACGTGCAGCCTTCCTGAACCGGATTGCCGATGAACTGGATGCACGCGGGGCTGACTTGACGCGGATTGGTTCCCAGGAAAGCGGCCTGCCTGCCCCACGACTGGAAGGTGAACGCGGACGCACCACCGGTCAATTACGCTTATTTGCCAAACATATTGAGCAAGGCGACTACCTTGACCGCCGCCATGATGTCGCCCTCCCTGACCGGCAACCCTTGCCCCGCCCGGAGTTACGCCTCATGCAACGCCCACTGGGGCCAGTCGCGGTCTTTGGTGCATCCAACTTTCCATTGGCCTTTTCGGTTGCAGGTGGAGATACCGCTGCTGCTTTAGCAGCCGGTTGCCCGGTCGTCGTTAAAGGACATGAAGCCCACCCTGGTACAGGTGAGCTGGCTGCACAAGCGATTGCAGCGGCTGTCGCAGCCTGTCACCTGCATCCGGGCGTATTTTCGCTGGTACAAGGTGGCAGTATTGCTGTCGGGCAAGCGTTGGTACAGCACCCACTGATCCAGGCCGTTGGTTTTACGGGTAGCTTACGGGCAGGCCGGGCACTCTTTGACCTGTGTGCACAGCGGCCTGAGCCTATCCCCTTTTTTGGTGAACTGGGTGCAGTGAATCCGGTCTTTTTGCTGCCACAGGCCTTAAAACAACGGGGTACAGCCATTGCCAATGCCTGGGTTAGCTCCCTGACGCTGGGTGTCGGACAGTTCTGCACCAATCCAGGGGTGGTGATCTTGCCAGAAGGTGCAGCAGCGGAAGCTTTCCTTAGCACGGTACAAGCCGGGTTAGCGGGGATTGGCGGGCAAACCATGCTCACCAGCGGTATCGCCCAGGCTTACCAATCGGGTACACAGCGGATGCAATCCCAAAACGGGGTAACAGCACTGCTCACCCACCCTGCTGAAGCCCGTGAAGCCTTCCCGCACTTACTGCTGACCACCGGGGATACATGGCTTGCCAACCCCAGTTTGGGTGAAGAGGTATTTGGCCCGCTGGGATTGGTTGTCACGGTACGTGATCACCCGCAAATGCTGGACATTGCCCATAGCCTACACGGACAATTAACCTGTACCCTGCACCTGGAGCAGGAAGATGTGGAATTGGCACGGGCATTGCTGCCCGTGCTGGAGCGCAAAGCGGGACGCATCCTCGCCAATGGCTTCCCAACTGGGGTTGAGGTCTGTGATGCGATGGTACATGGCGGCCCTTACCCGGCCTCCACCAATTTTGGGGCAAGCTCAGTCGGAACCTTGGCAATCCGCCGCTTTTTGCGCCCGGTTTGTTACCAGAACCTGCCAGAAGCGCTGTTGCCCCTAGACACGCTCCAGACTTGAACAGCCGACTGATATAACGACTGATAAAAAAGGAATCATCCCATGCGCCCATTGATTGCCATTTTACGGGGTGTCCAACCCGATGAGGTGCTGGACATCGGGCAAGCCTTACTGGATGCCGGTATCCAGCAAATCGAAGTGCCGCTCAATTCGCCTTCCCCGCTGGTCAGCATTGCCCGGTTGGTTGGGCGCTTTGGGCAACAGGCACTGATTGGGGCAGGCACAGTGCTGACCCCTAAACAGGTGGATGAAGTTGCCGCTGTCGGCGGTAAATTGATCGTCTCACCGAATTGTGACCCTGCGGTGATCCAGCGCAGCAAAGCCCTAAGGATGGTGTCACTGCCCGGTGTACTGACCCCAACCGAATGCTTTGCGGCCTTGGCGGCAGGGGCGGATGGCCTGAAGTTTTTCCCCGCTTTCAAATTGGGGATTGATGGCCTGACCGCTATCCGGGCAGTGTTGCCCAGCGAAACCCGTTGCTACGCCGTGGGTGGGGCAGGAGCCGATGAGTTTGCCGCATGGTTACAGGCCGGGATTCATGGCTTTGGCATCGGTACGGCCTTGTACCGCCCCAATGACACCGCTACCGTGGTTAAACAACGGGCAGAGCGCATGGTGGCTGCCTACGATGCGGCAGGAGGCAGCCAATGATAACTCCAATGACTGTCCAACTCCTTTGCGCCAGCCAATGCCAGTTGGGGGAAGGCTCCTTGTGGGTCAATGATGCCAGTCACCCGCAAGGCCGCCTGTACTGGTTCGACATCCTCCAACAACGCCTGCACTCGTGCGCGACCGATGGCTCAGCCCCCCAGATGCTGCAATGCCAGGAACACTTTTCAGCCGCTGCCCACCTCGCCCGTGGTGGTTTGTTGCTGGCCTCTGCCAGTGCGCTCTGGCATTACCAACCAGATAGCCAAGCCATGCAGAAGCTGGTTGGACTAGAAGCTGACAACCCCCTGACCCGCTCCAACGACGGGCGGGCTGACCGCCACGGTGGTTTCTGGATCGGCACGATGGGCAAACGTGCCGAATTTGAGGCCGGGGCGATTTACCGTTATTACCAAGGTGAATTGACCTGCCTGCGCAGTCGGGTTTCCATCCCGAATGCGATCTGCTTCGCCCCGGACGGGCAAACCGCCTATTTTGCCGACTCCATGCAGGGCGTGATATACCGCTGGAACCTGGATGCAGCAGGCTGGCCTGTCGGCGAACCCTGCGTGCTGGTGGATTTAAGCGATACCGGCATCGCCCCGGATGGTGCGGTGGTCGATGCAGCAGGCTTTATCTGGAATGCACAATGGGATGGCTCACGGCTGGTGCGCTACGCCCCCGACGGTCGCACAGAACGGATTGTCCCCCTGCCCGTCTCGCGCCCAACCTGCCCTGCCTTTGCCGGGGCAAACCTAGATACCCTGTTTGTCACCACTGCCCGCGATGGCCTGGATGAGTTACAACTTGGCCGTGAACCGTGGGCAGGCGGAGTACTGATGTTGAAGCTGGATATACCAGGGTTGGCGGAGGGGGTCGTGGGGTAAAGGTAAACCCTTTGCAAGGACTCGCCATGCCTGATCCAGGCCTGTGAACAACTGAAGTCACGAACCAAATCCCCTCTGTCTCCCTTTTACAAAGAAGAGTACCCTCCAGACATGATGGAGTCACGGCTGGAGGGCTTCCCTTCACAAATCAGCGCTCACGGGTGTAGCGCAAGCTCAGAATCACCGAGGTGGCAATAATACCGGCGACCACCGCCAACGACCAAGTGATTGGGATTTTGTAAACATCCAACAGCAGCATTTTGCAACCGATAAAGATCAATACCAAAGCCAGGCCGTATTTCAGCAAGGCAAAACGGTCGGCAAAGTCAGCCAACAGGAAGTACATTGCACGCAGCCCCAAAATCGCAAAGATATTGGAAGTCAGCACAATAAATGGGTCATTGGTAATGGCAAAAACTGCCGGGATGGAGTCCACAGCAAAAATCAGATCGGTCACTTCTACCAGAATCAGCACCAGGAATAAGGGTGTGGCATAACGCAAGCCATTTTGTACCACGAAGAAGTTTTCCTGGTGCAAGGTTGTGGTGACACGCATATGCCCACGCAGCCAGCGTACTAATGGATTCTGCTCCAGATCAGGTTGGTGTTCTGAAAACCACAACATCTTGATGCCAGTGAAAACGAGGAATGCACCGAATACATACAAAATCCAGTGGAAATGCGCCAGCAGCCATGCACCCGCCAAAATCATGACAGTACGCATGACCAATGCACCCAATACACCATATAACAAAACCCGCCGCTGATATTCGGGTGGAACGGCAAAATAGCTGAAGATCATCAACCAGACAAAGACGTTATCAACCGCCAAGGATTTTTCTACCAGATAGCCGGTAAGGAACTCCAGGGCTTTGGCATCAGCCAGTTCCCGCCCCTGGGTTTGCCCCAGATACCACCACAAGGCAAGGTTGAAGAGCAGAGCCAGCACCACCCAAGCCAGTGACCAAAGTGCAGCCTCCTTGATCGAAACCTTGTGAGCCTTGCGCCCACCCAGCAAGAACAGGTCAATCAATAACATGATGATAACGAAGAAAAAGAAACCAAACCACATCCAGGCAGATCCCACAGTTTCCATGCGACAGCTCCTATAGTTGAGTGTTTTTATCAGGTTCCTGTGAAATGTATAAGAAAGGGTGGTTGCCGCTCCAACAACCCTGACGTTTATAGGGTGCAGGCTGGATAACCCCTACGCCCACACCCTCGCCAACACCCCAACCTGCCCTGCCACCAACGCCCCCTCACCCCCTGCCACCACCAGACTCAATTGCCGCAACTCCGCCGCCGGAAACAGCAAAGCGGTGATTGAAGCCAAGCCACCGTCGGCGAATACCTCTATCGAGCCACGATCCAGCACAACCTGTAAGGCCAGCTTTGCGGGTAAGGTCGGCAATTGTGCCAGCACGGGCTGCACAGCTTCCGGCGGTAAAGCCAACGCCGCCACTGATACCCGCTCCAAGCGCAATTGGCCTTGGGCGGGTTGGTAACTCAGGCGCACGCGGTCGCCCGCAGCACTGCACCATAACAGGCCGATGTCAGCCGGTGGGTTTGCCTGCCCCCATTCCAGGGTGCAATCAAGACAGCATAATTCAGGCAAGTGGTCTGTCAGGTGTTGCATGTCTGTAGTATGCGCATCCGTCAAGGGGTATGAATACTGCACCAGATGCCCCAACTCAGGCACAGGCCTATTCGCCAGCCGGATACCCGCCGCCGTATGCAGCAAGCGCAGTTCACGCGGCACGCTCATTGACCCCAACCACGGTGAAGTGGGCAAACGGCTGGCATAGCGCCAGTTATCCATCCACGCGATGTTGATACGCCGCCCAGCCGGTGTATCCGACCAGCTTTGTCCGGCGTAATGGTCGGGGCCGAATTCGTACCAGAGCAGTGTATGCGGGTCATCAGGGGTGAAGGTTTGCCCATCAAACTGCCCCAGCAGATAGCCCGTGCCAATGCCACCATTCGGAGCCTGTTTGCCAACCCCGACCAGCAATACCCAACAGTTTTCCTGGCTTTCCGAGCTTTCGGTACTGCCCTCGACCGGCAAGGGAAAGAAGTCCGGCATTTCACACAGCCCAAAGCCGCCCCATTCAGCCTTGCCAATGGCTTGCCGGTGCGCCCAGACACGCAGGTTGGGTGAGGTATACAAACCGACATGATCACCCTCTGCCAACACCATCACCCATTGCTGGCTGGGATCGTGCCAAATCACTTTAGGGTCGCGGTAATCGGGGTTCAACGGGTTGCTGAGCACCGGGTTCTGGGTATACTCCTGCCAGCTTGCACCCTGGTCACAGCTATAGGCCAGGCTTTGCACTTGCCCTTGTACCGACGCATGTGTGTAAACCGCCACCAGCACATCCGGGTCGCCATCAGCCTGTTTGAAGCCTGCGGTATTGCGGCTATCGACCACCGCCGAACCGGAAAACGGCACGCCCAACACAGGATGTGGGTAAATTGCCAGTGGCTGGTGTTGCCAGTGAAACAAATCCCGGCTGGTGGCATGCCCCCAATGCAGCGTACCCTCTGCACCTTCGGGTTTGTACTGGTAAAACAGGTGGTAAACCCCGTGGGCATACACCAACCCATTCGGATCATTGATCCAGTTGGCGGGGGCAGAAAAGTGGAATTGTGGGCGATAAGGCTCGTTGTAGCCCGATCCATTGGCAACTGACATGGTGAAGAAATTCCTGGTTATTTTTGTCGGTCGTGATTTATCTGCGCGATGCGCCGCACGAAGCCCGTACCACCAGTTCCACCGGCTCACTGTGATGGACAGGCTCCGGGCGGTTGGCAGCCGACGCGCCAATCTGCTTGCACAGCAAGTCCATGGCAATCTGCCCATGCCGGGCAGGGTCAGAATGGATGGTGGTCAAGGGTGGGTCAGCATAGGCCGCCAGTGGAATATCATCATAGCCGACCACCGCCACCTCCTGCGGGATGCGCAAGCCTGCTTCACGCAAAGCCCGCATCGCCCCAAACGCCAGGGTATCATTCCCGGCAAACAGGGCAGTAAACGGCTTCCCCCGGCTGAGGATGAGCTGCATGGCGGCATAACCGCTATCGGCGCTCAGGTCGCCATAGGCAAACAAGGCATCCGCATGGGGGCAACCAGCAGCCACGACCGCTTCATGCCAACCGCGTGAACGGTCATTGACAGCAAAAAACTCGCTGGAGGCAAAGCCAATATGGGCAATATCCCGATGCCCCAAGCCAATCAGGTGTCGCATGACCAAACCAGCCGAAGCGTAGGTATCATTACCCAACGTGGTATAGGCATCCAGTTCAGGATGCCCGACACCAAATACCACCAGCGGAATGCCCGCCTCTGCCAGACTGGTGAGGTGGGCATGCTCCTCCTCACGCGGGTTACAGACGATCAGGCCATCAATATGCCGCCCCTTGACCAGATTGACAAAGCCACCCGGTTCACGCCCCTCGTCCTCCGTCGACTCAATCAGGAGTTTGAGGCCGCAGCGGTGGCAAGCCTCATTCACACTGGCCACCAACTGCGAGAGGAACACATCCACATACAAATGGCTGAGTTTCGGGATCACCAAGCCCACCGTTGCCGCACTACCCCGCGCCAGCATCTGCGCTGCCACATTCGGCGTATAGCCGAGTGCGGCTGCCGCATCCAGCACTTTTTGCCGGGTGGCATCACTGATCGCCATACCTTTGCGGTCATTCAGCACAAACGAGACGGTGGTACGCGACACCCCTGCCAATTTGGCAACATCAGCGCTGGTTGCCACGGGTGCAAAGGTCGGGGTTGGGCTGGGTATTGGGTTCATTGCAAAAATTCGGGCAAATAATCACGGTGGGCAACAAGTAACTCATCCACCATAGCACGAATCTGGGACAAGTCCAAAACCGCCGAAGTGTGTGGATCCAGCATGGCAGCATGGTAGACATGCTCGCGGTTTTCGGTGGCAAGTGCCTCCACCACCAACTCCTGCACATTGACATTGGTGCGCATCAAAGCCGCCAATTGCACCGGCAATTTACCCACGCGGGTCGGCTGCACACCATTCCCGTTCACCAGACAAGCCACCTCGACCGCACAACCCTGCGGCAAGTTATCAATCAACTGCTCATTCCGCACATTGCCATAAATGACGTTCGGCTTATCCGTCACCATCGAATGGATAATGGTGCTACCGTACTCCACGGAACGCCTGACTTCACTCAAGCCATCCAGCATGTAATGGGCATTTTCAATTTCACGCGGCATCACATGGATATTGGCGGCTTTCAGTTTTGCATACAGTTCAGCAGAATTTTGCGAACCGGGCTTTTTCAACTCCTCTTCAATATAAGGCCAGGCGTATTCCATCACTTGGCAACGCCCCGGATACTCATCCAGTGGGATATTGAACTGCTTCAGCAAATCCTCACGCCCCTGCTTAATGAACCAAGGGGTATATTCGCTAAAATGCTCACTGGATTCGGTGACGAAATAACCCAATTGGTGCATCATTTCATAGCGTACCCGATTCCAGTCCGGCATGGCCTGCTGGCGGTAAATCTCATGCAGGCGCGGGTATAAATCCTGCCCCTTATGCTCAAGCTTGAGGTAGAACGCCATGTGGTTAATACCGGCGCACTGGTAACGGATTTCCCCTTCTGGAATCCCCAAGTCATGCGCCAGCTCATGCGCAGTATGCTGTACGCTATGGCACAAGCCCACGGTCGGCACACGCTGGGCACTGCGGTTCAGCGCCCAGGTAATCATTGCCATCGGATTGACGTAATTGATATGGACGGACTTATCCGCACACAGCTCATCCATATCACGCTGCATCCCCTGCATGACCGGGATGGTGCGCAATGCCCGCATAATGCCGCCAATCCCCAGGGTATCGGCAATGGTTTGCTCCAGCCCATATTTTTTGGGGATTTCAAAATCCCGCACTGTCCCCGGACGATAGCCACCCACCTGGATGGTATTAATGACAAATTGTGCCCCATCAATCGCTGCCCGCCGGTCTTGGGTAGCGGTAATGCGCGGATGAGCACCCACCACCTTGGCAATACGCTGGGCAACCATTTCTGATAAGCCCAAACGGTGCTCATCAATGTCATGCAGGGCAATTTCGGCTTCCGCCAGTTCTGGAAATGATAAAATATCACCCAACAGATTACGGGTGAACACGGTGCTACCTGCACCAATCAGGGTGATTTTCACGGTGTTTTAATCCTTGTTAAATAATTCTTGCTCCGAACTTCCCCCCACCCCTTGCGGGGGGGAGGATCAGGGTCGGGGATGGTCTGCTTATTTCGCCAGCCCATTGACCTTGCCGGAAGCTTCCTTCAGGGCAGTAGCCGCATCTGCCTTACCCAGGAAAACGGACTCCAGCGCATTTTTCATCAGGTCATCAATTTGTGAGCCATTATCCGCAATCGGGGCAAGGAAAGTCTTTTCCTTGGACATGGTAATAAATGCGGAAGAATCTACGCCTTTGGCCTTATGCGCTTCCATTGCCTTTTCTGGCATGCCGGTAATTGCCGGGAAGACGACACCTTTGGAAGCAACCACCGCTTGGCAATCTGCCGAGCCGAGGTATTTAACCCATTTCCAGGCTTCTTCCTGCACTTTGGAACCGACCCAAATCGAGTCAGCCAAGCCATTGAACATAGTGGCGCGTTGCCCAATAGGGCCTTTTGGCAATGGAACCCAGGCATGCTCAAACTTGGCATTATCCTTGAAGTAGGTAATCATCCATGAGCCTTGTGGAACCATGGCAGTCTTACCGCCGACAAACATCGCATCCGAACCCAGCGATTTGGTTTGCTCATAGGCGGCGGACAAACCCTTGCTGGGCAAACCTGCCAGATAACCGATGGTTTCAGCCAGTTTCGGGTCATCATAATAGTATTTGCCATCCCATACCTTGTCGTGGAATTTGAAACCATTGGACACGGCAAAGTGACTCCATTCGGTCTGCCCCATCATGCCGCCAACACCCGGAGTCTGATAGCCATACACCGCAACTTTAGTCTTGTCGAATTTGTCGCTGGCGGCATTATTCCCGGCCTCATCCAGAGTCAGTTTGCGCACAACCTGCTCAAACGTACCACCATCTTTCGGGTTCCATTCCATGTTTTGCAATTCTTCAGCCGTCACACCGGCCTTCTTCGCCATTTCCATATTGACGATGAAACCAATGGTATCCCAATCCTTGGGCAGGCCGTATTGTTTGCCATCGCGCCCCCACACATCAAACAGGCCACCGGCATAAACATCGCTGGCCACTTTGTCACGGGCGATAAAGGGGGCAATATCCACCAATTGTTCGTTCTTGGCGAATTCAGGGTATTTTGCCAAGTGGTTGGTAAATACGTCGGGGGCAGTGCCGGAAACAAAACCGGTTGAAACGGCTGTCCAGTAATCATCCCAGCCCGCCTGGGTAATCTTGATGCTAATATCGGGGTTTTTGGCCTGGAAATCAGTGGCACACTGCTGGTAAGCAGGCAACTGGTTGGAATCCCACAGCATGTATTTCACTTCCGTAGCCGCTTGCGCACTGCCTGCGCCCAAGGCCAACAACGTAGCCAGCGCCATCATTTTCAGTTTCATCAGTCTCTTCCTCCAAAGTAACGGGACAGGGTAAATAAACACACATCAATCAACACGGCATCCATGCCAAACTCACTTGCTACCGCTAAACTGCACCGATTCGACCACATTGCGCCCAAACAGCAGCAACAGGCCAATCGTTGGCAAAATTGAAACCGCCGTAGCCGCCATTAACCCCGTCCAGTCTGGCTGGCCTTGCGGGGTTTGTGACTTGAACGATTGCAAGGCCACCGTCAACACCTGATGGCCTTCATCCTTTGCCACCAAAAACGGCCACAGGAATTCGTTCCACATATTGATGCCGATCAGGGTCGCAATCGTCACCAAGGGGGTAATGCTCAAGGGCAAGGCAATCCGCCGGAAGATGTAAAAATGGGAAGCACCTTCGATATAAGCGGCCTCCTCCAATTCTTTCGGCAAGGAAATAAAGAACTGGCGCAGGAAAAATACCGAAAAGCCCTGCATCAAACAGAACGGGGCAACCATGCCCATCATGGTATTCAGCCACCCCAAATCACGGATCAGGACAAAATTCGGGATAAAAGTCACGACCCCTGGAATCATCATTGAGGCGACAAACAGTGCAAAAATCACCTGCCGACCCGGAAAGCGCAAGCGGGCAAAGGCATACGCCGCTGCCGCTGCACTGGCAGTCTGCATGACCACAATCACGCCGGTAAAAATGAATGAGTTGAGCATCGCCAGGGAAAAATTGACCGATGCGCCGGAGCCACCCGCCTGCAAGCTCTCTTCGGTGCTGAGCAGCCCCAGCACCCGGCGAAAATTGATGGAGGTCGGGTCATACGGCAACAATTCGGTCGAGTGGCTGAAAACATCGCTGCCATGCATCAGGGCGGTTTTCAGCACGATCCATAACGGAGCCAGCGTCACCAACAGGATGATCGCCAAAATCACCCAGCAGACCAGGCGGAACAGGGTAAAGTGGTGGAATACTGCCATGATCTGCCCCTTATCCAAGATCGCTTTCAGAGGCACGCATCACGCGCATCTGCACAACCGTATACATGACCATCACCAGGCATAACACCATCGACATGGCGGAGGCGTAGCCCATCTTGTAGAAACTGAAGGCATTGTCGATGATGTAATGGACGATCACATTGGTGCTATCCACCGGCCCGCCGCCGGTTGTGACGGCAATGGTGTCAAAAATCTGGAAAGAACCCGTCACACTCGTCACCAACACAAAAACCATCACCGGGCGCAGCAACGGCAAGGTAATACGCCGGAACATCTGCCACTCGGTCGCGCCTTCGATGGCAGCCGCCTCATACAAATGGCGGGGAATATTCTGCATGCCCGCCAGAAACAACATGGCAACCAGCCCCATGTGCCGCCAGATATTGATGGCTGCCACTGTCGGCAAGGCCTGATCGGGGCTGCCCAAAAAGGATTGGCGGTCAAAACCCAGCGCCGTAATCCCGGAGTTGACTACCCCCAGCAACGGATCCAGCATCCATAACCACACCAGCGCCACCAACACATTCGACAACAGGTAAGGCAGCAACACCACCGACCGCACAAACAGGGAACGGGTCAGGCGATCCATCGAAACTGCCAGAAACAAACCCAAGACAGTTTGCAACGGAATATTCAGGAGTACGTAATAAGCAGACAACTTCATGCCATTCCAGAAACGCCCGTCTTCCCACAACTTCAGGTAGTTGTCGAAGCCGATATAACGCGGTGGGCGCAGCATATTCCAGTCGGTGAAACTCAAATCCAACGCCCGCACCGCTGGCATCGCATAAAACAGGATAAAGCCGACCAATGCCGGGAAGATCAGCGCATAGGCTGTCAAAGTCTCCGCCCGGCGTGCGGCACTGAACGGCTGCCAGACAGCAGATAGCATGCTATTGCTTTTCAAGTACTTCCCTCCTCCATTTTCGGCTTAACCCGATTTAGTAATTCGTTTTACTAACCCGCGTTAACTGCAAGTATAAAAGAAGTCGGGAACGGACTGCAAGCACTAACCGCCCTCCTGTCCAGTAACTATCAAGCTGTATCGTAAAGCCGTGGAGTAGCTTGGCGGACATCCGCTAGGATTTTCTGATAACCCGATACCCAATGGAAACGAAACGGATCATGCACACTTCTTTAAACGCTACCACCAACCCAACCAACACCCGCAGAAATACACAGCCGTTGACTACGGCTCAGCCTCTGGCTACCTTCACCAATACAGTGAACGCAGGCGTATTCACCAACACAACCAACCCCAACATGCAGCAACTCTTGCAACTCATACAAATGCTGTTGCAACAATTGCTGGCACAAATGAATCCCCAACAACAACCTGCGGGGCAAACTGCTACACCCCAAGGGCAAACCACCCAAGCAGCCCCTAAGCCCTCCACGCCAACACCCGCACCTGTGGCCACCACCAAACCAGCCACCACCACGGCTGCACAACCTGTATCAGCGGCAACCACAAAACCAGCAACGACCACTACCGCACAACCTGCACCTGTACCTGTGGCAACCACCAAACCAGCCACAACCATTGCTGCACAACCTGCACCTGTGGCAACCACCAAACCAGCCACAACCACGGCTGTACAACCCGCACCAGCGGCAACCACTAAACCAGCCACGACCACTACCGCACAACCCGCACCAGCAGCAACCACTAAACCAGCCACGACAGTCATACAACCCACACCTGCCAAGACTGATGCCAAACAGGTCATCGACATTTATTTACTGGGTGGGCAATCCAACGCCGTCGGCTTAGGCGCAACGCGCCTCGAAAAGGCATTGGAAGAAACCTTGGGCGCTGATACAGCGACGCATAAAACACAGGTATTCAGCCATGCTGTCGGAGCCACTAACCTCCATACCCAATGGGCGGCTGACGGCACAGCCAGCGCCCAAAAAGATGGCTCCCTGTATCAGGAGTTCCAAAGCAAACTGAAGGCCTATGTCGCCCAAGTACAAAAAAGCGCCCCCGATGCACAAATTAATATTGCAGGCATGTTCTGGCATCAAGGCGAATCAGATGCATTAAGCACTGTACCGCAACAACAAGCCTACGATGAGAACTTGACCCGCTTCATCGAAGACGTGCGGGCAACCACCGGAGTAGCAGACTTACCTTTCATGATTGGGCGATTGAGCGATAAACAAACCAACATGACCGCGACCGCACTGAAAACGATCCAGCAAGCCCAGGATACCGTCGATGCGGCTGATGCACGAACTGTCGGGGTCAGAATGGAAACCGCAGAACATGCAGGCATCCACTTCACAGAAAAAGGATATGACACCATGGCAACCCTGTTTGCCACCGCCTTCCGTGACAACTTCGCCTGATAACCCATGCATGGGGTAGAGCCTGTAAATGGGCTCTGCCTTATCGGATTATCCCCACCAGCGCGGGGAACATTTTTAGTCAAGCGAAATTGCGCATTTAATGCGCCGTTCATCCCCACCAGCGCGGGGAACATTGAGACAGCGGCTTGACCAATAAATACACGCGCGGTTCATCCCCACCAGCGCGGGGAACATATGTTGGCTGACTCGGCTGAAAATCAGGACAGCGGTTCATCCCCACCAGCGCGGGGAACATATAATCCTTCAGGTGCGACTGGCCCAGCTTGCCGGTTCATCCCCACCAGCGCGGGGAACATGCTCAGATCAAGCACCAAATTGGCGGTAATGTCGGTTCATCCCCACCAGCGCGGGGAACATCGCTGCCTGGGCGAGTGTAAGCTGCTCTTTTTCGGTTCATCCCCACCAGCGCGGGGAACATGGACACGGGAGGGGCGAGCCTCCGTCGACAAGCGGTTCATCCCCACCAGCGCGGGGAACATATCGAAACCAACGAAAGCCTGCTCGGCGCTAGCGGTTCATCCCCACCAGCGCGGGGAACATGTTTTCGACCTGGTAAACGACCCCCGGTGCGGCGGTTCATCCCCACCAGCGCGGGGAACATAGCAGCCAGCGCAACCCAAGCGCCGGACTTGTCGGTTCATCCCCACCAGCGCGGGGAACATGATTTGCAGGCGTTCCAGTGCTTCCGCGTCTTCGGTTCATCCCCACCAGCGCGGGGAACATCGTCTGGGATTTGACCTGTGCCAGCGTGACCCCGGTTCATCCCCACCAGCGCGGGGAACATATAACAGCCCAGGCCTCATCCCCGTGACCGGACGGTTCATCCCCACCAGCGCGGGGAACATGGGCAGGGGGCAGGGCAGATCACGAGTCGAAACGGTTCATCCCCACCAGCGCGGGGAACATAACACACTGGGCATTGGTGCGGCATAGGATTGCGGTTCATCCCCACCAGCGCGGGGAACATGAAGGAACAACGGCTAATTATGGTCACAGTATCGGTTCATCCCCACCAGCGCGGGGAACATTAGCCGTTGTAGTATTGACAATAACATTATTTCGGTTCATCCCCACCAGCGCGGGGAACATTGAGGCAATGGCTGGGGTCTGCTTTGCGACGGCGGTTCATCCCCACCAGCGCGGGGAACATACCTTGCCATCATGTCCTGATTATCTAAGCCCCGGTTCATCCCCACCAGCGCGGGGAACATGTCGGAATCCCGACCTTTTAGAGCCGGTCATCAGGTTCATCCCCACCAGCGCGGGGAACATTCTGGAGGAATTCCGACCGGTGATGCGGGTGGCGGTTCATCCCCACCAGCGCGGGGAACATACAACAAGCGGGATAGTCATGATAAGGAAGTCCGGTTCATCCCCACCAGCGCGGGGAACATCTGACCCACATCGCATAAGCGTATACAATTTGCGGTTCATCCCCACCAGCGCGGGGAACATCCGCATTGCAACGCCCCACCGCTCAATACCGCCGGTTCATCCCCACCAGCGCGGGGAACATGTCACGCGCATGCCACGCCCGTTATACATGCCCGGTTCATCCCCACCAGCGCGGGGAACATCCGCCCGATTGGTCGCGTCATTAGCCAGTTGGCGGTTCATCCCCACCAGCGCGGGGAACATATTCCCCCTTTATTTGTCAATAACTGAGCCGCCGGTTCATCCCCACCAGCGCGGGGAACATGCTTCTTGCCTGACTCTTCCGCAGCAACTAATCGGTTCATCCCCACCAGCGCGGGGAACATAGTCGCTCGGCGGCAGTACGGTATGCCATTTTCGGTTCATCCCCACCAGCGCGGGGAACATTACCCCCCCCCGTCAGCAGGGTTTGAACATAACGGTTCATCCCCACCAGCGCGGGGAACATAGTCTGTCAAAACTCTGACGATTATCGCAAAGTCGGTTCATCCCCACCAGCGCGGGGAACATCATTAGTTCCCATATACCTACCGGCAAGCCTGCGGTTCATCCCCACCAGCGCGGGGAACATAAGCCGTGGGATGGTGTGGAGCGTTATACCGCCGGTTCATCCCCACCAGCGCGGGGAACATATTCCCGCCCATTGCCGGAAAAGTCGCCACACCGGTTCATCCCCACCAGCGCGGGGAACATGTCATCGGTGCGTTGGTGCATGTCGACAGCGGCGGTTCATCCCCACCAGCGCGGGGAACATAATACGACCTGCTGCTGGCTGACTCTGGCGACCGGTTCATCCCCACCAGCGCGGGGAACATTCAATAACTGAGCTGCCTTGGTTGCCTCATCCCGGTTCATCCCCACCAGCGCGGGGAACATTAATCAGCGCCGACACCACCCAACAGCTCCTGCGGTTCATCCCCACCAGCGCGGGGAACATGCGCTGCTGGGCGATGGCTCAACCCAACGCCCCGGTTCATCCCCACCAGCGCGGGGAACATAGTCGCTCGGCGGCAGTACGGTATGCCATTTGCGGTTCATCCCCACCAGCGCGGGGAACATGGCAGGCCATGCGCAAGCTGTTGCGGCGCTACCGGTTCATCCCCACCAGCGCGGGGAACATAA
This sequence comes from uncultured Thiothrix sp., assembly GCA_964293005.1. GTDB lineage: Bacteria > Pseudomonadota > Gammaproteobacteria > Thiotrichales > Thiotrichaceae > Thiolinea. The sequence continues at coordinate 136,317 of CAXYXW010000008.1, forward strand.
CAGCAAGTATCTGTGCAGCAATTGTCCGTGCGGTTCATCCCCACCAGCGCGGGGAACATTACTGATAACCGGGGATGTGCTCGACAGCCAACGGTTCATCCCCACCAGCGCGGGGAACATCCACCCAACAACGCACTGGCGGATGCCAACACCGGTTCATCCCCACCAGCGCGGGGAACATCAGAGTCCGGGCGGCTAATGTTAAGGCTGCACCGGTTCATCCCCACCAGCGCGGGGAACATCTCTCTGGGGTCTGTAGGAAGTTGCCGTGAACCGGTTCATCCCCACCAGCGCGGGGAACATCTCCGTTACTTCGATTTTTACTTCGATGTTTCCGGTTCATCCCCACCAGCGCGGGGAACATTTCGCCCGTCCATTGCCCGTCCATTGCCCGTCCGGTTCATCCCCACCAGCGCGGGGAACATCACGGTGTAGTATCAGGATCGGCACATCATGACGGTTCATCCCCACCAGCGCGGGGAACATTCCCGGCAAGGTCGTGACAGATGGCGGGAAAACGGTTCATCCCCACCAGCGCGGGGAACATATGCCGCCCGGTGGTGTGTACCCAGTCATTGACGGTTCATCCCCACCAGCGCGGGGAACATGTTGTGAGCGGCAACAGCAGGCATCATGTTGGCGGTTCATCCCCACCAGCGCGGGGAACATCATACTCCTCCTATGAAAGCTCAACTATTGAACGGTTCATCCCCACCAGCGCGGGGAACATTTCAACCTCTGGTGGTAAAGATTCACAGGTTACGGTTCATCCCCACCAGCGCGGGGAACATAATAATATCGAAGAAGGAATTGGTTGCCCAAACGGTTCATCCCCACCAGCGCGGGGAACATGGCTACGTTTATTGCAAGTCCGGTAGAGTTGCCGGTTCATCCCCACCAGCGCGGGGAACATGCAGGCTTCAGCCCCGCACAGCCCCATAGGAACGGTTCATCCCCACCAGCGCGGGGAACATTGGAGGCGGCACTGGATGCGCTTAAATCCAGCCGGTTCATCCCCACCAGCGCGGGGAACATGACCCCGCCCGCCAGCGCAGCAGAGAACCAACCGGTTCATCCCCACCAGCGCGGGGAACATATGCCCGCGCCGGGATTTTGCGTACTAAGTTTCGGTTCATCCCCACCAGCGCGGGGAACATAACCCTCCCGCTATATTCGCAGGCGACCAATACGGTTCATCCCCACCAGCGCGGGGAACATGACCCCGCCCGCCAGCGCAGCAGAGAACCAACCGGTTCATCCCCACCAGCGCGGGGAACATATGCCCGCGCCGGGATTTTGCGTACTAAGTTTCGGTTCATCCCCACCAGCGCGGGGAACATCTGGGCAAATTCCGTGACCTGAGTGCGCAAGCCGGTTCATCCCCACCAGCGCGGGGAACATGCTTGTGACACAACCAGCTCTGCATCAAACTCCGGTTCATCCCCACCAGCGCGGGGAACATGGCTCTGGCTGCGGTGGCTAACCCCATCGGCGCGGTTCATCCCCACCAGCGCGGGGAACATTTGGGGATTCTGTCAGCGGGTTGTTCGGTGGCCGGTTCATCCCCACCAGCGCGGGGAACATGGACATAGCCGGGGCGTTGTCTGTTTAGCAACCGGTTCATCCCCACCAGCGCGGGGAACATGCTGTTGAAGCGTTTCAGGCAGCACAGGCGGCCGGTTCATCCCCACCAGCGCGGGGAACATATAGGTTATCGGTCTGAGATTCTGCCCACTCCCGGTTCATCCCCACCAGCGCGGGGAACATGAAAACATAGGGCGTGGTCGGTTCGACAGGCGCGGTTCATCCCCACCAGCGCGGGGAACATGGAGCCAACCGCAGCCAGTTGAGTCTGAACCCCGGTTCATCCCCACCAGCGCGGGGAACATAAGCCAAAATAAAAGATAAGCAACCAAGTACGCGGTTCATCCCCACCAGCGCGGGGAACATACCAATCACAATGGATTGATTTCAATAGGAAAAACGAACCACCTTTTTCCTACCGACTATATTACCGTATTTTTCCATATTGTTAAAGAACACCATTTTATCTTAACTCATTGGTTTATTTGAGGTTGTTGCATCAGGCGTTTCTTCGGGCAGGAACGATACCAACCGCAAGCCATCCCAATCCACTGGCATACGCCGGTTCTCGCCGAGGGTCTGGAAATCGAAGCCCGACTCGGTGTTGGTTGCCCATGCCATCACGATATTGCCCGCATCGCACAACTCCGTGCATTGCTGCCAGATCATTTCCCGTACACGCCGCGACACATCCCCCACGTACACACCCGCCCGTACCTGCAACAACCAAATCGCCAAACGCCCCCGCAAACGGGGTGGGACATTTTCTGTGACAACCACCAACATTGCCATGTTCAGCCGCCCCGATGCCCAGCCTCACCCAATCCCTCTGGCTCCGGGATCGCGGGCGGGACAGATTCAGGCGGCATCACCGGAGGCGTGATTTCACCCGCTGCCAGCACCTCCTCAATCATCGGGATAATCTTCGCCAACGTCTGCTGCTCCCGGAACGCATCCCGGCAAGCCAAACGAACCTGCCGCTCCGGGTTCCCCGGATTCTTCGCAGCAATCCTGAAGGCAATCGGCACAACCGTATCAAACTTAAAAATATCAGCAATATCATACACAAACGACAGCGGCTTACCCCAATGGATAAACCCGATCGCAGGCGCATAACCCGCCGCCAACACCGCCGCCTCCGTAATTCCGTACAAGCAAGCCGTCGCCGCACTCATGCACCGGTTCGGCACATCGCTCACATCCCACGCCTCCGGGTCATAATTGCGCCGCTTCCAATCCACCCCATACTGCTTTGCCAGCAGCTCATAGGTCTTGCGCACCCGCGCCCCCTCGATACCACGCAACTGCTGCACACTGCGCTTGGCTGGGGCAGGCTCACCAAAACGCAGCTCGTACATCTTGCGCACCACCTTCAGGCGCAACTCATCATCCAGCGCCAACTTGGCCTGATACAACAAGTGATCAGAACGCGCCCCGCCGGGTTGCCCGCACGCATACAAACGCACCCCTGCCTCACCGACCCACACCAACAACGTCCCCACCTCTGCCGCCAACTTCGCCGCCGCATGCGAAACCCGCGTCCCCGGCTCAAGCAGGATACAGGCCACCGACCCGACCGGAATATGCGTGCGAACCCCATTGTCATCAATCAGCACGAACGCACCATCTTTCACATCAATCTGCCCGTATTGCAGAAAGATCATCGACACGCGGTCTTTCATCATCAGCGGTTTGAGCGGGAGGTAGGGTGCTTCAGCCATGAGGAAACAACAAGTTAGTGAAGGGTTTTTGATTCTTCCAACGGTAGGTATTAAAATCGCGCTGGTCAACAGACAGGATGCGCCCATGCCCCAGCTCTTCCGCCAGAATCACCAGTGAAGCATCCGCCAAATCCATAGGCAAATTCTTGTATTTCAACATTAAAACAGCAGACTGCTGCAAATGCCCCACCGCCAAATCATGGATTGTAAACACGCCCTCCGCCCCCATTTCCAGAAACTCACTGGCAGCTTCAACACTATGCCGACTTAACAACATATAACTGGTTTCCGTCACCACAGGCCAAGTTGTTACCAACAGCTCCTGACAATTTGCCAGATAGTGCGTCGCCAACTCGTGGTATTTGTCTTTTTTATCCATCAGGGCATACCAAAACCCCGTATCAGCGATCACTGAATTTGTCATTCAAATACCCGGCAACGTATTTTTTGTAATTGACCGAACCATCTTCTGTAGAGGAGATGATTCCACCCAAACGCTTCAACAGCTTCTGGTTTTTTTCCCATGCTGTTTGCTCACGCTGTTTGAGTTTCATCGAGAAATAGTGATCGAGTGCGTCCTTCAAAATCTCAGAGCGATTCTTGTGCTCCACCTGCTGGATAAGGTGGAATTTTTCTTCATAGCTATCATCCAGCCGTGCATTAATTCTCATCGTTCAACCTCCGTATGACAAGTCATACCAGCATCATACACGCCTTTTTTTGTACTTTTCATCTAAATATTCAGCAACATGCTGCTTATAGTTGATGGACAAGTCCTCCTCGCCTTCAAAACAGCCAATCAAACCACTGTCACGCCAAAGCTGTTTTTGCCGCCGTGCTCTGGCGATTTCCGCTGCCTCTTCAGCGTCGACATCTTGCTGCCCATCATTTGCCCAACCGGGTTGCTCCACCAATGGCTTGCCATCCAAGGTCAAGCGATCCAGCAACGCCTTGGGCAAGCGCACCCGCAAGCGTGGCTGCTTGAGGTCTTTGCCGTAGTCCAGCGACACATCATCCGTATCCAGCTCCAGATAAATACCGCCGTCGATAACTTCATCGTAGAGGTGGAAAGAATCGCCGTGGGCGATGGTAGATTTGGTGCTCATAATATTTCTCCGTGTTCAGACGCGCCTTACCAAGAGTAGACCACAGCCGAAGGCTTTTGAGCGACCCAACCCTTTGAACAATACATCACAGGTGAATTTCTCTGCATCCATCACTTTCAGTTCTCCCTGTAAATCGACACTAGTAAAAGTGCGATGATTAGGATCACTCGGCTTAATCACTTTATGGATTTGTGTATTGTCAATAACCAATGACGTTGACTGAAGCTGAAAACCACCTTTTGCCCCTTGTGCTACCAGCCAAGTGTGTAACTCATCCGACTTCAATAAGCCTAGGCGTTTACGTTGCTTTGCATCGGTATCACTGCGCTTTGCACCTGCATGAGGCAGTGTTTTTACTGCATTAGCCCGTAAGCTAAACTGTAAAATATCACCTGCCTGTAGTTTTGGTTCATAGGCGCGGCTTGAACAGCTTAGGTAATCGACATTGACCTTTGGCTCACGTGCAGACAATAGGTAGTAAAAAGGTATATCTCCTTCATCAGTACGGCGATAGATAAAATCCCGTTTTGCTTCAGCATCCTTGGGTAACAAATCCCAAATCATTTGATGCTCATAAAACAGGTTTTTATCCACCTGACTCAGTACCTCAACCATCCGTTGCCAACGAGCGCGTACAAATTCAATCTTACTTAAGTACATGATTGGCCTCCGCTGGTAACATGACATGCTCTTCACGACTAATAAATTGCCAACGTACACGGCTTAATGGCTGATCATAGCGTGGGACACGGTAGGTTGCTGTGAGCGCCGTTTCACATCCAGCCGTTTGTTCCCAGTAGTAGCGGGCTAGCTTATCCTTGAGTAATCCGCATAAGCAACTATCAACCGTATATTGATCCAACACCTGCTCAAAATGAGCGGCATTTAAAATCAATGGGTTTAAATAAATGGCAGGAGGGGCAGACTTCCGCCCCAAATACAAATGATAATGCGGCTGCCGCAAGGCTTGTTGCAGTTGGGTTAAGTGATACGAACTTGACCCCTCCAACCAAACCGCGACCACACTTAAACTCTCTTGTTGATAGCTACGGAAAGATAAAATTGTCCCTAGTTTCGGTTCGGATAACTCATCTTTGCGCGTAAACAAATGCTTGGCTTTTTTATTTTGCGGCGGTACTTGTGCAGTATGAAAATCGCGGAGTGCCAATCCCGGTGCATAGAGCTTAACGGCAAAATGACAAGCATCACTAAGTTGTTGATGCTGTGTGTCATCGCTCCGTGCAATACCTAATGCCGCACCTAACAAACCTAATAATGCAGAGCGGGAAGGGTGGTCGGATGTTGGCCGCTCTTGTCCCACGGCTTGATCTCCCCATGATACCAGCGGTGCATAAAGCTGGAATACCAGATAATCACGCATACTTACCCCGCTACAAATTGGAGGATGGTACTCAAACTGCCTTGTCCGGTTTGTGCATTCATACTTTGCTGACTATCAGCGCATGAACCATAAACTGCATCAAAATGATTGCGTTGATTTTCTAGTGCTGTGATGGCTATTCCCATAGGGTCATCGCCTTTCACCGCTTTCAAAAAAGCAACGGATAAAGAGCGCGGCTGTTGCGTGCCTTTTTCTGCCAACAAGTAAGATGTGTAAGTGCGGGAGGCAAATGAATTTTGTTTACCCGTTGGAGAAACTTTAGCAGCCGTTTCTATTAAGGCTTGGATTGCTTGACTGGCTAATGCTTCGTCTTGTAGGTTATTTATCAACTGTGTTTTATTGATGCACAGATACAAATAAAAAATCCCTGAGCCAAAACCAGCTTCACCCATGTGACCAGCACCAGAGTCTTCATCATGTTTATTTAAATCATCCACCGCAGTAAAAAAGTCATCTTCAATTTTTACTTGGTTGACCGTAATGGCATGGGCTACTTGCACGGCTGCTTCGATATTGTACTCTGGACTAGAAGCCAACATACGCCCAAACATGGCAATATCAACAGATGTTTTACCCAGTTCAAGGACATGAGGTCTTATTTTATTTGCAATTTGATCATTGATTTTAGCAATATCTTCTGCTTTTTTCTTTGTTTCCCTTTTATCTTGTAAATCTTTAATCTCTAATATCGTTGTGTCAGAAACAACTTCCGATTTCAATTGACTGCAAATTTTCTGACAAAAAAATTGAGTTCCAACTATTTCCAAATCAGATAATTGAGCTAGCTGACTCAACATATTTTTATCCGACTCAGTTGCCCCAAAAGCTCTAGAGACATCTTTAGACCACATATCAGATAACTCTTCAGACAAGCCATCATCTAAAAATATTTTTTTAACCATCGTTCACTAAATTTTTTAGACCTAATTCCGATCTTTTCTGGAAGACTCTTGCCGTTAATAGTAATAGATTCAATTTTTTTTCCACTAGACACACTATCCATAAAGAGATCCGAAGTGCGCCATGCACGTTTGAGGCTTTGCGATGAAACCCGTAATCTTTCTGTACCGCCGACTAGTGCTGTTTTAGGTCGCCCCAAATCATCACGATTTAAGTTTGAAGGTGGGTAAGCAGTTAATAAATGCAGTTGGATAAATTGCGACACGATTAAGCTCCTTGCTCATCTTTTTGGTAAGTGAAGGTTTCTTGGTAATAGTCTTTGGCGAGTTTGAAATTAAAACTCTTGCTGCCACTGTAATAGTCTGGATTGCTCAACGCCCAAAACCGATAAAAAATATCATCTGCCACCAGTACAGGATTAACGGTTGCTTTGCCATCCAAATGGCACACGATGCGGCGCAGTTGTACCGAAAAATCATCATCAGATTGGCTAGCAGCTTGCAACAAGCGCTGAAAACGTAACTCACTGATTAAGGGTTTTTCTGCTCCACTTTCACGCTCACTGCCCATCTGGACGGCTAGCCGTGTAGTATAGTTTTGCATAAGCTTTCCAAAGCGTTGCTCAGGTTTCTCATTTATCAAGTCAACAGAAGGCTTTAAGTAGGCTAATACACTGGCAACATTCGCAATTGCTTCATCAGAAACTTTTAACGTTAAACGCCGCAAAGCAAAGCTCAACCGATGAAATCCTACCTGCTCCATCGCGGCACTCACGGTCTCACAACGTCGTAATGCGGCGCGTTCGCCTTTATGCAGTTCTAACCCGATCCACCAATTAAAAATTGCTTGTTGTTGAGGTGTTTCCCTCAATACCCAGTATTGTTGTTTATCACTCACCATCCGTGCTCCTATGCCGCTAAACTCTTTAATGCCACATTGATGAAATAGCCCAAGCCATTGCCCTTTTTTTGCTTGCCCTCTTTTTCGGTCTTGTTTGCTGCCTTACCATGTCTAGCCTTAATAACCCGCTTCAAATCACCATCTTCATTAGCACTGGTCATGGCATAGTCATCAAATAATTTAAATGCAAAGTCTTTCAATATTATTCGCCACTGGCTAAGGATGTGAGGAATGTGCTCATCATCACTTGCATTGATTGCTGTCACCAAGGGTTCTAGTAGCTGGTAAAATTGACTTTCTGTGCCAGCCCAAAAATTGGCATCAATAGCAATCGCTCTTTCATTGAATTTCTTAGCATTTTGATCGTCTTTAGGGTTTTGAAACCATGCAATCTTAATAGCGTTTTTCACCGCATGAAGCGTATCAGTAGCGGCTTTGATCATGAGTTTTACTACATGCTGTAAGTCCTCATACGATGTGGGATCAATGTCATATAAGGGCATGGTCGCCTCATACCAACAACGGGCTTTCATATTGTCCATGTCGTAGCCAAATGCCCATAAGCGCAGTCCAAAACTATTTTTTATCCAGCCTTGGCGCTCCTGACGCTGTGTTTGTACGATGAAAGCAGAGTAACGTTTTCTGTTACCATCCTCATTCACAGCAGCTAACTCTAACCAATGCCGATAGCCCAGACCTCCGGGTTGTGCTTTGATGGAGTAGGGTTCTTTACCTGTTTCAACCACATACGGTGTTAATGGGTGCATCCATGTTCCTGCATAATTCACCCCATAATTTTCGGCGCGGTAAGTTCTTACTAACGTATCACTGGCTTCACCACTCACGTCGCAAATACCCGTTTCACTCAACCAATCCAAGCGAATTCGTCGCGGCATAGACCAATACATTTGTAGTGGATGACCATGCTGAGGCAGAGTTTCTGAGCCGGTATTCTTGCTGGTACGTGTTTTTCCCATCCACGGAAAAATAGCGGCTAAATCATCTAAACCGCTATTGCCGCGCAAATCAAACATTTCATCTTGGGTCAATATATTCAACCATAGACGATGCCATAAGGAGTTGAATCCTTCAGGCTCGTCAGGTGGTAATAATAAGGTGGTTAGTGGGCCGCCGCCGCGTAGTGAAACGCGATGTCCTTGACCACCAGAAGGTGCATTAATTTGTAAGGTAAACAAAGCCACTGCCGCCCAATATGCGGAAACCTGATTAAACGTACCCTCTTTAATAAAATGAGCTTGATTATTTTTGAGAGTATTATCTCCGGGTGCTTCGATGAATAACCCTGAAATGTTATTGCTTGAACCAGCCGCTAATTCTAAATCTTGCATGAAAGCTGGCTTGCCATTGTCCGTATCGAGATCAAAAGCCTTTTCGTATTGGGCAAATGCACTTGCAAGTTCTGCTTGTGTCGGTGGTTGCCGCCAATATTTAATCCATGCTCTTTTATCTTCAGGGGCAAAAGCTGTTTGCAGCAAGCCGATCAATAGTTGGTATAGTGCTCCCTTGAAATCAGCACGAGGGGCATAGAGATCAACAATATCAGCACGTGAAATATCATAAATTATTATTTTTTGCTTATCTAGTTGATGAGTATGTATATCCAGCCAACTATCGGACAAAAGATTCATAATCTTCCCCTTTTCCTAGTTTCTTCAATCTTTCAACACAATATGCAGCGCTTGGGCAGTTACTATGACTAGCAGCCCGCTCTAAATTGAACTGATGTAGTTGAATAAATAATTTTGCAAAGTCAGGTTTAGAACCATTTGAAGGAAAGCGTGCTTTAAATGTCTTCGCATGTTTTTCCAATCTATCCCATGGTTTGACATGGGACTCAGGTTCAGACTCTCGAAAACGCTCACTACCTTTGCCTAACCATGATTGCATTGCTTGCGTATCCGCCAGAAACCAAGCCTCAATAGCATTACGGGCAATAATAATCAGATCAACGCTTTTTTCACCGATATGTTGTTTACGTCGTGTAATGCACTGAATACTATCAGAAGGATCAAGGTCGGCTAAAACAATGACATAATCTGGCTGGTAGTTTTTTCGAATGAGATTGACAAGCTTTTGAAGCTTGGTCGAGCACATATTGTCATTGCCTTTACAATTAGTTGTACTTGGGTTGCCGACTAACGTCATACCACATTTTTCTTTCAACCAGCGTCGAAAATAATCACTACGAACCAATTCAAGTTCAGTATTCCCTTCAACAATGAATGCTACTTTTACCATGGCACGCCTCCATCAAACAGATTTGATAGCCATAGCTCATCTAATCCCAATGGTGCTAAATCGTCGTCGGTCAATTGACCAGTTGCGGCATGTTTTATTTTGGTTTGCCCCGATGTTTTATCAACCAACCAAAACTCACGTAATTGTAATTGGCGTACAATAGCCTCGCTGTGTGTCGTCATCCAAATAGAAATTTTCCCTTCATCAGCCATGCCCCTTATTAAATTAATTATTTCTTGAAGGGCTTTAGGATGCAAACCGATCTCTGGCTCTTCAAATAAAATTAAGCCTTTGTTTTTCGGAGCATCAAAAACTGCGACTAATAGACACAATAAATAAATTGTTCCTACTGATACCATATTAGCGGGAAATGCACTGCCAGTACCATCCTCTTTAAAAGAAATTCCCGTACTGTTGGTTAGATTTTTTTTACCTAGCGTAATGGTATCTAATCCTGACACAACCATTCTCATCCAACTGAGAATGCTGTCACGGGTATCTTGATCCTTTTCCAAACGTTGCAATACTGAGGCAAGGTTACTGCCATCACAGCGCAAGCTAGAGCTATCATCCCCTCCACGGTTAGCTTGTGCTGCATATAGCGGTTGGATACGGTAAATCCTTATATTACTTAATAACTCTCGCAGTGGTAAGGTATCGTATAGTAGCAGAGCGGAATGGTTATCAGACAAGCTCTGTTCCACCCCATCAATCATTGGTTTACCTCTCCATACCCTAGACAATGATGAACGTTTATCAACTAACAACTTTTCTTCAATACCAGCCTTATTATCCAAGTTGGATAAGGTCAAACAGTAATCGTATTGATTGCCTTCAAGCTCACATATCAAATGAAAGAAAAACTTAGGGGCAATGGTTAATTTATGTGATCTCGCTGGACGAAAGTGTTGATAGCCGCCTTGCTGATTGACGGCAGCAGCAATCCCATTACGAATCACTCCTCCCACAAAGTCCAGTGCATCAAAGAAGTTACTTTTACCACTACCATTCGCACCTGCAAAGACAGAAAAACATCCAAGATCATTTATCATCAGGTTATCAAGGCTTTTGAAGCCCCGTATGTGTAACTTGCGAATAAAAACACTCATCATATTACCTTAACCATAAACCAATCTCCCTATTGTAGCGGATCACAACAGCACGACCACCCGAATCTAGCACGTTCCCGTACCATCCCCCAGCAACATCAGGCAATAAAGGCAAAATCACACTCTCCCCATCAAACCGCTGCTCAGTAGCTATCAACACCTTCAGTGCTTCTGCCAGCACCTTATCCTCAACCTTCGCTGCTTTTGCCACTTGTTGACAACGCACACTCACACTGCTCAAGTCCCAACAATAGCGCCCTTCGTTGCACCACGGTGACAATACCCCATCCTGCCAACGAGCCAAGTACACTGTTTGGCTCTCATCCCCCAAACGGGTCGCAATCTTGGCTTCCTCATCCCAATGCAAACTTTTTGTGGTATAGCCTTGTTTCAATCTCAGACCAGCCGCATCGCCCAAGTCCCTTTTAGCGTAACCCTCCCCCAATGCTGTTTGAGTACTTTTAGCTAATGCAGGTGGAACAGCATCATCGGTTCCATCGTAAACAAACTCCAGTAATTCCCGCGCATCATCCGGCATCGCCCAGCCTTGTTTCCGTGCTAAACATTGAGCCGTGCGCCACAACACAACGGTATGTGGGTATACAAAATCAGCCTTAGGAAATACCTGTTTAAACCAATCTGCGCTGGGGTTGTCCGTTAAAGGTGGAGAAAACACGCTTAGTATTGCTGTCCCGCGCTCATCGGTTAGCCCTTTTGCCAAGCGGTTGCCATGTGCATCACGGGTGTGCCGCTGTAAACGCCCCGCCCGTTGTATCAATAGGTCGATAGGCGCAAGATCAGAAATCATTACATCAAAATCGAGATCAAGTGATTGTTCCACTACCTGTGTCGCTACCAAAATGCACCCATTTCGCTGTTCAGGAGTGGAGTCTTTACCGAAATAAGCCAATACTTGTCCCTCAATCCTTAGGCGGTCATGCAGAGTGTAACGGCTATGGAACAGATATAGTTTGTCACTTTCAACCCATTCACATGCTGCCAATTGCTCATACGCTTCACGTGCATCCGATACAGTATTGCGAATCCAGCACACACTTTTATTTGCTGTAGTAGCTTGTTGGATAAGCTGCTTTATTGCCTCATCATTATGGCAAAACTGCACTTGTACAGAGCGACGCACGGATTCACGGGTTTGTAAGGGTTGTTCTAACAGCGGTAGGTTAGCTACTGCACGGGTGAGTAATGGATAGGCTGTGTTTTGTGTTTGAGTAACACATTTAAGCTTGTCTTTTACATGAAAGGCATGAATTAAATCCTCACGCTGGCGGCGAGTTAATGTTGCAGACAATAGAATAACACTTCCACCCAGTGCTGCATGGAATGCCACTAAGTTCTTTAGTAATTCACTGGTATAGGCATCGTAAGCATGTATTTCATCTAAAATTAGTACTTTATTAGCTAAACCTAGCAAGCGCAATGATTGATGGCGTGCTGGCATAACACCCAACAAGGCTTGGTCAATCGTACCAATGCCCACATCAGCTAATAGCGCTTTTTTACGATTGTCTGCTAACCAACGGTTGCATTGGGCGCTAATATTTTCTTCAGATGCATAGTTCTGGTTACTAGGCTGCGCGGCTAACAGGGATGTTTGAAACTGTTCGGATAAGTGCCGAGCGCTATGGCTCAAAATCAAGCTGGGCTTACTACCTACAGCATAAAAGTGTAGGTATGTTTCTACCATGCGTTCATACATGGCATTAGCAGTCGCCATCGTCGGCAAACCAATATATAAGCCCTCTGCCTGTTCTACGCTCATTAAGCGGTGAGCCAACATCAATGCTGCTTCGGTTTTACCAGCCCCAGTAACATCTTCCAGAATAAACAATTGTGGTTCGGCAGAAATGGGTACGGTGGCACAAAATGCTTGCAATGGGGTGGGTTCAAAATTTGGTACAGATGGAAATAGGCTCTGCCATCCTTGATGAGTGCACAAAGACTTGGGGAGTAAACCAGCTTCAAGCACAGCTTTTTCTGCTGTTGGTAAGGCAATGTCATGCCAGTATTTTGATAAACACATCGATTGATCTTGATAGCGAAACAGCGTTTGGTTCGACCCTAACCAGTCACATAACACCGCAATGCCTGCCAGTAACCAACTCGCTTTTGCTTGGTCTTGTGTCGCTGGATTCACAACACGCGGGGCAATCAGGGTGTGCCAAGCATGGAGATAGGACAATGCTGCCTCTTGATCAAATGGAGTAAAATGGTGTTTTAGAGGTTCAACCCCAACGGGTGGTTTTCCATGATGCCCAAGGACAGGTTGTAACCAATAAACCAAGGTATATTCAATCAGGTCTTCCCAGTCGGGGTGCTGTTCCAGCCATGCATCTTTCAAATAACGCTGCCATAGTATTTCACCCAAACTGTCATGACGTAGGCTGTAGTTTTTCTTTTTGATAACTTGATCAGGCCATAATGTTTGACGTAAATCACCGCGTAATTGCTGAAAGCTCTCGGCAAATTTCCCTAAATCGTGAATACCGAGTAGAAATATACACCATTGTGTAGCATCTTCTTCAGTCACTCCCATTAAGGTTGCTAAACGTTTGCGCAAGAACGGATGTTGTTGCAGCAGTACCTGCCCCACCGCCGCCACATCCAACGAATGATAAGGCAGCAAATGATACTGCGCCCCCGACACCACTTGCCCCGGCTTGACCGCTTTGCCCCAATACCTGAAATATGCTGGGTTTGTATCCATCACCAGCCCCTCCGTTGGCTAATGGCTGACCAGTCTATCACCACCTACCGTTCGTCTGGAATGTTGAAATTTCCAGTTCCCCCAGCCCTAACCAGCCATCGCCCCACGCTAGGCACTCCCCCCACCTTGGGGTAAAGTCAGCCATACCCAAACAGGAATAACTATAAAAAAACCCATGACCATTGCGACCCCACCCCTTATCCAAGCAACGCTGAAGCAGTTGAATACTGTGATCCTCGGCAAGGAGCAGCCTGTGCGTTTGGCCTTGTCCTGCTTGCTGGCAAATGGGCATTTGCTGCTGGAAGACCTGCCCGGCATGGGCAAGACCACCTTGGCACATGCACTCGCTCACGTTTGTGGGCTGGAGTACAAACGGGTGCAATTCACCAGTGACTTGTTGCCTGCTGATTTGCTGGGTGCATCCGTGTTTGAACCGCAGGGAAGTACGTTCCGCTTCCACCCTGGCCCGATTTTCAGCCAGGTTCTGCTGGCAGATGAGCTGAACCGCGCCACCCCCAAGGCACAAAGCGCCCTGCTGGAAGCGATGGAAGAACAGCAGGTGAGTGTGGATGGGGCTACCTATCCCCTGCCCTCGCCATTTTTTGTGATTGCCACCCAGAACCCGCAAAGCCAAGCTGGGACGTTCCCCTTACCCGAATCGCAGCTTGACCGTTTCCTGCTGCGGATTTCACTCGGCTACCCCGACCCACAGGCAGAACGCGAACTCCTCCAAGGCCGCAGTGGGCGCAACCTGCTGGCAAACCTGACACCCATCCTGAACCCAGCCCGACTGCAAGGGCTGCAAACCCTGGTTCCGCAAGTCAAGCTCAGTGATACCCTGCTCGATTATATCCAGCGCCTGATTGCCTACACACGCCACAGTGAGGCCTGTCACCTTGGCCTGTCGCCACGCGGGGCACAAGCCCTGGTCAAAAGTGCGCAAAGCTGGGCGCTGCTGCAAGGGCGCGGGCATGTGCTGCCGGAAGATGTGCAGGCGGTATTTGTTGCGGTTGCCGGACACCGTTTGCTGGGGCGGCACGAAACGCAGGGTGAACAACTTGCCCGCCATGTGCTCGCCCAGGTGGATGTGATCGGCAATGGTTCCGGGCATGCTTGAAACGCTCCAGCCCCCATTCAGGTCGTGGTTCGGGCACTGGTTGGGGCGACGCTTGCCCCCTGCCCGCAGCATCACATTGAGCCAGCGGCAAATTTTTATTGTCCCGAGCAAGACCGCCTTTGCGCTGTTTGCCATCATTCTTGTCCTGCTGCTGCTGGGTATCAATTTCCAGAATTCGCTGGTCTATGTGGTCTGCTTCTGGCTGCTGGCACTGCTGCTGGTCAATATCCTGCACACCTGGCGCAACCTCAGTAATCTCACCCTCACCGCCTTGCCTATCCAGCCCTGCTTTGCGGGGGAAAAGGCCGTGCTGGAGCTGGAACTGGCCTGCCCAGCGGGTCAACAAAAATTTGCCATTGAGCTG
Source organism: uncultured Thiothrix sp. (assembly GCA_964293005.1). GTDB lineage: Bacteria > Pseudomonadota > Gammaproteobacteria > Thiotrichales > Thiotrichaceae > Thiolinea. The sequence continues at coordinate 151,504 of CAXYXW010000008.1, forward strand.
CTCTGGTCGGGTGAGGATGCGGTACAGACCGACTTGCTGACAGCACAAACACGACGGGTAAAACTCTCGCACAGCACCAAGGCACGTGGCTACTTCCAGCCGCCACGCATCCGGGTGGCAACCCGCTTCCCAACTGGCCTGGCATTGGCGTGGTCGTATTTCACACCTGACCTGCGTGGGGTAGTTTACCCGGAACCCGCCCACAAAGCCGCTGCCGATCACAGCCAACCCCAAGCCCCCGCTGACGTGACAGGTGGGCGTGAAAAAGGCGGGGGCAGCAATGATTTTGGTGGCATCCGCCCTTACCGGGCTGGCGATACCCCCCGCCGCATCCACTGGGGGAAATATGCCCAAACCGGCACGCTCTACACCAAGGAGTTCATTGACCACACCAGCCATGAATTGTGGTTGGATTGGGACAGCTTGCCCGCCTTAGGCATGGAGGCTCGCTTGGCACAACTCTGCCGCCGCGTGCTGGATGCAGCCGCCGCCCAACACCCATACGGCCTGAAACTACCCGGTACAGTCATCCCACCAGGCAAGGGTGAAGCACATCAGGCACACTGCCTGCGGGCATTGGCGTTGTATGGGCTGGAGGATAAACCCCATGCCTAACCACCCCACCCTGCCGGACAGGGGCAACCCCTCCATCACTTACGCGGGTATGATTTGGCTGCTGGCGGCACAACTGGTGGTGATGCTGCCGTTTGTCCTGCATTTGCCGGTCTGGTTGCTGGCAGTGGTGTTCTTTACGGCGGGTTGGCGCTTGCGGGTGTTATCCGGGCAAGCCGCCCAACCGGGCAACCTGATTAAAGGCTCACTGCTGTTACTGGGGATGGGAGGGCTATTGCTCAGTGGCCTGCGCTTCCCCTCGCTGGAAGCCATGTCTGCCCTGCTGCTGCTCGGCTTTGCCTTCAAATCACTGGAGGCGGTTCAACGGCGGGATGCCTGGGTTGTCATTTTCACCGGCTATTTTCTGGTTGCACTCCACTTCCTTTATACCCAGTCGATGCTGGCAGGCTTATACGGTGCATTCGCGCTGCTGGTGCTAACCGGTGCGTTGCTGGGCGTGCAACAACAGGTCAGCGAGTTCACCACCGGGCAACAGGTACGTTTCAACTTGCGCTTGGCAGGCATCCTGCTGCTGCAATGCCTGCCACTGATGATCCTGATTTTCCTGTTTGCCCCCCGCCTGCCACCGTTCTGGTCATTGCCGCTGGTGCTTGACCAGCCCAAGCAGGGCATTTCTGACCGGATGGCTCCGGGCGATATTGAAAAGCTCAGCCAGTCGGATGCACTGGCCTTCCGTGTCACCTTTAGCGGGCAACGCCCACCGCAATCGCAACTGTATTGGCATGGCCTGGTTCTGAACCATTTTGATGGGCGGGAATGGCGGCAGTTTGCCACGGAAGCGGACATCCACCAGCTCAAACTGGCTGTACAGCGCGAATATGGCCTGCGCCCTGGCAATATGAAGATACAGGGGACGGCAGTCGATTATGAGGCCATTTATGAAAAATCCGGTCAACCGTGGCTATTTACCCTCGCCCCCAGCGTGCAAGTGCAAGGTGAGGTGCTGCGGGCAGCCGATTACCGGGTGATGGCGCAACAGGACATCCAATCCCCGTTCCTGCTGCGGGCAACCAGCTACCCCGAATCCGTGCGTGACCTGCGGCTGGATCCCTTGGTACGGGAACTGGCCTTGCAGTTGCCCGCCGATACCGATCCGCGTAGCCGGGCACTCGCTTACCAACTGCGTACCGCTGCTGCCGATGAGCTGGCGTATATCCAGGCCATCCTCAACCGTTTCCGCGAACAGGCTTTTTACTATACCCTGCACCCCCCCACCTTGGGGGAAAGCAATACCATTGACGGCTTCCTGTTTGATTCGCAACGCGGCTTTTGCGCCCATTATGCAGGCAGCTTTGTCTTCCTGATGCGGGCAGTTGGCATTCCGGCGCGGGTCGTGGTCGGCTATCAGGGCGGTGAATGGAATGAGCAGGGGCATTATCTGGCAGTCCACCAGTTTGATGCCCATGCCTGGGCCGAAGTCTGGCTCCCCGAACAAGGCTGGATCCGTGTTGACCCCACCAGCATGGTCGCCCCGGAACGTACCGAACGGGGCTTGGAGGCAGCCCTGCAAAACGAGGGCAGCTTTCTGGAAGACTCGCTCTTTTCTGCCCGCAAACTCGGCTGGTTAAAGGCGTTACGCCAACAACTGGACTGGATGCAATACGGCTGGCAGCGTTGGGTTTTGAGCTATGATGGTGAAACCCAAGCCGACTTGCTAAAGAAATTCCTGGGCGACCTCTCCCCTGGCAAAATTGCCCTGACGGTAGGCGGCTTGTTTGCGGTCATCTTACTGTTCTGGCTGGTATTGCTTGGCCTGACACGGAAACCCAAAAAAGAAGCCGCCGAACACCAGCTTTACCGGCGCTTCACTGCCAAGCTGGCAAAACACGGGATACAACGTGAACCAGGGCAAGCACCGGGGGAATTTGCCAAACTTGCAGCACAAGCCTTGCCCGCACAGGCAGAACTGATCCACCGTTTCACCCAAACCTATGAAAACCTGTGCTATTTGCCAGAGGGGGGAAACCCGGCAACCGCACGGCAACAATTGAAACGGCTGTTGGGGAGGCTCACCTAGAAAAGAAAAACCACCACCCCCAGAAGAGGGTGATGGTGTTTGCACAACATCAGGGAAGCCTGATGTTACATTCTGCTTAAGATGCTTGACCCGTGCCTGAAGAAGCAGACATCTGCTGAATCAGCATTTGCAGCATCTGCATCAGCATAGGCATCAACTTGGACAAGTCATCCGAACTGGATGAGCTAGCACCTTTGGAGCCACCAGAGCCGGAAGTGCTACCCGTGCCAGATGTACCGCCTGTACCGGAAGTGCCGCCAGTGCCTGATGTACCACCTGCACCTTTTGCACCATCAGTGCCATGCTTGCCGCCACAAGAGTCAGAACCTGCGGTTGAGCCTTTGGAGCCTGAAGTACCGCCTGTACCCGTAGTGCCTTTAGCACCACCTGTGCCTGAAGTGCCACCTGTACCGGTTGTACCGCCAGTCCCTGAAGTGCCACCTGTACCCGTTGTACCGCCAGTCCCTGAAGTGCCACCTGTGCCAGTTGTACCGCCAGTCCCTGAAGTGCCACCTGTGCCAGTTGTACCGCCAGTACCGGAAGTGCCACCTGTACCGGTTGTACCGCCAGTGCCGGAAGTACCACCTGTACCCGTTGTACCGCCAGTGCCGGAAGTACCACCTGTACCCGTTGTACCGCCAGTGCCGGAAGTACCACCTGTGCCAGTAGAACCTGGAGCACCGTTAGCACCACCTGTACCCGTTGCACCGCCAGCACCCGCTGCGCCACCTTGACCTTGCAATTGGCTAATCAGGGATTGCAGTACATTGATCAGGTTACTCAACAAGCTATCAAGATCACCTTTGCCGCCTGTACCCGTACCGCCATTAGCAGCACCGCCTGTGCCTGAAGTGCCACCTGCGCCAGATGTACCGCCCGTGCCTGAAGTGCCACCTGTGCCCGTTGCACCCGGAGCACCATTAGCACCACCTGTACCGGCTGTGCCACCTGTTCCGGCTGTGCCACCTGTTCCGGCTGTGCCACCTGTTCCGGCTGTGCCACCTGTACCGGCTGTGCCACCTGTACCGGCTGTGCCACCTGTTCCGGCTGTGCCACCTGTTCCGGCTGTGC
>CAXYXW010000009.1:0-134373 GCA_964293005.1 uncultured Thiothrix sp.
CCTGACATTGAACCCTATAAAATCAATTGGTTACATTTTTGTCGTGTACAGAGCACAACCTCAATAAATACTTTATAGAACCACCAATTGTCTGGAAAAGGTGGTTCTTTGTCCCATTTAAAAAAGCAGTATGATGAGTCGCTGACTATACAAAATAAAAATTCATTTTATATAGTTGAGCCAATCAATGGAAAACAATAACTCACTAGCCAGATTTATACTGGCATTCAGTCTTTTTTTATTTATTTCATGGATTCAATCAATACAGTCACCGCTTGCTTTCTTGCATGAAAGTATTTATTTATCCCAACCTTATGACCAAAAGGGTACTATCAAAGGTGGGTTATACCTTCTTAGCTACTTATTTGGTGTGTTTACGCTGTTGCGCGTCATGTCAATCCGACGAGCATGGTTAGCATGGCTATTAATACCCTTAATAGCCAGCTTGTTTGCAGTTGATGTTTTCATACAAAAGATAGGCAGCAATCCGAATGGCTTATCCGCAGAAGTTTTGTCCATTATGCTTAATGAAGCAGGACGGGCTGATAATCTATGGGTTTACAAAACAGCATTCTTTTATGCTGCACTGACGTTCGCCAGCATTCTGTTATGGGTAGCCATCATACGCCATTTGACTCCAAGCAGACGTTATAAAAGAACTTACCAAAGCCTATTCTTATTGATGCTGGCTATCCTGATCGCTGGTGGACTGGTTTATAAAATACCCTCTATCACCAGCCAATCCTATCCAGCACCGATCAAAACACCGCTAATCATTGCCGAATACTTGGCAAACCACCGACAAGTACCCACACGCTTGTTGGATAAAGGCATTAAACCGATTCGTCCTGCTGAATATAAAACAATGGTTTGGATCATTGATGAGTCCATTTCAGGCGATTACTTGGCAATTAATGGCTACCATAAAGACACCACCCCTTACTTGTCTTCCATCCGGGAATCACCTGATCTCAAAAACTATGGTGTAGTTACCCCCATTTCCAACTGCTCCAATACCTCAAACTTATTCTTGCGCATTGGCCTGACCAGTGCCATCCAGCAGGACTTCAAACAGGCAAAAGACAGCTTGCCCACCATCTTCCAGTATGCCAAACAGGCCAACTTTGAAACCTACCTGATTGATGCACAAATAGCCCCAGGACAATTGCAAAACCACCTGACCAGCAACGATTTAAAAGACATCGATCACAATATCACGTTTAGCCGCTCCTTTTTCCCCAACCAACGCGACCAAAAACTGGCAGATAAGCTGAAAACCATTTTAGGCACACACGATGGGAAAAACCGCTTCGTCATTGCGGTTAAATGGGGCGCTCATTGGCCTTACCCCTTGGCTTACCCAAAACATAAAACCGTATTCACGCCCGCAACCAGCGAGTCACTCACCGAAATGAACGAAGGCAACCGGGAAATCCTGACTAACGCCTACTTGAATGCGATCCGTCACACCGTCGATGACTTCTTCCGGGATTTGCTGGAAACACCATTACAGGCCGGACAATTGATTTTTTATACGGCGGATCATGGGCAAAGCTTGTTTGAAAAAGCTGACTCACCCTTGACACATTGCCATTACAACACCGACCCAACACAACTGCCGCGTGGTGAATTCAAAGTTCCGCTGCTGGTATTCACCCCCAACGCCAAAACCAGTTTCCCAAGCCTGGAAAACCGACTGTATACCCAAGAACAGGTATTTCCAACCACCTTGGCGCTGTTTGGCTATAGCCAAGCCATCCAGACCACTTACGGCCCGACCTTGCTGGAAGGCAGCAAACTGGGTTACACAGAATCGTTTGTACTGGACTCAGGCCTAAAAATCACCCTGCCTAAGCCATAAGCTAACGCTGAATGGTCAGCTTGACCTCAACCTCTTCCTGTTTGGAGCCCTCACGCAGGAATTGCACGCGCACGCTATCATTCAGGTGGTAACTGTCCAGCAAAGCGGTCAATTCGCTGGTTTTGCCCACCGGCTTACCATCAATGGACTGGATGATGTCACCCAGCAGCAAGTCATCATTCTCCGTGACCTCCGTGCCACGAATCCCGGCGGAAGCAGCCGGGGAGCCGGGTGAAACCTGTAAAACCAAAATGCCTTTCACACCCAGGCGGGCAGTCACACGGTCACTGACATCATCATTCATGGTAATGCCCAAAATCGGGCGGACATAGCGCCCATGCTGCACCAACTGCGGGATAACCCGGTTAACAGTATCAACCGGGATGGCAAAACCAATCCCCGCTGACCCACCGGAAGGGCTGTAAATGGCGACATTCACACCAATCACCCGCCCGGAAGTATCCAACAGCGGCCCCCCCGAATTGCCAGGATTGATGGCAGCATCGGTCTGGATCAGGTCTTCCATGGTATTTGAGCCTTCACCATCAATACTGCGCCCCAGCGCCGACACCACACCCGTGGTCAAGGTATGGTCAAGGCCGAACGGGTTGCCAATCGCCAGCACCCCTTGCCCCACCCGCAAATCACTGCTGCTGCCAATCTGCATGGGTGGCGGCATATCGGCGGTATTGCGCAGCTTGATCACCGCCAAATCATGTTCAGGGCTTGCACCCACCACATCGGCCTCAAAAATGCGCTGGTCTGACAAACGCACCTTGGCAGAGCCATGCCCCTCAACCACATGGTAATTGGTGACAATATGCCCGGACTTATCCCAGACAAAGCCGGTTCCCGTGCCACTCGGACGCTCGCTGATATTGCGTGTCCATAAATCCAGCACGCGCTCGGTAGTTGCGATATACACCACCGATGGGCTGGCCTGCTCAAAGACACCGATGGTGCGTTGCTCATCGCCGGTCAATGCCGCAGCCGGGGCAACCGGACGGGGTTGCACGCCTTCACTACCGGCCCAGTTATTCCATAAGGTTAACAATAACCAGCATAAGGCAACGCCGCCCAACAGCCAGAGTACATTCTTGATGGATTGTGTGATCCGCATGGTTCCGACACCCTGAAACCCAGATTGAACTTACGATTGAGCGCCCGGCTCATTCCACCCGAAACAAGGTCAGCAGGGTACGCAACAAATCACGTTGCCCATCGTCGCTGACCATCAAATAAAGATTACCCCGAATATGGGTAAGCCCTTCCATATTGTCAACCGAGAAAATACTTGAATAGACTGCCAAATCCTGTGCCTGACAAGCCCCACTCTTGGAGCAAGCCGCCAGATCAACCCGGCGCAGGCTAATCACCATCGGGTTGAGGATGCCCGACCAGGCACGCTCCAATACCAGCAATGCACCATCCGGCAACACCTCCAACCCGGTAATCGAGCTATTGACAGCAGGGTAAGCCATGAACGACCATTGCTGCTTGGCAGAAAACACCGTATGCAGATTATCCGGCTGGCCTTTCAGCGGGCGCTCCGGGGCGGTAATCAAACCATAGCGGGGATGTTGCACTACCGACTCCAGCATGGCATTCGGCTCGCGGTAACGCTTACGGTCTTGCAGGGTTTTATGGATACGCTCTTCGCCAATCTGTTTGCCTTGCGGACTCATGCGCAGCAGGCGGGGGCCATGCTCAAACGACACCACCAATTGGCTATCACCTTTTTTGCCATTATTGGCATTCAGGACTTCCAAGCCCTCGGAATCACGCGCCCGCACCGGCTTATCTTTGGCATCGACCAAGCCCGCTGCAAACACAGGCGTGACGGCAAGCAGTTCGTCACCTTCAATGCGCAACTGGAAATGGAACAAACGCCCCCGGTCAGAAACGGCATAGAGCAATTGTTCATCTTCATCCCAAGCCAAACCGGACAACTCTGAAAGGGTCACACCGGCAAAATCCTCACGCGGGACGGTGAAGTGGCTAAGGACATTAATACTTAATGGCTTGGCATCCCCAGCAGTCACTGCCGGGGAGCTGCAAGCCGATAGGGTGGACAAAGCCAACCCTATCCATAGGGAAAAACGCAGCAAGGGGCTACTCATGCTTGGGGGTTATTATCCTTCACGTCCTTTTGTGGCATCGTATCGTACAAATCAACCACGGGGGCAGTCTTTTTACGCATACGCAGGTTCAGCATTTCCACACCAAGGGAGAATGCCATTGCAAAGTATAGATAACCTTTCGGCATATGCTCGCCCATACCTTCGGCAACCAACACAAAACCTACCAAGACCAGGAAGGACAAGGCCAGCATTTTGACGGTTGGATGTGCTTCCACAAAATCACCAATCGGCTTGGCAGCAAACATCATCACACCAATCGCCACCACAATTGCCGCCACCATGACGAACACCTGGTCAGCCAGACCAATCGCGGTAATCACGGAGTCCAGTGAGAACACAATATCAATAATCGCAATCTGCACAATCACGCCAAAAAAGGAAGCCGCGCCTTGCTTGACCACGTTGCCGCCTTCATCCACCCCACCTTCCAGGCTACCGTGGATTTCAACCACGGCCTTATAAATCAGGAACAGGCCGCCCAGCAGCAGCACCAAATCACGCCCGGATACTTCATGCCCGAATACACTGAACAACGGTTCAACCAACCGCGCTACCCATGCAATCGACAACAATAACAGGATACGAGTCCCCATCGCCCCCAGCAGGCCGATCTTGCGGGCCAGTTGGCGTTGTTGCTCGGGTAAACGGTTAACCATCAAGGTCAGAAAGATAATGTTGTCAATGCCCAGCACGATTTCTAGGATCGTTAGCGTCAGAAACGCACTCCAAACATTAATATCCAGCAATAGTTCCATAATTTTTACAATACAGTGACTTCGGGGCGCTTATTGTAATGTCCCGATAACCTGCCTACCAGTATACATAACCAAGAACGGGGGAATTGTGGCCTATCCGCATCCGCTGTTCTGAAATACACTGGACACTATGACCCATTGTTTGAAAGGCTAACCATGAAAATCGGCGTTACCAGCCAAAACTTACGCACTGTTACCGGGCATGCCAGCAAAGCCCGCAGCTTTCTGGTATACGAAGCAACCACACGGGACAACCTCCGGGCGATTGCCCCCCTGGAGTTGCCGATGCATTTGTCCATGCATGCGTGGGACAAACAGGGTGAGCATCCCTTGCTGGAGTTGGACTACTTGCTAACAGGCCCGTGCGGGCGCGGTTTCATCCAGCACATGAAAAAGCTGGGGATAAGGGTCAGGATAACAAACGAAACCGACCCACAGCTTGCCGTTGAAAACTTACTGGTGCGGATTATCCCGCCGCCACGCCAGCCTGGGGCATTACTCCATCAATAAAGTCATCCTGCCCAACCAATCCAGGCTGCTGTTGGCGGTCACATCCAGAATGCCTTGTGGATACAAGCCAAACAGCAGCACCACGGCGGCAAACAGCAGCACAATCAACAACTCACGCTTTTTCAGGTCAGGGGATTCTGCCACCACCGCATGGCGGGTTTCACCAAAGAAGGCTTTACGGTAACTCGACAGGAAATAACCTGCCGCCAGAATAATGCTGAACAACGCCAGCAGCCCCGCCCCCATATACGACTCCAACACGCCAACCATCAACAAAAACTCCGCCGGGAAACCACTCGTACCCGGAATGCCAATGCTGGCTAGCCCAAAGAAAAAGAAGAAGGAAGCCAGCAACGGCATACTGCGGCTAATCCCCCCCAAACTCAGGATTTCGCTGGAGCCAATCCGCTGGTGGATAAAGCCGATCAGGATAAACAGGCCGCTTGCCACCACGGTAAAATTCAATAGCTGGAACACTGCCCCCTGCAAGCCCTGCTGGTTAAGGCTGACAATCCCCAAAAACACCATCGCCACATGGCTCAAGCTGGAAAAGGCCAACATCCGCCGCAGATTGGTCTGCCCCAACGCGGCTAATGCACCATACAACACCCCCAGCATCCCCAGCCCCACCAAAAAGGGCTGGAAATCCTGGGCGGCTCCTGGAGCAAAGGGGAAAGCAAAACGGATCATGCCGTAGACCCCCACCTTCAAACCCACCAAAATGCCAATCACACTGGCAGGCGCTTCCTGGGCAACCACAGGCAACCAGGAGTGCAATGGAAACAAGGGCAATTTGACTGCAAAACCGAACATCAGCAGCAGGAACACTGCCGCCTGATACCCGTGGGTATGGCTGATATGCAACAGGCGGGTGTAATCAAAGGTAATCCCCTCCGGGTGTTGCAGCGCCATCACCACAAACCCCAGCAATAACGGCACACCCCCTGCCATCATGAACAAGGTGTACTTGACCCCCGCATAACGGCGATTCGGCCCCGTCCCCCACAAACTGATCAGAAAATACAGGGGCAGCAGGCTCAACTCCCAAAACAGGAAAAACAGGATGGTATCCAACGAGGAAAATATTCCCATAATCGCCATTTCCAGTACCAGCAATAACGCAAAGAACAGCTTCGGCATGGTGCGGATGGCATTCCAGGTGGCAAGGATAATCCCAATAAACAGGAGGGCAGCAAATGGCAGGAATAACACGGACAACCCATCCAAACCTAACAGGTACTGGATATTCAGGGAAGGTATCCACGGGCTGCGCTCAACATACTGGAAACCGCTTTGTTGGCTATCAAAACCGGCAACAATCACCAGGCTAATCAACAATGCACCGATGGCTGTCGTCAATGTCGCCCAGCGAGCCTCCCGCTCAGTCAGAAACACACTGATCAATGCCCCCAGTGGCAGCAAGAGCAGCAGCAAACTTAACCACGGAAAACCGGCACTCTGCATCGGAATCTGGATTACCTCATTCATGGCCTGCCTCCACCCCGGACATGCCCCGGAATTCATCAAACAGCTTGCCCACGCCGCCAACCGGCTCCTCAATCAGTGCCAACCACGGGACATCGTAAAAACCGACCACAACCGTGACGAAAATCACTGTCCCGGCCAATACCATTTCCGTCAATTGTGAGGGCTGCTTATTCCAATGCCGGGTATCGCCCCCCGGTTTGGAGAGGAATGCCCGCTGGAAAGAGCGCATCAGGAAACCCGCCGCAATCAGGTTGCCAATCGCCGCCGCAATCGTGACCGGTGCACCAAAGGTTTTAATGGAGCCTTCCAGCACAAAATGTACCGCATTAAAACCGGGCGTGCCCGGCATGCCCACAATCGCCAAACCCGCCGCGAAGAACGCCAAACCAACCATCGGGATATAATCAAACATCCCACCCAACCGATGCAGATTGGTGGTGCGAGTGCGTTGCCAGACCAGGCCAGTCATGAACAGCAAACCAGAAATCGCAAGGCCAAAATTCAAGGCCAGCAATATGCTCCCCTGCAAGGCCAAGGGGTCAAGGCTAAACAAGCCAATGGTCAGGATGCTGGTATGGCTGACAACTGCAAACGCCAACAGGCTACGCAGGTTTTGCTGGCGCAAAGCCAGCAGTGCCGCATAAAACACCCCGGTCACGGCAAACGCCACCGCCACAAAATGCCAAGTCCAAACCGCATTTGGCAACAGGGGGAACACAAACCGCAGTAAACCATACACCCCCAACTTCAACCCCAGCAGGTACATGGGGGCAATTGCTACATTACCAAACTTGAGGAAATCCGGCAGCCAACCATGAAACGGGAATAAGGGGATGCGCACTGCCAAGCCATAGAACAGCATGAAAAACACCACGGATTCCATTTCTTCTGGCACAGAAACGGTTGCCAACTTGTAGAGGCTGAATGACCATGTGCCACTGATATTGGCGTAATTCCAGCCCAACAGCAGGGTTCCCCCCATGAGCAGGAGCAAGCCCACCAGCATGAATTGCAGGAAACGCACCACCGCCGGTATAACGTCATCCGAAGCGGGCCAGCGCTTGGTCAAATACGCCACCAGCAAGATTTCCAGCACCGACATCAGGCTGAACCAGAGCAAATCCATGGTCACAAACTGGCTCAGCAAGGTCGCCTCAACCCCCATCATCACCGCCAATACCGAGGTTGCATGCAATTGGCGGAACAGGATAAACACCACCCCCAGAAAACTCAGCAAGGCGGTCAGCAACACAAACAGCACGCTCATGCCATCGACAGCCGCATGGTAGTGAAACGCCCCAAACAAGGGTTGATGCTCAGCGAACTGCATCACCCCGGCAGGCTGGGTATTGTCAAAGCTGAAATACAAGGTAGCCGCCAAAATAATTTCCAGCGTCGATGCACCTAACGCCAAGGCAAATGCACCATTTCCCCGGATACGGATCAGCAGCAGCCCCGTCAGCAATGGAACCAACTGCAATAGCCCAAGAAGCGGCCAAGTCGCCAGAAGTTCGGTGTATAGCATGCCTTTTCTATCCCTTTACAAAACCACAACCAAGGTTGCCGCTATCAGCACCAGCATATAACGCGGTTGGCGCAAGTAGCCCTCCACCAACTCAGCCCGTACACCCAGCACCCCTGCAAGACCGACCAAGCCCTCACTGCTGCTTTTCAACACCAGCTTTTCCTCAAACCACTCCAATATCTCCGCCAGCCGTTGCATCAGCTTGCCAAAGAAACCCGACCCAACCCCAACCTCACTTTCCAGCCGCAGTTTGCCGCGCTGCAACGCCTGCATCTGCGCCAAGGTAGACAGCATATTGGCATGGGAAGGCGTACCGGTCAGGCGGTCAACCACCTGCTCATCAAACAATTGCGCCTCATGCGCCAGCAAACGGGTAGGACGCAGCAGCAACCAATCCGCCAACGGGTCAAGCCAGAAGCGTTGCAGGGAGGCATTATGCAGCCATGCATTCTGTTGCAACCAAGCCGGTGCAGGGGGCGCGGGTGCATGGGTTTGCTGCATAAACGAAGGTGAGTGCAGGAATTGGTAAGCCCGCCAAATGGCATGCAGGATCAAATGGACAATCGCCAGCGTATACCAGCCCAGGGCAATCTCCACCAACATCAGACCCGTCTGCATCAGGGTGGCAAAAATCAGTGAGCTTTTTATGTCAGTCTGTACCTGCGCCACCATCCAGCTATAAACCACGGTCAACACCCCCGTCAGCAGCAGCATCCACCCCAACAAGGGCAGCCCCTCCAACAAGGGCGCACTACGCAACAGCAAATAAATGCCTGCATGCACCATCACCGAGCCATAAAACACCGCACTGGAGGGAGTAGGGCCTTCCAGCGCACGGGTAATCCACGCGGAAAAGGGGAATTGTGCCGACTTCACCAACGCTGCCAACATCAGCCCCATGATGACTACACCGCTCGTAATCCCCGTTTCCTGCTCAGCCTGTACAAACATGGCCTCCCATTCGCAACTGCCCCAAAACACCAGTGCCGTGAACAAGGCCAAAATAAAGCCTGCATCCCCAATCCGGTTGGTCACAAAGGCACGGGTGGCATTCTCGGTGGCAACATCCCGATGCCAGGCATAACTGATCAACAAATAGGAACTGACCCCTGCCAACTCCCAGCCAATAAAGGCCAACATGGCATTGCCACTGAGCACAATCAGCATCATGGCGGTATTGAACAGCGACAACACCATGAAAAAACGCTGGAACCCGGCCTCACGGTGCAAGTAATTCACTGAAAAACGGGTCGTTAGCAAGATCACCAAACTAAAACAGGTCGCCACACTCAAACTGAGCGGATCCAGCAGGAAGCTGATCCCGGCCTGCACACTGCCACTTTCCAGCCAGCGTGAAACCTGCAAGGTTCCAGGAGCACCCTGCACAAGGCTATAAACATCCAGACAGAGCAATAGCAGCAAAGAAACACTCGCTGCCCAGACTGCACTGCGGGCGGTTTCGCGCTCACCACTTTCCCCTCGGTTCCAGTCAAAAATAAAGCCCAGCCCAATCCAGAACGCAGCCAACAACGGCAGCAGCGGAACCAGCACAACCAGTAAATCGAGGAAGGGTAAAACATCAGACATGGGCTGCTCCTCCAGAAGAAACAGGGCGATGCGCAAGCAAGGCCGGTGGCAAATGTTGCGACTGCCCGCCATACCAATCGGCAGAACAGGCCACAACCGGCGGCTCATAAGCCCCCGGAACCCAGCGCGAAAAACCTTTATCCGGTTTGAACTGATAGATTTCAGCCGTTTCCGGGTCTTTTACCGACACCAGCACCCAACCATGACCGATCAATTCCTGCAAGACCGGCTGACGGGCATAAATGGCAGCCACCGTGGTAGTGGATGCTTCCAGCAGGATTTGCAGGCGCATCGGCTCATGGATTTCCACCATCTGTTGGGGCAGGCCGGTACGCAAATCACTGGATGTACCCTCCATCACCCCCAGCAGGCTGGTGATATTATGGGTGATCTTTGAACCCGAACCGTAGCGCTCATTGCTGATGCTGGAAAAATAATATTCGAGGCTGATCCCTGCCCCGACCGGCCCGGCATTGAGGAGAATGCTTTCCAGGATTTTGCCATCCGAGTCAAGGCGGTAATCATAGGAAATCAGAAAGACACGCCGATCAAAAAACGCACCCTGGCTCAAATAGCGGCGACCAATAAAGGCAGCCGCATTGGTCGCATGCCCCAGTTCCGGGCGGGCTTGGCTGTAATCAAACGCACGCTCAGCCACATGGTGCAGTGCTTGTGGCAAATCCGGGTGACGCGGGGCAGAAGCCAGCTTGCGGCAACGCTCATGGGCAGAGTGCTGGCAAGCCAACTCCAGTTCAGACTGCAAGCGTTGGTAAGCCGCTTGCAACGGGGGGGGGATCAGGTCGAGGTCTGTCCAGCGGATTTCCTCACTACAGGTATCATGCTCTGCCCCCACAAACCAGCAATCATCCGGCAACTGTAACCCCATCCGCACCAACAGGGCACGCACGGCTGGACGGTTTGCCATCGCCGCAAAGGTACGGGCATTTGGCCCACTGTAACGCCCACTGCACGCCCCACAGCCGTAAGCGGCCTGATGCGGGTTATTCTGGTTGCTGGAATAATGCCCCATCATCACCACCAATTGCCCAAAACCGTGGGTCAGCCCATGCGTCACCAGAAACTTGCCCACCAGATCGGCTTGCTCCTGATCGGTAAAACCTTGCTGGTTCTGGCTGGCAGAACGCCCGGCATCTACCTGTGCAGCAGTGAAATACACCCGGCTAGGAACGGTCAGATCAAAGCCCCTTGCCCAAGCCTGCAAACGGCTACCGACACGTTTGGGTGCAAAGGCCTTGCCCAACAAGAGCACCAATGCAGCGGGTGCAGCCAACAGGCTTGCCAGGGTTCCACCCAATAAGTGCTGGCGTGTCCATTGGTGCAAGGCTTCCTGCACCCCCAAACGCTGCCCACGCCGCCGGTCATGTTCAGCCTTGAGTGCCACCACCCCGTCAACAGCCAGTTCCCGCACCTCATGCACCGGCGTAACCGGCACAGGACACAGCTTCCAGGCACGCTCATCATCCAGCGCCCGCCAATTCATCGGGATATTGAAAAAAGCCGCCGCACCCAAGGTTTCAATGCCTGGGTTTAAGACCTCCAAATGCCGCCGCACCCCTTCCTCACGCTCATCCATGCAGAAAACAACCTGCGCGAGCGGGCGTTGCAGGCCAGTACGGTCAGCCCATGTACCACGCTGATGGTTGCTACGCACCGCTGCAAACAGTTGCCCGTGATAGTGGTGTTCATAGGCTTGTAACCACAGGTAGCCAACCCGCTCCCCGTCCAGCACATCCAGGCACGCAAAAATCTGCGGGAAGGTTTCTGCTGGCAAAGCACGGACAGCAGCCCCATCCAGCCCCAGATGCTGTGCCAGCCGGAACAAGCGCCAACCGTGGTCATACGGTTGTGTACCATGCTCCGGGTTCATCAAGGGTGAATGCCACCATGTCCAGATCATGTGCGCCAACTGCAACCAGTCATCGTCCTCATAAATCCCCGGACGGCTACGGGCAATCATTTGGCGAGCCAAGGTCAGCAGGTATTCGGGCAAGATACGTCCAAAGGTGTAGTAGCGCACCATGAACTCAGCGGTATGGCGGCGGAAGCGCCCCCGGATATTCGGCAAGCTGGCTTCCAGCATCCAGTGCTCGTGGCAGAGATGGCGGGCAAACGCATGCTCCAGTACCAAACGAACCGCCAAATAGTCAAACATGTCCACCCGTTGCGGCAAGCCCTCATACCCCGGATGCTGATGCCGCCACAGGAACATACCTGACCAGCCGGGCAACTCCAGTGCCAGCCGCTCCAGATAATCCATCCAGTCTGCCTCGGGGATACCCATCCGGCGCAGTTCAGCCTCAATGGTAGCCACCGCATCATCAGGCAGGGAGTCCAAATGTCCCTGCCAATCCACCAGCCCACTCAGGAAGCCGCCCATATCCAAACGTGCAGACTGCTTCCAGCTTGCATAAAAGCCTTGTTGCGGTGTGGCGGTATGCCAACTTGCCAGCCCCTGATCCAGCCAGGCAGCCAATGAGCGCAGCAACAGCGGGCGTACCTCATCCATAATGTCACTGCCCAGCAATGCCTTCAACAGGCCGTGGATGGTCAGTTGTTTACCGACCTGCTGGAACAAGGTGTCCAACAACTGGCGGGAATGCAGGCGCACATGCTGTTCGGTGACAGGCGTGACCGGCTCCAGGACATCGACCTCCAGCAGGTTCTTGAGTACATCATGCAGGATCGCCTGTTTGGCAGGATAAGGCTTGAGGGCAGCCAACAGCTCGCGGGCAGGCTGGCGGATGTCATCATCAACCGCAGGCGCAACACCTACCAACTGATCGGCAAACAGGCGGGCGGCACGTTCCGGGGTAAAGCTCATCAGCTCTTCCGGGTGCAACAGGTAATACTCCAAATCCAACACCTGCATGCAGGCTTCCCACAAATCACTGATCACGTCACTGACCTCTGCCGTGGTGGAGCCTGAACCCTGCTGGGCTGCCAACGCCAGCAAGGTATCCCGTGCCTGTACCGGAACATCCGCCTGGAAAGCAGCCAAGGCATGATTTTCTTCAACCTGCCAGACAAACTGGTTGTACGTGACCGGGGTCAGTGGATAAGTCAGTGCGATCAGGTAAACATCCGCCCGCGTTACCACCTGACTGCCTGCCACCAATAGCACTTCATCCACCCGCAGGGTTGCATCATCACGTAAAACGGCATCCAAATCGGCACGGTTGATGCGGCCTTGCTGGTATAACTCCCGGAATTTTTCAGGCGGCCAATACCCGGCTGTACCCGTGACATCGTGGGCAGCTTTCAAGGCATCGGGGAAGGGCAAATGCTGGAAGCCATGCAGGGTGTTATGGTGGACAAAATCACGGATTGGGGCTTGCCCTGGCAATACATGCGCCAAATGCTCCAGCAAGTGGTGCAGGCGCGTCAGGAGGTCAGCTTGTCCAGGATGAGGATGCACCATAGCCCCCTTATTTATCCATCGGCAAATCAACAAACGGCAAAACGATGTTTTGCACGGTTGCCTCCAGCACACCCAGCAAAGGC
This sequence comes from uncultured Thiothrix sp., assembly GCA_964293005.1. GTDB lineage: Bacteria > Pseudomonadota > Gammaproteobacteria > Thiotrichales > Thiotrichaceae > Thiolinea. The sequence continues at coordinate 13,390 of CAXYXW010000009.1, forward strand.
ACAGGATACAGACCAAACAGCAAGGTCGCACCGATCAGTATTCCAGCAGCAGTGGTTTCTGCCCAACGCAAATCCTCCACTTTCTGCATATCCAGACGGATTGGCCCCGTATAGAGCTGCTTGATGGTACGGATGCTATAGGTTGCGGTGATCAGCACACCGAGGGATAACACCACAATCAGCCATTGCCAACGCTGGAACCCGCCAATCAGGGTATGCAGCTCACCAATGAAGCCAGCCGTACCGGGCAAGCCAACCCCGCCCACAAACGCCACGATAATCAGGAAAGCAAAGCGGGGGGTAATGCGGATCAAGGAGCCATAGTCATTAATGTCACGGGTATGGGTGCGCTCGTACAACAGCCCCACCAGCATGAATAAAGCCCCCGCCACCAAGCCATGCGCAACCATTTGGTAGGTTGCCCCCAACAAGCCATTATGGTTGAGGGTAGCAATGCCAATAACGACCACCCCCATATGGCTGACGGATGAGTAGGCGATCATTTTCTTCATATCACTTTGCCGCCATGCCAACAAACCGCCGTAAACCAGGCCAATCATCCCCAGGGTCAACAACAGCCCTTGCAGGTTGACTGCCGCACCGGGCAACATCTCGGTACTGCGGATCAGGCCATACGCCCCCATTTTCAACAGGATACCGGATAGCAGGATACTCACAGGGCTGGGGGCTTCAACATGCGCCAGCGGCAACCAGCCATGTAAGGGAAAGAGGGGGGTTTTAACGCCAAAACCAATCAGCAAACCAAAGAAAATCAGGGTTTGCTCCTCAACCGGCAACTCAGCCGCCGCCTTCTTGATGGAAGCAAACAGGAATTTATGCTCCGGGTTGGCATCAAACAGCATCAGCAAACTGAGCAGCATGAAAGCCGAGCCACCCATCGTATACAGCACAAAGTTGAGCGCCGCCCGCTGGCGGTTTACCCCGCCCCAACGGTCAACCAGGAAAAACAAGGGGATTAGCACCAGTTCCCAGAACACATAGAACAGCGCCCAGCCCTGGGTGAGGAACACCCCCATCGTGGCGGCTTCCAGCAAGAGTATCAGGCTGTAATAGCCTTTGGGGCGATCCTGGATATGCCCGGATACCCCCAAAGCCACGAGAGTCAGCAAGTTGGTGAGTGCCACCAGAGGATAAGACAACCCATCGACCCCAAACGAGAAATACGTCCCCAGACGCTCATTCCACTGGTATTCAACCGCCAACTGCACGGCTGGATTGGTAAAGTCAATCCGGGTGTAAAGGAAGAGGGTATACAGGAGAGTGGAAACAGAAACTGTCAGGGCAGCCGGACGAATCCAAGCTTGGGCAGCATTGGGCAGTAACAGGATAAACAACGCACCTGCCACAGGTAACAGTAGCAAAAGAATCAAAAAATCCATATTCAGCCCGAACCAGTCAGATAGTCCTGAAAATTAGCAAATGATGATACACAGGTTTGCCGGGTCTGAATAGCGCCTATCCCTCCTGCCCCATACGTCTGTCGGAATAATCATATCGACAGCCAATGCGGGAACTACACTTTAAGGCTCCAGTGACCCATCCATTAACAATAATTCTGCAAGGAGGCCAACATGACCGTTGCCAAAATCATTGAAATCGCATCCTCATCGCCCCATAGTTTCGACGATGCCCTGAAACAAGGCATTGAGCGTGCCAACAACACCCTGAAAAATGTCAAAAGTGCCTGGATTGCTGACCAGACCGTGCATGTCGAAGAGGGTAAAATCACCGAATACCACATCCGCCTGAAAGTGACGTTTGTACTGGAATAAGCCGCTCCACGAGCAACCCGCTATTCTGCAAACTGCATCACCAAGGGCGAGTCGGTCACATCCCACTGCCCTTTGGCAACATTCTCCCCGGTCGCACTATTGAACAGCACATAACTGTACTTGCCATAGTGCGGCACTTTGTTTGCCAGTTGTTGTAATGCCTCTGGTGTAGAGGCATCCAGCAAGACCAACTGCTGTTGCCCTGCATGCAATGCCAAAGCCAGCGAGTGCAGGCCGCAGGTGTAACTGACGCTATTCAGTGTGTAGGCCGCATCGTTCAGCGTGAATGGCTGCCGCGCCCGCTCCAGCAGGCCTGACAAGGCTGCATTATCCCCCCCCAGCAGGACAACGATACCACTATCCGGCAACGGCTCATCGTCATATTGCTTTTTCATATTCCCCTGCCCAAATGACAAGGCATCGACCAGTTCATCCCAGGCCAACTCCATACCCGGCGGCACTTTACGTGAGAGCACAAAAGCCTTCGGCTGGCGGCTGAGCAACACATTGAGCGCCGGTGGCACTTCCGCCATGGTCGGGATACGGAAGACATCAAACCCCGGATCGACTGCCACCTGCACAGGAGCTTCTGCGTATTCAAACTGGAACGGTTGGCTGGCCTGGCTGTATTCCAGCACATCCGTTTGGGTGTGCCCATCTGCAAACGTTGCCACTAGCGGCACTTGCATCTGGAACGGCTGGTCTGGGTTTGCACCTTGGCTTTGTTGGCGTAAAGTGAACGCCAGTACGACTTTCCCTTGCGCATTTTGATCCAGACGCTGCCCATCAACCGCCAGGGTGGGCGCACCGGTACGGGTTAGCCATTGGCTAAAAAAGCCCTGTAAATCCTGCCCACTGACCCGCTCAAAAACCGCCCGCACCCCGCCAAACGTGATCGGTTGGAAAGCATGGTCACGGTACAACTGGCGCAGACCACTGATAAACAAATCACCGCCCAGGCGTTGGCGCAAAGCATGGAACAACATCAGTGATTTGCCATAACCGACGGCTTGTGTGGTTTGGTCATGGCGGCTACGGAATTCCTGCAAGGGAAAATCTCCGCCATTGCCCGCAAAAGCCACATATTTCTGCAAGGCATCCCGGCGGTATGGCATGCCCTCACCCTTGCCCTCACTGATGCGGTAATCCGCCAGATACGCGGTTAACCCTTCACTCCAGTTGCCTTCACCCGCATCCACATACACACCGTTACCCCACCAGTTATGCAGGATCTCATGCGGGAAAGAACTGCTGAGGATAAACGGCAGGCGCATGACTTTTGAGCCAAGCAAGGTGAATGATGGCATCCCCCAGCCGGTTTCCCAAAAACTCTCCACCGTCGCAAATTTGGCATAAGGGTAATTGCCCAACAAACGCGAATACTCTTCCACGTACTGGTGGGTTGCCCGCAGATAACGCTTAGCCAATTCGTCATCAGCACTGCGCAGGTAAACCAGTGCGGTAGCATTTGCCCCTGGCTCGCTATACACCTTGAATGCACCTGCCAGTAAATACAGGGATGTTTGTGGCTGCTGCTCCTGCCAACCTTGCGCCGTTTGTTGGCCTTGGCTCAAGCTGACCCAGCCTGCGGGTAATTGCACCTCCAGCTCAAAAGTATGCAATGCACCTTTGACATCGGCATACCAGCCGCTCTTGCCATCCAGATAAATGCCCTCCGCCCCAAACTGTACACAGGCCTGTGTCAACCAGGCACAATCCGGTGTCGTTATCAGTTTTCCCTGATATTTAAGGGTGAGGCTATCGTTTCCCGCCAGAGCATATAGCTTCATACCATCCTGGGTACGCAACGACGACCAATCTGCTGAGTTTTCACCCTGAACGGTAAAAACCTCGCCTAACGCAAACTCAGGGGGCATTGACGCGGCTGAACCACTGAACCGAATCGAATCTTCAACCGACAGAACTCCTGACTGCATATCAGGCACAACCCGTAGCTGATGGTGTAACACCAAAGCCGACCCCGCAGCAGAGGCCACTGCTGGCGCATCACCCCGGTCATCGGCACAACCGGTCAAGAGCAGGCTTAAACTGACCAACAGCAACCTGAGTGAAGCAAACATTCTCATAACATCCTGTCAACCGTTGCAATAGAAGTGGGGTGGGAATGTGAACACATTTCCAGCAAGGTGTTAACATACCAGAAAACAGCCTTGAAGAAGGCTTTAAGCATTCGCCAGCAAAGTGGGTGGGGCAATGCTGCGCCAATAACCATCCTCTGTACAAGAATACGGAACAAACCATGATAACGCGACACTATCTTTTCCTGCTGCTGTTTTGCCTGAGCTTACTCACCGCCACCCCGGTCAGCGCGGCAACCCTGGATCACCGTAGCCAAGCGGATGTACTCAGCTTTCTGGATGGCTGGCAACCTGTGGCAGCAACGGATACCCGCCAGATTGGTTTTCAGCAAATGATGCAGCAATTGCAGAACAAGCGGGTTGTCTTTGTGGGTGAAACCCATGACCGTTATGACCACCATATCAACCAATTGTTAGTGTTGCGTGCCATGCACCGGCAAAACCCACGCCTTGCCATCGGTGTGGAGTGGTTCCAGCAAACCTTCCAGCCCGTCGTGGATGCTTATTTGGCGGGCCAGATCAGTGAGGATGAGCTGCTCAATGGAACCGACTACTACAACCGCTGGCGCTATGATTTCCGCATGCTGCGCCCTATTCTTGACTATGCCAAGGCCAACCATTTACCCGTGATTGCCTTGAATGCCCCTACCGAAATCACCTCCAAAGTTGCCCTCAGTGGCCTGGATAGCCTGACAGCCGCAGAACGGGCGCAAATCCCCGATCCAATCACGCCGCCGGATACCTCCTATCTAAACCGCCTGAAACGGGTCTTTGCCCAGCATGCCCATGCCCACGGTGATTTTGAAAACTTCGCCATGGCACAACGTGTCTGGGATGAGACTATGGCAGCGAATACGGTTAAATTCCTGCAAACCCACCCGGAACACCGCATGGTGGTGCTGGCTGGCTCTGGGCATATCAATACCCAATCCGGTATTCCGGTTGATGTTAAACGCCGGATGCCCACCAGCACCCAGGCCACCTTGCACAGTGTCGACTTGCGGGAACGGCAAGGCGGCATCGTCGATTACCAAATCATTACCCAATTCCTGAGCCTGCCACCGACTGGTAAATTGGGCATTTGGCTGGAATCTGCCAAGCAAGGCGTGCGGATCGGCAAGTTGATGGCAAATAGCCCTGCGGAAAAAGTCGGCCTGCATGAGGGCGATAAAATCGTGAGCTTGAATGGTTTGCCGATTGGCAATATGGCTGAGCTGTTTATCCATCTTGCCCGATACAAACCGGGCGAACAGGTCAGGCTGGGTGTGAAACAACCGAACCTGAAAGGGCAGCCACCCCAAGAGGTTTTCTTCAACGTTCCGCTGCAATAAGCGGCAATAACCTGAGCTGATACCCTACCGGATAATTTCTTTTGCTTCGTGCATGAACTTGCGGCGACAATAGCGCCCGAAACCCACAGGGCTTTGGGCTGCGGCATCCGCCGTGCAGAATGAAAAGGAATTTAATCATGCCAACAACAGGTTCCACGCAGGAACCCCAGGCACGTCAACCCATCAAGTTGACTTTAGTGCTGGTGATCCTGCTATCTGCCATTTCTTTTGTCACCAGCTATAAAGGGCTGCTGATCCTCCATGTCGAAAATCCAGATGACTTAAACCTCTGGCAGAACATTTTTGTCGGTTTCATGGTATTTACCATACAAGCCGTACTGGTCGTGACTTTGCTATTCATGATCCACGGCTACCGCAAGATCACCCGCATCCTGTCGCTGCTGGTGTATCTGGTGGCGATGCTGTTCAGTGTATTTTTTAGCTACGGCTGGTGGTATGAAACCTTCCGGGCAGGCAGCTATGCGGAGGAAGTCTATAAAGGTAGCCTCGAAACCGTGCGCAGTGATGCCAAAACCTATGAACAGGCTTTCCTGCATGTCCGAGAAATGGCGGATGCGGTCTCCAAATACTCTGCCAAACGCGCCCGCGATGAAAGCTTGTATGGGGGAACGTGTGACGAGCAAAGCCTGCCCGGTCGGGGTGCATTGAACTACCTGCGGAATCATGAGGCGGAACGCTTCAGCCGGATTGCCAGTGATGTCGGCGAGCTGGAAAGCAAAGTCAGCAGTCATATCAAACAACTCAACAAACTCCTGGATGGCATCGACTTGGGCAGTGCCGCAGTCAGCCAGCGCGAGCGTGAGTTGAATGATATTGTCACGCTGATTGGTGGCTATAAAAATGGCCCGGTTGCCTCGCAAATCCGTACCGAGCTGGAAAAAAGGCGCGGTGACAAGCGCAAGTTCATGGATTCAGTCAATCCCAAAACAGAAGAGAGTACGGTGGTTTCCTGCCCGGATGGGGAGATTACCCGCAAGATTGATGATCTGTTGCTGGCACTGGATGCACTACCGGACACCAAAAAAGTGACCCTGTTTGATCAGGGCAATAGCCGGACGGTGCTGCAACGTGCCTGGGATGTGTTTGCCGCCGCCCTCACCCCTGGCCTGTCTGAGGCCAGCAGCAAGCTCAGCATGATCGATTATGTACCGCTGATTGCCGGTTTATTGATCGACCTGTTTATCCTGATCCTTGGCCTGATTGATGGCTTGGAATATGGGCGCTTTTACACCGGTAAACGCTACAGCGCTGAGGATGCCCGCCAACTGGCACACTTCCACAGTCAGGAAAGCGGCAATGGTCAACTGGAGCTTCTGCAACCGTACCTGTACAACGGCTGGTTCAGTGACTACCTGATTGTCCCGGTAGCGCAGGCAGTCCAATCCGAACAGGAACAACACTTGCTGCGTTTGGTTGCCTGGCTGGATGCACACAAAAAGATTGAACCGTTTGCCCACGGTATCAGCCTGGAAAAACTGCCCAAGGTGATGCAAGCCTTTTTTAGTGAGGACAATAGCGCCAACCAATGGCGGCGCATTTGGCTGTTTGACATTTACCGGATCAAACGCAACATGTGGCGGGAATTGGTGATTTCCCATGCCCGCCTGCAACCTGAAAGGGTGGAAGCATGAGGCTGCGACTGGCTAAATGGCACGGCATCCTGCAACATCTCTGGTGGCGATTGCGCTTGTGGTCGCCCTTGCCACGTGCCAACACCGAACCACGCCCCGAACTACGACCGGAACCCGCAGCCCATGATGAGCAACTACTCAGTGGCTGGAAGTTGGCCTTGGTAGGGATGGTCGTGGTGCTGGTATCGGTTGGGTCGTTTTTTATCTGACTCAGTACGGGCGCTCACCCAACCAATTACCGGGCGGGCTGTAGTTGCAGACCCAAACCTGTCCCCCATCGGGGCAGAGCGATGCAGCACACCCCACCTCACGGGTTGAGTGCCACACCATCTGCGTGTAATGCCCACACTGCTCACCACGGCGACAATGGTTATTGGCATGGTCATAGTGCTGCCACTCGCTGCCCCAGGCTGCTGTCACTTGAGCCGCATCAACGAGCTGCACCTCCACACGCCCATCCGTCCAGCGCCGCGCACTCGACCAGAACAGGTTTTCACCATACTGCCCTTGCTCCCTGCCCAGCTCGGAACGGTGGTGCATGCGGCAACCTTGTTCATTGGCGAGATAATCTGCCCACTCCTGCGCATAGGCCGCCAAGGATGGCGACCAATGCAAGGCAGGCAACCCCAATGGGGTGCGGAAGGCATTATGCCCAACCAGCATGGCTTGCGGGTCAAGCGGCAAGGGTGTTGACGATGAGGCCGGGATGGTACTACAGGCCACACACGACCAAATCAAGGCAAAGGAAACAACAGGCTTATACATAACCAGAACCTTGCTCAAAACAGGCAAAGCCTAGCGGCATGCCCGTTAATGGATATACGGGTTGGTTTGGCGTTCCCTGCCGATGGTGGTGTTCGGGCCATGTCCGGGGACAACGGTCACATCATCACCCAATGTCCACAATTGCTTCTTGATAGATTCCATTAATTGCTGATGGTTCCCACCGGGGAAATCAGTACGCCCAATGCTACCGGCAAACAACACATCACCGACAAAGACAACCTTGCCTTGAGGGTTGGACAGCACCACATGCCCCGGTGTATGCCCTGGCGTATGACGCACATCAAACGTTTCCTTACCAACCGTCAGGGTGTCACCCTGCTTTAACCATTGGCTGGGGCGGAACGCATCATGATGCGGGAAACCAAACTGCTTCGACTGGATGGGCAAACCATCCAGCCAATAGGCATCCCCCTCATGTGGGCCGATCACCGGAATCTGATAACGCCCTGCCACCGGCTGTGTACCCCCCACATGATCAAGATGCCCATGTGTGAGCCATACCGCAACGGGCTTCAAACCCTCGCGCTCAACCGCAGCAAACAACTTGTGGGTATCGCCACCCGGATCGACAAACACACACTCTTTGGTTTCTTCACACCAAATAATGCTGCAATTCTGCTCGAAAGGGGTCACGGGGATGGTGAGGTATTTCATACGTGCTTTCAGTCCTGTTTGTCCAGTGTAGGTGGAAACATATCGTCACGAGGGAGGGAATACAAGATCTAGGAGGAGACCTGCACCAAATAAAGCATCTAGGTGTTTAGACCCATGTGATCATAAGCTCTATAAATTTGGTAAACTGCACCGTGCCCGCCAAGTGTTAAGCAGCCTGATGTCAGGTAGCGAGTTGATTCATGAACATTCATAGCCAAGCCCGAACCACCCCGAAAATACGGGAAGAAATCCACGCCAGCCAAGGCCACATGACACTTGATGAAGCAGCCGAACACTTCAATGTCAGCCGTTCGACCATCCTCAAGTGGCGTAAGCGGGAGAGTTTTGCCGACCGCCCCCATCGGCCCCACCAAATTCAAACGGCTTTGACACCGGTTCAAGAGGAGGTCGTTATCTGCTTGCGCCGTACCCTGCTCCTGACGGTGGATGACCTGTTGGTCGTGACCCGCGAGTTCATCAAGCCAGATATGGTGCCCTCCCTCATCCGGTTGTTGGCGTGGCATCAGGCCAACCGTTTGCAAGACCTGTATGCGGAGCAGTCAGGGGAGTCAGAAACCGACAAACCCAAGACCTTCAAGGACTATGAGCCGGGCTATATCCATGTCGACATCAAGTACTTGCCCAACATGCCCAATGACCCGCAGAAGCGTTACCTGTTGGTGGCTATCGACCGGGCAACCCGCTGGGCCTACCTGGAAGTCATCCATGACAAAGGCGCACAAACGACCGCTGCCTTTATCCGGCGCTTGCATGAGAAATGCCCCGTGAACATCCGTATCATCCTGACCGATAATGGCAAGGAGTTTACCGACCGCTTTACCGCCAACGGTGAACGCGAGCCAACCGGCAACCATCGGTTTGACCAAACCTGTTCGGGGCTGGACATTGAACATCCCCTGATCCCGCCCAAACATCCCCAGACCAATGGCATGGTGGAACGTTTTAATGGACGCCTTTCGTACTTGGTAAAAAGCACCTATTTTGCTAACGCGGAAGAGATGACAACCACCTTGGGACAGTATATGAAGCTCTATAACCAGCATATTGTTCAGCGAAACCTTGGGCATTCAACCCCTGTCCAAGCCATGAAGGAATGGTATCGCAAGAAACCCGAATTGTTTAAAAAGAGAGTTTATAATCACTCGGGTCTTGACAGTTAGCATTTATGTCCGACATTGCGTGGCTTGAGCAATAGACAGCCCGCATTAGCACTGTTTGAATGCACCGACAACTGCCAGCACTGTGTACAGGCTGGCGTTTAATGTAACTCAATAATACAACTTGGGTTTTAGTGGCGGTTAGCTTGCTTGCAACAACGCCTGATGCACCGCCTTGTCCAGACGTGCCCCATACACCTGGATAATCTGGCTGGCTGCCCGGCTTGCCAGATCACCCGCCTGTTCATCGCTCATGCCTTGGGTAATGCCATACAGGAATGCCCCGGCAAACATGTCACCTGCGCCGTTAGTGTCCAATGGTTTGACCAGATGGGCGGGAATATGCACCCGGTTGTGGTTGTTCACGACCAGCGCACCCTCTTTGCCCAGGGTCACGACCAGTTTTTCAGCCAATGGCTTGAGGGTGGCAATCGCATCTTCCAGGTGGTTGATGCCCGTGAAGGCCATCGCCTCCTCTTCATTACAGAACAGGATGTCAACCCCATCACCCAGCATTTCCATTAAACCCGGTTTGAAGTAGGTTGCCATGGATGGGTCGGAGAAGGTCATTGCCATTTTTACGCCATGCTCTTTGGCAACTTTACGGGCATGCAGTACCGCATGGCGGGACGTGTCAGAAGTGACCAGATAGCCTTCGACATACAAATAACGCGCTTGCTTCAGCTCATTCAGATGCAGTTCGCTGGCAGAAAAGTCGCTGGTGATACCCAGGAATGTATTCATGGTGCGCTCGGCATCGTCTGTCACCATGACCATGCATTTGCCGGTTACGCCCTCTGCACTGCTGCGCACCTGATCCAAACGGGTATCCACCCCTGCCGCATGCAGGTCGTGCATATAGAACTCGCCGAACTCGTCATTTGCCACTTTGCAGGCATAGAAGGTTTTGCCGCCAAATTGGCTGATAGCTACGATGGTGTTGGCTGCGGAGCCACCCCCGGCACGTTTTTTCAGGCCAAAGTTTGCTTTCAGGTTTGCCAATAAGTGGTTATGTTGCTGTTCGTCGATCAGGGTCATCAAGCCTTTCTCGATACCCTGTTCTTCCAGAAATGCGTCGGTGACTTCAAATTCTTTGTCTACCAGCGCATTACCGATGCCATATACGTCGTATTTCATTGCGTGTTTGCTTGCCTTGAGGTGGATGAATCAAAAATTGGATGACCTTGTACCGTATTGTCACCGACTTTTCCAGCCTCACCAAGACCCAAAGCCAAAATCATCGGATTGCCAAGTCTACATACCGCATTCCAGTTGGGTTTTGACCCGTATGGGATGGTGGTCTGGAATGGATTGTCTACAGAGTTATCCACAGGATTGCGCACAGTGGGTTCCTATATTGACAAACGGTCGGTTTTCTGAAAAGTGGAAAAAAACCGTTAAAAATCGGCTATATTCTGACTCCTTTCCCTAAAACAACGGTTAGTCAAGCAGAAAATACCGTTGATCCAGTAAAAAGCAGATTGCGGTGGTATCCACAATATCTAGTGCCTATCAGCAAGCGCAACCACTAGAGGGCAAATGTCAAGTTATCCACAACCCCTTGTGTGAGTAAAGGCATTGCCTGTCATGATGTTGCCCCCTATTCCGAAAAGCAGCCCTTTTCGCAGTCCTTTTCACAATAAAGGACTGCTCCGGGTCATGGTTTAGAAGTTCAGGCTGGAGGGCGGAGACAAGGTTGGGTCTTTCCGGTCAGTCGAGGTCGACATGGCTTGGTTATCTTCTAGCCGCTTCCGCATTTTTTCGGCGATAAGTGCCTCTTCCTGTTCAATGCGGCGCGTTTCCCGCTGTTGCAGGAATGCCCGCCAAATCAAAGCCAGGATAAAAAAGAACGAAATGAGCGCAATTGCCAACGCCAGGGGTGATGCACCACTACGTGTTGCCGTATTCACCGCCGGTTTGTCGCTTGGAGCTTGTTTGCCCAGCATTTCAGTCAGAGGGACGGAACCGGATGCTTTGACATCATTGGCGGGTTGCAAGGCTGCCAATGGTTTGGCCTCTGCTGTTTTCCCATCAGCACTTGCTGTTTTGTCAGCAGGCTTTGCTTCTGTCAGGGCTGGTTTATCGTTACCATCGGTTGCTGTCGGTTTTGTGTCCGTTGCTTTTATGTTAGTACTGGTTTTGCTCTCATTTTGCGTAGTAGCCGGATGGGGGGATGCTATCTCGGCAATAGCCATCACTGGTGCAGTTGAGCTTGCTGTTGTCGTAGCTGCTGCTGTTGCCTCCGGTTGCTTGCCGTCTTTGGCTTTGCCATCAGCCCATACGTTTGCGGTTGTCGTGCCTGCTGCGGCATTGGCAGGCTTGGCAGCCCCATCAATGGCAGTTGCATCAGCGGGTTGGGTGGTTTCACCCGCCGGTGTTGCTTTGGCTGCTGTTTGGGCAGCTTGCTTGGCATTGTCCTCCTGTACGGTAGACAATTTGAGTTCAGGTTTACCCGCCGCCGTGGGGGCTGCGGGTACACTGGCTGGGCTGACCTCTTTCAGCTTTTCATACAGGCGTATATTGTCCGCATGTTGGGCTTTGATTGCCTCACTGGCGCTTTTTAAGGAGGCCTGTAGGGTCTTGATGTGGTTATCCTTTTGGTCGAGGATACTTTTCAGGTCGTCCAACTCCGTCTTGAGTTTTTTGACCTGGTTGCTGATATTGGGTGTATTGCCACCTTTGGTCTGGATGGCTTGTAAGGCTTGCAACTCCTGGGTGAGGCGCTGGTTTTTCTCTTGGGCAGCCAACAACTGTGAGCGCAGCCGTGAAATGGCGCGTTCCGTTTTTTTCGGGGTCAGTGCGGCGCTTGTTTGGGTTTTGGTGCGGCTGACTGGACGCGCTGATTTGGTTGCTGGTTTGGCTTTGGTACGCGTCTGTGCTGCGGCTTTCGGGATGGGCGGCGGGGTGATTTTGGGTAATTCAATCCCGCGTTTCCAATACTGGTTTTGCCGTCTGGCTTCGCGTAATGCCTGCAAACGCTGGTAGCGCCGCGTCTCTTGGATAGTCGGGGCTTGCAGGCGGGTTCCTTTCATCAGTGAGTTGATATTGTTCCCACTGAAGGCTTGCGGATTTTTGTGGTACAGCGCCAGCATGGTCTGCTGGACGGTGACATTGTTACTGGGACGCAGGCGGGTGGCGATTGTCCATAAAGTCTCCTGACCACCCACCGGGCCGTAGGTGGTGGATATACGGGATGCCTCAACAGGCCATGATAATGCCAGCCCCAACAGCATTATCGGAAATGTGTGTTTAAACATATTAGTAGGCAAGTCCATTAGCTATTCTGTTTGATACTTATAGCTGATTCTGCCAGTGAATGCAGCTTGAGAATAGATGAAGGAGTCTTATTTTCCGGTAGAGTTCCCTGCCTGTTTGGGGCTGTAGCCTGGTTTCTTTAAAAGGTGGCCTCAGAAGGCCACCTTGTTCAGCTCCATGGCTTGCATGTATTTGGGGGCTAGCACGTACTTGGGTTTACCGACCCCGCCTTCCGCATTTAACTGCACCACGGTTTCCCGCTCCAGAGTGGCGAGGATGGCTTCAGCAATTTCCTGCCGCTGTGGTTTGCCCATCATGGAGGCTTTGATGCCCATGCGCTCACCTTTTTCACGGATGATGGTGCTGACGGCCTCTGTCACCGGGCGGACAGTTGGTTTGACCTCACCATTGAGGATGCGGTTGCGCACATCCGTGTAAATGATCTTGAAAAAGCGCTTTTGGGTCATGTCAGCGATTTTCTCACGATCCGCCATTTGCCCATCACTGCTACTGGCGGATGGGGGGGCTGGGGCATTGGTTTGCCCGCCCCTTTCGGGTGATACCCAATCCAGATATTCCCCCCGCAAGTGGTTGGCATGGTCATGCGGGATAATGCCCCGGCTTTCATGTACCGCTTCGGCAGGTGGTGCATCCGGTGCATTAATCAAATGCCCGTGGGTATCCCGCCCCAGCAATTGCAGGGCAGCTTTATGGTCTGCCACATACGCCCCCACAAAATGGAACGCATATTCAAATGTGCCAATGATAATTACCGAAAACAGGAAGGAAGCCCAAACACCCGTTACCCCCAGAAAATCCTTGATCAGGCGGATCATGGCATAGTGCTTGTCCTCGTCGTATTCTAGCTCCTTGGCTTGCGCAATCGCCCCGCTTAGCAGGTGGGTGCGGGTTTGATCCTGCATGGACACCTGATGGTTATAGGAGTCGATTTTGCGTTGGTAATCGGCAATATTGCGGTCAATGGTACGGTGGGAGTATTTGACCGAAGTATGACCGGCATTTTTCTGCTCCTTCAACCCTTCCCAGTACGCCAATTGGGCGCGGGCATCCGCCAATGCCCGTTGTTCGCCCGATACATTGGCGGCACTACTGGCAACGGTGCTGATGCTGCCCAACGCAGCCTGGAAGACGGCTGAGTTTTCGGAGCGGTGGCGCACGGTGGCATCTTCACGCTCCATCGACTGTGAAATTTCCGAAAACAGGCCAAAAAACACGACAACAATGGTGGCGATGGTTGCTGCATGCCCCTTATAGCCGGAGGCATACAAGAAAGCTTGCGCTGCGGTAATGACAGCGGTAATGCCAAGCCCCAGCAGGGCATTCAGCCATTGCTCTGCTGTCCATGTTTCCGGGGTCATGTCGCCGCCGACAAAATACTTGACGACAAAAAATGCCGAAGCCAGGAAAGCGGCAATCGCAGCCAGTAATAGCCATAGCTCAGCTTTACGCAAATCCAGGAGCAGGTCGCGCACGGATTTGCTTTTGGATAAATAGCCGGGGCGGTCGAATTTGGTTTTTGCAGTTGAATCCGTCATAATCTTAATCTCCTGTCGAGTTTTCCCAATGACACAGGATCAGGTGCGGGGAAAGTTGGCGCTTTCTTCGCACCGTCTATTTATATTTACATCCAGCCTGCCAATAACAGCAGCACCCCTAAAAACCACAGCAAATGCCCATCCAGGCGCAGGTTATAAGCGGCGAAAATGGCTCCAATCAAGCCCAGCCCCATAAACACATTGGGCAAGTGCAGCATGGCAGTTGCGGCATTACTGATTTGGTCAATACCGGGCATCATCACCAGCAATAACCAGACACCCAGCGCCCAGACGACCAGCACACCCCGGATAACTATCCAGACTTCGCGGTATTGGAGAGAGGGGGATTCATCCGTCCTGCTGTGCATATCGACAGGAGCAGGCGATGCCGGATGGGGTTTTATTTGAGTATTTCTGTTCATTTCAGCAACTCCAAGCAGGGTTAAAAGCAAATTTTAAGCGTAAAAAAAGGCAGCGCCGGAAACGCTGCCGATAAGAACCCCATTGGTTGGTGGAATGGGGTTGAGGGCATCTTGTCTGGCTGGTTGGCTCAGCTATAGCTACGGAACAGGCCGACCATCTTACCTTGCACCTGTACACTGGCATCGGGGTAAACCATCGGTTGCATCGTCCGGTTTTCCGGGCGCAGCTCCACCTGTCCATCTGGCAGGTAGTAAATGCGCTTCAGGGTGGTTTCATCGCGCTCCACCAAGGCCACCACGATGTCACCATTGCGGGCGCTTTCGGCATGCTGGATGACCACGAAATCCCCATCCATTACACCAATATCAATCATCGACTCGCCTTTGACCTTGAGCGCATAGCGTTTGGGGCCAAGGAACAACTCATTCGGGCTGATGTCGTTCTGGTCAGGGATCGCCTCAATCGGGCGGCCTGCGGCGATCCAGCCTTTCAATGGCAAGCTGATTTGTGGGTGCTGGTCTGTCCAGGCATTTGGAATCCGGTAGGCACGCTTGCCTTCGGTTGCTTCCTCCAGATACCCGGACGTGATCAGGCTTTGGATATGCTGATGTACTGTACTGCGCGAATTGATACCGACCATTTTGCCAATTTCGTCCAGCGTCGGCGCATAGTTACGGCTGTCGTACCATTCGCGGATGGCCTGCCAAATCTCTTGCTGTCTGCGTGTGAGTGTCGACATTGTGTATACCTTCCTGTTGAACCGAACCAAACACGAACTAAGTATACGAACTAAATACGAACTTCACCAATCAAAAAAACTTGGCCTAGATTCGTATTTTGTTCGGTTTTACAGATGAACGGTCAATTTTAAGGAATAAGTGGTGTTTTTACACCGACCAGATGTCAAGGCCGCTATCAATACCCCATCAATGCCAATAGTTCGGATAGCGGCGCAGGGGAGATAGGTTATTAATTAGCAAAGCAACTGCCAGCAATAGCAGGACACCAACCAACACGGGGTCAAGGACAAACCAATAGCCCAGCTCATGCACCCGCTCACTGCCAGCAACGGCAATGAGGGCGGTTCCCCCACCGGGCGGATGGGTAGTACGTGTCAGGTACATAACCACTATTGAGGTGGAGACTGCCACGGCTGAAGCGAGCCATAAGGGGTCAGGCAGCAGTTTGTAAACCGTGACACCGACCAAGGCGGACAAGATATGCCCGCCCAACACATAGCGCGGCTGGGAAAAGGGTGCACTGGGGGAGCCATAGACCAATACGGCGGTTGCCCCGAAGGAGCCAATCAGGAACAGGTGATCCTGTGGGGTGAGTGGGTTGAAGCTATCGACCCAACCTACCAAAGCAATGCCGATAAAGCCACCCAACCATGAGCACAGGGCATTGCGCCAGTGGATAGGGTGCGGTGAACTGTTACCGCCACCGCGCATTTTCAACAGATAGTCTTTAAGGTAGATGAGCATGTTCGGACATCCAAAATTTTGCACCATCTTAGTGCTTGACAGGCCGCTTGCCTATACACAGGAAGGGAGTGCCGCACACTATTTTTTGTGCGGTGGTCTCCATAATTCTTGCCCATTTCCGCAGTAAGATACGACGATGAAACTGAATATCTTTGCCAAATTGTTCATTACGATCCTCACCACTGCGTTTGTGGTGATGTTGTTCATTATGGTGTTCATGAACTGGAGCTTCCGCACCGGATTCACGGATTATCAGTACCGTAACGATCTGGAGCGTGCAGGGCGTTTGACTGACGTATTGGCAGAGATGTGGATACCCAATGGCAGTTGGGAGTTTATCCGGGAAGATCGGCATAACTGGTCATTGGCCTTGGCAGAGATTGGGGAAGGGCGGTATGCCAATGCCAATCGTCGCCAACAACGCCAACTGGAGCAGCAACTCGAACAGCAGGGTGATCGCCCACCGCCAGCCGCCAACCCTCCCCCGCCCCCCTCGTCCTCGTTGGTGCGCCGGATGCGTTTGCTGGATTTGGATAAACGCATTGTGATTGGCCCACACCCCGGCCCGAATGAGAAGTTGACAGTTTTGCCGATTGAGGCGCAAGGGCAAGTGGTGGGCTGGCTGCATGTCATGCAGCCGGAAGTGATTACCGATGCCTTGGCTGGGGCGTTCCAAGAGCAGCAAGCCCGCAATGCTTACCTGATTGCCTTGTTTGCCATTGGCCTGTCGGCGTTGGTGGCGTTTTTGGCTGCCCGCCAATTCCTGCGCCCGGTCAAGCGTTTGGCGGCGGGGGCAACAACGTTGGCACAAGGCAATTACACAGCCCATATCCCCATTTCATCCCAGGATGAGTTGGGTGATCTGGCTGGGCATTTCAACCATTTGGCAGATTCGCTCAAGCGTAATGAGGAACTGCGGGCTCAATGGATTGCTGATATTTCCCATGAGTTGCGTACCCCGTTGGCTGTGTTGCGCAGTGAGGTGGAAGCCTTGCTGGATGGTATCCGTCAACCCACCCTGGATCGAATCCGCTCACTGCATAGCGAAATCCTGTCTTTGGGCAAGCTGGTGGATGACCTTTACCAGTTGTCGCTATCGGATTCAGGTGAATGGGATACCTCTGCCTTGGAGATCTTGGATGTAAATGATATTTTGGAAGACGTGTTGGGCAGCGCGACCCTGCGTTTGCGGGAGAGGCAGATTGGCTTGCAGGCCAACCTTTCCCTCCAGCCCTTGCGGGTGCGGGCTGATGCGAAACGCTTGCGGCAGGTGTTTGGCAATCTGTTGGAGAATAGCTACCGCTATACCGATCCACAAGGCCGTGTCGTGGTCAGCAGCCAATGTCAGGCAGGCAAGGTGTTGGTGACGGTTGAGGACAGTACCCCCGGTGTACCAGATGAGGCGTTGCCGCGTTTGTTTGACCGCCTGTTCCGGGTGGACAAGTCGCGTAGCCGGGCGTTGGGTGGTTCGGGATTGGGCTTGTCGATTTGCAAGAATATTATCGAAGCCCAAGGTGGGCGCATTTATGCCCAACATGCTACCCTCGGTGGCTTAGCCGTGCATATTGAGTTGCCGGTGGCATAGGTCGCGGAATCAGTGCTTGAACAGGTAAAAGGTCGCGGATGGATACTAAACCGAAAACCATTTTAATCGTTGAGGATGAGCCAAAGCTGGCTGAGGTCATGTGTGAGTACCTGCAACAGGCCGGTTTTCTCACCCACGGGATTGGAAACGGCTTGCAGGCTGTGCCGTGGATTCGTGAAAACATCCCGGACTTGGTGATCCTCGACCTGATGTTGCCAGGGAAGGATGGTTTGCAAATTTTCCGTGAGCTTCGACTCTTCGCGGATACACCCGTGATTATGGCGACGGCCAAGGTCGATGAGATTGACCGTTTGTTGGGGCTGGAGCTGGGCGCAGATGATTACGTTTGCAAGCCCTACAGCCCGCGTGAGCTGGTGGTGCGAGTGAAAAATATCCTGCGGCGGGTAGCCACCCCTTTGCGCCAATTGATCGCGGAAAGCGGTATTGAAATCGATGTTGAACGCATGGAGGCCAAGGTGGATGGGCAGGCATTGGTGTTGACCCCGGTCGAGTTTCGCCTGTTGCAGCATTTTGTGGGTAATCCGGGCAAGGTCTATTCCCGCAATCACTTGCTTGACCATTTGTATGATGATCACCGTATCGTCACTGACCGGGCGGTGGATAGCCATGTCAAGAATCTGCGCCGCAAGTTGGAGGTTGCCTTGCCAGAGCGGGAAGTGATCAAGTCCGTGTATGGGGTCGGTTACAAATTTGACCCATAGGGGGTTATACTTTAGGGATGATCCTACCATTAAAAATAGCGAGAGTGTGCCACCTGATGTTATCTGTATTGAGCCGTTTTAACCGCTCCACCTTCTTTTGGGTGGGGCTGATTATCACTTGCCTTGCCTTGGAAGGGACAGCCCTGTTTTATCAATATGTCCTTGAGTATGGCCCTTGTGTGCTTTGTGTGCATATCCGTGCCTGGGTATTGGGGATTATGCTGGCGGCGGTGCTAGGGCTGTTCCTGCGCCATAGCCGTTTGGGTTTGGTATTGGCCAATGCCGCCACCTTATTGTTTACCGCCGGGATGGTTGAGCGTTCTTACCGTACCTTGGGAACTGAGCGTGGCTGGTTTGAAGGCACATGTTCCATGAACCCCAATTACCCGGCGTGGTTACGTTTGGATGAGTGGTTGCCTGCAGTTTTTAAGCCGTTGGAAGCGTGCGGCTATACCCCGTGGGTGATTCCTGAGCTGTTGAGTATGGCGGAAGCCCTGATGTTGTTTTCTGTCGGGTTGGCTGCCGTCATGTTATTCCTGTTGTTGAGCAGCTTGCTCCATTCTGACAAGTAACGTGGTTGTAGCACTGGGGTTTCCACCTGATACCACTTTTGTGGTAGGGATGGCTACTGCGTTGGTGTAATTGTCCTTTTATGTCAGGTTGCTACGCTCAATATATAAAACGGGAGCATTGCCATGGTGATCGAAAAACAGGATTTTATAGCTGCACTGAATGAGTGTGGTGAAGAGCCCAATGTGCTTCCTGACGAGTTATGGCAGCTTTATCAGTCAGCCGTGCGGCATGCGGCTCTTCGCGAAAAGGCTGCCCATTTGTTGTCGGAACTGATGACTAGCCCGGTCATGACGGTGCAGCCGGAGATGTTGCTGGATGAAGTCTCGCACCTGCTGTTGGTAAACCGGGTCAGCGGGTTTCCGGTGGTGGAGTATGGCAAACTGGTCGGGATTGTGACCGAGGGAGATTTGTTGGGG
The DNA here is from genome assembly GCA_964293005.1 of uncultured Thiothrix sp. Classification (GTDB taxonomy): domain Bacteria; phylum Pseudomonadota; class Gammaproteobacteria; order Thiotrichales; family Thiotrichaceae; genus Thiolinea. The sequence goes on from CAXYXW010000009.1 coordinate 32,897, forward strand.
GCGATGGGGGTTCGTACCCGCAGCCCACAAACCTCACGCATGCAAAAAGTCATGGCTGCTTGGCGGCTACCTGTTACCCATGCGGCAGGTACAGCCACTAGGGTCAGGGACATTATGACATCCACAGTGATCGTGGCGAAACCGGAGGATACGCTGGGGTATGGCCTGAAGTTGATGGGTCAGCACCAAGTGACCCGGTTGGTGATTGTCGATGGGCAATCTCAGGTGGTTGGCATCCTAACCCGTGTGGATATCCTGCGCTTCACTTCTGCTGTGCCACGTACCACACCGCCGCCTCCACCCGCGAACGGAGGTTGAGCTTGCGCAGCAGGTGTTTGACATGCACTTTCACCGTGCCTTCGGTGATGCTGAGTTCCCTGGCGACCAATTTGTTGCTTTTGCCTGCGGCCACCAGTTCGATGATGCGTTGTTCTTGGTCAGTCAAGCCCGCTTCTGATGTGGTTTTGGGGCGGGAGGCATCATAGCGCATGGCGTGTGCCAGCAGGTTGATCAGCCGTTCGGTCAGGGTGATATGACCCGCCGCCGCTTCCGATAGCTTGCTTACCAAGTCTTCTGGCTCCATTTCCTTGAGCAGGTAGCCATCGGCACCTGACCTGAGTGCCGAAACCAGATCATCCGCTTGGTCGGAAACGGTCAGCATGACCACACGGGCATCGGAGCCAGATGCCTTGACGGCTTTCAGCACATCAATCCCGCTCATGTCCTTCATATTCAAATCCAGGAGGATCATGTCCGGGTCAAGTTCTGCTGCCATATCAATACCTTCCTGACCACAGGAGGCCTCACCGACAATGGTGAAGCCCTGCACCATATTTACCAGGTAACGTACCCCTTTGCGGAATAGCGGGTGGTCATCAACAATCAGCAGGCGTTGGGTGGTTTCAGGCAGCATAGGATATCCTCATGTCGGGCAGGGCGTGGGGCTGGATGGGTGTAAATAGCATGTGCACACAGGTTCCACCACCCTGTCGGGCAAGATGGGTCAGTTCGCCGTTTAAGGCACGTGCACGCTCGCTCATGATGGTCATGCCATAATGGTGCAGGGAGGCATTTTTCTTTATCCCCACACCATTATCCTCAATCCTGAGTTCTGCCTGCCCATCCCCGTTTCCCCGCAGACTGACCCAAGCCTGTTTGGCATGTGCATGTTTGACGGTATTGGACAAGCCCTCACGCACGATTTGCAGCAAGTGAATTTCTTCATTGGGTGTCAGGTGGATGTTGCCCAAGTTAACGTCCAGGCTGATGGGCAAGGCTCCCCGCTCGGCAAACTCGGTGGTGGTCTGTGCCAATGCCATGCTCAGGTCGGCATCTTCCATCCGTAGGCGGAAGGTGGAGAGCAGTTCGCGCAACTGCTGGTAGGAGGCATTGAGGCCTTCACGTAGCTCCTCCATGGCCTCAGGAACTTCGTTTGCCTTCTCCGGGTTCTGGATGGCGGTGCGCAGGCGGCTCATTTGGATTTTCATATAAGCCAATGATTGGGCGAGGGAGTCATGCAACTCGCGGGCAATAACGGCCCGCTCTTCCAGCAGGGACACGCGGCGGTTTTGCTCAATACGCTGTTCCGATGCAATCGTGACACCGATGTGGTGTGACAAGGCTTCCAGCAGTTGTACTTGCCATGTTTCAGCTTGGGTATCCGGGGGTACATCCACTGCTAGCATACCGTAGTGCTTTTCTGCATCCGTTAACGGCATGCGCAACACCTGCCAGCCATTGGACAAGGTATCCATACGGATAGCATGGGGGTCTTGGCACTCCCCACAACTGCGTGCATGTTGGCACAGGGGGCTGACCTTGTTCGGGGCGGTGGTTGCCACCACATTGCCGTGTGGGTCATTATCGCTCTTGAGGCAAATCGTGCCGACCCCCAGTCCCAGGGTTGATTCCGCATCTTTCAGGACACTTTGGAACACTGCCCGGTCAGGTGAAATGCCGTGCAGGCGGCTGATTGACCGGTATAGCAAATCCAGTGAATGGTTACTGCGGGTCAACTCTGCGGTTTTCTGCTCCACCCGCGATTCGAGATCGCGGTACAATTTCGACAAGTCTTCTGCCATCAGGTCAAAAGCACGCCCCAATTGACCGATTTCATCTTCACCTTTCAGGCCGGAGCGTACCGCCAATTTCCCACGGCGAATCTCATCGGTCAGACCCAACAGATCTTTGAGGGGATCAACCAAAATATTACTGATTAGGTAGATGGATAGGATCACCACCAAGATCGTGCCGATGACCGCCACCCCAAGGATTACCCGCAAAACAAAAATCTTGGCTTCGGTCGTTTCCTCGATTTTTTTGACCAAATCGTTGATCTGGGCAACAAACAAAGGAATTTCAGCCAGAACGAGAGGGGCTGTCGACGCTGAAGAGCCGTCAAGACTGGGCAATATGCGTTCTTGCCAATCATGTTCGACCCGGCGGAACACCTGCTTTAGGGAGGAGGTTTCATCATTGGGCAATACGGACAGGATGGCATCTGACCGCAGGTCATTGCCGAACTGTTCAATGGCCTGCTGCAAGTCAGTGCGGTTGGCTGAGTCCCCAGCCAGCAAGTGTTGCTGATAAAGCGAAGTCATGCGCCAGCTCTGCATCCGCAGGCTACCGGCGACATTGATGGCCTCACCATTGCCTTGCGTGGTTTCTGCTACCATCCATGAGGTGGACATGCCGACAATCGCCAGCACTGTAATCGCGGCAATCATGCCCCCAAGGCGCAATAACAATGAGTTTTGCAGTTTGTCCCACAACAAGCGTTTCACTGGTATATCCCCCTTCCGTCAAGCTGCCTTATCAACCCCTTCTCCTGGATTATAGGGATACCCCTATTCCGGGTGCTACAGGTTAATAGGTATACCACTTTTTACTCACCTCGCCTGCCCCAAAAAATACAGCTGAAAATAAAACTTATTAAAACAATAAGTTAAAATAAATTAGTCTACCACTAAAGTGGTACTCAAGGTGGTTTTTTGGCAAGTCCAACACCTGGAAACAAGGCAGCCTGAAGCGTAAAACAGCCCTGTAAAAATAAATCAGGGTTTGCTCCAAGGTGAATTATGGCAACACAACGCTACAAGGCCTGGTCGGTCGTTATCATGAGTACGCTGGCTTTCACGGTCTGTTTCATGATCTGGATGATGTTCGCGGTTATCGGTATCCCTATTAAAGAACTGCTAGCCTTGAATGAAACCCAGTTTGGTATCCTGATTGCAACACCTGTCCTGACTGGCTCACTGATCCGCCTGCCATTGGGCATGTGGACGGACAAGTTGGGGGGGAGGCTGGTATTTTTTGTGCTGATGCTGTCCACCGTGATACCCATCTGGCTGATCTCGTATGCCACTGAATTCTGGCATTTCCTGGTAATTGGGCTGTTTGTGGGCGTGGCTGGTGGCTCCTTCACTGTCGGGATTGCTTATTGCGCCCATTGGTTCCCGAAAGAGCAGCAAGGTACTGCCATGGGGATTTTCGGGGCGGGCAATACCGGTGCTGCCGTGACCAAATTGCTGGCTCCCATTATTGTGGTTGGCTATGGCTGGGCGATGGTTCCCAAGGTCTATGCGGTATTGATGTTAGTCACGGCTATCCTGTTCTGGTTCTTTACCTTCACCGATTCCAGCCACAAGGTCGGCAAATCCGTCACCATCCGCGAACAATTGGTCGTACTCAAAGACCCGACTGTCTGGCGTTACAGCCAGTACTACTCCATTGTGTTTGGTGGCTATGTTGCACTGGCTTTGTGGATGACCAAGTATTACGTCAGTGAGTATGGCTTTGACCTGAAAACGGCTGCTTTTCTGGCAGCCGCGTTCAGTATTCCTGGTGGTGTACTGCGGGCAGTGGGTGGCTGGTTCTCGGACAGGTTTGGTGCACACACGATAACTTGGTGGGTGCTATGGGTGGCTCTGACCTGCCTGTTCTTCCTTTCATACCCACAAACCTCATTCACGGTGCAGACGGTCAATGGCCCGACAACATTCAGTTTTGGGCTGGATTCAACCGCGTTTACCGTGCTCATGTTCACATTGGGCATTGCGTTTGCTGTCGGTAAGGCCTCGGTCTTTAAATACATTTCGGATGATTACCCACAAAACATTGGTGTTGTTTCTGGTGTCGTCGGTTTGGCTGGCGGGCTGGGTGGTTTCCTGATGCCGATTATGTTTGGCATATTGCTGGATCTGACTGGTATCCGCTCCTCCGCTTTCATGTTGATGTTCGGGATCGTTTGGGTTTCCCTGATGTGGATGTATTTCACTGAAGTGCGGCCTTTGCATGCCGAACGCTCCCAGTTTTACCCCCCAGCACACCGGGCCGGTTCTTTGTAAGGCCAGAATCTAATTTTGCAGAAGCTCACGACAGAGGATTAAACATGACTGATATTAAACACTGGGATGTGGAGGACACCACCTTCTGGGAAAGGACGGGCAAAAAAATTGCCAACCGTAACCTATGGATTTCGATCCCTGCCTTACTGTGTGGGTTCGCCGTCTGGAGTATGTGGAGCGTTATTACGGTACAGATGCTCAATCTTGGTTTTCCCTTTACCAAAGAAGAGTTATTCACCTTAACCGCTATTGCGGGCATCTCTGGTGCAACCATGCGGATACCGGCCTCATTCTTAATCCGTTTGGCGGGCGGGCGGAATACGATTTTCCTGACCACGGCAATGTTGTTAGCACCTGCTATTGGTACTGGCATCGTCTTGCAGCACCCCCATTGGCCACTTTGGGTATTCCAGCTGATGGCCTTATGGTCTGGGGTAGGCGGCGGTAATTTCGCCAGCTCCATGTCGAATATCAGCACTTTTTTCCCGAAGCGTCTACAGGGTACAGCATTGGGTCTGAATGCGGGTCTTGGTAACTTTGGTGTTACCGCGATGCAAATAGTTATTCCCTTGGTAATGACAGTGGGATTGTTGGGGGTGCTCGGTGGCGAACCGATGATTCTCCAAAAAGATAGTGGCTGGATTTTCGGTAAAATTGCCGCTGGTACACCGACTTGGATTCAGAACGCAGGTTTTGCTTGGGTGCTGTCCTTAATACCACTAGCCATTCTCTGCTGGTTTGGTATGAACAATATCAAAACAGTATCACCCGATGCCGGTAATCCGATTGCTGCATTTTTAAAGATTACCTACCTGTATACGCTGGCGTTTATCCCCACCATTACCATGCTCTATTTCTATTTGCCTGCCCCGACGGGTTTAGGGCTATTGAATATGTGGGTAGCCGTTCCCTTGGATATTATTTCTGCTTTAGTGGTGATGCGGTTGGCTGCATTTGGGCCAATGAAAGAAGGTGTGGCTAAGCAGTTTGCCATTTTCAGGAATAAGCATACATGGGCGATGACCATCCTTTATGTAGTGACCTTCGGTTCTTTCATTGGTTTTTCGATGGCTTTGCCCTTGGCTATTACGGTGATCTTTGGCTTCCAGCATGTACCTGATGCGGCTGGGGTGCTCACCCATACTTTAAAGAACCCCAATGCACCCTCAGCACTCACCTACGCTTGGATGGGGCCGTTTATTGGCGCGGCAGTACGCCCCTTGGGTGGCTGGGTTGCTGACAAGGTGGGTGGCTCGATTGTGACGCAAATCATATCGGCGGTGATGGTGGTGGCTTCCGGTGCAGTCGGTTACGTGATGATGCAAGCCTATGCCTCGCCTACCCCAGAACACTATTTCCCACTTTTTCTTGGTTTATTCATGCTGTTGTTTGCCGCTAGCGGCATTGGCAATGGCTCCACCTTCCGCTCAGTGGGGTTTATTTTTGACCGCGCTCAAGCGGGCCCGGTACTCGGTTGGACTTCGGCGGTTGCCGCCTATGGCGCATTTATCGCACCACTCGTGATTGGTGACCAGATCAAAGCCGGTACACCAGAAAATGCCATGTATGGCTTTGCCATTTTCTATGCGTTGTGCCTGATTCTGAACTGGTGGTTTTACTTGCGTCGTAGCAGCGAAATCAAGAATCCTTAAACCCGTAAAAGATGTCGGGCTGAAGCCTGGCCATTTATCCAAGGAGACCGACATGGCAATCCAACAATACGACGACAATCTGCAAACCAGTCCCATCAACCCGTGTAGCACCAAAGGGGAGCATTGATTGCTATGAGCCACTTTATTGATCGACTGAATTTTTTCAAGCGCACCACCACCCCGTTCTCTAACGGGCATGGTGCGATGACGACAGAGAGCCGCGATTGGGAAGACGGCTACCGTAAACGCTGGCAGCACGACAAGGTGGTACGTTCCACCCACGGCGTGAACTGTACCGGTTCGTGTAGCTGGAAAATCTACGTGAAAAACGGGCTAGTCACATGGGAAACCCAGCAAACGGATTACCCACGCACCCGCCCGGATTTGCCGAACCATGAGCCACGGGGTTGCCCGCGTGGAGCCAGCTTCTCGTGGTATATGTACAGCGCGAATCGCCTCAAATACCCCTTGATGCGTAAAGAATTGCTGCAAATGTGGCGTGAAGTCAAAACCCAAAACCCTGATCCGGTGGTGGCGTGGGCCTACATTGTTGAAAACCCGGAGATGGCAAAGGCTTACAAAACCCGCCGGGGTTTGGGGGGCTTCATCCGCTCTGATTGGGATGAAGTAAATGAATTAATCGCCGCCGCCAACGTTTACACCGCCAAGCAATACGGCCCAGATCGCGTGATTGGTTTCTCGCCGATTCCTGCCATGTCGATGGTGTCGTATGCCGCCGGAAGCCGTTACCTGTCCTTGATTGGTGGCGTGTGCTTGAGCTTCTACGACTGGTATTGCGATTTGCCACCCGCTTCACCCATGGTGTGGGGCGAGCAAACCGATGTACCCGAATCTGCCGATTGGTACAACAGCAGTTACATTATTGCGTGGGGTTCTAACGTTCCGCAAACCCGTACCCCCGACGCGCACTTCTTCACGGAAGTGCGTTACAAAGGCACGAAAACCGTAGCGATTACGCCGGATTATGCGGAAGTTGCCAAACATGCTGACCAATGGCTGAACCCGAAACAGGGGACGGACGCAGCATTGGCAATGGCATTCGGGCACGTCATCCTCAAAGAATTCCACGTCGACAAGCCGAGTGCGTATTTCACCGATTACGTGCGCCGTTATACCGACTGGCCGAATCTGGTGCTGTTGGAAGCGCGGGATGATGGCAGTTACCAAGCGGGGCGGTTTGCCCGTGCTAGTGACTTTGTATCCGGCTTGGGTGAAGCGCAAAACCCTGACTGGAAAACCGTGGCGATTGACGATGCGACGGGCGAGATCATTTCCCCCAACGGCTCAATCGGCTACCGCTGGGATGGCAGCAGCCAGTGGAATCTGCAACAAAAAGATGGCAAGACCCACGCAGACATTACCCTCAGCCTCTCCTTGTTGGAACGCCACGATGCCATTGTGGATGTCGCATTCCCGTATTTTGGCGGGGTGCAAAGCGATTACTTCAAAGGCAATACCGTCAAGGACATCCTCAAGCACAAATTGCCAGCGCGTAAAGTGATGCTGGCGGATAGTACAGAAGGTTTGCTGGTGTCGGTTTACGACCTGAACATGGCGAACTACGGTGTTAGCCGTGGCTTGGGCGACGATGACAGTGCCAAAGATTTTGACGATGCCAATGCGCCGTACACGCCAGCATGGCAGGAAGCGATTACCGGCGTGCCGCGTGACAAAGTGATCCGTATTGCGCGGGAATTTGCCGATACCGCCGACAAGACCAAGGGTAAGTCGATGATTATCGTCGGCGCGGGCATGAACCACTGGTATCACATGGACATGAACTACCGTGGTTTGATCAATATGCTTGCCATGTGTGGTTGCGTGGGGCAATCCGGCGGTGGCTGGGCGCATTACGTGGGGCAGGAAAAGCTGCGTCCGCAAACCGGCTGGTTGCCGCTGGCGTTCGCTCTCGATTGGAGCCGCCCGCCACGGCAGATGAATTCCACCTCGTTTTTCTACAACCATTCTAGCCAATGGCGTTACGAAAAGCTGGAAATCAAGGAAATCCTTTCCCCGCTGGCAAACCTTGATCGCCAATCCGGTAGCTTGATTGACTACAACGTGCGAGCAGAACGCATGGGCTGGTTGCCGTCTGCACCGCAGCTCAATACCAACCCGCTGCGCATTGCTCAAGCCGCTAAAAATGCGGGGATGAGTACGGCGGATTACACCGTTGCCAACCTCAAGTCCGGCAAAATCGCTTTCGCCGCTGAAGACCCCGATAACGCGCAAAACTTCCCGCGCAACCTGTTCGTGTGGCGTTCCAACTTGCTGGGTTCGTCCGGCAAAGGGCATGAATACTTGCTCAAATATTTGCTAGGCACAAAACATGGGGTGCAAGGCAAAGACCTCGGTGAAATGGGTGGCGCAATGCCGCAAGAAGTGCAATGGCACAAGGAGGCTCCTGAAGGCAAACTCGACTTGCTGGTGACACTCGATTTCCGCATGTCCACCACCTGTCTTTATTCTGACATCGTATTGCCGACTGCAACGTGGTACGAAAAGGATGACCTGAATACTTCCGACATGCACCCCTTCATTCACCCGCTGACCGCAGCGGTAGACCCTGCGTGGGAAGCGCGTAGCGACTGGGAAATCTACAAAGGCATTGCCAAGGAATTCTCACGGGTGTGCGTCGGGCATTTGGGTGTGGAAACCGATGTGGTGACATTGCCGTTGCTGCACGATGCGCCTGCCGAACTCGGTCAAGCCGTCGGCATTAAGGACTGGAAAAAAGGCCAATGTGAGCTGATTCCGGGCAAAACTGCCCCCGCGTTGATCGCGGTAGAACGCAATTACCCTGAAACCTATTCCCGCTTCACCTCGATTGGCCCTTTGCTGGAAAAACTCGGCAATGGTGGCAAAGGCATCGGCTGGAATACTGAAACCGAAGTCGCTTTCCTCGGCAAGCTCAACCATCAGCACACCGGCGGCACGAATGAAGGTCGCCCGTGCTTGAATAGCGCGATTGATGCGGCAGAAATGATCCTCTCGCTTGCCCCTGAAACCAACGGGCAAGTGGCGGTGAAAGCGTGGGCAGCCTTGTCGAAAATCACCGGCATTGACCACACCCATCTCGCCTTGAACAAGGAAGACGAGAAAATCCGCTTCCGTGACATCGTGGCGCAACCGCGCAAGATCATTTCCAGCCCTACCTGGTCGGGTTTGGAAGATGAGCATGTGTCGTACAACGCGGGTTACACCAACGTTCACGAGCTGATTCCGTGGCGCACTTTGACGGGGCGGCAACAGTTCTACCTCGACCATGACTGGATGCGGGATTTCGGCGAAAGTATGTTGGTGTATCGCCCACCAATTAATACCAAAACCATCAAGCCGATGCTCAACCAAAAGTCCAACGGCAATCCCGAACTGGCCTTGAACTGGATTACCCCGCACCAAAAATGGGGCATCCATTCCACCTACACCGACAACCTGCTGATGCTCACGCTGTCACGCGGCGGCCCCATTGTGTGGATGAGCGAAGTCGATGCCAAAACGCTGGGCATTGTGGACAACGACTGGATCGACCTGTTCAACAGCAACGGCGCAATCGCGGCGCGTGCGGTGGTCAGCCAGCGCGTCATGCCGGGGATGGTGATGATGTACCACGCGCAAGAAAAAATCGTCAATGTACCGGGTTCGGCGATTACGGGGGGACGCGGCGGTATCCACAACTCCGTCACTCGCGTTTGCCCCAAACCGACCCACATGATCGGCGGCTATGCGCAACAGGCTTACGGCTTCAACTACTACGGCACGGTCGGTTCTAACCGCGATGAATTTGTCATTGTGCGCAAGATGACCAACATCGATTGGCTGGACGGCGAAGGTAATGACACCATTCAGGAGGCAGTCAAATGAAAATACGTTCCCAAGTCGGCATGGTGCTGAATTTAGACAAGTGTATCGGCTGTCATACCTGCTCGATCACCTGCAAAAACGTCTGGACTTCACGCGAAGGCATGGAATACGCATGGTTTAACAACGTCGAAACCAAGCCCGGCATTGGTTATCCCAAAGAATGGGAGAATCAGGACAAGTGGAAAGGTGGCTGGTTACGTCGTGCCGATGGCAAGATTGAGCCACGTATTGGTGGGCGGTTTCGGGTGCTGGCGAATATCTTTGCCAACCCGGATTTGCCCGCGATTGACGACTATTACGAGCCGTTCGATTTCGATTACCAACACCTGCACAACGCACCGTCGGGCGATCATCAACCCGTGGCACGCCCGCGCTCGCTGATTTCTGGGCAGCGCATGGACAAGATCGAATGGGGGCCAAACTGGGAAGAAATCCTCGGCACGGAATTTTCCAAACGCCGCAAGGATAAAAACTTCGACCAGATTCAGGCCGACATTTACGGTGAATTTGAAAACACCTTCATGTTTACCCTGCCGCGCTTGTGTGAGCATTGCTTGAACCCGGCGTGTGTTGCGTCTTGCCCCAGCGGGGCGATCTACAAACGTGACGAAGACGGCATTGTACTGATCGACCAAGACAAGTGTCGCGGTTGGCGCATGTGCGTGAGCGGTTGCCCTTACAAAAAGATTTACTACAACTGGAAGTCCGGTAAATCCGAGAAGTGCATTTTCTGCTACCCCCGCATTGAGTCGGGTATGCCGACGGTGTGTTCCGAAACCTGCGTGGGGCGTATCCGTTACCTTGGCGTATTGCTGTATGACGCAGATCAGATTGAAGCTGCCGCCAGCACCCCGAACGAGAAGGATTTGTACCAAAAGCAGTTGGAGGTCTTCCTCGACCCATTTGACCCGAAAGTGATTGAGCAGGCGAAGAAAGACGGTATTCCTGACAATGTGCTGAAAGCGGCGCAAGAATCCCCGGTGTGGAAACTGGCGATGGATTGGAAGCTGGCACTGCCCTTGCACCCTGAATACCGTACCTTACCAATGGTGTGGTATGTGCCGCCACTCTCCCCCATCCAATCGGCGGCGGATGCGGGCAAGATTGGCTATGACGGCGTATTGCCGGACGTGGATAGCTTGCGGATTCCGGTACGTTACTTGGCGAATCTGTTGACGGCGGGCGATGAAGAGCCGGTCAAATTGGCACTGAAACGCTTGATGGCAATGCGCCAATACAAGCGCGCGGAAACCGTGGAAGGTATCCACGACATCCGCGCCTTGGAACAAGTCGGGCTGACCGAGGCGCAAGCCAAGGAAATGTACCGTTACTTGGCGATTGCCAATTACGAAGACCGTTACGTGATCCCGACCAGTCACCGCGAATTGGCGCGGGAAGCCTTCCCCGAACGCGGTGGGTGCGGTTTCAGCTTTGGCGATGGTTGCGGCACTAGCTCTGGGAATAACGAGGTCAACCTGTTCGGCGGGCGCAAGCAAACCGTGACGATGGTGAAAAAGATCGAGTTCGTGAAACAGGAGGGGCAGCCATGATCAGGAGTCTTGCCGTAATCGCCCGCTTGCTGGATTACCCCACAGCAGAATTGCTGGAAGCACGGAGTGCCTTGGTTGACGTAATCCGCGAGGAAACCCGAATCCCGACGGCATTGCGCGATGCTTTGACCGGATTTGTGCAGCAACTTTGCACCGCCGAATTGCTGGATAGCCAAGAGGCGTATGTCGGCTTGTTTGACCGGGGGCGTTCGCTTTCGCTGCTGTTGTTTGAACATGTGCATGGCGAATCGCGGGCGCGTGGGCAGGCAATGGTAGACCTGCTTCAGCAATACCGCGATGCGGGGTTGGAACTGAGTGCCAAGGAATTGCCGGATTATATCCCACTGTTCCTCGAATACCTCTCCATCTGTGAGGAGGACGAGGCGGCGCAAGGCTTGGGCGATGTTCACCCCATCCTCGCGCTGTTGTCGGCACGCTTGCAGGAACGCGAGAGTGCTTACCACCTGCTATTTGATGCGCTGTTGGCGATGATCAATATCCAGCCGGATATGGCGGTGTTACGCGATAAAGCTGCGGCTGAACCGCGTGACGATACCGCCGCCGCGATGGATAAGGTGTGGGAGGAGGAAATGGTCAACTTTGTGGAAGACAAAGGGGCTTCTTGCCGACCCACCCAAGCCGTCAATCAAACCCATATGCTGCATTTTCGGGAGAACTGATATGTCTTATATTAATTCACTTTTCTTTGGGCTGTACCCCTACGTGGCGGGTGCGGTGTTTCTGATCGGTAGCTGGCTGCGTTACGACCAAGCGCAATACACCTGGCGGGCAGGTTCTAGCCAGATGTTGAGCAAAAGCGGTATGTCACTGGCGAGCAATTTGTTCCATGTGGGCATTCTGGTGATCTTTTTCGGGCATCTGGTGGGTTTGCTGACCCCGCATTGGTTATATGAACCGTTTATGTCGGCGGGTACGAAGCAAGTTCTGGCGATTTTGGTCGGTGGTATTGCCGGGGCGGCTTGCTGGTATGGCGCGTTCTTACTGTTCATGCGCCGTAAGAATGACCCACGGGTACGTGCTACGGGGTCGACGATGGATTTGGCGGTGATTGGGATTTTGCTGGTGCAAGTGACACTGGGGTTGCTGACCATTATCCCGACCTTGGGGCATTTGGACGGTAGCAATATGTTGCACTTGGCGGAATGGGCGCAATCCATCGTGTTCTTTAAGGGCGGTGCAGCGGCGCATTTGGCGGGTGTTGGGTTTATTTTTAAGCTGCATATTTTCCTCGGCTTGACGATTTTCCTGCTGTTCCCGTTTACGCGCTTGGTGCATATCTGGAGCGTTCCGGTGCAATACGTGAATCGTCAGTATCAGATCGTGCGAACAAGGGGTTAAGCCATGAATGTTGAAACGTATACTCCCCACACGAACTCTTCCCCACAAGGTGTGAGGGAACAAGCCGTGCGCGTTGGTACGCAAGTGCTGACTGAGGAGGCGATTGCTGAGGAATTGCAATACCACCCGGCAGCACAATTGGATGAAGCATGGCACGCCGCTGCGACCAGTTTGGTGGTGAAAACCTTGCTGGAGCAACGCGCTGCACAACTGGGTATCGAAGCCGCTAGCGAAGAAAAACGCACCGCCCTACTGTTGGAAAGGGAACTACAAGTGCCTGAGCCGACGGAGGAGCAGTGTCAGCATTACTTTCACAGCAATCGGCAACGTTTCCAGACCCCGGTATTGCTGGCGGTGAGCCATATCCTGTTGCCTGCTGCGCCGGAGGATGTGTCGCAACGTGACCAGCAGCGCATTCTGGCGATGCAATTGTTGCGGCAATTGCAGGTTGACCCGGATAGCTTTGCGGCACTGGCGCAGCAGTATTCGGCCTGCCCCTCATCGGGGCAGGGTGGCAGTCTGGGGCAATTGTCCAAAGGGCAAACCGTAGCGGAATTTGAGCGGCAAGTGTGGCGATTGCCGGTTGGATTGAGTGCGCAGTCCGTGGAAACGCGCTTCGGTTTTCATCTGGTGCGGGTGGATCAGCGTGTGGAAGGTGAGCCGTTGGAATATGCGCATGTGGCAACGCGTATTCGCCAGTATTTGCATGAACAGGTGACACGCCGCGCCTTGAGCCAATACTTGCAGGTATTGGGTGCGGAAATTGGTGTGGATGGCATTGCTTTTAATGCAGCGGGTTCGCCTTCCGAATAATCGCTGAGGCATTATTGTTTCAAATGGGCTACCTAACCATCCAGCAAGAGGAAAATCTGGACGGACGGCTGAAAAATCAGGCTAAGGAACGCAGCACCAGTTATCGGCTGGTGACGGTGGAAATTAGCAGTGCGCTGCTTATAACTCTACCGTTATATCAAATCGACTGAGGAAATTCGCTGTCACAAAATCCATCGTGCTGATGTGTTGTTGCAGCCATTCGCGCCAGTGTGGGATGTAAGCCAACAATAACGCTGGGTCGCGGTCGCGTAACCATTGCTGTTGCACGCCCAGCAATTCTGATAAAGCTTGTTCGTGTTCGCCTTGGTGGGGCACGATGGCAAAAAAGTTATACTCCTGCATCAGGCGCTCTTCGCGGGCAAAATGAGCTTGGGTGTGCTGTATCCATTCTGCCAGTAAGCTGTCGATGCTTTCTGTGCTGGCAGAGTTTGTTACCGTTGTCAATAAATTGCCGACCAAGCTTAATTCGGCACAATGTACACGATTCATAAATGGCATTGCCACTTCCGGCAATGTGCTGCATTCATAATGTTGTCCGTTAGCACTCATGTTACATTCCTAATCCAATACGCCAGCAAAATCAGACCTCATACCGCCACCTGCCAGCTACACACCTGCCAGCTACACACCTGCCAGCTACACACCTGCCACAACAGGGTAATGGGTTGGAAGGGGTCAATGCAAGCCGGTTGGTGTCATCCGCTAAGGCTACGGCATAGGGTGTATGGCAGTCTTGATTCAGGTCAAGGGGGAATCCAATTGCCGGATTTGGAGGAAAGTCAGCCTGAAGACAGGCTTGTTGAACCTGCACCGTTACGGTGTGCCGATGCTGGATTTGTCGATGGATGAGCTTGAGTCAGACCTCGCCAAGGCTTGAACAGAAAACCATCGTTATCAATACCAGCCCACTGATCAAGGCGAGGTATGTCGGATAGTGTTTAAGCTTTAGCTTGCTCCATTCCGACGAGTAACGCAGATTCTCACGATTTCTCCATTATTCCTCCATCATGGGTGCTTAGTATTTGCACTTTCAGGATAACGGAGAGAAAACATGCAAATCAAATCCATCATAACCTCGCTGCTGGCAATCATGCTGGCAGCCTGTTTTTTGCCTGCCCAGGCAGCGGTCAATACCGACACCCAGCTGATGATTACTGACTTGAGTGTGGTTGAAGATCCGGTGCGTACCAATCCTGCCAATGGTCGGCGGGCTGTTTGGTCATTCAAATACCTGATTGAGAATATGGCGGGTGGACGTGACCCTTCCCAATTTGTCATGAACTGGCTGCAACAGTGGGAGCGTGACCAGATGATCAATGGTCATTTCGTGGCATCCCGCCCGAATATCCGCAGTTTGGTGATTGAGCCGTGGCTGAAGGCAAGTGGTGGGCGTAAGCTGGATTTGAATAAAGCACCTTTCAAGTTGTTGGCGATTGTGAACCGCATGGATATGCGCGTGAATGAAGCGGATACCGTACAAACCGCAGGGGAGGGGCGTTTTGTCTTTGGTGTGCTGGATGCCACAGGTAAGCCACTGCCGCCGAGTGCCGGGCCTGCACCCGGTGGGTTCACGGTGATTTTTGAGTATGAGTTGCCTGCACTGACGATGCAGGCGTTGGGCGGTTGGGCAATGCAATGGAAAAATCTGGATCGCTTTGCGGCGGGCAGTGCAGGTTATCGGGATGCACTGGAGCGTTTAACCAGACGTTTCTCTGACCGCAATAGTGCACCTGCCAAAGCGAATGGCTCAGCCTTGAACCAAATCCGCACCAATGAAATTTCCCTGGGTGCAACCTGGGAGCTGCGTGAGTTTGTGCTTGACCGGGGAACCGGGCAATTGGCGCAGAAAACCGTGGCACTGACTCCTGACAGCATCCTGTTTAACGGAACCAATGATTTGACCCGTTTGCTGAATGACCATGCGGCTGACATCCGTGCCAATGGCTTCAGCTTGCCTGCTGATCTGGAGGCAGGCTCGTCGGTTGCTGGCCCATTCCGCCCGGTGGACTTTAATGATTTTGGTTTGCGTACTTTCAAGGTAAACACCTTGTTCCAGGATTTTGCTGATATTCCCTGGAGTGCCAGCGGTATTGACAATGGCGTGCGCCATCAATTTGCCCTGAATACCTGCAATGGTTGCCACCGGGATGAAACAGCAACAGGGTTTTTGCATGTTGGCTTCCCGGTTGAGCATAAACTACCCGCCAGCCTGGGCAAGCGGGCTGCTTTGTCCGGTTTCCTGACAGGTGTATCTGCACCAGACCCGGTGGATGCGAGTGTGCTGCACACCTTTGCTGAACTGGAACGCCGTCGCGTCGATTTTTCAACGTTGGTGGATAGTGTCATGGTTTCGGGCAGGCCACCGCATCAACCACACCATCCACATTTTGTGCATTAAGGCAGCGCGGGTTGGGTACAGGTTTGCTTGTACCCTTACCCCTTAAATGCTTCTGCCGAGTTCAGATATTCCAATTCTGCTGCACTGCTTTCCCGCCCGAGGATGCTGTTCCGGTGCGGGAAGCGTCCAAAACGTTCAATCAGGCTGCGGTGATGTTCCGCAAAGTGGGCGTTAAAGCTCAATCCGGCAGCGGTAAACAGACGCACGGATTCATCTTGGTCTGCCAGATGTTCGCTGTGCATGAGCGGCATATACAGGAAGCTGCGGCGTTCGGCAGGCAATTGCAGGTCAAGCCCTTGTGCAACCGCCTGTTTGCTGACCGCCACCGCGAGCTGTTCGGTGGAAAAGCTTTCCGGTGTGCCCCGGAACATGTTCAGCGGGAATTGGTCGAGGACAATGCATAAGGCCAGGCAGCCTTCCGCTGTTTGTTGCCAGTGTTGCAGTTCCCCCTGTTTGGCCTGTTGCCATAAGCCCGCAAAGCGTTCGCGGATGTCGGCATCAATGGCCGGGGTGGAATTGAACCAGTGTTCCGACAGTGGGGGTGTGTACCAGTAGGCTAGAATATCAGCAGGTGTCATCGGTGACTCTCCAAGAGTAAGCGTAGGGGCATTATAGGCTATGCAACATTCTGACTTATAATAAGCCTGTTTTGACAATTAAAAATCCCGATAGTCCCCCGATAGCCCTAAGGAGTATGTCCATGTCTGATGCAACAACGCTGCAACTGGTGAGTTTCAAGGTATGCCCGTATGCGCAACGTGCCGCGATTGCCTTGCAGGAAAAGCAGGTTGAACACACCATTACCCACCTGATGCCCGGTGATGACCAGCCGGACTGGTTCAAGGCGGTTTCACCGTTGGGCAAAGTCCCGGTGTTGCTGGTGAATGGTACGCCGGTATTTGAGTCGGCGGTGATCCTTGAGTATCTGGATGAGGTCTATGCCCCGACACTGCATCCGGCAGACCCTCTGGACAAGGCGCGTCACCGTGCATGGATGGAGTTTGCTTCTGAGCTGTTTGGTAAGCAGTATCAGATGGTGATTGCCAAAGACCAGGCCACGTTTGAGGCGGCTCGGGATGGACTCAAGCAAGGCTTGCAACGGGTGGGGGCAACCTTGGCTGCGGAAGAGCCTTTCTTTGCCGGGTCTGGCTTTGCTTTGGTGGATGTGGCGTTTGCACCCTTGTTCATGCGCCTTGCCATTATCGGGCGTGTGTTCAAGCTGGATATGGGCATCACCGGGCGTTTACAGGTTTGGGCTGATGCACTGTTGGCAAAGCCGTCTGTCCAGCAGTCGGTCGTGGATAACTTTGAGGAAGTCTTCATGATGTTCCTGAAGAAAATGGATGGCTACATGGTGAATAACCTGTAATTCAGGCAGTTTGCATTAAATTTTAGCAGGATGGGGCTGATTTTTGCCCATCCTGTTCACTGTGATAAACAAATCATAAGCAAAACTTTGTCTGGTCTGTGCCTGTCTGGCAGATGAACGGCAGATATTAACCGCTTGTTCTTTTTGATCTGCCACTTGTCTTGTGGGGTCTATTGCTTTCATGGGAATTGGTGTCTAATTTCATAAACTCAGTTAATGAGTTAAACCCCAAGCCAAAAATGTATAAAAAATAAATAAGGTGTCTATTCCCATGAAGTTGAAAAAACTGTCATTGTCCCATGCTATCCGTGCTGGTTTATGGTCTGCTGCTTTCTTTGCGGCATCCCAAGCCCATGCTTTGGATGTTGATGTGCAGTTGGTTGACTATGATTTGGATCATAATGGTACAGTGGTCGTTGAAGAGGCCAATAAGGCACGGCATATACATTTTGCTGCCGCTGATTTGGATCAGGATGGCGCACTGTCGATGAAAGAATTTTTTGCCTTGTCTGAGGCTCAACGCTTGCGCCGTATTGAGGCCAGTTTTGTTGCAGTGGATACCGACGTGGATGGCTCTATCACCGTATCCGAATTGCAGGCATTCTTACCAGGTGCTGATGTTGAGACGATGCTGTTGAATGCAGCAGGTGATGACAAGGTATTGAGCAAGGATGAGTTTGCAGCGATGCGCCTGATGGAGTCGGGTGTCAATGCGGATGCCATGTGGGATTTCTCCCTGCTGGATTCCAACCATGACCAGAAGCTGACGGTTGCTGAGTTCTCGTCTTCTTTGTGGAAGGGTGTGGAACCAAAGCCTGCCATCCAACCGCCGGTTATTCCTGTGCCTGAAAAGCCAGAGGGTGGCGTGACTGTGACGGATGGTTCAGAGTCAGAAACTCAATCACCCCTGATCAAGATGCCTGAGCCTGCGATTCAACCGCCGGTTATTCCTTTGCCTGAAAAGCCACAAGATGAGCAGCCACCGGTCATTCCTGTGCCTGAGAAACCAGAGCCAGCTATCCAGCCGCCGGTTATTCCTGTGCCTGAGAAACCAGAGCCAGCAATCCAGCCACCGGTTATTCCTGTGCCTGAAAAACCAGAGCTTCAGCCAGCGGTAGTGAACCAGACTGCAAAAGATCCGGCAAAAACGGGGTTGGATACACGTATTAGCAAGCTGAAAGAACAGATCAGCAAAGTGGAAGCCAATATTGCCAGCACGAAAGTCAAGCTGGAGACAGCCACTGGTAAAAAAGCTGAAAAGCTGACAGCAACCCTGAAAAGTTTGGAGAAAGACCTGGCTTATCTGCAAGCCCGTCTTGCTAAATTAACCGCTGTATAGAGCATTTAACCGTTTGACCTCTAGGGTAGTGGCGGGGCGAATGCCTCGCCACTATTTTTTATGGTAGCCGGTAAATAAAAGTGCAACGGCTAGGTTCAAAATATGCCTTGCCGTTCTCATCGGTTGCAAGATAACCATGCGCAGAAAAAACCTGACCTGTTTCTTTGCTTTCTAGGCTGAGATTTCCCAACTCCTTTAATGTGCTGGGTTCTGCCAGCATCATCAATACCAATGGGTAGTCTTGATTGGCGGACGTATGCAGGAAATAGCCATCATTGAAAGTAGGATCTTCAATCAGTTTACCTTTTACATGTAAAGGTCTGGCTTGTGGTCTTGGCGGTGCAGCAACATGATCTGCTGCGGCTGGAATAATCCAGACCAAGGGGGATTGCTTGGGTAGCTCGATGTTCTTTAAGGCGGATACCCCCGGTTGTACCGCATCCAGCACACTGAGCCGTTCCAGATAGGCTGTTTTGATGCAGGCATTGGTTTGGCAGGCATTGCGTTTTTTCAACCATTGTTTCTGGTCTGCTTTCAGGCAATCGCTACCTTCGGCAAAGAACGCCTGAGCCGCCCCGTAATAACGCCCCAGGTATTCATCCAGATTGGAAAGCTCAGTATGGTTGCAAATCGCTTTCTCAATCCGTGTTTCTGCCTTTTGGCAATCAAAGCTGGCAGCATGGCTTATGCCTGTGTACAACAGGCAGGCCACGGCAAATAGCGTTTTAAACATAACATCCCCCCTTCACCCACTAAATAAACCGCGATAATCCCAGTCCCGTAAGCCGATCAGCAGGGTTGAACCCATGCGCTCACCGATGGGTAAGCTGGAGTCGTCCTTGCTCAGGGTATCAAAATCCTTTGCCAACTGTGCCATTTTACGCTGGAACACTTGGTTAGAGGCGGCGCTGAGCATTCCGTTCATCACCAATAGTTTTTCACTGTCCTTGCTGAAGTGGGTGCGGAAAAATTCATTTTCGATTTTGGTACGGAACAATTGCATGATCGGGCCATTTTCCCGCCATTTGAAATTGGGGGCGGTCAGCAGCTTGATGCGGTTGCCCGGTTGCAGCTCAATGATATGCAGGCGGTCAAGGTGTGCCAGATAGCGAATGCATTGTGGCTCGGTGAGTTTGTAGGTTTTGAGGATGTCTTGCATGCTCCAGCGGTTGAGCACACACACCGTGATCATCATCAGGTTGATGTCATCGGCAATTTCCTTTTCCTGCGCATGGCTGAGTTCACTGATGGCATGCAGTTGTGTTGAGTTCATTTCCCGCACCAGATCGGAAATCTCCATATCCAGCAAGTTGCAAATGCTGTCGAGCCGTTGCAGTGACAGGTTATATTCGGAGAACAGGCGTTTGACGCTGGCTTCGGACAGCTCCAGGCAGGCAGCCACATCCGCATACGTTTTGTTATGGCGTTTGAGCAGCTTTTTCAGGGTGTCGATGAGTTCGGTGGATTGGGGCATGGTTTTTGCTCACGCTAGCCGCAGATGCCAGCGGTGATCCAGCTCGCTGACTTCAGCAAAGAAACGGTTGCATTCCTCGCGTTTGAGGGCGGTATAAATCCGCTGGAAATCTGCCCCGAAATACTGGCGGATAAAATCAGATTGCTCGAAGCTATCCAGGGTATCGTGCCAGTTGAGGGTAAGGGCGCTCGCCTGTTCACCATAGGCATTGCCGATGGCAGGTGCGCCCGGATTGGTTTGCTCCCGGATGCCGTGGTGCATGCCTGCCAATACAGCAGCGGCTGCCAGATAGGGGTTGGCATCTGCACCGCAGGCGCGGTGTTCGACATGGCGGCTGGCAGCAGAGCCAGTCGGGACGCGGAAGGTAACGCTGCGGTTATTGATGCCCCATGTCGCGGCGGTGGGGGCGTAACTGTTGGCGCGGAAACGTCGGTAGGAGTTGGCGTGTGGGGCGAAAATCGCCATGCCATCGCGGATGGTGGCTGCCATGCCGCCAATGCTGTGCAGCAGCAAGGTGTTGCTGGTGGTATCACCCTGGCTGAATCGGTTATGGCCTGCGGCATCATTCAGGCTGACATGGATATGCATGCCGCTACCTGCCTGCTCGGTAAAGGGTTTTGCCATGAAACAGGCAATCATGCCCTGTTGGGCGGCAACCCCCTTGATCAGGCGTTTGAACTGGATAGCCTCATCGACAGCTTGCAAGGGGTCAGTGCGGTAGGTGAGGGTGACTTCAAATTGACCGGGGGCGTATTCGGAAATCGAGGTTTCCGCCGGTAAGCCCTGCACGTTGCTGCAACGGTACAGCTCAGCAAAGAAACCGCGCATACTTTCAAGGTCATCCACGCCATACACTTGCGTCTGCCCCAGCGGTAAACCTGTCAGGCTGTTTGCCGGAACCACCTTGCCGTTTTGCCAAGCGGCAGCATCCAGCAAATAAAACTCCAGCTCACAAGACAGTGCCGGGAAATAACCCTCGGCCTGTAGACCTGCAACGATGGCCTCCAGTTTCAGGCGAGGGTCGGCAGCAGCAGCGGGCATACCCGCCACAGCATCCATGCTCACCAACACTTGCGCACTATCCTCCAGCCACGGGCAGATTTTGAGTGTTCCGGGGATGGGGCGTGCCAGACAGTCCATGTCTGCCACTTCCCAGACCAGCCCGGTTGTATCCACATCCTCACCTTGCACATTCAGGGACAGGATCGAACTCGGTAAAGGGCGACCGTTGGCGTATAAGGCATGCAGCTCATGGGGGCGCAGGAATTTGCCCCGTGCAATGCCATTGATGTCGGTCAGGATCAACGAAACTTGGCTGAGATTGGGGTAGGCAGCGAGGAAGTCGGTGATTTCGCGTGGGCTGCGGGTATCCATCGGGAGTCCTTGGTTCTTATTGGCTGGGCAATAAGCATATAATTTTCAAGACTCGTTTGACAGGTGTCAGGCAGGTTTCATCCGCTATCCATAACAAGGGACAGGAGTCACCCTGTCTCTTGCAGACAACGCTTATTGCATGTTTTTGTTCATAGCCGGAGGGCCTTGGAAGGAAGTACGCACCCCTGCCACCCACCACAGCAGCAAGAGCACAATGCCCATGCCGACAATCAGGTACAGCACCTTGTCATTCGGTGGCTGGATGCCAACCCAGACCAATACCAATCCACCCACGGTTGCCAGGGCTGCAATCACTTTGGACAGTCCTTTCAGGTCAAATGGCCCTTTGTGTGCCCACGTTTTGCCTTCTGCCATAATGCCTGCCGCTACCGGCATGATGTAGGAGATATAGAGCAGCACAGCACAACCGGTTGCCAGTACCAGGAAGGCATCACCGTATAAGGTGGCAACAATCGCAGCAGCGGCGGCTGTCCAAATGGCATTGACCGGGGTTTTGTGGGTGTCATCAACCTTTTTCAGGCTATTGGAGAAGGGCAGGCCACCATCGCGGGCAAACGCGTAAGTCATGCGTGAAGCTGAGGTTACACAGGCAAGGCCACACAGGTAGTTGCAGACCAGAATGCCAATCGCCAGGACTACCTTGAGCCAATGCGGGACGGAGTTGAGCAAGGCATCCAGGAAGCCCAGACCTTGTTTGACCCCTTCTTCAATATTGGGCATGACCAGGACAAAAGTGCAGACCATGATGTAACCAAACAGCGCTGACCACATGACCGCATGCAGGATACCTTTGGGTACATTGGCGGCGGCTTGCCGGGTTTCTTCGGCGGTGTGGGCAGAAGCATCAAAGCCGGTGATGGTATAAATGGTCAGCAGCAGACCCAGCAGGAAGACGGTTGGCAGGGAGCCATTTTGCGGCCAAACGCTGCCTTCAGCCCCGGTAAAATTGGTCAGGGTGAACAGGCGGGTAAAGTCCAGCGGGACAGGGGAATAAACCAGCAGGCTCACGACCAGCAAGGTCGCAACCATAAAAATCAGGTAGCCGGAAAGGTCGGTCAGGCGGGTCGTAATCCTGATGCCCATGTGGTTGAGCAAGGCCTGGGAGAGGGTGATGCCCGCGATAAACAGGGTTTGATGCCATGCACCAAAGTTGGAAGTGTCGATCCCAACCGCCGGGGCAAACAGGGATTTAAAAAAGGGGTCATAGACCCCGAAGTTGACCGAGGCGGTTACAAACACCAAGCCCAGCAGGTTGAACCAGGCAGTTGTCCAGCCAAAGCCCTTGCCGCCCAGAATCGAACCCCAGTGGTACAAGCCGCCCGCCGTTGGGTAGGCAGAGGCGATTTGAGCCATTGCAGCGGCTACCAAGCCCGCAAAACAGGCTCCCACCAGCCAGCCAATCCCGATACTGGCTCCCCCGCCTGCACCGAGGGCAGACGGGAATGCACTGATCCCCCCTGCCAAAATACAAATGATCGAAAAAGAAATTGCGAAGTTTGAAAAACCGCCCATGCGGCGTGACAACTCTTGTTTGTAGCCAATGCTGGCAAGCAGCTTGGCATCCTCATCCAGCCTTTCATTACTCATAGCCATCCCCTCCGGTTGATCGTCCTTAGAGTCTAGCACCTGTTGCCTGTTTGCAACAGTTTTTCGCGGCTGATGTATGCACGCAACTCATTAATTTTATTTGGGTATTGGATGAGTTTTAAACATCCGGGCTAGGGTGGGTGAGTGCCTCAACCAAAGCCTGCAAACCTGCCACCAGCCGGTCAATATTTTCCCGTGTTGTCTGGGGGCAAACCAGCATCATATTGTGGAACGGGGTGATCATGATTCCCCGGTTGAGCAGGTAGAGGTGGATGCATTGCTCCAGTTCTTCATCAAACGCTGCTTCAGCTTCGCGCCCGGTACGCGGTGGGGTGGCGCAGAACTGGAACTCAACCCGTGCACCGATTTGGGTAATACACCACGGCAAGCGGTAGGCGCTGATCACCGCCCGTAGTTGTGCGGCAAGGTATTCGGCTAGCGGAATCATGTGGGCATACGCCGCTTCCGTCATGACAGCTTCCAGATTTACCCGCATAGCCCGCATGGTGAACATATTGGCAGACAGGGTTGTGCCCATGCCGCTATGCCCGTGGCTGGGATCATCCGGGTTTGCGGGATGTTGCTGTAAATTCCGCATCTGCTGGGCAACGGTTGCACTGACACCAAACACCGAACAAGGCAAGCCGCCCGCAATCGGTTTGCCGAGCACAAACAAATCAGGCTCCAGCCCATACGTGCCTGTGTAGCCAGCATAGCCGGTGGAAATGGTATGGGTTTCATCCATGATCAGCAGCGTACCATGCTGGCGGGTCAGCTCCCGCAACGCCGGATGGAAACCGGGATCGGGCAACACCATGCCGATATTGGTCATGGCAGGCTCACACAAGACGGCGGCGACATCATTCTGGCTCAAAGCCGTTGCCAAGGCGGGCAGGTCGTTAAACTCGACCACCCGCACATGCGGGGTCAGATCCAGCGCTTGTCCAACCAAACCTTTGCGGTGCACCGTTTTGCCATCCTGGACGCGCACCAGGGTTTCATCGACCGTACCGTGATAACAGCCATCAAACACCAATAAGGTTTTGCGCCCCGTCACTGCCCGCGCCCAACGTAATGCCCAACGGTTCGCATCGGTAGCGGTGGTCGCAACCTGCCAATAAGGTAGGCCAAAGCGCTGGCTGAGTTCGAGCCCCACCACCACCGCATCCTCACTGGGCAGCATGGTGGTATAGCCTTGTGCGGCATAGCTGGCTATCGCTTCCGCCACTGCCGGGGGCGAATGCCCAAACATCGCACCGGTATCCCCCAGGCAAAAATCAGCATAATGATGCCCATCGACATCCGTGAAACCCGCCCCGCTGGCTTCCCGTACAAACAAGGGGTGGGGTGTCGGCCAATCCGACATCCAGTGCATGGGCACACCGCCATACAGGTGTTGTTGCGCTGCTATTGCCAGCCGTGCCGACTCTGGGTGTTGGGTGCGGAACGTGGCAATTTCCTGTGCCATCAACTGGGCAAGGGTGCTGGGGTTGTAGTGACGGTTTGTTGGGTGCATGGCTGTCTTTCTGTTTGCTGGGATAGGTGGCATCTTAAGAGCCATGTCGGGAAAATGCCATGAGGATTTACAGTGCCATGCATCGGGCTTGACGACATGATACTGGCTTGGTTTTGATGCAGCGTATAGGCATGAAACCGATTGGAATCCCGGCCTTTCCGGATCAATGCCTTTTTATCTTAAAGGGTGGTCTGGTTTTTGGGGCAGCATCGTACCCCTCACACCAACACAGCCTGCTCCTTAAAATGCTCATGGATGCCCTCAATTGACTGGATTGAGGCCAGCCCATCACGAATATCTGCCTCAATCGCCCGCCGCAGGGCAAACGCATTCTGTTGGCGGATGGCATGGATGGCCTCATGGTGGCGGTCAATGCGGTAATGTTGTGCCAATTTGTTTTTGGCAACGCGCACAAAAGGCCCCAGTTGCAACCAGACACTTTCAATCAGGGGAACAGCAACCTGAAAGGGGTTGCGCTGGTACAAGTAACGATGAAACTCTTGATTGGCGAGACTGCCATTACCCATGTCATTATTCTGGAAAGCATCCTCCACCAACTTATCCAGCCGGGTTAATTCATCAATATGCTCAGGTCGGAAATACGGCAGGGCACTTTCTGCGGCATGCGTTTCCAGCACAATACGCAGCTCATACAGCTCCTTAAAGCGGGCTGCTGTCATTTGTGGAACCATCACCCGCCGATTGTCCCGCACCTCCACCGCCCCTTCACAGGTCAAACGGTGCAAGGCCTCACGCACCGGCATCGGGCTAACATGCATGACCTCTGCCAAGCCCCGGATGGTCAGTGGCAAACCGGGGGAAATCTGCCCACACATCAAGGCTCGACGCAGGGAATGGTAAACCCAAAGGTTTACCCCTTGCGAAGGGGGTTTTTCGAGGGGGTCAAGGGACAGTTGGCTGCCTATTTTAGTGCTCATGGCTACCTGGGGGCAAGGTGGAAACCCCCATTATATGATCACAATCCTTCTGTTTTCCAGACGATATTTCCGACCAATCCGACCAACACCAGCAAAAATAAACACAATCCCCCTTGACCTATGTCATATTTGTGATCACAATTGTAAGTGCAGTGGGCAAAAGCTCCCATTGTGATGCGGAGAACTGATCATGGATCAGCAAGATAACAATACACCAACACCTGAACTCGATATATTTATAACCGACCTGAATGGCAACCAACGCGGTAAGCGTGTCCCCGCCAAATCAGCCCAAAAAATCATCAAGGAAGGCTTCAAAATGCCGCGCTCTGTGGTGGCGCTGGATTTTTGGGGCAACGATATTGCCAAAGATGAAATAGCCCTCGAAGATGGCGACAGTGATGGCATTTGCCATATTGTCTCTGACCCCATCCCCGTCCCTTGGGAGGACAACGAGCACTACCAGATGATCGCCATGATGAGCAACCCGGACGGTTGCCGTTTTGCTGCCGATCCACGCCAGATTCTGGCTTGTGTGCTGCAACGCTATGCGGAAAAAGGCCTGACCCCCGTGGTGGCAGCGGAGTTGGAGTTTTACTTGCTGGATGCCGAATCTGAGCAGGCAAACCGCCCCATCCCGTCAACCCTGTTGCCGGAAAGCTCCTTTGCCCGCCCTAACCCGTATGCCATGCGCAACCTCAACCACTTCCGCCCGATCCTTGAGGACATCCGCTCTGCCTGCATTGCCCAGAATGTCCCGGCAGATTCGGTAATTGCCGAGTTTGGCGATGGGCAGTTTGAAGTTAACCTCAATCATGTTAACGATGCTTTGTTGGCAGCAGACCATGCGGTTTTATTCAAGCGGATTGTCCGGGGGGTGTCACGCAAGCACGAGCATTTGGCAAGCTTCATGGCAAAAACCTATGGCGATGAAAGCGGCAGCGGTTTCCATGTACATTTCAGCCTGCTGGATGCGCAAGGCAATAATGTCTTTGCCAATGGAACCGAGGCAGGCAGTGAAACCCTGCGGCATGCCGTCGGTGGTGTTTTGCACGCCATGCGCGATTCCATGCTGATCTTTGCCCCCCACCTCAACTCGTGGCGACGCTTGCGTCCCCGCAGTTATGCACCGATTGCCGCCAACTGGGGTTATGAGAACCGCACCGTATCGGTACGCATCCCAGACAGCCCCGATGTCGCCCGCCGCCTTGAGCATCGGGTCGCAGGGGCAGATGCCAACCCGTATCTGGTGATTGCCGCCATTTTGGGTGCAGCACTCTATGGCATCGAACACCGCCTGAACCCTTGCGAAGAAAGCACTGGCAATACCTATGCCCACCCACGCGCCAGCCAATGCTTGCCGACCCAGTGGTATGAAGCCATTTATACCCTGCGCAACAGCGAACTGATGCGTGAATTGCTGGGGGATGCGTTTGTCGACTTGTTCACCTCCATTAAAGAACAGGAACTGGATACCTTTGCCAGCCGCATTACCGATGCTGAGTACGAAACCTATTTGGGGGTTGTATAGCTAAAGGGATAGATGCCTCAAGTAACGCAGTGAAGGCTGGCAAATCTTGTAGAATCAGGGGCTTTCTAGCGCTTAGATTAACCACCATGAATACGACAACCGCAATCACCTTGGATATACCCGGCTTACATATCCTTTCCACCCGGAAAGGTGCAAAAGGTGAAATGATTATCGAAGTGGAAAGCACCCCAAATTCGGCGATTTGTCACCGCTGCGGGGTAGAAACCCATGAGTTTCATAGCCTTGACCGCCCTATCATGTTGCGCCATTTGCCTCACTTGGGGCAAATGGTCTTGCTTGAGATCTGCCTAAAACGCTACCAATGCCCCCACTGCACAGGCAACCCAACCACGACCCAACAACCTGACTGGTATGAGTCCTATAGCCCCCACACACGGGCATACGATGCTTGGCTACTACACCCATTCCAGTCATCCTAAATAACCCCATGCCATTAAAACCGGACAGTGACGCATGAGCAACCAAGAACCAAATACCCAAACTGATACCACCGAATACGGCGACCAGGCCTTCCGCCGTAACAGCCTGCTAGGGCAATGGCCAGAAATGACCTACGGTGGGGCACTCAGCTTCCTGCGCCGCGCTTATGGGCGTGACATCCAGGGGGCAGATGCCGTCGTCAGTGGCATCCCTTACGACTCTGCGGTCACTTACCGCTCAGGGGCACGTTTGGGGCCACGCGCTATCCGGGCTGCATCCGTGCAATTGGCAGAACTGCATGCCTTCCCGTTTGGTTTTGACCTGTTTGCCCATTTGGGGATTATGGATTACGGTGATTGCTACCTCGACCCCCACCACCCCGACACCATTATTCCGAGCATTGAACAGCACATCAGCACCATCCTCGCGGCGGGTGCAAACCCACTGACCTTCGGGGGCGACCATTTTGTCACCTATCCGATCCTGCGTGCCATTGCCAAACAACATGGCTCAGTCGCCCTGCTGCACTTCGATGCCCACTGCGATACCTGGCCTGATGATGGCAACCGTTTCGACCACGGTAGCATGTTCCTGCGGGCTGCCCGCGAAGGGCTGATTGATGTGGCACACTCAGTACAGGTTGGTATCCGTACCTATAATGACTCTGATCACGGCTTCCAGATCCTGACTGCACCGTGGGTACACCGACAAGGCGTGGACAAAACCGTGCGGGCGATTTATGACCGTATCGGTACGCAGAAAGTCTACGTCAGCTTTGATATTGACTGTGTAGACCCGGCCTACGCACCCGGTACGGGTACACCCGTGGTCGGTGGCCTGACCTCTGCACAAGCACTTGATATTGTGCGCCAACTGGGCAAGCTCCATCTGGTAGGCATGGATGTGGTGGAAGTGGCTCCGGCTTACGATGTCTCTGAAATTACCGCCTTGCTGGCAGCTACATTGGCACATGATTACCTGTGCCTGCTGGCAGAAAAGAAAGGTGCTATCCGTAAACCCACTGGCCTGTTGTGAGGGCAAAGCGATGTTGATAGGGATTCTGGAAACGGGGCGGCTTCCCGCCGAATTACAGACCAGCTATGGCTCTTATCCCGATATGTTCCGGCACTTGCTTGGGACAGCCGATAAGACCCTGACCTTCCGCACTTACAGCGTGCTGGATGACCAATTCCCAGCCAGTGCACAGGAATGTGATGCCTGGTTAGTGACAGGTTCGCGGCATGGTGTCTATGACAACTTGCCGTGGATGCACACCTTGCAAGACTTTATCCGTACTGTGCGGGATGCGCGTGTACCGATGCTGGGCATTTGCTTCGGGCATCAGATCATTGCGGCTGCCTTGGGTGGGCGTGTGGAAAAATCCACAAAAGGTTGGGGCGTGGGTTTACAGGAATACACGGTAGATAAATCCCTGCCGTGGCTAGGGGGCGTAAAAAGCTTCACCATCAATGCCATGCATCAGGATCAGGTTGTTGAGCGCCCACCAGAGGCGGAAGTCTTTGCCAGCTCCGCATTTTGCGAGTACGCAGGCTTGCTGTATGGTGACAGCATCATGACCTTTCAGGGGCATCCTGAGTTTTCCAGTGAGTTTGAGCAGGCCTTGTTGAGAATGCGCAGGGGAGCCGTCATACCCGAACCTGTGGCTGACCAAGCCTTAGCTGCGCTGGAAGCCGGTAAACAACCGGAAACCCAGACCGGACAATGGATGGTGTCCTTTTTGACCAAAGCATAGACCGCCATCCAATCTGAAACAAAAACCTGAACAGGCAAAACCAGCCTACGGTGCTGGTTTTGTGCCTTTCAATGTTGCCAAATGCTCCAATAACTGCGCCTTAGCCACCGGATCACTGATCTTTTCCAGCCATGCGGTTGCCTGCGTAGTATCGCCTAATGCCAATGAAGTCGATGCCAACCCTGTCAAGGCCTCTGACTGCCCCAACGCATCCGCAGGCAGGATTGCCACCATTGCCCCCGCCGATTGCAGCAATGATTCGGCTTCAGCACGGTTACCAAAGTTTTCATGGTCTTTTGCCATTTGCAGGATCAAATCCAGTTTTTCGCCTTCAGTCAGAACCAGGGTGTTTGCTTCGGCTTGGGCTGGACTCGTTGAACGCAGCTCAATGACAGCCTGATCCAGTATCGCCTTGGCCTGCTCTGCATCGCCCAATAAAGCGTGTGCCTGACTGAGGGAAGAACTGACCAGGGTTTGCTGGGGAACACTGCTGGCAACCCCCTGAAGGTTTTTCATGCTGCGGATAATATCGCCCTTCGCTGCGGTACTATTCTTCTTCGCCTCAGAACGGGCAACATCCAACAGCAATAAGGATGCGGCATATGGGTCTTCGACTTCCTCAACGAAGACCACCGCCAAATCCGGCTTACCCAAATTCAACAGGCGATCCAGCTTTTGTTGGTGCTTGTCAAAAAGCTCAGGTGTTATTTTTTCAAAATACTGGGCAGAAGAATTTTCAGCAGGGCGCAGGCCGGTTTTCAACTCAGCCAACTCCGTTGCAGTCAATGCGGCGGCCTTTGCCAGCTCTTGTCCTGCCTGAGCCACGGTGGCTTCAGCACCCTGGGTTTCCATGCCAATAATCGGCTGGGGCTGGAAACCTGCCAAAGCCAGCTTATCCACTGAAGAGCTTGCTGCAATGGTCGCTGCCGCCGCAGCGCCCTGAGCTGCTGCACCTCCCTCAGCAACCACTTGCCCTGCCTTATTGATCTGACCACCTTTACCCACCGCCGGGGCAACCGGTGCATTTTCACCTGGCAACAAATGTGTGCCTTCTACAGTTGGTCTATCCATAGGGTCACTGATACCCGCAACCTGAATGCCACCATTCGGCGCATTCACACTAATTTTCAAGCCCTTGCCATTGGCAGCCGCTGCATTGACGGCTCCCACCGCTGCATTGGCTGTCGGCGCGTTCACGGTTGAAGCGGCTGCTTGGGATTCAGTTGGCTTATCCGTTGGCTTATTGGCATCGGCCTGCTTGGATTCAGGCGCGTTGGCATCGGTGATGGCAGCCACGCTCCCCTTGCTACCGGCAACGCCTGCGGCCTCAGATTCGGGTGTGCGCAGGGTATCCGCAATAAAAACCGCAGACACACCCATCATGGTCACAGCCACCGCACCAACCAGCCAATCCAGGGGACGCTTTTTCTTTTCCAGACCCAGTTGTTCGCGTGCTTCACGGCGCAAACGTTCATCTTCTTCCAGCTTGGCACGATCCAGCGCATCTTTCATCAGCTTGCTCTGGCTGTCTTCAAACTTGCGCTTTTCCCGCGCCAGTACTTCCTCGCGCTTATTCTGGCGCTCAAACTTTTCCCCCACCACGCCACAACTTTGGCAAGCATTCATCCCCTGTTTGTTCTTGGGCTGTTGGTGACCACAGGCTGGACAGGTATGGGTTGCAGCATTGGGGTCGTCGGGGTTTTTAGGGTCTTCCTTTGCAATCAGCTGCAAGGTGGGGCGCAACTCGGTTTCAACCAGGAATTCGCGGAAACGCTTCTGGTAATACTCCGCATCCTCACGGGACATGTTTTCCAGCACTGCCGTCTTGCTTTCAGCAAACAACAAGGCCTCTGAAAGCTTGTACTCCAGATAAGGATCACCCTGCTTGTTCAACAGTTCGAGCAAGTCCCTCACCAAACGCTCAACAGGTTCGCTGGAGGTATGGTGAAGGATAACAAGATCAAAATGTGTTCCCGACATCGCCGCTTAAACCTTATAATTATGATTCTGTTAAAAATGTGAGTCCTACCCTACTAGGCTAACGTGCTGAGGGCTGACTGTAAACTTTTCAGGAATGAACGGATAAGTAAAATTTGTAACAGCAAATAAATCAATCGTGTTTATGGGGATATGTATGAGCATCCGGCTCTGGCACAAGGTCGACCCCACCCTCATGCCACGGGTTGCAGCGCCCGATCCGGCGTAACCCTAACCAGCTCCCCTTGAGTGCGCCATGCTTCTCAATCGCCTCTTTGGTGTAGTGCGAACAGGTGGGATAAAAACGGCAATTGCTCCCCAGCAAGGGGCTGAGGAACAATTGGTAGCCACGGATGATGATGATCAACAGGCGTTTCATGAACCATACAACTGCGCTGGATCCATCATCGGTTCACTATCCACCACGACGTGTTCACCTTCCACCTTGTAGAAGAAACAATGCCGCCGCCCGGTATGGCATGCAGGCCCGGTTTGGTCAACCAGCAACAGGATCGTGTCCAAATCGCAATCAAACCGCAGCTCCTTGAGCATTTGCACCTGCCCGGATGACTCACCCTTGCGCCAGAAACCTTGCCGGGAACGTGACCAATAGCAGACCCGCCCAGTTTGCAGCGTTTCTTCGATGCTGGCGCGGTTCATCCACGCCATCATCAGCATCTCACCCGTATCATGCTGCTGGGCAATGGCGGGGATAAGGCCATCGCTATTGTATTTGAGCTGCCCAAGCACACTCACCAATTGTTGCTGACCATCCGCCATCAGATCACCTGCCCTGGCAACTTGCGGGTATAGCCTGCTGCTGCCAGCTTTTCCAAATAAGCGGCCCAATGCAAGGCGTGGTTCTTGCCAAGGTCATACAGCAGGTTCCAGTCATACAGGCCGCTGTCGTGGTTATCATCAAAAACCAGCTTGACGGCATAATGCCCGACCGGCTCAATGGCCGTGATGTTCACGTTTTCCTTGCCGATTTGCAGCTTCTCTTGCCCCGGCCCATGCCCACGCACCTCTGCGGAGGGCGAATGCACACGCAAGTATTCGCAGGTCATGGCGAAAGACTCGCCCGTAGGCCAGTCGATAATCAACTCACGGGATTTCTGGTTGAGGGTGATATTGGTCGGTGTCATGGCAACTCTCGTTGTGGGGCGTATCCACTACGCCCGCTTATCTTCATCGGTTCTGGGTCTGTGGGGGAAAAATCCTACAGAATATAACGGCTCAAATCCTCATCCTTGACCAACTCGCCAAGGGTGGCATCGACATGGGCAGCATCCACCGTTTTGGTATCACCGCAATCGGGGGCGGCAAACAGCACATCCTCCAGCAGCCGCTCCATCACCGTATGCAGGCGACGTGCACCAATGTTTTCAGTACGCTCGTTGACTTCAAATGCAATCTCGGCAATACGGCGCACCGCATCCTTGGTGAACTCCAGCTTCACACCTTCCGTCAGGAGCAGCCCCTGATATTGCTCGGTCAGGGATGCACTCGGCTCAGTCAGGATACGCTCGAAATCATTCGCTGTCAGGGCTTCCATTTCTACACGAATCGGCAGACGACCCTGTAATTCCGGTATCAAGTCTGAGGGTTTGGACACATGGAACGCACCCGATGCAATAAACAGGATATGATCCGTCTTGATCATTCCGTATTTGGTATTGACCGTAGAACCTTCAATCAAGGGCAACAGGTCGCGCTGCACCCCCTCACGCGAAACATCCGCCCCACTCACTTGCCCACTGCGGGCAATCTTGTCAATCTCATCCAGGAACACGATGCCTGTCTGCTCAACAGAAGCCAACGCCCGCTGCTTCAACTCCTCCTCATTGACCATTTTGTGTGCTTCCTCTTCAGTCAGCAACTTCATGGCATCCTTGATCTTGAGTTTGCGCTTGCGCTTCTTCTGATTGCCCATGTTCTGGAACATGCTTTGCAACTGGCTGGCCATTTCCTCCATGCCCGGCGGGGTCATGATTTCGACCCCGATATTCGCACCCGTCAACTCCACTTCCACCTCTTTGTCATCGAGGAGGCCTTCGCGCAACTTCTTGCGGAATTTCTGCCGGGCAACACTGTCATCCGGGGCAGCCTTGCTGGTGGGGGCATCGGGGTCAATTTCCAGCCATGCATTGGTTGGGTTGCTTTCCTGCTTCGGGCGGGGCAACAACAGGTCGAGGATACGCTCCTCTGCGGCTTCCTGCGCCCGGTAATTCACCTTGGAAACTTCCTGCTCACGCAGCATCTTCACCGCCACATCCGCCAGATCGCGGATAATGGAATCAACTTCCTTGCCCACATAACCGACTTCCGTGAACTTGGTCGCCTCCACCTTAATGAAGGGGGCATTTGCCAACCGCGCCAGACGGCGGGCTATTTCCGTTTTGCCAACCCCGGTGGGGCCAATCATCAGGATATTTTTCGGGGTCACTTCATGGCGCAATGGCTCGTCCAGTTGCTGCCGCCGCCAACGGTTACGCAAGGCAATTGCCACCGAACGCTTGGCCTTGTCCTGGCCAATGACATGCTTGTCCAGCTCCTGGACGATTTCACGCGGGGTCATCGTGGACATGCTTATAATTCCTCAATGGTCAGGTTATGGTTGCTGTAAATGCAGATGTCGGCAGCAATGTGCAGCCCTTTTTCCACGATCTCGCGGGCGTTCAGCTCGGTATTTTCCAGCAGCGCACGGGCAGCAGACTGGGCAAATGCACCACCGGAACCAATCGCAATCAGGTCATTTTCCTGCTCGACCACATCACCATTGCCGGTGATCAACAGGGAGGCGGTCGCATCCGCAACGATCAGCAGCGCCTCCAGACGGCGCAACATGCGGTCTGTGCGCCAATCCTTTGCCAGTTCCACTGCTGCACGGGTCAGGTTGCCATTGTAGGCCTGCAACTTCGACTCGAAACGCTCAAACAGGGTAAACGCATCCGCTGTACCACCGGCAAACCCTGCCAGCACTTTGTCATTATAAAGGCGGCGTACCTTGCGGGCATTGCCCTTCATGACGGTGTTGCCGAGTGTGACCTGTCCATCACCACCGATAACGACCTTGCCGTTACGGCGCACACTCAATATGGTGGTTCCTCTGTACTGTTCCAAAACCGGACTCCGCAAATTCATCAAAGCATGTGTATATGGGCATTTAGCCTGCTTTCAAGCCTACCCTACCCAAGCAACGGGTACAAAATTTTATCTGAACGATGGCTTTACCATTTTCTATGCTATAATTTCCAGACTGTGGAAAAACTTTTATGTTCAATGTGTTAGATGCAACATTAGTTGTTTTTTAACCACAGGCGACCCTTTTATCGAGGTTCAGGAGGTGAATCATGGGTGTAGTTATTGGCCTTATTGTGTTGGCTGTGTTGGTTGGTTTTGTCTGCTATACCAACCGTTGCTCTTTAAATACCAGCCGGACAGTGCCTAAAGAAATCGCAGACAAAATGATGTAGTAACCCCTCGCATGCCCCGCGTAACAGAATAATCAGGCATTTGCCACCACATAAAAGCAACACCATCCATAATACTGCCCGCGCAATGCGGGCAGTGTTTTATCCATAGCTACCCCACCCTCTCTAGGTATAACTGCCGCAAACGCAAGGTCAGGCTTCCCGGTTTACCATCAGCAACCAGATGCCCATCAATCTGCACCACCGGCAAAGCAAATGTCCCGGCACTGGTAATAAAGGCTTCGCGGGCAGCATAAGCCTCCTGGATTGAAAAGGAACGCTCCTCCACTACCAAGCCTTGCTCACGCGCCAAATCCAAAATAGCGGCACGGGTAATCCCATGCAAAATATCATTGCCCAAGGCTCGGGTCACAAGGCAACCCGCCTGGGTAATAATAAAGGCATTATTGGATGTGCCTTCTTTGACCATACCATCCGCTACCAGCCATGCATCATCGGCTCCGGCATCCAGGGCGGCCTGCTTGGCGAGGGATGCTGCCAGCAAGCTGGTAGTCTTGATGTCACAACGCTGCCAGCGAATATCTTCCAGCGTGATCACCGTCATCCCGCGTTGCACCAAGGGATTCTGGAGCAGGTTTTTTGCCTGGGTGAACATCACCAGCGAAGGCTGCACCCCTTGCGGAATAGCAAAATCACGGTCAGCCACCCCCCGCGAAATTTGCAAATAGAGCAAGCCTTCCCGTAACTGGTTACGGCGGATAAGCTCCTCCTGTGCCAGTACCAACTCAGTGTCCGTCAACGGCATCGGGATACGCAAAGCCGCCAGCGAGCGCTGCAAACGCTGCAAATGCGCCGCGTTATCCAGCATACGCCCGTGGATCACGGCAGAAACTTCATAAACGGCATCAGCAAACAGGAAACCCCTGTCAAATACCGAAATTTTTGCGACGGCTTCTGGCAGATAGTGACCGTCGATATACACAATGCGCGGAGATACTTGCATTTCACACCCTGTCTGGTTGCAAAGGCTGGTTTAGTCTGCTTTGATTAAAGAGCATAGCATTCACGATAGGAGTAAAACATGAACACACGGATTGCGAGCGGTGTTTTCATTTGCGGCCTTTGCATGTTGCCGGTTGCACATGCTTTGGAAGCCAATCAGCAACCTAACCCCACCACGGCAACCGGCGGGCTTCCCGATCAAAGTGCCCATGAGCATGGGGTCGCCAAGCTGATGATGTCAACCAGTGGTGATGGGATAGAAATCATGCTGGAAACACCCGCAGTGAATATTTTTGGAATTGAACAAAAACCCACTACCGAGGAAGGACGCAAACAACTGGAAGAAAACCGCCGGAAACTGGAAGCAGGCGACAGCTTGTTTGAAATGAATCCAGAAGCAGGGTGCAGCCAATTATCTGCCGAAGTCTCCTCCAGCCTCTTGGATAGCAATGGCACAACGGATGCAGAAAAGGTTGATAATGCAGGGCATAGTGATGTCGATGCCAGTTGGTCATTTTCCTGCGCCCAACCGGATGCATTAAAAAAAGTTTCCATCCATTTGTTTAGCCACTTCCCGAACGGCTTCCAAAAAATCAAGGCCGAATGGGTAACAGAAAATCAGGAGTCGGCACTGGATATGGAGGGGGATGGTGTCATCCTGTTTGCAGAATGAGCAGCCGCACAAACCAAAGTCTCTAAAGGCATGAGCGTCATCTGCCTGGATAAGCTGCACTTCCATTGGCCACACCAGACGGGCGATACCCTTGCCATTCCCTATCTGGACGTGCGGCAAGGTGAGCATGTGTTTGTGCGTGGCTCCAGTGGCAGTGGCAAAACCACGCTGCTAAACCTGCTGGCAGGCATTCTTGTGCCTGCCAGTGGCAGCATCACAGTATTGGGGCAACCATTACACAGATTATCAGCCTCAGCGCGTGACCGCTTCCGGGCAGACCATATCGGTGTCATTTTCCAGCAATTCAACCTGCTGCCTTACTTGTCGGTGCTGGAAAACGTCCAGCTTCCCTGCCATTTTTCCGCCCGACGCAAACAACAGACAGGCAATATGCAAGCCACCGCCATTCACCTCCTGGCGCATTTGGGGCTGGATAGCTCCCTGCACCAACGCCCTGCGACTGAACTGAGTGTCGGGCAACAACAGCGGGTTGCCGTTGCCCGCGCCCTGATTGGGCGACCCGGAATCATTATCGCCGATGAGCCAACCTCAGCGCTTGATACCGATACCCGCGACCATTTCCTGGAGCTGTTATTCACCGAAGCCCAGGCACAAGGCAGCACTATCGTGTTTGTCAGCCATGACCCCTACATTGCCGGACGTTTTCCGCGTGTCATTGAACTGAACCAGTTGAACCGGGCATCATCCCCCACCCTTGCCCAAACCGGGGGCGTGGCATGATCCTGTTGCAACTGACATGGCGCAGCTTGTGGAACCGCCGTGCCAGCTTGGTATTGACAGTATTTGCCATCGCCATCAGTGTGGCCTTGCTGCTGGGGGTCGATTACCTCCGCAAGGAAGCCCGCAGCAGCTTCCTCAATACCCTGTCTGGAACCGATCTGGTGGTAGGTGCACGCAGTGGCCCTGTACAATTGCTGCTGTATAGCGTGTTCCGCATTGGCAATGCCACCAACAACATCCATTGGGATACCTACCAGCACATTGCCCAACATGAATGGGTCGACTGGACAATCCCACTCTCCTTGGGCGATTCGCACAAAGGTTTCCGCGTAGTGGGAACCAATCAGGATTATTTCCGTCATTACCGTTATGGTGATAAGCAAGCCTTGGCCTTCGCGGGTGGGCAGCCGTTTGCAGGTGTCTTTGATACCGTGTTGGGGGCGGATGTTGCCCAAAAGCTCGGCTATACCATCGGTAGCCAAATTATCCTGGCTCACGGTGGTGGTTCCACCAGCTTCGCCCTGCATGCGGATAAACCCTTTACGGTGACAGGCATCCTGAAACCCACCGGTACTCCGGTCGACCGCAGTGTGCACGTATCATTGGCAGGGATTGAGGCTATCCATCTGGGCTGGCAAGCCGGTGCACCCATCCCTGGCCTAAGCATTGATGCGGAACGCGCTGTTAAAATGAACCTGCAACCCAAGGTGATCACGGCCTTTTTGGTCGGGATGAAAAAAAGGGTGACGGTCTTCCGCATGCAACGCGACATCAATGACTACCGGCAAGAGGCGCTGCTGGCAACTGTACCGGGCATTGCCCTGGCAGAGTTGTGGCAGACCTTGGGACAGTTTGAAAACATTTTGCGCATCATGACCGCCTGTGTGGTGGTGGCAGGCTTACTGGGCTTATTGACTGTCCTGCTGGCGACCTTGAATGAACGGCGGCGGGAAATGGCCATTTTACGGGCAGTCGGGGCACACCCTTGGCAGATAGCCTTGCTGTTCATGCTGGAGGCTGCCGTGCTGGCACTAGCAGGCTGCTTGCTGGGCATGTTACTGGTATCGGTGCTGGTATTATTCATGCAGCCGTGGGTCGCGGCTGAATATGGCTTACACCTGCACCCTTGGCTACCTGGAACAGATGATCTCTTGTTACTGGCAACGGTGCTGTTTCTGGCTATACTGTTCAGCTTGCTGCCGGGGCTATTGGCTTGGCGACGCTCGTTGCAGGATGGATTAACTGTCAGACTCTGAGCATGACATACGCATAACAACTGATTGGAATAACAAGGACGAAGGCATGAAACAAGCATACGGCATCTCGGTACTGTTGGGCGCAGTGCTGCTGTCTGCCTGCGGTGAAAAACCCGCAGCCCCACCCAGCGCCACTGACACCAAGCCAAACACCGTTGCAGAACAAGTGGCGGATCCCAAACCCGCCGCTCCAGCAGAAACCGCAGAAGCCAAGCCTGCCGTTACCCCGCCATTACCTGCGGATGCACCCGCACCAGGCACGCCTGCCCCTGCCAGTGAACCCCTGGTTGGCATGCCAACCGAACCCACCGTGCTTCCCGATGGTACGCTGGAGTTGCGCTGGGAACACCTTGTCCCGCAAGGCTACGAGCCAGAAACCATTATGGCGAAGTATGCAGCGCAGATTGACCAGATTACGGAAGGCTCGCCGGAAGACGATGCCCTGATGGAAAAAATCATGGCTGAATTCAACACAGCCCCCAGCAATGCCTCTCTCGGAGGTAAACGGGTGCGCCTGCCCGGATTCATTTCCCCACTGGATGAAAAGGATGGCATCGTCAGCGAATTCCTGCTCGTCCCGTACTTTGGTGCGTGTATCCACCAGCCCCCACCCCCCGTCAACCAAACCCTGTTGGTGCGCCCACTGGCTGACAAAAGCGTGGAAATGGATGCCATTTATGAACCCGTCTGGGTAACAGGCGACCTGAAGGTAGAAAACACCAAAACCTCACTCGCCAGTGCAGGCTACCTGATCGAAAACGCCCAGCTTGAACCGTATACCGAGGAAGATGCCGCAGCGGATGAAGCCGCAGAGCAGGCCGCTATGGAAGGCATTTCCCCAGAACAGGCAGCGCAGGAAGCAGACAAGCCAGGTACACCAGACACCACAACCCCTGCCGCAAAACCCGCAACCGAATAAGTGCCGCAGCCCCCTGCATGGCTCAAGCCTTGACCTTGAGCCATAGGCGGAACATCAGCCAATACAGCAGCAAACCTGCCGCATCCGCCAGCAAATCCAGCAACGAAAAGGTTCGCCACGGAAAAAAGGATTGCAGCACCTCAATCAGCGCCCCGTAAGCCAACAGCAAGGGGAACTGGAAGCGCCAGAAATCCCGGCTGCTTGCCATATCCAACAGGATGGCAAAACCAAAGAAAGCCGTGGCATGCATCAGCTTATCATTCGTTTCCCAGCCGGTTTCAATGTATTCCGATGGCAGCAGGGCAAACACCAGCCCAAATAACAACAAGACAGCCAAACCATACTGCAACCACTGCCGCTGCTGGGCAGGTAAATCAAACCATTTATACATCAAGATGTCCTTATCATTTCAGGCCAATTGTTCATGTCAATTGTGCTTCAATTTCATGCCGCATACGCTGCACACATTCACGCCCTGCTGCTATTGCTTCCTGCGCCCGATAAAACTCCAGCAAACCAATATCCGCCAGCTTCGGTGACAACAAAACCTCTGGTGGGTCGCCTGCCATCCGGCTGCGGGTAATTTTGTCCTGCATGATATTAATCGAGCCGGTAATGGCATCCACCAAACTCGGCACATTATTGCTGCCCTTATTGGGAAATAGTGCCGCAGAATAACCTTTCAACGAGGCTGCCACATTGCTCAGCAAGCGGGCAGGCGCTGCCTCTGGCTCGGGTTTATTGTCGACCATTTCAGCTGCTTCCGCCTTGTCCAGCTTGTCCACGGTCGCCTGTTTTTTGTTGGCAAACGGGCGGCGGGTCACTGAGCCATTCAAATTCACGGCAATCACAATATCCGCACCCAATGCCCGGCATAAGGACACAGGAACCGGGTTGACCAAACCACCATCGACCAACCATTGCTCCTGATAGGCAAACGGCGGGAACAGACCGGGCAAGGCAATCGAAGCCATCACCGCATCCATCACCTTGCCTTCCGTGAACCAGATTTCCCTGCCCGAATTCAGGCAAGTGGCAACCGTGGCAAATTTACGCCCTAATCCCTCAACGGTCTGCAACTCAGCACACACGTGTTCGTGGAAAAACTGCTGCAGGCGGTCTTTACGCACAAAACCATTGAAGGAGGCATTCAGCTCAAAAAACCGCACCATTTCCAGCTTGGTCAAACTGATGATCTGCTTTTCCAAACGGTCAACATTATCCGCCGCATACGCAGCCCCCACCACGGAACCAATGGAGCAACCCGCGACAATCTCCGGCTGGATGCCCATGTCTGCCAACTCACGCAGCACCCCGATATGCGCCCAGCCACGTGCAGAGCCACTGCCCAAGGCAATACCGATCCGGGTTTTTTTACGGGGCATCTGCCCTTGATGATCTGCCATAAAAACGGTTTCTCCGATTGAAAACCTAAAAACTCACGGTGTCTGCGTTACTGCATTGAGTGTACGCAAAAAATCAACTAAATCCTGCCGCTCCTGCTCATCCAACTGGATAGCAGGCAAATCTGTCTTACCTGCCTGAATCTGGCTGGAGTCGGCATAATGCGCGACCGCCTCCTCCAGGGTGGCTTTGCTGCCATCATGAAAATAGGGGGCGGTATTACCGACATTCCGCAAACTAGGCGTTTTGTAAGCGCCAATTAAATGATGACGGTTGCGCTGCATGTATTGCAAGTCAGCGCATGAAGTTGCCGGTGCATCGCTGAATGCCCCCAGACAATTGAAACGATCCAAACGTACTTGATCAACAACCGCTGCCCGCCCGGAATCCCCCGGTTTTGCCGTGCCAATGGCATGGAAAGCCTGGTTGGTGAACAAAGACCCGGCATGACAATTCAGGCATTGTGCTTTCGCGCCAATAAACAGGCGTAGACCACGCAATTCTGACACACTCATAGACACCGTACTGCTTGCCCCTGCTTGTCCGGCCTTAGCCGCCACATACTGGTCGAACCGGCCTGGTTGTGGCTTCAATGTCGTCACATAGGCCGCAATTGCCTTACCCATATTGGCAAACTGTTGGTCAATCGCCTGACGTTGCGTATCCGTCAAGGCCTTCCATGCCTGTATTTGGGCAATCGTCCCCGAAGGCTGGGCATCTGCCGGTAACGTTTGCACATCCACACCAGATGTACCAAACACCTGGGCATACTGTTGTTGGTAGGCTGGATCAGTCAGCAGCAAACGGACAATATCCGTGCGGCTCAGGTTGTGTTCATTGGCATCTTCCAGGGGGGCAAGCGCTTGCGACCACAAACTGTCCTTGCGCCCATCCCAGAAAAACCACGTATTCCAGGCAACACCCAATAAAGATGGCGTATTGCGGCTACCCATTTTAGTACCTTGGGCGACCGGCAAGCCATCACTGAAATACTGGGCAGGCTGGTGACAGGTAGCACAACTGACCTTACCATTCCGGCTGAGGCGGGCATCAAAAAACAAGGCCTTACCCAGTTCAGCCGCCGCCCTATCACTCGCATAGCGGTTACTGGGGTCAACAGCTGGGGACAATTGCCCTAAAGCAAGGGACTGGATCACTTGCCACTCTTGTGGAGTCCAGACAGGCTCCTTATCTTCCTTGTCGGCTGCCGAGCACGCTGCCAAACAGAGCAGGCAAACCAGTGAGAAGGCCAAGTAATCAATACGCATACGGGTGCTTACATCTGACCAATAACAAACTCAAACACGACCTTATCCTGCTGTTGCCCTGACTTGATCAGAAAACCCAGCAACCATGCCCCTGGCATGCTGTATTGCAAGCCTTCGATCTGGTAATTACCTTTGTTATCCACCGATTTAAGTACCGGAGCCGTCGGCAAGCCATGCCCGTGGGCAGGCATACCCCCATCAATAAGCACTTGCGCATCCGTCACTGGCTGCTTATCGGCATCCAGCAATTGCACGGTGCAGGTCTGAAATGAACCGACACTGGGGGGCGCAGTACACGCCAAATGAGCATGGAACAGCCCATTCGCACTGGCTTGGGACAATTGCCAACGGGTAGCTGCTACCGGTGGCGGCATTGATGCCTGTTGTTCACAGGCTGAAAGAGTCATAACGACACAGAATAAGCATAATAACGACTTGTTTTTAAAATGATTGGTCATAGGTGATTACCGTATTGTTATAATTAAGCGTATCACATTGTATGGGTGAGTGGCATAGGCATCCCCATGCCACCCGAAATGTCACCCGAATCAACTACGGGCTGGTAATGCGGATATTATCCACAGCCGCTTCCACAATACTACCCGCTCCCCCATCCGTGGCCTCAACCAAAAGATGGATGGAAGAACCTGCAAATTGACTGAGGTCTGCACTGACTGATTCCCACTCGGCGGCACGGTTACTGGCTGAACCTGTCTTTTCCAGCACAACCTGACGCAAACCTTGTGGATTCTCCACCGTGACCCGCAAAGAATCAGCCGCAGATGAATTCCACAAGTGGGCAAAGTAATAATCCATAGTCAAACGGTAGGACTGACCCGCAGGCAAATTGATCAATGGTGAGCGGATAGAAGTCGTACCCCCATCAAGGTCATAGGCTCCCACACTCGTGCCCGCCGCCAGCCCGGTCAGCAAAGCCGCATTACCACTCGAGGCCGTACCCCGTTGCATCGTCGTACTTTGATAGGCTGTTGCCTGCGGTGCACCACTTTGCCAAAGGCCAGAAGAAGCAGTA
Source organism: uncultured Thiothrix sp. (assembly GCA_964293005.1). Taxonomy (GTDB): domain Bacteria; phylum Pseudomonadota; class Gammaproteobacteria; order Thiotrichales; family Thiotrichaceae; genus Thiolinea. The sequence continues at coordinate 75,971 of CAXYXW010000009.1, forward strand.
TCCGTGCCATTAGGATTCAATGTCCAACCGGTACTGTCATCAAAATCAGCAACAAACACCGACTGACCAACCGTGCCCCCTCCGGTATCACCATCGCCATTACCATTGTCCGTGCTGGCATTTTTCACCAACCGGACATTGTCCACGGCGGCCTCAACCACGCTGCCAGCCCCCTGATCACCTGCCTCAACCAGCAGGTAAATGCGCTTCCCAGCAAAGCTTCTAAGATCAGCACTGAATGCTGTCCATTGGGCAGGTCGGGTATTCAGGTTTGCCTGCTCTTCCAGCAAGACCTTCTTGCTGCCCGCGCTATCCTCAACACTCACGCGCAAGAAATCACTGTTGGCTGCATTCCAGAGATGGGCAAAATAATAGGACAAGTTCAGCGTATACCCGACACCAGCAGGCAAATCAATCGCAGGTGAGCGGATGGAGCTAATCCCGCCATCAAGATCAAAGGATCCCGCACTGGCTCCCGCCTTGGGGCCAGTTGCCAAAGCACGGCTACCACTCGTGGCAGTACGCTGCATTGGAGACGCTTGATAAGCGATAGGCTCCAATACCCCAGCTTCCCACAAACCCGCAGTAGCCGTATCTGTACCCTGTGGGTTACGTGTCCAAGCGCTGTCCAGCTCAAAATCATCCGCAAACAAGGTATCGGGGGCATCCCCAGCAGCGCCATCAGTCCGGGTAGAACCCACGGTATCATCGGCATCACTCAGGGGATTATTGTCATGCCAATCACGCGGGGTAATACTGATGTACGACCAATGTGCATCCATGTGGGGAGCATCTTCCGCACGAGGCATGTGATAGAAAGTGGTACTGGGCCAAACCACAATATCCTCACCCGCCACACTCTCATTATTGACAAACGCTGCCAGGTTGCTGCTACAACCATTCAAAACAGGATTATGTGAAGCAAACAACTCACAGGACTTTTGCTTGGTCACATAAAAATCATTCTGGGTAAATGGTTCACTATCAGGGCCGCTGTCCTGGTGCTCAGACTGATGCAAGCGGATCTCATACGACATCGGCAAGCCTTTGCTATTGGTCAAGTTACCATCAGCCACCCGCCACCGACGCAAGGTTGCAGGGTTGACTGTCCGGGCGGCTTCCTTATTGAACCGGCTACGCCCCAGACTGGTACGCCCCTCTGCGGATGTGAAATTCAACTCTTCAACATAGTCATCACGACTACTCGCCCCCAAGTCAAAATCCAGCTTCCAGAAAAAATTGTGCAAGTGGGCAATACCCACCTGATTCTCAGACACCAGCCACCCTTGCTGCTCAAGGGCTGCACTGCCATAACGCTGCAAAGCCCCCGTTGCCCCGACCCCCGGCTCAATCGCGCCATCATCCATGAAACGCCAAACCGGGATGTAATTGTAAGCGCCAATCTTGGAAACACTAAACAAACTAAAGGCATCCCCCTGCAAGTGATCACTACCATACTCATAGGCGGAACCACGCGCCTCTTTTGTCTTGCAGAGCACCGCTTTGGCATTTAGCCACAACAGCTCCCCACCAGGACAATCGGCAGCGGTCAGGGAAGCCATATAACCCGCTCCCAGCCCGTAATCAGAAATATCATGGTAACGCGCACCATTGTCATCATAGGGCACATGGATTTGCGCCAAGGCAGCCTGATTCAGGATCATGCGGCGCACCCCATTGCGGGGGGTATAATGAATTTTGTGCAACACAATACCCTCACGGGCACGGTGTTCCCAGCACATATCCCAACGGGCTTGGTTAGGTAAGGTCACATCAATGGAATAGGCATCTGAGCAAAACTCTGCGGCCTGGGCTGATGGCATATAATAGCCCACCGTCAATACCATCAGCAGAAGCGCAAAACCTGCTTTATATCGTTTCTGATCCATTATCTTTATCCCAAATTTTGTTATAGATGTATTTTATTAATAAACTCAATCAAAATGGGTTCTGGGCATTCCAATCACGTGGTAATAACTTGAAGCTACTCCAACGGATACCTAGGCGGTTGCTGTCCTCACTACGGGGCAAGTAATGGTTGCTCTGTTTATACCACAGAACAACATCCTGAAAATTCAGGTTTTGCTGGTTCAGGAACTGGCTCGTATTGCTTCCACAACCTGCTACCGCATTTTTAGCTGCCTGACGTTCACAAGCATCATAGGCGGTGAAGTACACATCATTGCTTAACCAGCTTTCATTGCGGCTATTTGCCTTGCTCTGGTCATAATGGGAAGGAACCAGTTCGTAAGAAACATAACCAACCCCACCGTTCATGGCATCACCATCACGGACACGCCAAAAACGCTTGGTTTCAGGGTTCAAGCTGCGTGCGACCTCCAGTGGCAAAACCTCTACCGACTTGGTTTTACGCAAACGGTCGGCAGTTGGGGTGCTGTTAATTTCCTCGATAACATCATTATTGGCGGTTCCATCAATATCGAAATCCAAGCGCCACAAGTAATGATCCAGGAAACTTGAACCTATATCGCCGTTTGCAGCAACAGGCCAACCATACTGGGTGGCACTTTCCCCAACCGCAGGCAGAATGCCACTCAGACCCACCGCAGGCTCCAACGTGCCGTTCTCATAGAATGACCAGCGTACCGTATAATTGCGGGGGCCAATCTGTGAAGACGTACTGATGTCAAAACGCTCGGTTTGGCGCTGGGTAGTAAACTTGTAAAGATAGCCCGCCTGACGGGTTGCTGTGCACAACACATTGCGCCCAAGGAAAGCCCTGAGCGTCCCCTCTGGGCAACTACGGGCTGTTTGTACCTGTATCTTGGTTCCCAGGCCAAACTGGGTTGTCACAAACACCGGATCAACCGCACCATCATCAAATACCGCTTCGATCTGGGACAAGGAGGCCTCACCCAGAACACGCCGGTAATAGCCACCCGGAGCCTGGTAGTGCACCTGCGTCAACACCAAACCCTCGCGGGGCTTGATTGTCCAGCAAAACTCCCACAAAGCTCCTGAAGCAAACGACTTGCGTAACTTTTCTCCTTGGCAAGTGGTATCCGGGCTGGCTGAAGCCACTCCCTGCGACAGGGCAAACAAACAGAACACAACAAAACTGGCAATGAATTTCATAGTTTGGCCTCCAGATCAAAAGCCGATGCTTTGGGTAACAAGGCCTGCGGACAGATTTACAATCGGGCTGATTTCAAACACAACCGAATCATGGGTATACAGCAGAATTTGCGCACAACGGTGCAAGCCACATTGTTGGGAAGCCGCATTCAGGCCTTCTGGCAAGGTTTCCGCAGTAAAAACAAAGGCCTTAACCTGCAATTGTTCCGGCTTGGTGAGCACTTGCCCCGTAATGCGCTTGAACTCGGCCTGCAAGGGAGCCATTTGCTCAGGGTCAGTAAAAATCAGTTGGGAGGCGTAGGCCAATTCATTCTCAGTCAGTGGCAATTGCAGATTTTGCACGCGCTCGGTCGAAACGGGATTTTGGGTTTTCAGGTCAACAATACTATGGACTGTTTCATCACTTTGGTAATCGTAACTATACACATCTGCCAAGCGCTGACCGGGTTGGTCTTTCTCGGTTGGGCGGCGCTCGACCAATAACAGCTCAACCGCAGGCAATGCAGCAACAACGGTCTTTTTCCCCACTGCGCGGGCAGCATGTGCCTGAGTTGGTAACGCGATCCGGGTGGCCTGTACCAGCTCATCCTGATTGAGGGGGTCTAGCTCATTAGCGGTAGCAATCCCGGATAAAAACAGCAAGGCTAGTGCAGACAGCACTAATTTTTTGGATTTAATATGCTTCATTTATATTCCGTCCAGAATAAATATTTAAGGCATTTCGGACTGTAATTCTGTTCCGTGTCTGAGGTTAATGTAGGTGGGAGCAGCAAGGTTTACTAGACAACATCACCTTAACGGTCGTGATCAGGGGATGAATAATAAGAAAATTTAATGAACCGTATCATAAGCCTGATCAATGGCTAAACCGATGGGACATTTGGCAGTACAGACACCCATACCTCGCCCCTGTTTTTCTTGTTGTCACCATTCTGTCAGGCAATCAGGGTGTTATACTCTCTACCGACCAGGGGATTTAAGGAAACCACCAATGCAAGTAAGCCATGAACAACTGTCACATGGAGTGATAGCAACGCGTGTTGCCCGTATACCACGGCTACGCTGGGAAACCTTCCTGCCGCTGGCAACCCGCTTGTTGGTCTGGGGGATGTTTTTTGGTTTGCTCGCGTTACTGAGTTCTTTTTTTACCCTGCTGTTCCTTACCTTTGTTTTTGCCTACCTGCAATCCGGCATTGTCGATTGGCTGTTACGCTATGCCCCGAAACGGCGCACTTCACTGGTTATCCTCACCGGCACACTGTTCCTGACAACGGTCATCGCGCTAGGGGTTTTCATTGCCCCCAAGGTCTACCAGCAAGCAGCCGGATTTGCCCAGGGGTTTTCCCTGTACATGCAACGGATTGACAAAGGGCTGTTGGAGCTGGCGGCACGTTATCCGGTGTTGCAGGAAGCCGTCCCGGAACTACGCCCGACGGAACATGAGCCTCCGCCTCCCGAATGGGCGATGTGGCCTCATGGCGAAGCAGCCCCCGCAGGCAATACCACGCAACGCGCCTTCAAGGACTCGCCCTCTGGCCTGCTGCTGGGGATGCTGGCAGGGACAGGTCACGCCGCCGATGGCAAAGAGGCGGTCAAAGTCATCCTCGACCAATTGGCAAACATCAGCAAACAAGCCATTGCCATGCTGACAACATTTCTGCTGGCTTTCCTGTTCTCCTTTCTGATTGTACTGGATATGCCCCATTTGGCGGCAAGTGTGCGTGACCTTGAAAACACACGGCTACGCTTCATTTATGTGGAGGTGGCAGACAATATCTACCAGTTCGGCAAAGTGTTGGGGCAAACCATGCAGGCACAGTTTTATATTGCCTGTGTGAACACACTCTTGACTGCCATCAGCCTGTCCATTCTGGGCATGGGGGAGCAAATGGCCTTTTTGTCGGTGATTGTGTTCCTGTGTAGCTTTATCCCGGTCGCGGGGGTATTCATCAGCTCTGTCCCCATCTGCCTGATTGCCTTAAATACTGGCGGCCTGCATTTGGTTCTGCTGTGTATCGTGATGATTACCTTCGTCCACCTGGTCGAAGGCTATGTCCTCAACCCCCTGATCTACGGGGCACGGCTGCGCATCAACCCCGTTATTGTGCTGATGATCCTGACAGTGGGTGGCAAACTGTTCCATCTGTGGGGTTTAGTGTTAGGCGTACCTATCTGCACCTATATTTTCGGGCATGCGATCCGCTACAACACCGCCAATAAACGGCATATCAGTGAGGATAACCATCAACACACCTGATCCGGACTATTCAACCAGCCGGTGTTCCAACACTTCCTGGGCGGAGTTCAAACGAACCAGATTAAACTCCTTGATCACCCGCCCAGCACGCCACAGGTATTGGGAGGCACGTTCATGATCACCTTGCTGGATCAGGTTGCGGGCGCGTTGATGTGACTGATAGACAACCTCTCTGGCTAAACGGGTTATTTGTGGGTTGCCGTGGTCGATACGCTCCAGTAACCGGATAAAATAAATCGCGCCCTGATTGGCCTGTTCATCCAGCCGCCCACGCTGGATAGCAGCATAAGCACGCTTGAGCAGTTCATCACCCGTCATGCCATTGGCTGTTAACCCTTCCTCCTCGGAATAATACTCAGGCTCTGCCGCCAGGCGGGCAACTGGCGCGGGGGCGGGGCGGGGCTGCCTGACGGGGGCAGGGGCAGGCACGGGACGCACATAAACCACGGAAGGGGGCGGCAACACGGGGGGAGGCACAACCCTCACCGGAGCCACGGGTACTGGACGGCTATGCAAAACAACCGGTTCATAGTGCTCAAATAGCGTTGCCACCACCGGCGTTGGCTCAACCTCAGTGCTGGCGACATTGGCACTGCTACGGACAACCGGCACAGGTTCAGGCTCTGGTGCAGGGCTGTCAGCTTTAGTCTCGCGCTTAGCCTCACGCTGCCGGGCAGGTGCAGGCTTTTCCCGAGCCGCTGTTTTGGTGGTTTTCTGTTTGTCTGCGACGGGCTTGGCAGCCTCCTCGACCCGCTTCTGGCTGGGTTTGGATGCTTTATCGGCAGGTTCTTTTTTACCCGTCGCCTGCCCCAGTACACCCGCCCCCGGAACCTGCCCATCCGGCGGCGGCTGGGCAGGTTTATCGCCATCACCCGCCCCACCCCTGCGCGGTAATGGCACATCCTCATCCAGCAACAGGAAGCCTGCTCCAGAATCCAGGGGAGGAACAGTCTGGACAGCACTATTCAGCAGTTCCCCCTCTGCTGCCTGGGGGGGAGCCGCAGGCATATCCAGCTTACTGAATACAACCGGCGCAGGGGGCGCTGGAGCAGGTGGCACAGCCAACACGGGGGAAACCAGACGGCGGGGGGAAACAACAGCCGGGGTATCCATACCTGCCAATGAGGCAGCTTCGATTGGCTCATGCATCGGATCAGCGGCTTGTGGCTGGGCGGAATCCGGGGGCTGTTCCATGGGTACGGAAGGCAAGGCATCCCGCACGGCACTCGCCAAGTTGGTTTGGTAATATAAACCAATCCCCCCCGCCACTGCTGCACCTGCCACTGCCAGACCCACCGCAGGCCAGGGGAACACATGCCCCAGAGCCTTACCCTCAACCCCCGGATACAACAAGCCCTCATTGCGCTCTTGCAGGGATTGCAGGGATTGCAGGTTCTCCGACAGGATGGTTCCGGGCAGGTGTAAATGCCCCTCCGGTGTCACCAAAAACAGGTAGGCTTGCAAGCCATCCCGCACCAAACCTTGCTGCATCAGGCTGCCAGTCAGCTGGATTGCCTTGTCATGCAGGCGGGTACGATGCCCGCCCATCGCAGGCAGTACCCCAAACGACCAAGTACGGGGCGCTTCCATGACAAAAAAGGCATCAGCGCCTGACCAGCCACAATCCAGTATCGGCAATAAGCGTGGTTCCACACTGTTGCCTTGCTGCTGCAAACGCTCGCATACTGTTTTCAGGGTGGTATACCCCAAAGCACGGGGCGGGAAAAAGTGGATTAATACATCGGCTTCTTGTCCTTGGCGCAGGGCTTGCGTATCCCGCGCCTGATACAACTGACCGAGAGTGGTTGCAAACAAGCAGCTGTTCAGCATATAACGGTTGCCAATCAGTCTGTTGCCTTTCTTGCGCAGCTGCGTAACCCTGTCCATAGGCTGCCTTATCTAACCCTGATATGCATGTTTATTAGACCCTTGATATGGGAGCCCCTCCACTCCATGAAAAAAGACCGCGTATTTGATGGTTTATCCCAACGTTTTCAGCAAAAAATTTATGGCGACGACCCACGGGGCAAAATCCGCCTGCACATCGTACAGGACGACTTACTGGGACAAAACATATGCATGCCGCCACAGCGCGTGCTGGATGCTGGAGCCGGAATGGGGCAAATGTCAGTTTGGCTGGCACAGCAAGGACACTCGGTTGTCTTGGCAGAACCCTCTGAGGAAATGCTAGTAGAAGCCCACAGAAATATTCTGGCCTCCCGACAAACGGACAATATTGCTATACAAAAGGCCAGCATTCAGGAGCTTGTCAGCATTTCAACACCCCACTTATATGACGGCATTATCCTGCATGCCGTGCTGGAGTGGTTGGCAGAACCAAGGGACACCTTACAATCCCTGTTAACGCTCCTGAAGCCAAACGGTTGGCTGTCCCTGATGTTTTTTAACCAGTACTCCAAGGAAATGCGCCATTTGCTCGGGGGCGATTTCAAAGCCATCCTCGAAAACCGTATTGCCAGCAACGGCAATGAAGGCCTTGCCCCAATCTCGCCCCTCCCCCCGGATGAGGTTGCCGCTTGGCTACCGGACTTGGGGCTGGAGCTGCTCACCTGGTCGGGGGTACGCTGCTTTTATGACTATGCCTACGTCGACATCCGCAAGCGCATGCCCCTGGCAGAACTGTTGCTGCTGGAGCGGCGCTATTCCCAGCGTGAACCGTGGCGCTCACTCGCCCGTTACCAGCATATGCTCTGCCGCAAACCAGCCTGAAACCCCCTTAACCTTACCCCGCAGGCCTCAACCGGGCAGCCAAGGCACGCAAAATCGCAACCCGTGCCTTGGCCTCCTGATCATCCAAATCAACTGCACGTTTCTCCAACAAACGCCCAAGATGTTCAATCTGCCCCAACATGGAATCCATTTCCCGTGCCGTACTGGGTACATCACCGATGGCATCACGGAAACTGCACTCCAAATCATCTTGCGCCGAGGGCGAACATACCCCCCCTTGCAGCAGGAACCTTGCCAGCTCCGCATCTGCACTCATCACCGCATCAAAGAAATCATAGGACTCCTTAAAACGTTGCCGGGCTGCAATCTGGGCTTTTTCAACCAAGGGGGTATACTCGTGGGCATCCGATCCGATCTGCAATAAGCCATCTAATTGCAAACGATTGATGACCGCATAGGGCTTGAAATTATAACCAAAGGATAAGCCTTCACCCTTCAGGTAAGCCTCGCGGCTTTTCAGCAAAGCCTCCCGGATACAACCCTCCGGCTTGCCATCCGCGCCATCCCACGCTGCACCACTGTACAGGCGGATCAAGGCCTGGCGTTTATAGGCACTCCCCAATAAGGCATAGCGCTCCGTATTGGTGATGCTACCCTGCCCGGCATCATAGGTAGTGGCTAACTGGGTTTGTTGGGTAATCTGAATCAGCCCTTCCAAACGCTGGATAGCCATTTCAACCAACTGTTGGGCTTCCTCCAAACATTGCTGCTTGCGGGCAGCCTCATCCGGGACAGGCAAGCCAAAGGCTTGCTCAGCCAAAGCGGCTGCTTGCCGGGCTTCCAGATTCGCCAATTGTTCCAGAGCCGTTATCGGCACACTGCCATTACGGTCTTCCTCCGCAATCGCGACCTGACAAGCCTGCCGGGCATGTTCAAACCCATCCGGCAAGGTATTGCCGTACAAACGGGATAACTGGTACTGCACACCCGGTTCACACACCCAGTCATGCGGGATACGCCCCAGCATCGGCTCCAGCTCAGCCTGCAAGCTCTCAAACGTATACTCATACACCTTGTGGTGCATGTTGACATACAAGCTCTCCAAATAATCGTACAGCTCATGCGGTGAAACCGGAACCCGTCCCGCATGGCGTACCCCATATTCCAGACTGGAGTCGAGCACATAACTCGGATCACCATAGGCCTGATACGCACCCCAGGTATTGATACCCTGATGTTGGGCACGGGTCTTTTTGCGGGCTTCCCACACGGCCTGACCGAAAGGCTGGTTATTGCCAACAAACAGCTCAAAGAACGTGGTTGAGAACGTACAGGCTGCGGCATCATCGACCGCCCAACCGGCTGCCACCACACAACGCACGCCCATTTCGATCAGTTCACGGGACAAGCTATACGCCAAGCGGTTGGAGCTGGAATGCCCATCCACCTTGGCAAGGTGGCAACAGTTCAGGAAGACCAAATCCGGCACTTCCTCCATTTGCCCCACCTCAGCAGCAGTCAGCATCACACCATCCGACAGCACCACCCCGGTGCGGCGTTTGCCATCACGCCCACGGATATTCACTTCACCGTGCGCCGCAATCATCAGGATGCGATAAGGCTTTTGGAACAGGACATTCAACACATCCAATGCCGTTTTGGAAGGTGACTCCTCCTCCGTTGCCGGAAAACAGGAAGTCACATCATAATTGGCATTTTGCAACACCTGCATCACGGCGCGTGCCTCAGTGGCAGCGGCAGGCAGGGATGGCAGGCTTTTATTGCCACCTGAATCAGGAGCCGGGTCATAGCTGGGGAAATGCCGGTAAAAATTATCCGTCGCCGGGTTGCCAATCACGCAGGCATTCCGCCCCAAACTGGCTGAAACCTTCCGCCGGTAACGGGTTGACACCAACTGCCGCACCATCGCCATTTTCAAGGCCAAGGGTTCATCATCCGCCTGCAACATTTCCCACGGCAAGTTGGCGGTATAGCCATCCAGCACCAGCAGCAAACGGTTGGTCTGGCGGGCAGCCGATTTAAAATCCAGTGGAACCATCAACTGGAACAAGGTACGGTTAATCGCGGCATTTTCACGGCTGTCACGGATGGCATCCTTGATCAATGCCTCCACCAACCCTGGCTGGCGCTGGTGGAGCACCGCTTCCGCCCGCGCCCGCTCAGACAGGTAAACATACTTCAAGCGTTCTGCGGGGTGCTGCTGCACCTCCTCCTCCGCGATCAGCTCATCCTTTACCCCCCATTGCCGCTTGAGCGAATCCAACACCACTTTCGGCAAGGGCGAGGCCACCTGATCCTGATAGCATTCAGCCGGACATTGCTCATCACTGGATGCGGCATCAGTGATCATCAGGCGCGGCCAATAGCCCCCCATCGAAAAACGCTCACTGAGGCGATGGCGCACGCCTTTATTGCATGGGGCATTCAACTCGGTATCCGGGATAATGCGGGCTTCCAGCCGCTCCAGTTCCTTGTCCAGGCGTTGCGGCAAGTCACGCACGGCATGGGCTGCCGTAATCGCGGTATCCAGATAAAACTCGATAAACTCCAAACGCCGGATGGAACGCAAGGGCTGCCCTTTCAAAGGATTGTAACGGTATTGCTGGTTAGCCTCACAGACACCCCGCACGATAGCCCCAATCGAGGCTTCCACGGAAATATGGGTCGTCGAGTTATAACCAATCAGCAGGCTATTGATCGTCAGCAACTCTTCCTGTGCAGCACTGGCAGCAGTCGCCGGGGTGGATTGCCCGCTGGTGTTTAACAAATACTCCAGCACACCATCCCGTACCGTCTCGGTAATCCGTTGGGCGTTGATTTGGTTCCAATCCCCCAACCCCACAATAATTGCCCCCTTGCCAGTATCGCGCCGCTTGTCCTCTGCACTGCGGTGTGCCAGCACAACCGTGCTGGTTCCGATCATCCCGGCATAAACCCCGAGGCGTTCACGCTGGCTGAGTGCACCACCCAGCAGGCATTGGTCAATCTGGCGCTCTGCCCCGGCAATCGCATCCCCCTGGTAATGCCCGCACAGGATTGGGTGCTGGGCAAAACGCAAATCCATCGCCTGCACCGACACCTGCAAGGTTTGGGTAGTATCCGCCACTGGCTGCCGGTTGGGTCGCCCACCAAAGAACGACAAGGCCAAATCTTCCGCCCCTGGCTGCAATGCAGGCCCTGCATCGTAAGGGTAAGAACGGCTCAGGCTACTGCGGGTACGCGGTGGTTTCTGCTCCAGTGTCGCTGTTTTGCCTACATCCAGCAGCTCAGCGATTGCCGGGAAATACGTGGGTGTGCATGTCAAATCACTATGGCTTACCGGCATGTACCAATGCTGCCCATCAGGCAAACTGCTTAAGCGCCCGGATGCCCAGCTTACCGAACCATCCCCCTGCACCGTGCCATGCAGGTGCAAAGCGTTGCCTTTCACGGTCAACCCGGCGGGCGTATGCCCATCCACCCCAAACACATAGCGCACCCGCTCAGCGTGTGGGAAGGTCGTCTCCTGTGCTGACAATAACTCCCACCACGCTTTCGCCGCCTGCAAGCGCTCCTTGCCGGGGCGAGCGCCCAAACCACTGCGGATAGCCAACCAACGATCCTGGTTTTTCTCAACCAGGGCATTCCACATTTTCGCCTCAAAATACTTCACAGGCTTATGCGCCGCGTCTTGTGCCAAGGCATCCTGCACCCCGGTATCGACAAAACCATCCGGGGGCAACAGGTTCAGAACGCCGTCAAAATCCGCCATGATATTCAGGATTTCCTGCAAGTCATGCTGGAAATCGACCATCGCCAACTGCCGTACTGAATTGCCTTTGCCCAACAGGTTTTCCACGATCTGGTGGGAACCATGATTCGGTGTGCCCAACATCACAAAATAGCTGTTCGGGCGCAAGGCCAACCTGTCCCACAAGGCAGCCTGTTGGGCAATCAGAGTACGCACCACCAAACCGCCCATGCTATGTGCCAAAATACTGACAGGCCGATGGGGTTGCCCCAAGCGCTCCAGCTCATCCAGCTTGGCTTGCACCACTTGCGCAAACTGCTGGGCAGTCTCGGTAATGGGTTTGCGCCAGTCATAAGGGAAAGGAATCAGCTCGTGGCTTTGCTCCAGATAGGTCTGCAAATCACCGTAATAGCGCTGGAACAGGCACTCAGACATGACATTGCTTTTATTGATGTTCATCTGGTCAATGCCACCTGCTGCCAGATGGAACGGGTCAAACCATACCCGGTCGCCCTCACCCACCCCTTGCCCGGCCTTACGGATTTCCAGATGGGTTCCCATGATCCCTGGCAAATAAAATACAATGGGTGCATTCGCAGGTAAGGGCTGGCTGCGGCTAGCCCGACTGACACCCTGGATAACATCCAGCTTGATGTCACAATCGGTTGGAATCCTGCTGAATGCGGGCAACTCCTGGGGCTTGGCGCTCACCAGCCATTGCCAGAGGGCATGGCGGGTATCGAGGCGCTGGAAATAGTGGATATGGCTGACCTGATGCCCATGAGCGTAATACTCATACGCTGTCTTGCGCCGTGCCAACCCAGCCCGCATGGATTGGGTATCCACCACAAAATCATTCTCCAGCTTGCCGAAGATGATCCAGTCGGTCAGCATGACCGCAATGCGCTTGAGCAGATGACCACCGTCACCCTCCGCATTCCCGGCAATCACCGCCATTTGCACACCATCGCGGCAGGGGGCTTGCCCCAATAAGGCAGTCAGGGGGGATTGCGGCAACATCGCCTCCAGACCCGGAACCAGCCGTGGGTCAATGCGCTTTTCCGCCATTTCCAGCACGACCCGGCGTAGTGCAGACAACACACTACCACCCACTGCCCCAACCCCTGGCAGCAAACCGGCGGCAAACGTCATCAGGGACAGCAAACCGGACAAAAACAAATCCAGATTATCTGCCAGCAACGTTGTACCTGCTGCCGGACAAGCGACGCGCACATAACGCTCAATACGGAATTGCTTCTCCTCCAGCAATTGGCGCAGCTCGCGCAATTGTGCATGTTCCGCAGCGACCACTTGCTCACGCAAGCGGCGGTTATCATCCGATTCCTTCGCGCCATCCTTCTCAATCGGCAAGCGCTGGTAACGCTGGATCAGGGTATCATCGAACTCCCCCAGACAGAGCAAATCCCCAACCAGCCCGCCGCGTGAATGCGTCACCAAGGAAAATTTTGCCCCGGCAGGCAGGGTACGTGCCAGTTGCAGGGCATTATCGAGCGGGCTTTCTGAGAGGGTACGGTGTTCAAAGGCATAGACATGCTTACCAAAACGCCGGATCAGATTATCCCACCGCGCCTCATCATCCCCACTCCGCAAGCCACCGAAACTGCCGACTGAACAGGAAGCCGTACCGTGGATAAAAATCAGCAGGGGGGACTCTTTCTTGACCGCATCCTGCAACCCAGGATCGTCAGCCCCTACCCGGTCAGCCGCTTGCAATTGCGGCTCTTGCCAACGGTATAGGCCAGGCTCACCTTCCAGTTTGGACTCAATCGCCCACATCAGCGCCTTGGCTCCAGCCCAGGACGCATTGGCATAAGCCAAATCCTCAATACGGCTGCCCAATTTATCCTTGAGCAACTCCAGCGCCTTATCCCGCGCCGCAGCAACCAAACCATCCTCGACCAGGTTCAGGACAGAAAGCTTTGACCAAATCCAGCTCCCCAAGCCTCGCGCGGCTGCCTCATTATCACGCAGGACACCCAGGTCAACAGCTGCCCCGGTTGCTGTCGGATACAAACGCTGCAAATCGGCTTGCAGCTTGTCCGCACGGACAATCAGGCTGCTGCCATCCGTGGCTTCCAGCACCAGTACCTGCGAGCGCCCCACCTCGGTTGGCTGCGCACCAGCGGCTGAACGCCCGGTTCCAGACAGATCAAAGACCTGCTCAACCTTAATGACGGACTCATTGATAAAAACATCGCGGACAGGGCTCCCCGCCGAGCGTTGGCCTCCCCCCAATACCTTGGGCAAAGCCAGCAGGTTTTTATCCGCCGTACCACTGCGCTGACGGCTACCCGGAATGAGAAACGGGACTACGGTTGTTGCTGTCGTTGAAGTCACCATGAACCCCCTCAAAAGCCATGTTGATCTGGATGTGTAAGCAAGTATAGCTGCACCCACCTGGGTTGAAAGCTGCTTTCCGTTCCCCTGTCATCGAAAAAAACGCTTTTGTCCTGAAAACCCTATCAAGGACACTTTAAATGGGAGCATTCTGCAACTAAGACATTCTGCCAATTGGCAAGGACAAAGACATGATTAATAATGATTATACCCGTAGTGCCACTGGCACTGCCCAAGCGCAAGAGCGCCGTGCGGTAAACAATAGCGGGACTGGACAAGTAAAGGGCAACCCTCAGTTTAACCCCACCTCCAATCTGGATAAGGGGGAAGTCCGTAACGGCATTATGGCACTTGCCCAGCAGTTACTGCAAAAATTGCACAAAGGTGGCAACGCTGGCAAACCCGACAAGACACCTCCTACCCTGAACCTTTCCAGCACCCAGGAAAGTAGCCTGAAAAACCTGCTCGGCTTTACAAACGGTGCTCCAGTCGGGGTGCAGGTACTCGACAGAAACCGCGATGGCGCTATCAGTGCCGGGGATGTCGCGGTTGTTTCCGGTGGCATTACCGGCGGCGAAATCCTGCGCCATACCTTGACCGCACAAGACATCAAGGTCATCAACGGTGCAACTACCCTGCCCACCGACTTGACGGCTAACCGCGCCAAGTGGGAGCAAGCCACCGCTGATGGGCAAAGTGTTTCCTATACCGCCCAATCCAGTTGCTTCTGCCCACCGGACTACACCCGCCCCATGAATATCACTGAACAAAATGGGCGGATTACCGATGCCACGTATGCAGATACCGGTGAAGCCGTACCGGTGTATGTGCGTGACTCCCTGCTGACCATGAATGAACGTTTTGACCAATTACAGGATGCGTACACGAGCGGTGCAGAACAAGTCGATGTGACTTATGACGCACAATTCGGCTACCCAAGCTCAGTACTGATTGACCAAAGCTTCCAAATGGCAGATGAAGAAATCCGATATACGATCAAGGACCTGCAAGTGGGTGCGGCATAAGCTCAGAACATGCCTGCCCCTAACTGTAAATTTCAACGGAGAATGACCGAATGCCATTAGTTTCATTTGCGCCTGTGATGCAGCCATTGTCATCACTCGCCACACAACAAAATAATGTGCGACAAAACACGCCAACCCAGAACACAGCTGCCAATAATCTGGCAGCTGATGATAATGTCACTTGTTTTGCTGGGCACACCAAATTAAACCAGTCGAAAGAAGGTAGTTTTTTCAGCAAGTTTACTACCCAGATGCCCCGGCAAAACAACACATCTGGCAATACGGCTGACCTGCTTAACCAATTGGCTGCACTGACACAGCAACTGGCAACCCACATTAACCAGAATGGGCAAACATCCCAGAACTGCAATACCGTGCAGGGCAATGCAGGCAACACCCAGCAAAATACCCAACAAAACACGCAAACCACCACAACCGGCAGCACCACGACAGGGACAACACAAGACCTCAGCACAATTGTCTCGCTGAATACGGCTGACCAGAACCTGCAAAAATGGCAGCAGAACGCCAACAGCGGGAACTACTCTTATACCCTGACCCAGCGTACTGGCAGCAACAATCTGGATGCCAGCCGCCCCATCAACGTAACCGTTTCCAATGGCAACGTCAGCAATGCCAACTACAGTGACAATACGGCACTTAACACGGCACGGAATACCATCCCGACCATTGAAAGCCTATTCAACACCATCAAAGCGGCTCAAACCAATGGCGAACGGACGGATGCCATCTATAACCGTGACAAAGGCTTTCCTGAGTTTATTTTTATCGGTAACAATAACAACCCTAATGCTAGCAGTACCAGCTATATTATTAGCAACGTTACCATCCGCTCTTAATACCTGCATTTATATAAGTTATGCCGGAGGTTTATTTATACCTCCGGCATAACCGTTAGTCGCTTTCTGGCAATAAGCCTACCCTTTATGTACTAAAAGTTTAAGTGTCATCATTCATGGAGGATATTGATATGAAAAACGTTCTGATACTAACCGTGCTCCCTTTATTTGCATTCAGCTCGATGACTTATGCCGGTGGTGCAGGCTCCAGCGGTGAGGCCTATCTTGGCTTTATGGTGGGTGCAAGCAAAACCAGTGCAGACAAAAACAACCTGACCAAGCCCGATACGTGTAAAGACAAAAAAGGCTCCTGCTCAAGTGACGACTCTGATAAGGCATGGCAAATCCACGGTGGCTATGAATTTGCACCCAACCTTGCGGTTGAGGGGGCGTATGTCAACCTCGGCAAGACCGCCAATGTATCCAACAAGGGCTTGGGTGGTTCCATCAACGCGACCCAAAAAACCAAAGGGGCGAGTATCGCTGTCGTTGGCAAAATGCCCATAGGAGCCTTCACAGGCTATGGTAAGGCAGGCGTATACCACTGGAACAGTAAAGTCACTACCCAGGGCATCAGTGACCAGAAAGGCACGGTCGATGCCAGCGGGACTGATCCAACCATTGGCTTGGGTGTTGAATACCAGGTCAGTGGCAATTGGTCAGCCCGTGCGGGTTGGGATCGTTATTACAACACCGGTAAAACAGATGCCTTATTGCACCAAACCGGCGCAAAAACATTAAGCACCGACGTTGATGTTTATTCAGTCGGAGTTACCTATAACTTCTAATTAGCCCCAAGGCATGGGGAGATAAGCATCACACCCCATGCCTTATTATAAGGCAAAAGTCACTTATACCTTTCATCGACTTTACTTTTCCAGTTATCTGCTGCATTGAACCGCCCCCGATACCTTGTCGGGGATAAGTTTACATTTATCCAAGCAGAACTCCCCATTAAATAACAAATCTAAGATGATGAATCCTGAGAAACATTTCGGGATCTTAAATTGGGGTAAAAGGAAAGACCAAATGTTGACACCAATACAAAGTGGGCAGATACAAGCTAAACAAACAAGCGGTGTTGAGCCTTTACTGGCGGTAAACCAGGTAAACAAACGTGACCTACGCCGCCATTTATTTGAGCGGCCTAGCCAAGGCGGAATTCACAAATCACTCTATCAACAAGTTACGCGGCTGGTCAGTAACTTATTGAGCCAGATTATGGGGCGGGAGCCCAGCCGTGCAGACCAACAAGGGCAAACCGCAGCACTCTCCCATTTTGCACAAGGGCGTGCTGAAAACGCCCCGCGTGAAGTGAGGGGGATTGCTGACCGGATGCCACGGCTGGTTGACCCGGAAAACCCATTCCCGAACCGGGATATGGTCTTTCTGGGTGAGGCGAAAGATTACCCGGAAGCGGTGATTGCAATTGAGTATGGGGAAAATACCAAACCGGTATTTTATGAGGGTAATCAAGTGATTGCCCGCAGCCTCTACCTCGACAGCACCCGCCCCTTCCTGGATGGGCAACTGATACTGGCGGATGGGTCGCGGCTTCCCATCCATATCAGGATCATTACGGCTGTTTGACCATTCAAAGTTTTAATGCAAACCACAGGGTAGCTGGGATAATCACCAAGCTACCCAAATTACCCAACATGACCAGGGATGCCACACGCTCTGGCTCTTGCTGATATTGCTCCGCCACCAATACATTCAAGACAGCAGGAGGCAATGCGGCAAAGATCAGCAAAATCCCGGTCTGGGTCGCATCCAGATGCAAAAATGGCAACAGCACCCACACCACCGCCAAGCCTGCCAAGGGCCCCGCCAATGCACCAAACACACCCAGCTTCCAGTCCTTGAAACTCACATCCAACAAACGCACACCCAGTGAAAACAGCAGCAAGGGAATCGAAACCTGTCCCAATAACTTGACCGTATTGGCGATGGGGTCAGGCAAGGTGATATGCAGGCCGCTGCACACCAAACCGGCAATCGCTGCCAGAATCATCGGCATCCGCAACAAACGCAAAGGGTGGGTTTGATGGTCAAGCATGTATAAGCCCAGTGTGAAATGCAGCAACATTTCAATAATGAAGAGCACAACAGCGGCTTGCAGCATATCCTCGCCGAAGGCAAACAGGATGAGGGGAATCCCCATATTGCCAGAGTTATTGAACATCATCGGGGGCAGGAAGGTTTTCAGGTTGATGCGTAACAGCAGTGCCACCGGCAACAGCAGCAAACCTGACCCCAGCACGACAGCCACGCCTCCCACTGCCAGCCCCCAATAGCCACTGAAATCAAATGGCTTATCCATCAATGCCCAAAACACCAGCAAAGGGGCAAACACATCCATGTTCAGCTTGTTGACCACTGCCATATCCGGGCGGAAACGCCAGCCGTAATAGATCCCCAAGCCAGAACAAGCAAAGACCGGAAAAATGATGCCAACAATGCGCAGAACCGTTTCAAGCATGACCCAATATCCTGGCCTTACTGGGCGGCAAGTTGCGGACGCTTACGCGCCTGCTCAATGTAAGCTTGCGCAAAACGCTTGCCCAGCTCCAATTGACCCTCCGCGTTATAGTGCACATGGTCATACATTTTCCCCAAACCTGCCGTGGAAATGACCATCGTATTGTTAACTGACTGCTGTACCTGGCGCTGACTGGCTTGTACCTGCGGAACCATCGGGAAAGCAGCATCCTCCGGGTTAATCTCACCCAGAATGAACAGGCTATTGGGTGACTTCAAATCAGTGCGCAAGGACTGGATCAGGCGGGTCAGGCGTGAGGCATACTGCCCTGCCAACACCTGGCTACGCGCATCACTTTCCCCCTGCATCCACAATACGGCTTCGATTCTCTTGGGATGCTCTTCCGGCAAGGAAAAACCAATCTGCCGCAATAAGCCTTTATACAAAGCCTGCCCTGGCAACCACTTCTCAATGGTGCTGCCCGTCGCTGCCTGCTTGATCAGGATATGGTGGTCTTGCGGGAACGCACGCGCCACTTCATGGGCAAAACCAATTTCCGGCCCAAAATAGGCAAACTGTGCCAACCCACGCTCCCGCCCCTGATAATAAAAGGTCACATTCGCTGGCGTATTTTTATAATTGCCCGGCAGTTCAAAGGTCTTGCCCTTGCCCATCATATTAGATTGGCCTGCCAATAAATAAAGGCGCTCACCCGCATGCGCTGATGCCTGCCAACCCAACAGCAGTGCCAGCATTAAAACTCCTGAAAATCGCATAAGCCCATCCTTTGTGGTCACTGGAAGCCGCAAAGCTTACACGAAAAAAAGGCAGCCCGCAGGCTGCCTTGCCCCTTGGAGAGCGCTGATAATCAGACTTGCTCCATGACAGGCGCAACAGCCACCGCTTTCGGGGCGGGGGCGCTGGCAGTCAAGGCATACCAATCCAGATGGCGGGTGAGCAACATTAAGGCAGCCAGTAAGCCAAAGATCAGGAGGCTACCCATCAGCAGGGCTTTATCCTCTGCTTGCAGGATCACATACAGCAACCCGTACAACACCAACAAACCACCGCCAAGGAACAACCCCAACCGGCGGCTATGCAGGATCGCCCCAAAATAAAACGTCAATAAGCCGGTTCCTGCCAACGCTGCCACGGTATAAGCCCAGAAGAAGCTAATGTGCTCAGACAAGGAAATCAGCAGCAGATAAAACACCGTCAAAGCCAGCCCCACCAGGGCATACTGGATGGGGTGTACCCGCAACTTTTTCAGCAGCTCAAACATCACCAGCACCACAAAGCTCAGGACAATAAACAAGACAGCATATTTGATGCTGCGCTCCGACTGTTGGTACACATCCACCGGCTGCAACAGCTCAAAACCGACCGCACGCCCCAGCAAGGCATCACATTGCCCTTGGCGGCACTGCTGCAACGCCCCGCTGACATTGTAGGAAAACGAGGAAGCACGCCAATGGGCCGTAAACCCCTGCCCATTCACTTCGCGCTCTTCGGGCAACAGTTCACCGCTAAACTTGGGATGTGCCCAATCCGACACCAAACGCACATCACTGTTTTCTGACAACAGCGCAAAACTAAACGCACTCATCCCGCGCAGCTCCAAATCGAACGAGAAAGCTAACTGCTTCGCCCCATCCAGACCCAAAGCGGGCAGCTTGACATGCATGCCAGAAGTCGTATTCGGCAGGTTACTGCCCGGCTTGAATGCCAGCTTTTGTGTATCCCATGTCAATACTGGCGGGCTGGCAATCCCACGCTGGTCGCGCACCAAAACCGACAATTGAGGGAGGTCGAGCGTGATCTGTTTATCCTTGTGCTCCATCAACAAATCCTGCAACGGTTGGGTGTCAAACACCCCTGAGACCTGCAATTGGCTACCATACACCGGCACGGCATAAATCCCCCGGTAACGCATCTCGCTATCCAGCTTGCTTTGAATCTCCAACTGCTTGGGGATCAGGTAAAGCAACTCCTGAACCTCAGCGGTTTTGATGATTTCGCGTTCAGTCCCATCCTTTTCGGTGATCATTTCCTTAATCGGATACGTCAGGCGGTAGGGCACACCCAAAATCGGCCCTGCCAGTGTCTGTGCGCCGGGCCAACTTTGCTCAATGCTGCTGTAAGCCTCCGAGCGCCAACCGGAACGCTCGCCGATCAGCCCCATCAGGGACGCTTGTGGGATCAGCAGCATGATAACCAGCCCCATAATCGCCAACAATTTGAAGGTATAACGGTGATTTTGCATGGTTTAAGTTCCTTGGTTCGAGGTTTGATACCCACCATGCTAAAACCCGCCGATGAAAATTCCGGTGGTATTTTATGGAAATTCTGCGGATTAATGTGCAGGCGGTGTGCAGCCATAAACCGCCCAATCTGCAAAGCCCTAACTTTGACAGATGATGTGTAAGACAATTTTCATTCTCCCCATTTTCTGTTACGTTTATGCAAATCCATCGGAGGAGGAATAACCATGACAAATATACCCGCCAGAACCCTTCTGGCTATGACCATTGCCTGCGCTCTTCAGTCCCCAGTCCACGCAGCAGGCTTTGCTCTGATTGAAAACTCTGCATCCGGCATGGGCAATGCCTTTGCAGGGGCAGCAGCAGTGGCGGAAGATGCCTCGACTGCCTGGTTTAACCCAGCTGGGATGGCTGAATTGGGCGATGGCACGCACCTGAGTGCCGCAGGCCACATCATTGTCCCGCAAGCTGACTTCACCAACAAAGGCTCCTGGGTCAACCCCGCACTGACGGGTGGCAACCTCACCCAAGCCCAGGCCGCCCTCACCGGCAAAAATGACAGTGGTGGCAAAACCGCCTTCGTCCCAAACAGCTATGCAGTACGCCGCATCAATGACAACCTGACCGCCGGGGTCAGCATCAACGCCCCATTCGGCCTGGAAACCAATTACGATGATGACTGGATAGGACGTTACAATGCATTGGACTCAGCCATGCAAACCATTAACGTCAACCCGTCACTGGCTTATGAAATCAATGAGCAATTGACCTTTGGTGCAGGTTTGAATGCGCAGTACATTAACGTCGAACTGGGCAGTGCCATCGACTCTGCGGCAGCCTGCCGCAGTATTGCCGGGGCAGCCAATAGCGGCGACCTGTTGCTCACCTGTCTGAATGCCCTACCGACGCTGGCCAATAGTGCCACCGACAGCCAAGTCACCATCAGCGGCGACGACATTTCCTTTGGTTACAACCTCGGGGCAATGTACAAGCCCAACCCTGCAACCAAAGTGGGCTTCAGCTACCGTTCTGCCATCGACCACCAACTGGAAGGCGATGCGGATTACAAGGTAAATGCCGCCCTGCAACCGGTTCTGACCGCCACCGGCATAACCCGCTTCAACGATGTCAAAGTCACTGCCGAGGCCAACCTGCCTGCCACCACTTCCATTTCCGTTGCCCACAAACTCAATGACACCGTGGAGCTATTGGGTGATGTCACCCATACCGGCTGGAGCAGCTTCGAGCGCCTGACCGTGAAAAACGCCCAAACCGGCGCATTGGTGACAGACGTGAACGAGAGCTGGGAAGATGTGTTCCGTTACTCTGTCGGTGCGAATTACCAGTACAACGACCGCATCAAACTGCGGGGTGGCTTGGCTATCGACAAGACTCCCATCCCCAATGCCAAACTGCGTACCCCGCGCACCCCGGATACAGACCGCACATGGGTTGCTGTTGGCGCAAACTACCAACTGAACAAAGGCATGAGCCTGGACTTGGGTTATGCCCACCTGTTCATGGATCAGACCCCCATCGACAATACCAGCGAAGACAACGGGTATGCGGTTCGTGGTTTGTATGATTCCAGCGTTGATATTCTCAGCGCACAACTGAACATGTCGTTCTAAGGGGGATAGGTAATGAAACGTACAACACTTGCACTTTGTCTGGCAGCCGCACTGGGTTTGAATGCATGCAGTGACTCCAGCGATTATGATTTTGCCGCCAGCCAAGCAGCAGCACAAAGCGATTATAAACCCTCCCTTGCCCCCTTGTTTGACCCCGCCAACGGGATCATCCCCAGCACCAATGACCTGCTGTTCCGGGGCAGCACCGATGGTACGCTCAATATCCCAACCACCAATGTATCGGGTGGGCAATTGGCTGTTTACGAGGCCTTCAACTCGGTGGATGGCTTTGGCCTGACTACCCCCCTGACGCTTGGTTTCAGCAATACCATTGACCCAGCAACCGTTAAAATCGGCAGCACGGTACACGTCTTTGCTGTCACGAAAGACCCGGCAACCGGAGCTGTCACAGGTGTGACCGCCGAGTTGGGTACAGGGGATGTACTGGCAACAGTCAACGCCGCTGCAAATACCCTGGTGTTAGTCCCCCTGAAACCACTGAAAGAAAGCACCAGCTACATGGTGGTGGTGACAAACAGCATCAAAGACCCGAATGGCAAAGCAGCAGCCAGCGCCAGCACCTATTTGTTGGCAAAAAGCAGCCAAGCCCTCACCGGAAACTATGCCGCCCTCGAACCCTTGCGCCAATTGATTGGCACACAGGAGGCGGCAGCCGTCACCCAGGGTATCCAGCGCTCACAAATCATCATGAGCTGGACATTCACCACCCAATCCGTCACGCCGGTATTGGCAGCCGTCACCGCACAGGCCAAAGCCAGTGACCTCAAGGCATCGGTCGCGGTTGGGACAACCCAGACCTATGTCCCCGCCCTGCAAGGCAAGGCCAATGTACATACCGGCACATTGAAAGTGCCTTACTACCTGGATGCGGCTGCACCGCTATCCGGCTACTGGAAAGGTGCGGGTGGCTCATTCCTGACCCGTTACAACCCAAGCCCGGTGGCAACCGGCTCCCAAACCATCCCGGTATTGATGACCGTGCCCAATGCAAGCTCGGCATCGGGTGGCACAGCACCCGCCAATGGCTGGCCGGTGGTCATCTTCCAGCACGGCATTACCCGTAGCCGGATGGATGTGCTGGCTATTGCGGATGCGCTGGCCGATGCGGGCTTTGCAGCCATAGCCATTGACCTGCCCCTGCACGGTGTAACCGATGCCACCAACCCGCTGAAGGCCGACCACAACCTGTTGTTTGCGGATGATGTGGAGCGTACCTTCAACCTTGACCTGCAAAACAATACCACCAGCGCAGCCGGGGCAGATGGGACGATTGACAGCTCTGGCGCTTATTTCATTAACCTGAGCAGCTTGCGTACCTCCCGCGACAATATCCGCCAAGGCATTTCTGACCTGCTCGTCTTGCGGCAAAGTCTGGGCAGCCTCAGCAGCATCAAGCTGGATACCAGCCGGGTGGGTTATGTGGGCATTTCCTTGGGCGGGATTGTCGGCACAGGCTACCTGAGTCAGGAAGCAACTGCCACCCCCGCCTCCCTGGTTGTACCGGGCGGTGGCATTGCCCGCCTCCTGGATGGCTCCGAAGCCTTTGGCCCGGTCATCCAGGCAGGTTTGGCTGCCAATGGCATTGTCAAAGGCACTGCGGCCTATGACAGCTTCATGGGTGCGGCACAGATGATGATCGACCCGGCTGACCCGGTGGTATTAGGGGCACAGGCCGCCGCCAAACACCCGGTTCACATGATTGAGGTGGTGGGTGTCAATGGGGTAGGCAGTGACAAAGTGATCCCGAACCGGGTTGCCGGTGCACCTTTGTCAGGCACAGAACCGCTGATCAGCATCATGGGCTTAAAGAGTGTCACCCAGACAACCGTAGGCTCGGATGGGGTGGTGCGTTTTAGCGAAGGTGCACATGGCTCGCTGCTTGACCCCACCAGCTCCGTTGCTGCCACCATTGAAATGCAGCGTGAAGTGGCTGCCTTCCAGGTGCAAAAAGGAGCTGCCATGGCGGTGTTCAATCCTGCGGTGATCGCACAGTAACCGCGATTTTTCCTGCCCGTTTTGCTATGGTGTATCCAGATTATCGCTGGATACACCTTTATGCATGAACCATCCCGAATGATTTCCCCCCAAACCTCGCGCGAGGAAGAACGCATTGACGACCACATCCGCCCGCGTCGCCTGAAAGACTATATCGGGCAGCCAGTGGTGCGCGAACAGATGGAAATTTTTATCGGTGCGGCACGGGCACGGGGGGATGCACTTGACCATACCCTGATTTTTGGCCCCCCTGGTTTGGGCAAAACCACTCTCTCCAACATCATTGCCCAAGAAATGGGGGCAAACCTGCGCCAAACCTCCGGGCCTGTGCTGGAAAAGGCGGGTGATCTGGCTGCCCTGCTGACCAATCTTGAACCACATGATGTGCTGTTTATTGATGAAATCCACCGCCTCAGCCCGATGGTAGAGGAAATCCTTTACCCTGCGATGGAAGATTTCCAGCTCGACATCATGATTGGTGAAGGCCCCGCCGCACGCTCCATCAAGCTCGACCTGCCACCCTTCACGCTGGTGGGGGCGACCACACGGGCAGGTTTGTTGACCTCGCCCTTACGTGACCGCTTCGGCATTGTACAACGACTGGAGTTTTATAACGTCGATGACCTGGCCTATATCGTCGGGCGGGCGGCTGGTATCCTGCAAGTGCCGATTGAAACCGGTGGTGCGTATGAAATTGCCAAACGGGGGCGGGGGACACCGCGTATCGCCAACCGTCTGCTGCGCCGGGTGCGGGATTATGCGCAAGTGAAGGGCGATGGCAACATTACCCAAAGCATTGCCGACCGCGCCCTGAATATGCTGAATGTCGATGAGCAAGGGCTGGATCACATGGATCGGCGCTTGCTGTTGGCTGTGCTGGAAAAGTTTGACGGAGGCCCCGTCGGGGTGGATAGCCTCGCCGCCGCCATTGGCGAAGAGCGTGGAACCATTGAGGATGTGCTGGAGCCTTACCTGATCCAGCAAGGTTTCCTGATGCGTACCCCACGCGGGCGGGTCGCAACCCGCCACACATGGCAATACTTCGGGATGAACATGCCTGCCAATGCTGCGCAGGAAATCGTTAATTTGGAATTGTTTGGGGGCTAAACCACCCTACCCAATCCCATCTCACTCCCACTTCAATGCCCCGCCCGTTTGGTATTCAGTCACACGGGTTTCAAAGAAGTTCTTTTCCTTGCGCATATTGGATTGCTCATCCAACCAAGGCAGGGCATTCTTTGCACCGGGGAAGGGTTCTTCCATCCCCAATTGCCGCGCACGGCGATTGGCAATGAAACGGAACTGCTCGTGGTGGTCTTGCTGGCTGTACCCCAAAATCGGGCGCGGCAGCAGGAATTGGGAATAAGCCTGCTCGGCGGCTTCGGCCTCATCCCACATATCCCGCACATCCCGTGGGTCGAGGGACACCCCTTCCTCCTGCATGATTTGGCGCACCACCCGGATGCCGAAAGATACGTGCATTACCTCGTCACGCATGATGTATTGCAATTGCTCAGCCGTCCCTTTCATCAGGCCACGGCGTTGCAAGGCAAACACCGGACTAAAGCCGTTGTAGAACCAGCAGCCTTCAAAAATACCGGAGAAGAAGGTGTAGGACAGCACAAACTCCTGCAAATCATCCGCCTGACGCAAATTCAAATCCGGGCGCATGATGGCATTCAAACGGCGGTTGGCGATCTGGATTTTCTGGTTAATCTCAGGAACAACGCGGTAACGGTTGTAGATTTCCCCCTGATCCAGACCAATGGTTTCAATGCAATGCTGGTATGTCCAGGTATGCAGCGACTCCTCATACACCTGCCGTGCCTGGTAGATTTGCAATTCGGGGGCAGTCATCTTTTCCATGACGGCCAAGCCAATATTGCGCATCGCCAGAATGTCGGAAGTGGTCAGGTAAGCCAGCACATTTTCGTAGACATGGCGCTCTTCTGGCTTGAGGTTGTGATGGTAGTCATGCACATCCTGCGCCATATTGATGTCGAGGGGAGTCCAGTGGTTCTTGTTGGCGTTGATGAAGAATTCCCACGCCCAAGGGTACTTGAATGGCGCGAGCTGGTTGATGTCGCCCATGCCATTAATGACACGCTTGTCTTCCGGGTTGATCGGCTTCATCGGCGTGAAGGGTGTGTTTTGCACCGCCCCACGCCGACGAGCCGATACGCCCGCTACCGCGACAGCCGACGGCGTTGAAGCTGGCGCTTCTTGCGCTGTTGGCGTTGCAGGGTATTGCGGGCCGGGTTCTGCGTCATTTGCGCTTTCCTCATCAGTTACAGGGGTTCGAAAATCTGTAGCTGTGGTGTTATACGCTGAGGCCGGTTCAGCAATTTTTTGTTCCTTGGCCGCTAGTCCAATCAATCCTTGCTCCGGGCGCGATTGTACACGAGGTACGGGCGCAGCTAAAGGGTCATCCCAATTAAGCATCATGGTGTTTTTCTCCTAATCATTCCATTTTTCCATGCCTGATGGTAGCAGGTGGCAGATTTCGTGGTTGCACGATACAGTACGACTCATACCGCTCAAGCTCCCACCGCACAGGCCAACGGAATTAATCGTTCAACCAAAAGCATCTTCCTACCTTGCAATGTCTTTTGCAAAACCTTACCTACAGCCTGGGACAACCCCACCGGCACTGCATTACCAATCTGCCGCATCGCCTCACCCCATGCACCTTCAATATAAAAATCAGCGGGGAAAGTTTGCAGCAGCTTGGCTTCATGCACGGTGAAATAACGCACGGAACCGTCGCGGTAACGCAACATATTTTCACCACCCGGTACGCCGTGCCCACCCGCTTTCAACGTTTTGGCTACCCAGTCATGGTCACTACCCGTATGCCCCGGATACACCCGAGCACCATCACGGAAAATGTGATCAGGGATGGCATGGTCAGAGCGTGGGTCAGGCAGATGGCACAACGCATCACGCACGGTTTGCCATGGTTTCAATGCAGGCGGAAACAAGCCGTAACGGGCTTTGAGCGCTTTGACTGTTTTTTGAGTGGTGGAGCAGGCTTGTTCACGTTGGTCATATTCCAAATCGTGTTTATCCCAATACTCACCTGTCACAAATTTGTCCCACAACAAGCGTGTTTCTGAATGGGTTGGTGCAGGAAATTGCCAGTTCACATCCAAATCGTCACGGATACCGACGATGAAAACACGTTCGCGGCTTTGCGGAACGCCATAATCAGCAGCATTCACAAGCTGGTAAATAACTTTGTATTTCAGCCCCTGATGGGTTTCGTATTTGAGCTTGCGCAGCAATTGAAGGTGCAATTGCCAATCCAACCCAAATTTCGGCTTGTAGTCGGGGAAGGTCAACCGCAATACGATGTATTCAAAGTAATCGGCAAAAGAAGCGCGTAACAATCCCTTTACGTTTTCAAAAATAAAGGCTTTAGGTTGTAACTCTCGAATCGCATTGATGGCATAGGGAAACATGTCACGATGATCTTGATCCGCCTGATGCTTGCCACCCAAGGAAAACGGCTGGCATGGGGGGCCACCTGCTACAATGTCCACGTCTTGCAAACCATCATAGGTGAAATCACGGATGTCTCCAGCAAAGACTTTTTCAGCACCGAAATTCGCCTTTAATGTGGAACAGGCGTGTTTGTTAAACTCCACCAAATAGGCGTGCTGAAAGCCAGCAAGCTCTAACCCCTTTGCCAACCCACCTGCGCCGGAGAACAGTTCCAGCGTTTTCATGACTGGCTCCCCAACTGATTCAGGTGTGCATCAACCCGTGACAAAATAATGGCTGTGGAGGAATGCACCCCTTTGCACTTTTCCGCCCAAGCACGCCCCGGATGAATTACATCCCAATCAGATTTGGCCTGTTCATAACGACCTTTACCCGGATCGTGGTTGCCAAAACCATCTACCACTGTATTCCACAATGGCATATTGAGTTTGATCAGTGCGGCTTCAATTGTGCCTATCATGTCTGAGGCTTCGCCCTCAAAGATCACAAAACGACACATGAAATCCTCAACTGCCAGACTGCTTGCGGCACTGATACTACGGGCATGTTCACGCAGGCGGGTATGCAATTCTTTTGATTGGTTCAAGGCATCATCTGACAAACGCGCTTGCCGCCAGCCCTTGGGAACAGCTTTGCCCACATAAATCGGAAAGTTATAGGCAAGGCGGTTCAACTCGGCATATTTCTTATATACCGGATGTTGCCCCGTGTAATAGATCGCATACACGCCCGTTCCCGCAAATACATCAGGAGGCGGGAGTGTATGCACGGGAGTACCGTTAAAAAATCTGACCGCATCCTTCACCAGCTCAGCGAATGCTGTACTGGCGTAGATATGTTTGTTGCGGTCGAAGTCCTTATTTCTCATTGGCGCTACTGGCACGCTTCACAATCCGGGTCAAGGATCGAACAGGCCTTCGGTGCTGCTGACCCAACCTCAAGCAGGTTGCTTGCCATCTTGATCGCGGGCTTCTTCTGCTCTGGGATGGCAGAAGCATCATTCAGCTTCTCTGCACCAGTCGCGCCGATGGAGCGCAGGTAGTAGGTGGTCTTCAAACCGCGTACCCATGCCAATTTATAGAGGTTATCCAGTTTTGCCCCATTCGGTTCCGCCATATACAAATTCAGGGATTGGCCTTGGTCGATCCACTTCTGACGACGGCTGGCGGCTTCCACCAACCAGCGGGCATCAATTTCAAAGGCGGTCGCATATTTGGCCTTGAGTGCATCCGGCACACGGTCAAGCTTCTGCACGGAGCCGTCAAAATACTTGAGGTCGTTGATCATAACCTCATCCCACATGTCAAGCGCCTTCAAATCTTCGACCAAATAGGGGTTGATCACCGTAAATTCGCCGGACAGGTTCGATTTCACAAACAGGTTCTGGTAAGTCGGCTCGATTGACTGCGATACACCGCAGATATTGGAAATGGTCGCAGTCGGGGCAATCGCCATGGTGTTGGAGTTACGCATGCCCTGCTTTTTGATCAGGTGGCGCAGGCTATCCCAATCCAGGGTTTGTGTCTGGTCAACGATGAAATAAGCCCCACGCTCTTCGCCCAGCATCGCCAGCGAATCAATTGGCAGGATACCCTTGCTCCACAAAGAACCCTCATAACTGGGATAACGCCCACGTTCTGCCGCCAGATTACTGGAGGCACGGATCGCAAAATACGACACCGCCTCCATACTGGTATCCGCAAATTCCAGCGCCTGCTCCGAGGTATAGGCCAGATTCATTTTGTAGATTGCATCCTGGAAACCCATAATCCCCAACCCCACCGGACGGTGGCGCAGGTTGGACTTCCGTGCTTGTGGCACGCTGTAATAGTTGTAGTCGATCACATTATCCAGCATCCGCATCGCGGTCGTGACGGTGTGCTCCAGCTTTGCCATATCCAGCCCATCAGCGGTGGTATGTGCCACCAGATTGACCGAACCCAGGTTACACACGGCAATTTCACTGTCATTGGTGTGCAGGGTAATCTCTGTACAAAGGTTACTGGAATGCACCACGCCAACATGCTGGTTGGTATAACGCACATTGCATGGATCCTTGAACGTCACCCACGGATGCCCGGTTTCAAACAACATACCCAGCATCTTGCGCCACAACTGCACCGCAGGCAGCTTGCGGAACAGCTTAATATCACCGCGTGCTGCCTTATCCTCATACTCAGCATAACGCCGCTCAAATGCCTTGCCCGTCAGGTCGTGCAAATCAGGTGCATCATCCGGGCTGAACAGTGTCCACTCCTGATCTTCCGCCACACGTTTCATGAACAGGTCTGGAATCCAGTTGGCTGTGTTCATGTCATGGGTACGGCGGCGATCATCGCCCGTGTTCTTGCGCAGTTCGAGGAAGTCTTCGATGTCAATGTGCCAGGTTTCGAGGTAGGCACAGACTGCACCCTTGCGTTTCCCGCCATTGTGCGCCAACGCAGCCGTGGTCATGTACGACTCATCACCCTCCACCAGCAGGTCACAGACGAAAGGCATGGTAGGGATGCTGTCCACACTACGCAGGCGGCTATAGACACAGCCGTTATAGGTCAACCAGTTATGCCTTTCGACCGGCTGGCATGCCAGCAGCGCAGCAATGGCTGGCACAGCAGGGATACGGACATCAAAGGCCTTGGTCACACCGCTAAATTCAATAGATGTACCATCAGAACGCGTGCCGGTATGCGCATTATCACGCTCACGGTATTGCCCTGCGGTAGGTACGCCCAAACGCAAGCATTGGTAACGTAAGCCTTCTGCCAAGGAGCGCGAGGTGTTGGTGAAATAGATTTCCTTGCCACGGCTCACACCACCATCCGTTTCCAACAAACCTTGAATCAAGGCCAAGGTTTGTGGCTTCGGCAAATGACTGAAACGGCGGGCAATACGCTTTTCGCCTTGTGCGTTATAAAGATCATCATAGGTAAACGGCAAGGTCGCCTGACCCGCCCCGACAATGCGCCCATTCGTGGCATTGCGCACCACACCGCGCCCACTGGCCCAACGGATTTGCGCATAAGTTTCACCACGCCCGCTTTCCCAGCAGTGGATACCACGCTCAGACAGGTAATCGCGCACGAATGACAGGTGGGCATCGTTTTGTGGATTACCGGAAACACCCCATTCCATCCCATCTTTGGACATATGCCCATCACCGAGCAGAATACCATACAGCCGTGCATCATCCGCACCAAAGCCCTCCACCATCACCGTTTCGGTTGGGATGACCTGGGCAACATAATCACCTTTCTGTAACTGTCCTGCCTCCACCCACTCCGGCTTGACCTTGCCTTTTGCCAGCCATTGGCGGGTACGCTCATTCGCCTGTTCCATCGGTACACCACGGATGGCGTAAAACGGATGCCCTGCTGTCACCTTCATCGGCTCAATCGAGTGCTTCACATCCAGCGCTACCATCGCATCATGCTGGTTATAAACCATCGACCGTTTGACGGCGCGGTATGTACCGCTGATGCCCAGCACCAAATCACCCGCCTTCACCTCACGGATGGTTTTAATGCCGTCTGCTGTGTGCAGATAGGTATCAGGTGAAAAACACTGGTTAACCGCTACCGCCGTATCATTCGCCACTTTCAGGAACGGTACGACCCCTTGGGATTTGCCATTCGTGCCCTTGATATGCGAACCCATGCCGCGCACACGCGTCCAGTCATTGCCCAAGCCACCGGCAAACTTCGACAGCAGCGCATTATCCTTGATCGCCCCATAAATGCCGTCCAGATCGTCTGGCACTGTCGTCAGGTAGCAGGAAGACAATTGAGGGCGCAGCGTGCCCGAGTTGAACAGGGTGGGCGTACTACTCATGAAGTCAAAGCTGGACAAGAGGTCATAGAACTCAATTGCCCGTGTTTCACGGTCAACTTCATTGATCGCCAACCCCATCGCCACGCGCATGAAGAACACTTGCGGCAGCTCAAAACGTGTGCCATTGGAGTGCAGGAAATAACGGTCATACAAGGTTTGCAGGCCGATATAGGTGAACTGCAAATCACGCTCCGGCTTGATCGCTGCCCCCAGACGCGCCAAGTCATAGCGCGACAGCTCATCATCCAGCAAATGCACTTCAATGCCACACTTGATGGCTTTGCGCAGTGCATCCGTATAGAGGCCGCCCATTTCCGCCTGGGTTGCTTCGGTATGCTGGCCTTCGAGGAAACTCAGCACTTCACGGCGCAAGCTATCCATCAACATGCGGGCAGCCACGAGGGAGTAATTGGGGTCATGGTCAATCAGCACGCGGGTACTGATGATCAGTGCGGTCGCCACTTCCCGCTCAGAAATGCCATCGTAGAGGTTACGCATGGCGGCTTGTGTCACCTGCTGGGCATCCACACCCGCCAAACCCTCCACCGACTCAGCAATGACCTTGTGCAGGCGCTCCCCATCGAGTGGACGCAACTCACCCGTATCCATTTTGACATTGATCGCCAACTCCTGGGCTTTGGACTTACCCTTTTTGTCTTTTTTGGCACGCAACCGGGCACGCTCTTCACGGTACAATACATAACTGCGGGCAATTTTGTGCTCACCGGCACGCATCAGCGCCAATTCAACCTGATCCTGAATATCTTCAATGTGGATCATGCCGCCATCGGGCATACGGCGGAACAGGGCATCCACCACCTGCTCAGTCAGGTTCTTCACCGTGTCATGGATACGTGCCGAACCAGACGCGGAACTGCCTTCCACATCCAAAAAAGCTTTGGTCAGGGCAATATGGATTTTGGCGGCATTGAAATCAGTCACCTCACCATTACGGCGGATAACCTTGCACTTGGGGGTGGAGAACTGCGGAACCTGCATGTCATGGATACCATCGTTTTTTTGTACTTTTGTATTAAGTGCTTGCATAGAAACCTCTGCCACTGCCCAGAGAAGTAGCGCGACCAGATTGAATGGATAATAAAATAATTGGATGAAACGTGCTGAAACAGCCGATGCGACTACTATAGAATGTGTTTCAACTGATGGTCAAGCACAACATATTGTCATGAACCTGTTGGCAACCTGTGGATAAGCTGGCTAAAACAAGCACTGGTGCGCCTTGGCAGACAGTGTACCTCCTGAGAAATTTTTTTTGCATCCTCACGCCTGCAACCATTGGCTTTTTCGATACCACGATGCTGATGGCGTTAAAGGTTTTGAATGGACTTTGCACACGGACAAACATTCAGGCATGCTATCATGCACAAGGATTTACTACTGCGTCAGGGAGATAACATGATGAGCATACCGCGCTTACTAACTTTGCTATGTCTGCTGCCCAGCAGTGCCGTGCTGAGTGGCTGCCTCCAAAATCCGGCAACAACCGTGGCTCCCGCCGCGTCTGCCCCAGCCACGGCAAGTGCGCCGAGTGCACCGGTTGCTGCTGCACCAGTGGCAACCAAACCGGCAGCCGCCCCCGTATTGGCAGCCCACGCATTGCCCACCAAACCCGCTAACAAACCGGTTGCCAAAGTCACCACCCGCACCAAGCCCATCATCCAGAAAGCGTCCGCCCCTGTGCAGATCAAGCGTGTCAAACAAGACGCAACCAGTGCGGCCTATCAGGTTGGACAAAAGCTGACACCGCAAGAAGTGGAAGACATCATCCGCAAACTGAGCGTGTGCAAGCCAACCTAAACCACACCGTTACCAATTGACCCTCCACCCCGTCATTCTGCTTTACGCTGGCAGGGGGATGGTTCATAATTAATTGCTAATATATTAATTTGGCAATTAAGCCAAGAGGAGATACACATGAACATTGGTCGTATGGTAATGGCAATGGCAGGCGTACTGGTTCTGTTGAGCGTACTGCTGGCGATTTACCACAGCCCGAACTGGCTGTGGCTGACTGGGTTCGTCGGCCTGAACCTGCTGCAATCCGCGTTTACCGGGTTCTGCCCCGCTGCCATGATATTCAAAAAGCTGGGCTTCAAACCAGGTTCAGCGTTTTAAATCCGGCGCTTCCAATAAAGCACCCCTTCCCGGCCTCCCCTGATCAGGGGAGGTGGTTCCTCATGCTTACAGCAGCCATGCCTCCGGCACATCCCCCTGCAAGGGAACAACGCTGATTTCGCGGAATGCTTCCCGTGGGCGTGCCACTTTGCACACGACCTGTTCGGCATCACGCCCTTTGCTATAACGGGCAGAAATCTGCGCAGCCAGCTCCAGATCATCCTCGGTAATATTATCCCCATCCAGCAAGGTCAGGGGCCCAGAATGGCTGGCGGTCTTGATCCAGGCAAATTCGTTTTTGTAACCCTCAAGGAAGTTGGTTTCGCCTTCCTCGCGGGAAATGATCATCTTGAAATGGGGACGCAGGCGCAGATGCCGTCCGATTTTCAGCAGCATGATGTCGTCCAGCTCATAATTGCGGCTAGGGCGGTGTGCCCACAAATCCTTGAGCTTCTGCGAATAATTGGCATCGGTGAGGAAACAGCAGCCACCGGCAGGCTGGGCATACTCTTCAATATCCCATTGCTGAGCCAATGCCATTTGTGGCTTGCGGCTACGCCCACTGAAACCGAACAGCTTTTCCCGACTAACCCAGCCTTCACGCTCTGCGCGGCTCGGCGGAAGGTTTTGTGCCGATAGGGGGCGCAACAGGAGATCATCCGCCCCAGACTCGGCAGCCACAATCGGCATGGTGAATGCACGCTGCGACATGGGGCGCTGCCCGACCACTTCACCGGTGATGATGAAATCAAAACCACGCTGCTGCATCCACTCCTTGGCCTTTTTCACCATGAAGATTTTGCAGTCCAGGCAAGGGTTGAGGTTTGCACCATACCCATGCTTGGGGTTCAGAACCACCGACTTGTAGTCTTCAACAATATCAATGATATGTAGCTTGATACCCAACTGCTCCGCCACCCATAGGGAGTTATTGCGCTTGGGTTTATCGCGCCCTTGCTGGCGGATGGCATGGGTATGCCCCTCCACACAGAAACCAGTGAAGAAGTTGATCCCCTCCACATGCACGCCTTGTTCCAGCACCGCCTTGGTTGCCAGCATCGAATCCAGCCCACCTGAAATCAGGGAAACGGCACGGGGTTGCCTATCCATCAAATACCCACTCCTGCATTTTTAACGCCGGGCAGTATACCCTTTTTCAAAGAAAGACAGGGGCTTGAAATCGACCACACAGCGCAAGGAGGGTATCCACTCCTGCAAGTGGGTAGTGGTGAACACACGCCCCTTGTGCATATGGTCATGCATACCATCGTGGAACAACACCACCCCACCTTGCTGGCGGTGGCAGACCTGCTCCAGCACGTTAGCCAGGATTTTGTCACCCTGCTGGTTCTTCTCATCCCAATCAAAAGCAGAGAACTGCCACGCCACATGCTGGAAACCTGCTTCCTTGAGCGCCTGCATGGTGCGCCCATCCTTGTCGCGGGTAAACCAGCCATCACCATACGGCAATCGAAACAGCGGTGGGTTAGTGGTCAGATACGGGTTGAGCAACTGCCGTGCCAAGCGGAAATGCTCACGCCGCAACGCGGGGTCAACCTCGGAATAATGCAGATGCTGGTAAGAATGTGAGCCGATGGTATGCCCCTCACGCTTGGCGCGGGTCAGGATTTGCTTGCGCTGCTCACACTGCTGCACGGCTGTCTTGCAATCAACCGGGCTGTTTCCTGGAAGGTTATTGGCGGTGGCCTCATCCAGAAACTGCCCGCCATTGGCTGCACATTGGTCAGCAATCGCCTTGCACTCAATCTTGTTTGCCAGCACAAAAAAGGTCGCCGGAACCCGCTCACGCTTCAACACATCCAGCACATCCGCTGTCTGCAAGGCTGGGCCATCGTCAAAACTCAGATGCAGCGGGTATTTCACCCCGTCAGCCGCACACTGGAAACGTGCCCGCACTGCCGCGCAATCAACGGCCTGGGCTGCCACTGTCGACAAAGCCAACCCAACCAGCACCAATCCGCGTATTACCCCATTCATACCCACCGTCCTTGATTCAAGGGTTAATTCCATTAATTCTTGATGACTTCAAGCTTCACTTTCGCTGTGCCACGCCGCACCATGCCCAACTCACTGGCAGCCGCCCGCGATACATCGATAATCCGCCCAAACCGGTCAAACCCACCCCGGTCATTAACGGTGACAACCACCATCCGCCGGTTACGCAGGTTGACTACCTTGACTTTAGTACCAAATGGCAGATACGGGTGGGCAGCCGTAAAACCATCCTTGTCATAACGCTGACCACTGGCAGTATATTTACCGTGAAAATGTTTTGCATAAAAAGAGGCCGTCCCGACCATCGCATCCTGGGTGTCTGCGTGGACAGCAGGCTTGCTGATCATCCGCAAGTGCTGCCCTCCCGCGCTGGCAGCATGGCATGTGACCAATAATAAAATCCCCAACAGCGACGTATAAGCTATTTTCATTTCCTACCCCCATTGCGTTGTTGCTTTCGGGTGAAAATACCATAACTTAAATTCATCGCACTGTTGTATTTTCGCTACCCACCCGATTACGGGTAGAAATTCCCCATTTGTTCATGATCAGTTTATCGGGATATGGCATAGTGAATGGCATCAAAGCCTGATGGATGCTTGTTTTTTCCATTGGCAACTTCTACCCTAACGGCATTTTATCAAAGCATAATTAAAGATCACGGGAGTTTACATGTTTACTCTGCGTCCGGGTGTAATCGCCGTTTGTTCCGCCTTATTGACTATTTGCGGAAGCAGCACAGCGCTGGCTATAGGAGAAGAGGTCTATTACCTTCCCGCCAGCGTAGAAATGCAACAACAGGATTACACGGAAACATACGACCAGGGCATGACTGCCCAAGCTCATCTGGAGCAAATGCAGCAACAGGACTGGCAACAAATCGAAGCTGAGCGCCAACAGGCGCAAGAATACCAGGCCTGGGAACAGCAGCAGCAACAGTTGCAACTGGCACAAGCACAAGCGCAGTGGCAACGGGCTGAACAGCAGCGCCAACAACAATTGCAACAGCAACAACGCCAGCAGCAGCTCACGCAACAACAGCGCCAATTGCAGCAGCAACGCCAGCAACAACTGGCACAGCAGCAGCGCCAATTGCAACAGCAACGCCAGCAGCAACTCGCCCAACAGCAGCGCCAACGCCAGCAACAACTGGCAAACCAGCAGCCGTTTGATGAGCAGCCAGAGCAAACCTATGCTGAAGAGCAAGCGCAACCCGCCGCCTTCGCAGCCGGGCGCACCTATAACGGCCCAGGGCGCTTTACCCGCCTGCCCAATACCGTCATAGCCTCCTTGCGGCAAAGCCGGGCGGGAGAAGATGGCATGAGCGTCTATGTGCGCCCTGTCAATGCCAACCAACCCGCACTCCTGACCGCCAATGCTGATGCACCACGCAACCCGGCTTCCACCATGAAGCTGGTCACGACCTATACAGCGCTGGGTGTCCTTGGCCCCGATTACCGTTGGCCGACGGAGATGCACGTCACCGGCAACATTACCGGCGGTACACTGTATGGCGATGTCATTATCCGGGGCTATGGCGACCCTGCTTTCTCGGAAAATGACTTCCGCAGCATGTTACAAGCGTTGCGGGCGCAAGGCGTACACACCATTACCGGCAACCTGGTGGCTGATACCGGCTTTTTCCAGGTTCCTTACCAATCATTGGGCGCATTCGATGGCAATGCCGGGGCTGCCTACAACGCCCAGCCGGAAGCGATCCTGTATCATGAGCGCGGTGGCTGTTTCGAGTTCTCCAACCTGAAAGGCAAAATCCAGAAAGTTTGCCCAGTGTTGCCAACCAATGCCAAAGCGAAACAAGACCTGAACGTCAACCTGTTTGGTGGCTTCTGGAAGTTGTGGGTCGGTGAACTGCGCGGGCAAATGCATGGCAGCTTTGTGCGTGGTTATGCGCCACAACATTCTCGCCTGATCCATACCCACCGCTCACGCCCGCTGCGTGAAATCATTGCTGAAGTCAATAAGGACAGCAATAACGTCATGGCGCGGCAAATCCTGTTGTCGGTCGGTGCCAAGCAAATGGGCGCTCCAGGTACACCCCAGAAAGGTGCAATGGCCGTCGGGCAATGGCTGGAATCACGCGGCCTGAACTTCCCGGAGTTGCGCATTGAAAACGGTTCTGGCCTTAGCCGTATTGAGCGCATTTCTGCCCGCCATTTAGGGGAAATGCTGGTTGATGCTTACAATAGCCCGTTCCGGCAGGACTTCATGAACTCGCTGGCAGTGCTGGGGGTCGATGGAACCCTGAAAAACCGCATGAAACGCAGCAACCTTGCCGGGCGTGGTCGCTTCAAAACCGGAACACTGCGTAATGTGCGTGGCTTGGCAGGCTACCTGCAAGCCGCCAATGGGCAAATGTACGTGGTATCCATCCTGCAAAATGATGCACGGGCACGGGGTGGTTCGCGGGCAGCGCATGATGAAATGGTCGAATGGGTGTTCTGGGGGCCACAGAACAACTACGCTGAAGTCAGGTATTAAGCCAGCGATTTGACTACCGCTTGCGCGGGCAAGCCCCACAGCCTGCCCGCGCCACACTTTACATACGCTCCAGCACGCCAATCCCCAGCAAACCCAAACCCGTTTTCAGGGTTTCTGCACTCAAGGCCGCCAATTGCAGACGGCTGGCACGTACCGCATCCGGCACATCGTCTTTCAGGATCGGGCAAGCCTCATAAAAGGCCATAAAGCTGCCTGCCAACTCGTACAAATACAGGCACAAATAATGCGGCATGCCCTCACGCCCAACGCCTTCAATGGCTTCGGCAAATTGTAGCAGCTTGACCGCCAAGGCACGCTCTGCCGCCTCAGTGATGACCAACTGACCGGCTGAAGTACCTGTCCCTACCTTCCTGAAAATGCTTTGGATACGCGCATAGGCGTATTGCAGGTAGGGGGCGGTATTGCCCTCAAAGCTCAGCATGCTTTCCCAACTGAAGACATAATCCGAGGTACGGTTCTTCGACAAATCCGCGTATTTGACCGCGCCAATCCCGACGGTATGGGCAATCTGGCGGCGCTCGGCCTCATCCAGCTCCGGGTTTTTATCCGTCACCAACTGGTAGGCTCGCTCTTCGGCTTCCTGCAACAGGTCAGCCAGCTTGACTGTCCCGCCGGTACGGGTCTTGAACGGCTTCCCATCCGCCCCCAGCATCGTGCCAAACGCCATGTGTTCCAGTGACAGGCCTGCATGCGCAAAACCCGCCTTACGCGCCAAAGTAAAAACCTGCTGGAAGTGCAAGCCTTGGCGAATATCAACAAAATACAAGGTACGGTCTGCCTGCAAGACCCGGCTGCGGTAACGTACTGCTGCCAGATCAGAGGTTGCATACAAGTAACCGCCACCCGACTTCTGGATAATCAGCGGGGTAATGCTGTTATCCTTGTTACGGAATTCTTCCAGAAACACACATTGCGCCCCGTGGTCTTCCGTGAGCAAGCCCTCTGCCTGCAAGTCAGCCACCACACTGGGCAGGTCGTTGTTGTAAGCACTTTCCGCCTTCACATCCGCACGGGTCAGCGATACCCCCAACTGGGCATAAGCCTGTTCGCAATGGTGCAAGGAAATATCAATAAACTGCTGCCACAATGCCAAGCAAGCTGCATCGCCGGACTGGAGCTTGACCACATAATCCCGCGCCCGCTCGGCAAACTCTGGCTCGGCATCGAAGCGTTGCTTCGCCGCACGGTAAAAGCCCTCCAAATCCGCCAGCTCCATCGACACATGTCCGCCTTGAGCCTGCAAATCAGCCATGTTTGCCAGCAACATGCCAAACTGCGTCCCCCAGTCACCCACATGGTTCTGGCGGATCACCCGATGCCCCTGGAACTCCAGCACACGCACGACTGCATCACCGATAATGGTCGAGCGCAAATGCCCGACATGCATTTCCTTGGCAAGGTTGGGGCTGGAATAATCAACAACGATAGTTTGTGGGCTTGCCCCGCTGCCCTGTGTGGTATCAAGAACTGCCGCAACCCATTCGGGTTTGAGGCGGATATTCAGGAACCCCGGCCCGGCAATTTCCGGCACTTCAGCCACATCCGCCAACACACCGCTTGCACTGAGGTTTGCCAGTACGTTTGCCGCCAACTCCCGTGGGTTCATCTTCACTTGTTTGGCAGCCGCCATCACGCCATTGGCCTGATAATCCCCAAACTCCGGGCGGGCAGACGGTTTGACGATAGCAGTAGCGGTGGCAGGCGCTCCGGCTGCATGCAGGGCAGCCGTGATACGGTCATCAAGAAACTGGCGGATATTCATGGTCTTGGTCTGTATACAGCAAAAAGGGAGGCTATTGTAGCATGTCAGGCATCATGGCGCAGGTCGTTGATACCCTCACGCCAGATAGCCTGCATACGCTCGCCAATCAGCGCAAAATCGGGGTTCTCCTGCTGGTAGGCAGCCAACTCCGGCAAGGTTGCATCCAGCCCATGCACAACCCAGTCGAGCAATTGCGCTACCCGCCGCTCAGTCAGGCCACAGAAACGCCGCCCGAAGGTGATCAGCCCCTTGCGCTGCGGGAAAAACTTGCTACCCCCAAACAACAGGGCAAGGCTGTCATTGGGGATGTAAGGCGTGGTCGAAACAATGTCATACGCTGGGGCAAAGCGCACCTCACATTCCGGGTTGGCATACAGCACCCCAAAGTTTTTCAGGTGGGCATCACCGTTACGCACCGCACAGGTCAAAGCCAAGGACAGGAAAAACTGCTCCAGCGCATCGTGTACCTTATGCGGGGACACAAACTGGCGGATACGCCCAGCAATGTCCTGGTAACTGCCCACGTACTTGTCATCCGTTGCCAGGCCATTGAGCACACAAAAATCCTCAAAGCCCAGATACCCCCCTTTCCCATCCAGGTCAAAACGCTTGACGATCAGCAAGCGCCCCTGGGCTGCCAACTCAACCTCTGGCACTTCCAGACCGGCGCGTTCAGCGGCACGCATGCAGAAATACTCATTGGCTGCCAATTGCGGGAAACGCTCCGGGTTCCACGCCTTGATAATATGCGTGGAATCGCGGTAAGTAATCTGTTCCAGCTCATGCGTTGCCGCTGCAACCGTGGCATCATCCCGTACCAACACTTTTGGCTGCACCCCGGAAATGCCGGAATAGCGCCCGAAGCGCTGCATCAGGTCAGCAAACAAATCTTCACTACCCGTATAGGTTTGCAGCTCACGCACACTTTGCTCAGGGATTACCTGTGGCTGCCCACCCAAGGCTGCAATCCGCACGCGCCCAATCTGGGAATGCCCAACAATCCCCAGCAGGCTCAAGTCATCAAAATGCTGGACTGTTTTCTGGAAGCTGTTGCGCAACATTTCGCGCAACTCACCTTCCGGCAGGTTCATCTGGAAAATCGGGTGCACACCCTGCTGGAATACATACTGGTCAGGCATGACCGGCATGGTTAAGGACACTGCCTGCGCGTCACGGGCTTCTGTGGCATACGCAAACAAATAGGTACGTGCCTGCAAAGCACTGCGCCCCAATACCCCCGCACGCAAAGGGCCACTGAAAATGTCCAGCCGCTGCTGTTCTTCCATGCTCATGTTTTGCCTCCACGCTTGCGTTGTTCCGCTTCCGTCACCAGGGAATGCAAGGTCGGGCGCTTCGGTTGGCGTGTCTGCACCAGCAGCTCCAAGCCCAACAGCGAACAGACTGCCAATACCTTGCGGATACCTATTTCATTGACCGTACCATTTTCCAGCGCTGACAAGGTGGCACGGCTCATGCCAAGCAATTCGCCCAGCTCTGCCTGTGTCATCTTGCGCTGTTTGCGGGCTGCACGGATAGCTTGCCCCAGTTCTTGCATTTCCATGCATCGTATTTAGTACATTTTTTCTTTAATGGCAAGTAATGCATTGTATATAATGCATATTCCAGCGTGGCTGCCTGCTCTCCCGCCCGACCTGAAAAAAATCGGCAGTTGATCAAAAAAGTCCTTTACATTAGAACATTCTAATATTATGATTATCTCAACTTAAAGATTAAACCAGCTCAAACGCTGATAGGAGATTCAACATGAAAGTTCAAGCAATCGTATTCTCTGCCCTGATCGCACTGTCTGGCGCAGCTTCTGCCGAGTTCTTTGACAATGCCAATGGCGCTGGCAATGCAGCCACCAACGGTAACGGTTCTGCTTACACCAATGGCAACGGTCAAGGCTGGGGCACTGGCAAGGGCGACGTGAACGGCTGGGGTCGTGGTAATGGCACAGCAGATGGCGAAGTTGAATTCCAGATCACTTTCAAAGGCAAGGGCAAATCCGACATGAACAGCGACGTATACGGCGCTGGCAAAGGTGACGGCAACTCTTACCTGAGCGGTAATGGCAACGGCTGGGGCAATGGTTATGGCAATGGCTACGGCTACACCAATACCGCCACCAACGGTAACGGCTATGGCTACTACCCTTATGCTCAAGGCCAAATGCCACAAATGCCTGTACCACCCGTAGCACAAGCTGCACCAGCAGTCGCTCCTGAAGTACCAGCACCGACAGTCACTGCAACCACTCCAGCAACGACTGTCCAGTAAGCTTCAGCTTCCCCCTTTCCCTAGCAAGTGTGTCGGCTTCGGCTGGCACTCTTGCCTTTTCAGCGCCCCGACAATACCCCCACCAGTGCCTTATTCAGGACTTGATAAGCGGTTGCATTCAAGTGCAACAAATCCCGGCTATATTCCGGACGGATCAGGTCAGGCTCGCCTTGTAACAGACTAAACGTATCCAGCACATCCACCCCATCCGCTTGCTGTGCAGTGATAAACTGGTTTACCTCAAGGATGGCAACAGCCACCTCACCTGACCAAAACGGGCTGCGCTCCAGTGGCACATTGCCCAGCGGAAACACGGTTGTCAGTAATACGCGGCTACCGGCTGCCCGTGCCTTGGCAATAATCGCCTGAAGGTTCTGTTTGCACTGCATGACAAT
Source organism: uncultured Thiothrix sp. (assembly GCA_964293005.1). GTDB lineage: Bacteria > Pseudomonadota > Gammaproteobacteria > Thiotrichales > Thiotrichaceae > Thiolinea. Next base: position 118,840 of record CAXYXW010000009.1, read on the forward strand.
GGCATCCCGCCGCTCCGGGAACAGCGGGATGGTTTTCAGGTCATTCACGCACAATTGCAGAATGAGCACCTCTGCGTGCAACGGCTGCACATGCTGATCAAAGCGCAGGCTGATTTGCGCGGAAGTCTGCTGCCCAATCCCTCGGTTGACGAACTCGAAACCCTCCAGTGCCGGGGCAGGCCAACTCAAGGCACGCGAATCACCGAAGAAAACCACACGCTGTTTGCCCGGCACTTTTGCCGGGGCATCGGGATAAACCGCCAGTTGCAAGGGGTCGAGACGGCTTGCATTGCCGTCCACATATAGCCGCGTTATCCACCAAACAGCGCCTGCATTGGCAAGCAAAGACAACAGCAAAATCACCGCAAACAGGATTTTCATGATTTCTTCTCACTGAGTATTTTGTTCAGAAGTGTAGCCAGTGTTTGCTAGAATGCGTGACCGCATTTCTGACAACCGGAGCATCCCCATGACCAGCATCACTCACCTGAACATTGCCATGCCTGATGATTGGCACGTCCACTTGCGCAGTGGCGACATGCTGGCTGGGGTATTGCCTTATACCACCCGCCATTTCGGACGGGCGATTGTCATGCCCAACCTGCAACCGCCAGTCGTATGCAGTGCCGATGCACGCGCTTACCGTGCGCAGATTATGGCCTTGTTACCTGCCGGGCATGCATTCCAGCCGCTGATGACCCTCTACATGACCGAACACACCGACCCCGCCGATGTACGGGCAGGCTTCCTCGCAGGCGATGTGGCAGCCGTCAAGCTCTACCCTGCCGGTGCAACCACCAACTCGGATGCCGGGGTGAAAACACTGGAAAAGATATACCCCGTGCTGGAAGTCATGGAAGAAATCGGTATGCCGTTTCTGGTACACGGGGAAGTGGTTGACCCCGCTGTGGACATCTTCGACCGGGAAGCCGTGTTTATTGACACCAAACTGATCCCGCTGCGTGAACGCTTCCTCCGCCTGAAAATCGTGTTTGAGCACCTCACCACCCAGGAAGGCGTGAATTACGTGCGCTCCTGTGCCACCCACACTGCCGCCACCCTGACCCCGCACCATCTGGTCATCAACCGCAATGCCATGCTGGTAGGCGGTATCAAGCCCCATTACTACTGCCTGCCGGTCGCCAAACGTGAATCCCATCGCCTTGCCTTGCGCGAAGCTGCCACCAGCGGCGACCCACGCTTCTTCCTCGGCACAGACTCAGCCCCACACCCTGTCCACGCCAAAGAAAGCGCCTGTGGCTGTGCGGGTATCTTCAATGTTGCCAATGCCCTTGCCGTCACCGCCCAAGTGTTTGAGCAGGAAAACGCCCTCGACAAACTGGAAGCCTTCCTCTCGCTCAATGGCCCAGCCTTCTATGGGCTGCCTGTGAACACCCAACGCATCACCCTGCAACGGTACGAACAACCGCAAGCTGTACCCGCAAAACTGGTACTCAGCCACGCGGAAGTGAATGTGTTTGACCCCATGATGGCGGTGTATTGGGGAGTGGAGTGACTATCTAATGATTAATATTTATTTGTTAAGCAAACCTTGAAAGTACTGAGGGAATAAAATTAAAATTTACAGAACAAATAATGGACAATTTTTATTAAAAAAATCTATTCAATTTAACTTATTAACATAAATGATTGAAAATTTCATGGCATCTATTTATAATGGAAAAACTAAATCAATCATTATGCAAAATAAATGATTAAAAGGCTATATAGGTGATATATGAATAATGTTGAATTTTTATGGAAATACTATAGTGATCATAAGTCATTCAGTTTATCCATAAACAATAAATATTTTTGTATAGAGCCTTAAGCTAATATCAAGCTTACTTAATGATGCAGTTAATTAATTTCACCTAAGATGCTAACGTGAATAAATTCATCCCAATTATTGACCTCTTCGCAGGCCCTGGTGGACTCGGAGAGGGCTTCTCTTCATTGAAGAAACCATCTGGTGAGCCAATTTTTAGAATTAAGGTTTCTATCGAAAAAGATCCTGTTGCGCACCAAACACTTTCTTTGCGTGCAATATACCGGCATTTTGGAACACAGATACCCGACAGCTATTACGATCGTATCAAAGGCAACATTTCACGCGATGATTTTGAAAAAAGACCAGAAATCAAAGATGCTGTAAAACATGTAAAACAGGAAGCTCGTTGCGCCATATTGGGATCTGAAAAAGGTTTCACACCTAACGCCGAGATAGACCAATGGATAAAAGAAGGTTTACAAGGTGAAACTGAATGGGTACTGATCGGTGGCCCTCCATGTCAGGCTTACTCCCTAGCCGGTCGCTCACGTATGAAAGGCAAAGACCCCTGTGCTTTTGAGCAGGATCATAGGCATTTTCTCTACAAGGAATACTTGCGAATTATTAGACAACATAAGCCTGCTGTTTTCGTGATGGAAAATGTCAAAGGTATTCTCTCTTCCACGCATTCAGGCTCCATGATTTTTGAGCGGATAATGAGCGACTTGTCCTCTCCAGGTGATGGAGTCAAGTATCAACTAAGGTCATTTGTTGTTAATAAAGAGTCCAGTGAAGATTTTTCTCCAAAAGACTTTATTATCTGTGCTGAACAATATGGGATTCCTCAGGCAAGACACAGGGTTATCCTGCTGGGTATAAGAGAAGACATGTCTGATCGTCAGTCAATAACCTTGGAAAAAATGCGTCCTCCAACCGTTGAGCAAACTATTGAAGGACTACCGAAACTTCGAAGTCGCTTATCCAGGCAACCTGACTCATATGAAAAATGGCATGGTCACCTCAAAGATACTTTAACTACCTTGCAAGGTTGGGGTGATGCGGAGGATTTGCTTGGTATTATTCAATCAGCTATTTCCAGCGCTGCCGCTCATCAATCGACGGGCAAAGTCTTTATCGGCACTCCCCCGAAATTTTCCAGAATGCCAGAATATCTGCGGGATTGGCTTGAGGACAAGCGTTTAGGCGGAGTGATACAACACATAAGTCGTGGGCATATGTCATCAGATCTTCAACGTTACCTGTTTGCTGCCAGTTACGCAGAGAAACGTGGATATTCGCCCAAAATCAGGCAATTTCCACCAGCTCTACTACCTAAACACAAGAATGTTAAAGACAAAAATGTTCCTTTTGAGGATCGGTTCAGGGTTCAACTAAAGGGCTATCCATCAACAACTGTCGTTTCACACATATCCAAGGATGGGCACTATTATATTCACTATGACCCTTCCCAGTGCCGAAGTTTGACTGTGCGGGAAGCGGCTCGGCTTCAAACATTTCCTGACAATTACTTTTTTGAAGGTAACAGGACTCAGCAATATGTGCAGGTAGGTAATGCAGTCCCCCCTTTGCTGGCAAAGCAACTGGCAGAAATCGTTGCCGGATTACTTGGCAAAACTTTTATCTAAAAGCTTCTTGCTTAGTGACACCATCTCTGCAAACATGGCGGAATTCTCCCTCTTGATGAATTCCGTTATCCCACTCAGCAGCACAACCTCATCAAAATCACGAACAGCACACTCCCAAACTACCAGTACGCGCCAACCAGCTTCATTGAGCAAGGCAATATTGCGTGAATCCCTGAGTCTGTTTCCACCCAACTTGTTTTTCCAGAATTCTGTTCTTGTTGTTGGAAGACGGTAATAATGACAGCCATCATGCATATGCCAAAAACAACCATGAACAAGAATAACCACCTTGTATTTGGGCAGGACAATATCAGGCTTTCCCGGTAAATCCTTGCGCTGCAAGCGAAAACGGAAGCCTGCGGCATGAAGCAGGCGGCGGATGGTGAGTTCAGGTTTCGTATTCTTGCCCCTGATACCAGACATCATCCGGCTTCGGGTAGCGGCATCAACAATGTCCATGTCTAGGCACAGATAACCTCTTCTGTTCTGACATCGGGAATCTTACTGTACTTGATGCCGGAATACTGATGTTTTGACAGAATAATCCAGCATTCTTTCTTTTTCGCCCATTCAGAAATCATTCTCCCTTTGGCAGAGGAGAGCAACTCCCTGTTCACTTCACCCGCCAAGACAAGAATCTGCTTACCCAACTCTTCAGAAATATCCTGATTTTTCCAGATCATATCCAGATCAATCTGTTTACCAATCAGCATGGAAAGTACAGACACTGTATAAGCCGTGATATTGGCCTGAAAGGCAGGAAATTTCGGGCGGATCAACTTGTGTGCAGCCTTGAACAAGATGACTTTTGCAATCATGCGCTTGTACTCGGTCACACCGAGGATACTCCTCTCTCCTTCTTTTTCCTTCGAAGCCATGCCCTCCATGAATGCTACGAAGTTTTTCTGCCCACCCAGACTAACTATGTCAGGGGCTTGATCCCACACACAGAGGAATTTTGCAAGATCAGTCTTGGTAATTCTGCGGGAGTTCGGGATCATTGCCTGCAACCGCCTGATCCCGGCTGAGGTCTTTCCTTCACGCTCAAGCATGACCTTATAACTACCTGCTGCTCGTTCATAGAACCAGCGACTGGCTCCATCTGGACAGAATGTATTATTTGCCAGTTTTTCAAGCTCTACATGGAAAGGTTTGTTGGCAGAAAGGTCGGACTGTCTGACAGCATTCTGGCTATTTGCATAGCGAGAAATATCCGCAATAAGGATTTCCTCCTGCGCAGCATCTGCTTGACGCAAAATAATAACTTTGGCTGGAACCCTAACCTTTTTCAAATCAATACGGGGATCTTTCTTTTTGCTAAAAAACATGGAGGCAGTTGTTTGCCCACCATTCACAATCTGCATTCCTTTGAGCCAAGCAATACCCGGACTCCCATCAACAGTACGTGTCAGTCGGATTTCATCTGCAATAACCACTATTCCATTATTATAAGCCATGAAACGCTCAGGCTGATCCCGCAATGTATCCCGGATACCCTTGTTTACCTTGCCCGTCTGGCTGAGAAAAGAGCGAACATTGGCCTCAAGGATACGGTGACCAAATTTTTCATAGAGAAAACGTAATGCCTCACCAGGAATAACCGTCATGGCGTAATCATATTCATCTACCTCATTGGAAACCCATATGCATGGTAATGCTTCCCCAGACAGATCTTCAAAGTTGACTTCTAGCTCATCCCTGGGCTTACCCTCCTGCCAATGATTGAACAAGCGCTCAATATCCATAACCTCAAGCCTGATACTTTTACCCTGAACATCGCGTGACTTGAACTGTTTTGTTTTCACTCTCCGATCAGTCAGTACATAAATGCGGATTTGCTCAAGATCTGCATAGCAGTTCTGGATTGTCAAAACCAATGGATAGGCATCGTTCGATTCATCCATTTTTCCTGCCAATGTGCCATTGACACACATTCCAAGAAATTTAGCGCATTGCTCTGCGGCCTTGACTGTCTCGGAATCAGGAATATTTTCAATCTGATCCACATCTCCATAAAGGCTGACATACAGATCAAGCTGATCCATGTCTTCAGATATGGCATAACCGCTCAAGCGCAGGTTTGCATTATTAACCTTTGCAGAAAAATGACATGTATGCGGCTCAAATGTCATGCCAATATCGAACATGTGTTTTGTTACAATCTCTGTAAATACCAACACAGCAAAAGACATTGATTGACCAGGCTCAGCCGAACGACTCGCCATTTCCTCACGGATTTCCCTCTGTGTCTGCTGAAGAAACTCAATCAATTCCACTTGGAATCACTCCTGTTTTCGTAATTAGTTCGGCAAGCTTGATCTTGTGATCGACCAGACTGTCCAGGTCAATTTCGTAGCCTACCTGACGGATACCTGCTGGCACATTTCCTGGAACAAGCCTTGGAAAACAACTATCGACCAGTAAAAAAAGCTCATCTGTGCTCACAAACTGGCGCAAATAATGCTTCGCATGAATATCAAGATAACCCGTAAACAGCAAGACCGTATTGAAACGGTTCAGTACATGACCATCACGGGCAAGCCGCTGGCGCATGGCATCTACACGTTGCGGCAAGGTCATGCCAATGGAACCGATTGAAAAACGGCAGCCACAAACAAACAAAGGATGTCTGACTGAATCATCAAGTTGCTCCAGTGACATAATGTGGGCAGGAAAGCCGCTTGATGCCAGTGTACTTTTAACTTCAACAGCTCCGGCCCCCAGCTCAAAATCCTGTAAACCATGCATTGGCCCTTTCCATGCATCTACTACCATATGCAGCGGCAAGCCTGCATCCAGCAGGATTTCCAGAAAACGTAACTCACCCACCAGCCCCAATTCAGCAGATAAGTTCAATGTTTCATGGCTTTTCTGCATGAACACCTGCCATGTGTGAAGCCTGCTGATGAAAAGCTGATAAATCTGCAACCCATCCTTTTCCGCATTTCTGGTTATTAAGTCAACAATATCGACTGCCATCAGGGAAAACAACTCCTGACTCCCCTCGAAATGCCTGACCAATGCCAGCCATCTGTCAGAATTTCCGATGGAAATCCTCTCTACACCGAACCCCTTGGCCTGTGGCAAGGCAGATGCAGCAGACGGAACCATGGAACTGAAACCAATTAGCAATGCTTCAACATTTTCAGGATAACAGCGGGCTGCCTGCAAATTGCAGTTACCACTGAATGAAATAGGGATACTGCGCCACCCTTCCGACTCCATACAGCCTCCCAAGGCCCGCCATGCAGCAATTATTCCTGCACTATTCGGCTGCACCATATTCCTGCTCCCACAGTACGTTGTTGACCTTGTATTCTACCTTTGTTCCAGATTTACTACCGGGAAAACTTATCCCGAATGCAACAATAGGGGGTGTATCATCCGGGAACTTAAGGGTACTGCCTTTTTCATATGCATCTTGAGGAGAAAGTAAATATAAAAGCAGTAAACCACGCTCAGGATGAGAAGATACCCCTTCAGCACCGAAGCCACGAATCTGCCGAATTGATACACCACTCGGTACAGTCGGTGGTTCATGTCTGTTTTTCAAACGCCCGGGGTCTTCATACCAAACCTTCTTCGTATGAGCAAGGGCTGCTAGCCAAGCATCCTCTTCCATATCCAGAGACTCATCCCTGGGAGAAAGCAATCGCCCGATAGCATAACGGTCAGCAATACCATCTTTTCCAGCACGAACCATCTTCTTGACTGTAAGTGATCCAACCATCCATGGACTTTCAGTCACCCCACCACCAACGATTGCAATAGTCCACTTAGTAAGCTCACCAATTTTCGCCATTGATGTAATGAACTCAGCAAGCAATTGACTATTAACTTTCGATGCTGCTTCTTGAGTTTCATAGCCTTCAAGAAAATTGGTTATATGTGTATAGGAAATCTTCTGCCAACAAACACCATTCCATGTATTTTTACTACCATTACGTATCTGATCAGGTATTGCTTGTGGGATACCTGCTATTTCAACCAGATTTTCAAAAGCCCGGAAGTTTTTCATGAGTACTTTCTGATCTCTGAACAGGGAAACTGTCTCGACTACAGAGCCACTAAATGATAGTCGAAGACTTTTTGCTGAGCGCATCTTAAGCCAAGAAGTTATTAACAATACAGGATGAGATTTTACTTTCAATCCATATTGCTTTGGAGTACTCCCGCTGGCAGCCATAATATCAAATTCTTCACGCAGTTCTTCTGAAGCATCTGCAATATGCTGGAACCACTCAATCAGTTCACCAGTTGTATAGAGTCGACATAAGTCGAGATAGCCAGGACGGTAACCAAACCAACGCCCCATCTGCATCAATGTATCATACATGCGTGATGCTCGTAGAAAATAGCTGACGCATAAACCTTCCAGAGTCAACCCTCTTGCAAGTTTATCTCCACCAATAGCAATAACCTTTAATCCACCCACACTATCAGCATAATCCAGTGCATCCTTGGCTGTTCCATTAATCATTCTTACACTGATTTCATCAATAACGTCCGGCAATGTTTCCTCTATTTGTTGCCACGTAACAGGTTTTACGTTTAGCAGCTCAGGCCACTCTCTAAGAATTTTGTCTGTTGTTGGAAGAAAATCATGCCTCCAGAGCGATTCCATCCGCTGAAAAATTGGCTTGCAATCAATTTTTCTATGCAGTCTTTGTTTTATATGTCGAATGTAGCTTTCAACTTGTTCATGAACATCTTTCTGGACAGCATTAAATCGGGTTACATGCACAAGCATGGAACTATGCTCTTCCTGTTGTCCTCTCAAGTTTCTGATAACACACGCGAGGACAAAGGTATCAATTGCTTCCACCAATGAATCCGGCATTCCATGCTCGGAGTGATGACGTGGTTTGTGACTACTTTTATGTTTGAGAGGCATCCAGCCACTCTTGCAATCATCTGTGCAATGGTCATTAATTTCCTTAACCAATGGCAAACCTTCCTGCTGCCTGTCAACAAAACTCAGACCAAATACGCGGGCAGGCCCAACATAATTCGATGGTGCTGCAAGATTTATAATAAAGGCAGAAGGAAAAAGATCATCACCTTCCTGTAGAGTAGCTTTACGTTCATGAATAAAAATATTTGCAAACGGAGTGGCGGTATAACCAACATAAGCTTTGCGTTGGAAAAGGTGTAGTATCTTGCGGATCAAGCTATTGATTGCTGTTGGCTGATGCTCTTCATCTGGCTTCCCCTCTTCATTAAACAGTTGCTCACCTGTATCCACGGAAGCATTATCAGCTTCGTCATCAATAATCAGTAACGGAAGCCTTGTAACAATCTTTCGCCCAGACTCCGCATCGGTACTGTCTGCAACATGATCATTTATCCATTTATGAAGACGGCTCAAAACAGTCTTGTTTTTCTTGACCACAAACAGCCACGGTCTCTGCTCAGGTGATATTCCTAGCTGATTGGCTATGCGGGTATTAAAGTCACCTTTTTCTGAACGATCGGTAACATATTGAGGCCGGATTTTAAAGTCAGAATCAATTTCCCCCACCCCAAGTACTCGAACATTATCTTCACGAAGCGGACTTGTTTCAAAACCGAGAAAACCTTCATCCAATCGCATCTGCGTCTGGGAACGCAGGTTATTGTGCATACCAGCAAGAACAATGATGATTTTGTAACCCGCATCAGCCGCCTTGCAAATAAGGCCAGTGTAGTTACCCGTTTTACCAGATTGTACGTGTCCAACAACAAGACCGCGACGATCCCACGCTCCTTGTCGTTCAGGGTCTTCAAGCAAACCGAGAATTTCATCTGTTGAAGTATCCAGTTTTTCGACTGCTGACCAAGGCAAACGTTTTTCCTGCCATTCCCGGTAACGTTGCCAATATCTCCATTCACGCTTACGCTCAGGCTTCAACCAAGGCTCGTGGCCTTCGTTATTTATCAGAAGACTATCTTTGCCAATCCATATACTGAAACGTCGGATCAATTCATCAGAGACTGCTTCTTGGTCAAGATCAATCTTCCATGCAGGCATAATACCCAGAACCATTTCAATATTCTGGGCAATAAGATCTGGTGTAATCGAAGATTTGTCCGGCCTCCGTTGCAACATTTCCTGCACCATTTTGACAACACTTTGTTTATTGGCTTCCCCAATGGATGACATCTGTTATTTCCCCTTTCAAATGGTGTCAGGCAACGCCGCGACAAGTTCTGGATAATTCTGGAATGGTTCACTATGCAACAAACGCTCACGGGCAAGTGCTGGCGACATGCTTTTCAACTGGATCATATTGCTGTAAAGTACTTCGAGGATGCTGACTACTTCTGCTGGTGGCTCTTCGGCAAACCCGGTTCTTGGAGCTTCCTTATTTTCGGCTGTATCCAGCCAGATACGTTGCACAGGTACGGTTTCTTCAATGATTCGCAACATGGCCTTTATCTGGGGCAACAGGTTTCTGGCATCATCCAGCACAGCACGGACAGCAGGATGTTCAGTATCAATCCGGTAGCGCATCCCTCCACTAAAATGCTCTGACATCCACGCCTGCGTTACACTGGAGCCGTTCTTCAACCGGGGAATCTGTCCCCTGTGGACAAAGGCTTTTCTTGCACGGGCGCGGGTTTCTTCTGCAAAACGTACCAACCAGCCACGCAATGCAACAGGGGGGCGAGCGGTCGATTTGCGAATATCAATTTTCCAGTCAGCATCAGCAGAGTTGGGAATATCCAATCGAATTCTTGCCAACCGATGAGCCTCATCCTTTGTCCAGGATCGACCTGTTCCTAACCCCAACCAACTTCCTGCTACCAGCAAACGCTTATTACGGTAAACATAAAAGCCTTGTTGTGCTGTCCAACCATCCAATCCTTGGGCAGAGTCAAATTCTGCTGCTGACAGCTTGTCCTTGTGTGGTAATACATGACATTCGATTTCTACCCCCGGTGCAAGCGGGCTTGGTGCTGGTGGTGAATGCCAAGGTTTGCCCGGATGACCTGACAAAAAGGGATCCCACGGGGCAATCGCCTTGCCATTGATGCGCAATACAAATGTACGGCTATTTTCAAGATAGCGGTGGAAAACCATTGCCAGATGCCGTTCCACTCGGTCGATCAGGTCAAGGAAATCCTGATCTTTAAAGCCGTCCGTAACAATGCGGTCAAGCAACTCCCATACCACGAGAGTGCCGCCCCCTGCTTCCTTCAAGGGTGTCAGGATATTTTCAGAACCGTCTGCAACACCCTCAAGCAAATGCCAGCCATCATCACTGCTGGTCGCTAGAACATCCAGATCCCAATACAGGGATTGCAAACCATCGGAACCTATGGATGCAACAGTTAAACGGCGACACTGTGAAAAGGATGCTGTTTTCAATCCCAATCCGAAACGCCCCAGATCATCAGCACTTCGCTGTTCCAGTGGGCTTTTTTCACCAAGACGCATGGCTTTATCGAGTTCATCAGCACTCATGCTACAACCATCATCCTGGATTTCAATGCGGCTTTCCTTGCCTGCCCAGATAAAACGTAAATCAACGGTTTTTGCCTTGGCAGCAATGCTGTTATCAATAATGTCAGCCAGTGCAGTAGCTGTGTTGTATCCCAGACCGCGTAATGCCTCGATCATGGCGCTGGCACGGGGAGGAGCATGTCGGGAGTTTTTCATTGTCATGGTTGGCTCAGTCTTCGGATAACAAAGTAGAATTCATGAATGGTTCAAAAATCTCGCAACGTGTGGGATGTTTTAGTCTCTTGATTGCATGGAGCTCGATTTGCCGAATACGCTCCCTTGTAACACCAAATATTTGCCCCACCTCCTCCAGAGTCATATCCTGCCCCTCATCAAGACCGAACCGTAAACGAATCACTTGAGCATTTCTGTCCCCCAAGTCATCAACTGCATCCTGAATCACCTGAGTAAGTTCCTTATCCGAAGTGATTTGATCTGGCCTGAACTCATTTCCCACAGATTCCAGATAATCCAGTGGATTTTCGGAAAGATCATCAAAGAAAACACAATCTTCCCGAACCCTGAAGATTTTCTCAATCTGTCCTGCCGTCCTGCCAACAGCTTCCGCAATATGTTCGATAGTTATATCTTTTCCATGCTTATATTCCAGTTCACGCTCAACCCGGCTGACTGCATTCATGGATTCGATCATGTGGACAGGTACACGAATCAATCTGGCTTGGTCGGCTATAGCCCTTGTAATATTCTGTCTGATCCACCATGTGGCATAAGTTGAAAACTTGAATCCTTTCCTGTAATCAAATTTCTCCACTGCTTTCATCAGGCCAATATTACCCTCCTGAATCAGGTCATCGTAATCCAGACCCCGGTTGCGATAACGGCTTGCAATTGAGACAACCAGACGCAGGTTCGCGGTAACAAATGCATTGCTGACTTTCCTGTAAGTGGTGATGGCCCGCTTGATGGGTAAGCGGTAACCCTCATTTATCTCTACCAGTTTTGTGGTGATTCCTGCCAGTTCTTTTGAGGATGGACGGGGAATCTGGATTTCATCAGATATTTCCATGCCAAGACGTACCTTGCTGGCATATCCCCAGAAGTTTTCTTCTTCCATTTCCATGCCAACTACAACCTCATCCTGATCATCATCCACAAACAGTAACGGGCTGACCTCATCATCTGCTACTTCTTCGTTATCCTCTTCAACCAATTCATTTCCTGTCTCATTGGCAGAATGACCTGATAACTGTTGCCAGTCATGGTCAGCCAAGTTTGCAAGATGTCGGGAGAGGGCAATCAATGCACTATCCATCCGCTGTCCAAAGCGTTCTTCATGATCCTTATCCAACAGGTCAAACTGGCGCATTGCACCAAAATAACTATACAGGGGATCGCGTTCACTGGTTTCCAGGGAATAAAAAATGTCATCGACTAGTTCTTGTTGCTCAGGAGAAGGCTCATCCAGATCAGCCTCCACAAATAACTCAAAATTTTCTTCAACTTCAATTCCACTATTTTTCAATAGCAAGGAAAAGAGCTGAATATACTCATCCTTTATCTGCTCTCCATAATCAGCAGCAATAGCATTATATATATGCCTATGCGACACTATACCGAAAGAAAATCTAGTGATAATTAAATTTTTCAGATGAAGAGAATCATTTTTCAATGATACTAATGGATAAAATGATGGCAAATCGAAATCAACATCACTCCAATCAAGACTTCTATCAATAAGAAAGTGGGTAGAAATTCTTTCCTGTAATAAAATAGCATGCTTAATACAAGTGATGTCATTAGTTGGAACACGTACCAAGTCTTCTGCTTGCCATCCAAAATACTCACTTTCATCCAAATCCGATTTTTTATTATTTGTATCTAATAACTTACTGGCTATAGCATCACTCAACAATTCTTGAATTTTTACATGCCCACTCTCTTGAGCAATTTTCAATGCAGTCCTACCGCTAGAGTCAACTAACTCCAAGCTTACGCCCTCTTCCAAGAGCATTTTTATGATTTCATCGTGACCATAAACGGCGGCCAACATTAACGGAGTTAGTCCATTGTTATCTCGCACATTTAAACTTTGTTTACGAAGCAATAAAGATACAGCAGTTGGTACACCTGACTTTATAGCCAACTTTAATAATGGATTTATTTTTGAAGAAGAACCAGATTCACTCATGAAGTCAAACAATATAAAAAACAAGAAAGACGAACTATAGGTCTATGTCGATAAAAATATTTCAACATTAACAAAGCCATTATATATACATCAGTACTTGCTAAATTTTTATTTCAGCTTCAAAAGATAAAATTCCTTGAAAGCTTATTATTGGCATTAAAAGCAAGAGGTAGCCAATAATTTTTAATTATAGCTTATTCTTTCAATAAATCCATACATGCAGGATAAATTCTCAGGGCGACCGCACATAAACTTGAACAGAAACAGCCAGGTTAGCGAGACTGGCAGTTTTGTACCGGAGTCCCCATGAGTGCCAGCCTGCTTGAACATTTTTCCGATCTGGACGACCCCCGTATAGGCATCTCCTTATACACAACTCACGCCATTCCCAGCTCGGTAGCCATTTGAACCCCAAGAATACAATCCTGTACCCGCATGAAGCCAATCCAGATGCTTTCCGCACCGGGTTCACCATCGCATTTCCTGTCCAGAAAACCACCCAATATGGCCAGATTCCTGATCACTTGATTCAGCGTTGGGATGCCATCCGGTAAGGCTTTTTTGTCGAGCCGGAAAGAGACTTTCCATTCGAGTGGGTCAAAGACCAAATCGGCAGGAAGATCAGGGCAGGTTCGTCCCATACGCATCAGGAACATAATGCGCCACGCGACGATCAGGTACATGGCAAGGGCTTTTTCGAGGCGTTCTTTGGTGTCGAGTTGCAGGTTTTCAACACGGCAACCCACTTTCAGGACATCAAAAAACATCTCGATTTCCCAACGGGCACGATACCAATCGAGCAGTTCAATGGCTTGCTCAGCCGTGTCCACGCGGCGGTTGGTGACGAGTCGCCAGACGAGTGGTTTCGCACCGTTGGGGGGATGAAGCTCCTTGGCTTGCACCAGCGTCAACTCCATCGGTTGCTTGTTCTTCGGACGCAGCGTGTAACGCAACACTTTGATTTCTTGAACGACCTTGCGGGGTTTCTCGCCCTTCTTACGCGGTTTGGTGAAGGTGATACAGCATGATACCGGTTGTTGGTCAATCGCATCCCAAAGTTTGGTGTCTTCACCCAAGGCACGGTTATGCTGCGCACGTAACACCAAATCGGCGGGATAATCCAGGTGTTGCGCCCGTTTGAGCAGGTCGTAGAAATCGCTTTCACGATCGCCCAAGTAGATGAAACGTTGTTCGGGGCAGCGTTGTGCCATTTCAGCAATACGCTCATAACCCTCGATCCAACGGCGGCTTTCTTTGAGGCTGGGATTGGCTAGGTCTGCCGCTTTACTCAAGCCACGCGCCCACATCCACGCATCCGTGATGCCTAATGGCAGGCGTTCGGGGGTGATGCACAGAGTCGGATGCAGGTACATACCGCGTTGGCTATCGTAGGATAAACGCCCTAAACCCTCGGTTTCTTGTCCGTTGAAATCCAGTTCCGTGGTGTCTTGGATGCACAAGATAATCGGCGAATCTTGCTGACGGATGCGCCGCTCCGTCGCCCCGTAATGGGGCACAATCAAGGTTGCGCACCCCCGAAACGGTGATAGCCGCCGACAACGGCTACCATAGTGAAGCCAACCTCAAAGCCTTGGCGGAAGCCGGGATTGATGCCTACATCCCTGACAAGGACTACCGGAAACGTGATGAACGCTATGCAGACCAAACCATACACCAACAAAAGCCTGATCCGTTAGCGGACAAGCGCCCCAAAACGACCAAAACCAAAACGTTCAAGCCCCGCGATTTTCAGTTGGCGGATGACCTCAGCCACTGCTTGTGCCCTGCGGGTAAGCGCCCCTACCGTACTGGCAAGAATTGTACCCTCAATGGCTATGCGCCGGTACGCTTTCAAGGGGCATTGCGTGACTGTGAGCCCTGTACCCGCCGCCAAGAATGCCTACGCACACCGGACACCACCCGCGCCCGGCAAGTGACTTTTTTGCAAGGCAAGCGGGATGACACCCCGAGCCACAGCGACAACATGAAACCCAAAATCGATTCGGACCTTGGCAAACGCATCATCGCCCAACGCTTTGCCACTGTCGAACCCGTGTTTGGGAACTTGCGTGGCAACAAACGCCTGCACCGCTTCACCCTGCGTGGCAAGGCCAAAGTGGATGGGCAATGGAAACTGTTTTGTCTGGTGCACAACCTAGAAAAGCTCGCGCATCATGGGTATGCCGCATGAAGGCGATAACGCGGCTGTCAAACACGAAAAGATACACCGTATTGCCCGTCCCAGACGGCATTCAGGACGTTAAGGGCAAGCCGGACGTTGGCAATGGTGAAAAAACCGCACCATTGCGTGGGGTGTTCAAAAAAATGACTGCCCGATCTCGATGGGATGATCAGATTCGGGGTTTTCTACATCCTCGCTGAAGCAGTCAGTCACTGGGGTACTCGAAAATGTTGGCAAAAAACCCTTTAGAACCTGCTCATAATCTTCTGAGCAATAAGGATAAGAAAGCCATATTAACCA
>CAXYXW010000010.1:0-129364 GCA_964293005.1 uncultured Thiothrix sp.
TGTACCGGCTGTGCCACCTGTACCGGCTGTGCCACCTGTACCGGCTGTGCCACCTATGCCGCCTGCTGTACCCGGACGGCCTGCACCACCCGCTGCACCTGCTGCGCCACAACCATCATCACCAGGGCGGCCTGCGCCACCTGGACGGCCTGCGCCATTCGTGCCATTCGTGCCATGCGCACCGCCAGCACCGTGTGCACCACCCGTGCCATTAGCACCATTTGGACGGCCTGCACCGCCAGCACCTGCTGTACCACCTGCGCCGTTAGCACCACCAGCGCCTGCTGTGCCACCTGTACCATTTGCGCCGCCTGCGCCTGCTGCACCGCCTGTACCACCAGCACCTGCTGCACCCGCGCCATTTGCACCGCCAGCGCCCGCCGCACCACCACCGAGACTGCTCAGCAGTTGTTGTAACAGGGAAACCAATTGCTTGAGCAAATCAGAGGAAATCGGCGACTTCCCGCCATTGCCACTGGTCGCATTGCTTGCAGTGCCTGCACCCTGTAACAGGTTGGCAAAATCAGCCGCACCGACAGGATTGCCAGCACCGGCATTTGAGACATTATAATTATTATTGGCTGCGCCAGTATTTTGAATAGGACTCAACATAACTCATATCCTTAAATCAAGGTTATAGAACCCGACAGGCTTGCCAAACCAATCCCCACAGCTTGCTTTACCGACCTTGATGGGTAAAGTGCGGGTGACACTCGTCTACTGAGAAGACACCGACAGATAGTGCTATTAGTGCTATCTGGGTACATCCCCACTGTAAAGAAAACTTCAACAAGCCCCGCTCATGGGGTATTTTTAATAGGGAAACAGAATCCACCACTGCACGACTTTTCTTGCACAAGCGCCAAGCCCGGTGGAGTCCAATCCTGATGTTAAGCCAGCCTGAACAGGCAACCGGTTACGCCAATGATCAAAGGTTATAAATGGCAGATAATCTTGGAACGTCCGCTGGGGATATGGCATTTGCAAACGGGTAGAGGCACTCTCCACCTTGAAACTGACAATGAAACCCGCAACAGGAGCTTGAGTATGTTGACCCCCCGGATGGTGCTGATAGATGTGGACGGTACGCTGGTTGATAGCGTCCCTGATTTGGCGTATTGCGTTGATGCCATGATGCAGCAGCTTGGCTTGCCGACACGTGGGGAAGCGGCGGTGCGGCAATGGGTGGGGAATGGGGTACAACGGCTGGTTGAGCGCGCCTTAAGCAACGCTCTGAATGGCTATCCAGAACCCGCCCTGTTTGCACAGGCGATGCCCCTGTTTATGGCACTGTATGCAGAAAATACCTCCAAGCGCAGCCGCCTGTATCCAGGGGTGCTGGAAGGGCTGGATTACTTGCAAAGCCTGCCAGGATTAAAACTGGGCTGCGTCACGAACAAAGCCGCGCAATTCACCCTGCCATTGTTGACTGACTTGGGGATTGTTGGGCGCTTTGCCATCATTGTCAGTGGCGATACCTTGCCAGAAAAGAAACCCCACCCCTTGCCACTCCTGCATGCCGCCGAACAATTGGGCGTGCTGCCCGAACAGTCCCTGATGATTGGGGACTCCAAATCGGATGTGCAGGCTGCACGGGCAGCGGGCTTCAAGATCATTTGCATGAGCTATGGCTATAACCACGGCGAGGACATCCGCCATTACCAACCCGATGCAGTGATTGACTCCATGGCAGAGTTGGTGGGGTGGGTCAGTAATTTTTCGTGACAGCCCACGGTCGACCTATGCTAGACTTCCAGCCAATTGCAACCGAACGGGACTGGATGATTTCATGACCTTATTGATTCCAAACAAACTGTGGCGATGGCGTGCCTGAGCAGACCTCAGCCTGACCCTATTTGTTAACGTTTTTGTTTGGAAGCCGTCATGAACCAAGATACGTTTGATAGTTATTTTGCCCAAGGGTTTAACCGCGTCCCTGTCCGCCGCACCATCCTTGCCGATCTCGACACACCGCTCAGTGCTTACCTGAAGCTGGCAGATACCCCTTACTCCTACCTGTTCGAATCCGTCCAGGGCGGTGAGAAATGGGGGCGCTACTCCATGCTCGGCTTACCTGCCCAGACGGTGATTAAGGTCTATGGCCTGCGGGTGGAAGTACACAGCGCCCACCAGCCGCTGGAAAGCATCGAAGTGACCGACCCGCTGGCATGGATCAGCCATTTCCAGCAGCAGTTTAATGTCCCGGACATTGACGGCTTCCCGCGTTTTAACGGTGGGCTGGTCGGGTATTTTGGTTACGAAACCATCCAGTACATTGAAAAGAAACTCGCCAAAGGCAAAGCCAAACCCGACCCGATTGGTACACCGGACATCCTGCTGATGGTGTCGGATGAGGTGGTGGTGTTTGATAACCTGCGCGGTGAACTGCATTTGATTGTGCTGGCAGGCAGGGATGGTTTCATGGATGCCCAACGCAAGCTGGACAAACTGGAAAACCGTTTGCAGGAAGCCCGCCGCCTGTACCAGCCTGCCCCGAAAGCCACCCATATCGAAGAAAGCGATTTTGTCTCTGGCTTTACCGAGCAAGGCTTCAAGGATGCGGTGTTGGCAGCCAAGGAATACATCAAGGCCGGTGACATTATGCAAGTCGTGTTGTCGCAGCGCATGAGTATCCCGTTTGCAGCCCCCCCGCTGGACTTGTACCGCGCCCTGCGCCGCCTCAACCCATCACCCTACATGTACTTCCTCAATCTGGGTGACTTCCATATTGTTGGTTCTTCGCCAGAAATCCTTGTGCGGCTGGAAGATGACACCCTTACCGTGCGCCCGATTGCCGGGACTCGCCGCCGGGGTGATACCGAACAGCGCGACCTGGAACTGGAAGCCGAACTGCTGAATGACCCCAAGGAATTGGCTGAACACCTGATGCTGATTGATCTCGGGCGCAACGATGCCGGGCGGGTCAGCACAACCGGCTCCGTCAAGCTCACCGACAAAATGATCGTCGAACGCTATTCACACGTCATGCACATTGTCTCCAATGTCACCGGCTCCTTGCTGCCCGGACTGGACGCGATGGATGTCTTGCGTGCCACCTTCCCGGCCGGAACCGTCAGCGGCGCACCCAAAATCCGCGCCATGGAAATCATTGACGAGCTGGAACCGGTCAAACGTGGCATTTACTCCGGGGCGGTCGGTTATCTAGCCTGGAATGGCAATATGGATACCGCCATCGCCATCCGCACGGCTGTCATCAAGGATGACACCCTGCATATCCAGGCAGGGGCGGGGGTCGTCTATGACTCCATCCCACAATCCGAATGGGATGAAACCATGAACAAGGGGCGGGCGGTGTTCCGGGCAGCCAGTGCAGCGCTGTCAGGATTAAATGGCAAACATAAGTGAGGTGTAAGATGCGGATTCTAATGGTCGACAACTACGACAGCTTCACCTACAACCTCGTACAATACCTGGGCGAACTGGGTGCAGATGTGCAGGTCGTGCGCAACGATGAAATTCCGGTGGAAGCCATTGATGGCATTGCCCCGGACAAGATTGTCCTATCCCCTGGCCCCTGTACCCCGACCGAAGCAGGCATCTCCATCCCGACCCTGCTGCGCTTTGCCGGACAAATCCCGATCCTGGGGGTATGCCTTGGGCATCAGTCGATTGGGCAAGCCTTCGGCGGGCGGATCATCCGCGCCAAAGACATCATGCACGGCAAAACCTCGCTGGTTTACCACCACGGCACAGGCGTATTCACTGACCTGCCCAGCCCATTCCAGGCCACCCGCTACCACTCGCTGGTCATTGAGCAGGCCACCCTGCCCGCTTGCCTGGAAATCACCGCCTGGACACAAACGGCTGACGGGCAACTGGATGAAATCATGGGGGTACGCCACAAAACCCTGCCGGTTGAAGGCGTGCAATTCCACCCCGAATCCATCCTGACTGAACACGGGCATGACATGCTGCGGAACTTCCTGGCGGGGAAATAACATCCCACCTTAAAATCTGCTAGGATGATGGCAAGAGATCCACGGAGGCATTCCCTATGGCATTGGCATACAAAACTGCGCAACCAGCCCCAAGGCACTCCATGACCGAGGCCGAATACTTAACGGCTGAGCAATTGGCAGACGAGCGCCACGAATATGTGGATGGGCAAGTCTTCCTGATGGCAGGGACAAGCAAACGGCATAACCGGATTGCAGGCAATTTTTATCGTATGTTTATGAGTTCAAACAATAAAGCATGCGAAGCCTTTATGAGTGATGTAAAAGTCCGAGCCAGAAAACACAAAAGCTTTTACTACCCGGATGTGATAGTTGGCTGTGCCGATGATGATGACAGTGATGACTACTATCTGGAAAAACCCTGCCTGATTGTTGAAGTCCTGTCACCATCAACACTCAGGAAAGACTATCTGGAAAAAACCGTTGCTTACCAAGCCCTGCCCTCCTTGCAAGCCTACCTGATTGTTGCCCAGGAACAAATGCAGGTTGACCTGTTGCTACGCACGGAAACAGGCTGGGTCTTGCAGCAATTTGACCAGCCCGAACAGGAAATCCCTTTGCCGTGTGTGGATATGCAGATGAGCGTTGCTTCCGTTTATGAGGGGGTGGCATTCAAAGCAGCCGACCCCCCTGACGTTGAAAATGCTGACGATGCTGACAGTCCAGTCGTATAAGAACCGGTATAAGAACCGTGTAATGGCTAAGCCCTTACACGCGCTCCCATACCACTTCCATTTCTTCAGCATCGCCGAGTGCCTGCTCCAGCAGCTCAATCAGGGCAGCCTCCGCGCCCTGCTCCTGTAGCCAGCCGATCTGCGCCCCATCAAACCAGTAATCATGGTCGCCTGCATTTTCCTCTTCCAATTGCTCAATCAGGAACTGGAGTTGTTCCTCGCTCAGAGTCCCAAGCTCAGCACCGGTATCCTTGTTTTTTAGCTTGATCATAATGCTTTCCTTTATCTGCCTTTAGTCTTATCAGGCGGGTTGCCAAAAAGCCAAGGCTACCATCCCTGCACCATAATGTCCCCGCTAAAACGGTATTCATCGCAATTCCCACCTGTCCCGCCCGTGCGGTCAAGGCAGATGAAAGCACGCACACCCTCGGGGCTGAACAAGTAATGATGCCACACACCACGCCGGTAATTGATCCCTTGGTCTGCCCCAACCACAAACAGGCGGATCTTGTCAGGCTCAGGGCGCTCACCCGGAGGAGCAACAACGGTCAGGAACTGTTTTCGCTCCAACGATATGAATCCTTGGCTCCCTTGGGGATGACGCTCCATCACCTCAATCCGCAAGGGAAAGGCCGCCGGTTGGGAACGGAAAATACTCACCGTCGGCTTACCACCGTTCTCCAGAGTATCCAGCAGCGCAAGATCACTGTAACGCTCGGTTTTACCGTAGTTGATCAGATAAAAATCACGCCCCTGGGTTTCAATCACATCACCGAATGGCGCAAAGGCTTCCGCCGTCAAAGGCTCCGGGGTCAGAATCATCGCCATTACCCTTAACCCCGCTGGATATGCCCAAAAGCCCGCAGGCGGCTAATGCCCCCATCCGGGAAAATATTCAACCGCAGATGTGAAACAGGGCCAATGGCCTGCAATGGCTCAATAAAGGTAAACTCCGTATCTGCCGCCAAACGTTGCGGTGGCAAAAGGGTTTTCCAGAACAGGCTCTGGGTTTTGATGCTGTCTTCACTGCCGCCTTGGAACAGCGTGCCGTAAACAGAACATTCCCAGGCAAAATTGCCCTTAAAATGGGCAGTATCCACCACCAGCCGCTTCACTTCACCCGGATGGCCTAAACGCAAAATAGCCCAATCATGCCCTGGCTCACGGCGACGGCGGGTTTCCCAACCATCCCCCATATTCACCCCACGACCAGGCGCAATCAGGTTATTGATATGCCCATAATGCATGTCATTGGCACACAAGGCTCGCCCACCATTCAACATGGCTGCCAGATCAATTTCCTCGGCAGGGTTGGCATTCGACCAGTCACGCGCCACCTCACCATAAACCCGCATCCGCGCCACCCCGCCATCAGGGTAAATATTCAGGCGCAAGTAATTCCATTTTTGCGTGCTAGTGACCACAAACGGATTATGCGTATTGCCTTGCAACGGGGTTGCCGCCAACACGGTAGTCCAGACTGTATTGCTGTCGGGTACGCTATCGCTCCAGCAAGCATCAATGCTGGCGGAAGGGGCATAATTGCCGGTGAAATGCGAGGTATCCAAATCCACGCCATGCACCACACCAGGGCAAATGCGTACAATGGCATAATCATAACCCTCACCGCGTTTCCGGCGGGTTTCCCAGCCATCCATCCATTTGCCATGATCATCGTATTTGCCAGGGATAAACACAGCGGGTTCGGGATTCAGCATCCGCTCCAAGGGTGCAAAAAACTCATCCGTCGCATAAATGCCCGCAGCCCCCAAACGTGGTTGGGCAAGGTCTACCCATTGGCTGTGCAAGTGTTCCAGTAATGTACCCATTATCTTCTCTTCCCATCGGGTCTTATTTGTGTTGGTTAGCCAACCTATCAGCCATCAATCAGGTCGCGGATACGGAAGCTGGCAATCCGGTTGATGTGTGCTAGTGCGGTCGTAAATTCGGTTTCTGGCGTGTTGTGTATCCGGCGCTCAAAACCACGCAAAATCTGGATACGGCTTGCCCCCTTGACCGCCATAATAAAGGGGAAACCAAACTTGGCCTTATACGCATTGTTCAGCGCATGGAAACGCGCCAACTCCTCTGCCGAACATTGATCCAGACCCGCACTGGCCTGCTCACGGTTGGATTCGGCGGTCAGCTCCCCACGCAAGGCTGCCCGCCCTGCCAAATCAGGATGGGCGCGGATCAAGGCCAGTTGCTCATCCTGGGTTGCGGCGGCCAAGGTGGTGCGCATCACCCCCAACAAATTATGGATGCCATCCACCGGCAAACGCTGCCAACAACGCTCCGCCATCCACGGGGAATGCTCATAGACCCCACCCAACAAACCGACAAACTCAGGCTGTGATAAAGCATTCACAGCCGCCAACGGCAGGCGGGACGGAACCACCTGATCAGCCTTGGGACGATCTAATGGCAGGCCAGCCGGGAACTCACGCCGCCAATGCTCGGCAATATCAATCCGACGACAAAGCCAGACGTGGGCATGGCTTTGTACATAATTGACAAAGCGTTGCAAGGCCATAAAGCGCCCCGGACGACCAATCAGACGGCAATGCAGGCCAACCGACAGCATTTTGGGGGTTTCTGCACCTTCCGCATACAGCACATCGAAGGCATCTTTCAGGTATTGGTAAAACTGCTCACCACTATTGAACCCCTGCGGGGAGGCAAAACGCATGTCATTGGTATCCAGGGTATAGGGCACAACCAAATGGTCTTTACCCTGTACTTGCACCCAAAAAGGCAAGTCATCACTGTAATCATCTGCGTCATAGCTAAACCCGCCCATTTCCACCAGCAGGTCGCGGGTATGGGGGCTATTGCGCCCGGTATACCACCCCTTGGGTTTTTCACCGGTCAGACGCTCGATAATCGCCACCGCCTTATGCATATGCTCGCGCTCAGTGTCCTTGTCCATGAACTGATGGTCAATCCAGCGCCAACCGTGGCTACAAATCTCAAAACCGGCATCCAGCATGGCATCGACGGCACGGGGATTACGCTCCAGCGCCATCGCCACCCCAAATACCGTTAACGGGATACCACGCTCATAAAACAGGCGGTAAATCCGCCAGAACCCAGCACGGCTACCGTATTCATAGATAGATTCCATGCTCAGGTGGCGTACCCCCTCATAGGCACGCGCCCCAATGATTTCCGACAGGAAGGTTTCCGAAGCGGTATCCCCATGCAGGATGCAGTTTTCCCCGCCCTCTTCGTAGTTCAGGACAAACTGCACGGCAATCCGCGCCCCACCGAGCCACCGGGCATGGGGCACACGGTCGGCATAACCGACCAGATCGCGGGGGTATGTACTGTCAACAGGCTGGCTCATGTTGTTTCCTTAAAAAAGATGTCCACCAAATCAAGGGTAGGGACATCATCACTCAGGCTTAATTTATTTTCGATATGGCTGATATGCTCATCCATCAGAGCCACCGCCAAGGCACTATCACCGGCAGCAATCGCATCCAGGATCTGGGCATGTTCATCCGTTGAACACAAGGGGCTGGCATGGGTTTCGTACTGGGCAATCACCAGCGAACAGCGTGACACCAGTGAGCGGGCAAAACCAGCCAGGAAGCCATTGCCACAAGCATCTGCTAAACGCAAATGCAACTCACCGGACAAACGCAAGGCACGCCCCCGATCCTGGTGGTGGATCGCGTCCTGTTCCGCCGCAATAATCGCCCGCAAGTGCAATAACCCGGATTGGCTGATACACCCACAAGCCTCTGTTACCACCGCCCGCTCAATCACACGGCGGGCTGCAAATACTTGCCGCGCCTGTTGTGCTGTCGTGCTGGCAACACTGGCTCCCCGGTTGCGGTGGATTTCCACCACCCCCTCATGCTCCAGGCGCTGCAAGACCTTGCGCACAATGGTACGGCTCACGCCAAACACCTGTCCCAGCTTGTCCTCGGACAAGCGCGTGCCCGGAGCCAACCGCTGCTCAAGGATTGCATCAAATACACGCTCGTAAATGGCTTCATCCCGCGCCTGCGGATGACCGAGCGCCCCCATCATTTCCGTGTTCATGGTTCGTTTAATGGTTTGCTTAATTGCTTAATCCACTGGAGCACCCGTTGGCGCTCCTCGTCTGTCATCTGGGTCAGATTACCCAATGGCATGGCCTTAGAGGATACCTGTACCGCCACCCGTGCAGCCTGCTGGCGCAGTTGCGCCTCCGTTTCCAGCAGGACACCTTTGGGTGCAACGGTAAACATCGTGCTGGTTGGTTGAGCAGCATGGCAGGAAATGCAATGCCTTTCAATCACGGGTCGGACGTGCTCTGGATAACTGACCAGGGCCGCATCACCCAAGGCCAGCTTGATTTGCGGATAGCTGGCAGCCAGTGCCAGCGCCATAAACAAGAAAAATGCCAGCACCAACATCCACAAGGCATTCAGGTTGCCCTGCTTCCCACGGATATTGAAATAATGGCGCACCAGAATCCCGACCGCAAACAGGCCGATCAAAATCAACCAACTGGCATCACTGCCAAAAGTTGCCGGATAATGGTTACTGATCATGCAAAACAATACCGGCAAAGTCAGGTAATTATTGTGCAATGAACGTGCGCCCGCGTCCTCTGCCAAACGTTTGTCCTGTGGCAACCCCGCCAAAGTATTTTTAACCAGTTGGCGTTGCCCTGGCATGATGACAAAGAACACATTGCCCGTCATCCAGGTGGCAATCATCGCCCCAACATGCAGGAATGCACCACGCCCACTGAAGACATGGGTTAAAAAATAAGCCATTGCGACAATAAACAGCCCCGTCAGGAGCATGGCGGCCTTATTATTGCTGCGGGCAAAACCGCTATCCCAGCCATAATGGTAAACCACCCAGCTTCCCGCCAAAACCGCCAAACTGATCAGGATTGCCTGCCACGGAGCCAACGCAGCCACTGCCGGGTCAATCAGGTAAGCTTCTGCCCCAAAATAATATACCACCACCAATAGCATAAAACCGCTGATCCATGTCCAGTAGGACTCCCACTTGAACCAGTGCAGCGGTTCCGGCAACTTGCCCGGAGCGATATTGCGCTTTTCGACATTAAAAAAACCACCGGCATGCAATGCCCATAACTGCCCTGAAATTTTCGGGTCATCGGATTGGAGCAGGTGATTCAGCAGCCAGTTAAAATAAAAAGATGCACCAATCCAAGCAATGGCGGTGATAATGTGAATCCAGCGGACTGCAAGGCTCACCCACTCGATAATGACTGTTTCCATAGATACCCCTTGGCTATATGGGCAATCTAACACGCGAAAAAATTGTATTCAATATTTTTAAAAATTGTATACAAAAATAAAAATCCTGTGCTAACCTGAATCTTGTTTGCTGATCAATAGCTTGGCAAACACTCCCCTCTCAGCCTAACCCAGCAACACAGAGAACAGGAGACCTTGCCTATGTCCACCTCGGTTCACCCAGTTGATGAAGCTTTACCCGTCGGCAAACTAACCACCCTTGGCCTCCAGCATGTCCTGGTCATGTATGCAGGGGCTGTTGCAGTCCCGCTGATTGTCGGGCGTGCCTTACAACTGACACCAGAACAGATTGCCATCCTGATTTCCGCTGACCTGTTCGTCTGCGGGCTAGTCACCCTGATCCAATCCTTCGGTGCAACCCAATGGTTTGGCATCAAATTGCCTGTCATGATGGGAGTCACCTTCGCCGCTGTTGCCCCGATGGTCGCCATGGCAAAAGCAACTCCAGGGGTGGAAGGGGCAAAACTCATTTTCGGGGCGGTTATTGGAGCGGGAATTATCTCCATCCTCATCGCCCCCTTCGTCAGCCGCATGCTGCGCTTCTTCCCGCCCGTTGTCACCGGAACCATTATCACCGTCATCGGCATCAGCCTGATGCGTATTGGCATCAACTGGATTTTCGGCAACCCCATAGGGCCAACAGCCCCGACCCTCGTCAACCCGGAACACACTGCCTGGCTGGAGGCTGCCAAAGCAGCGGCAGCCAGCGGTGCTCCCGCGATACCGAATGGCTTGGCACTTGCCCCTTCTGTCCCCAACCCCAAATATGCACCGTTGGGTCATATCGGCATTGCCCTGGTTGTGCTGGTTTCCATCCTGCTGATCAGCAAATACGCCAAAGGCTTTTTCTCCAATGTTGCGGTATTGCTGGGCATTATCATCGGTGGGGTACTGACGGCGCTGCTAGGTTTGATGAACTTCGACAAGGTGGCCAATGCTGCGTGGTTTGCTTTCGTCACACCTTTCCAATTCGGGATGCCAGTGTTTGACCCCCTCCTCATCCTCACCATGACCTTGGTCATGATTGTTGTCATGATCGAATCCACTGGCATGTTCCTTGCACTGGGGGAAATGACCGGGCGTAAAATAGACCAACCGGCCTTGGCACGCGGCTTGCGCACCGACGGCCTCGGTACACTGCTGGGCGGTATTTTCAATACCTTCCCCTATACCAGCTTCTCGCAAAACGTTGGCCTGGTCGCTGTCACCGGCATCCGCAGCCGTTTTGTTTGCGTGGCGGGCGGCCTCATCCTGATTGCGCTGGGCTTGGTTCCAAAAATGGCGGCACTGGTTGAATCCTTACCAACCATGGTATTGGGCGGGGCTGGCCTCGTCATGTTCGGCATGGTTGCCGCCACCGGCATCCGCATCCTTGGTGGGGTGGATTTCAAAACCAACCGCCATAATGCGCTGATTATTGCCATCTCGGTTGGCATTGGCATGATCCCGCTGGTTGCCCCCAACTTCAAACAATGGCTCCCCCACAGCATCCACCCCCTGATTGAATCCGGGATTTTATTGGCATCATTTAGCGCGGTGCTGCTGAACCTGTTTTTCAATGGGGCGCAAGAAGATACTACTGCCGTGGCAGAAGCCAGCGCGAAGGCAGAAGCCTAAAGAAACATAGCCTGCCATATGGAAAACCCACCGAAACCCACCGTCGTGGGCGGTGGGTTGTGGCGATACACAGTGGCTGTCAGGCAAATGCCATCATCGACCTTTCAAGCGTTTGAACTGCTCCAACAGCAGATGGTATTCCTCCGGTATGTCATCCAGCTCCAATAGGCCAACCAGCTGACCGTCCTGCATCACCGGGACATGATGGAAACCACCCGCTTGCATCACTTCCAGCGCACTTGCCAGACTGCTGCCTGCATCAATCGTGACAGGGGTTTTGGTCATGATGGTGGCAACACGGGTTTCATCCACCTGCTGGTCAGCACACAGGCAGCGGCGGATAACGTCCCGCTCACTTAAAATACCCACCAGTTCCTGATCATCAAACACCACCAGTGCCCCCACATCCAACTGATACATGAGTTTGCACGCTTCACGGACAGTGGCACTGGACAGAACCTGACCAGGCGGTTTGCCATCAAGCAGTTTTCCTACGCTGGAAATAATCATATAAGCTATTGAATTACCGTATATTAAAAAAATCGGGGCACTATTATAACGTGCCCCAACAAGAAATATACCGTATTAGGTCAAGGCGATGCGGATTGGGGAAGGCATTGCACCTACCCCATCCCCGATGCATCACTTCGGCAATTTGCCTTGTACGCCTTTTACATAGAAGTCCATTTTGGACATGGCTTCGTCGGTCATATTGGAGCCTGCTGCCAGCAATTCCTTGCCATCCTGGTCAACCACCGGGCCTGCAAAAGGATGCAAGCTGCCATCAGCAATGGCGGCCTTGGCCTTTTCGACTTTTTCAACCACTTCTTTTGGCACAACCGCATTCATCGGAGCCAAGTTAATCATGCCATCCTTAATGCCGCCCCATACGGAGGTAGGCTTCCAGGTCTTGTCCATCACTTGCTGTACGCGGTCAATATAGAGCTTTTCCCAATGGTGGGTGACAGCCGTCAGGTGAGATTTTGCACCATATTTTGACATATCAGAGTGGTAAGCAATCGCGTATTTGCCTTTTTCTTCAGCGGCAACAACAACAGCGGTTGAATCAGTGTGATGGGTAATGACGTCTGCACCCTGGTCAATCAGGGCATCAGCCGCTTCACGCTCACGGCCTGGGTCAAACCACGAGTTCACCCACACCACCTTCACTTCAATATTCGGGTTGACGCTTTGCGCCCCACGGGTATAAGCATTGATGCCCTGAACAACTTCCGGGATCGGGAACGCCGCCACATAGCCCAAGGTATTGCTCTTGCTCATGGAGCCTGCAACGATGCCTGCCAGATAACGGCCTTCATAGAAACGGGCATTGTAATTGCCCAGATTGGCTTCCGTCTTGTAGCCCGTCGCATGCTCAAACGCCGTTTCCGGGAAAGCTTTTGCCACTTTCAGCATCGGGTTCATAAAACCGAAGGAGGTGCCGAAAATCAGCTTGTTGCCATCCGCTGCCAGTTCACGGGTAACACGCTCGGCCTCAGCCCCTTCCGGTACGCTGTCGATGAACTTGACGGCAATCTTGTCACCAAATTTTTCTTCAATCGCCTTGCGCCCCAAATCATGCTGGTAAGTCCAACCGGCATCACCAACCGGGCTAACGTAAATGAAGCCGACTTTGAGGGGGTCTGCCGCAGCAGCTGAACCCGCCGCCGCCATCGTCCCAGCCAACAGCAAGCTGCTGACCATGGTCTTAACCCGCAGGGCCAATCGTTGGTAATTCATGTTAAAAAGCTCCTCTTAAGGTTTCAATGAAGTTCGTTATGGTAAGGCTGCCCCAAGGAAGCCGGTGCATTCAACCGAATCACCCCAGCATCCCGTGAAATCACCACCAAGACAACAATCGTTGCCACATAGGGCAACATGGACAAAAACTGTGATGGTATCTCAATCCCCGTCCCTTGCACATGGAATTGGGCAATCGTGACCCCACCAAACAATAAAGCACCGACCAACACCCGCCCTGGTCGCCATGCCGCAAACACCACCAAGGCCAAGGCAATCCAGCCACGCCCTGCCGTCATGCCATCCGCCCACAAGGGTGTATAGGCAATGGAAAGATACGCCCCACCCAAGCCAGCCATCGCCCCACCGAACAGCACCGCCCAATAGCGGATACGGATCACGGGATAACCAAGGGCATGCGCCGAGGAAGGTGACTCCCCTACCGCCCGCAATACCAACCCGGCGCGGCTGCGATACAAAAACCACCATACCGCGAAAAACAAGGCAAAGGCCAGATAAACCAAACCATCGTAAGAAAACAACAGCTTGCCCACCACCGGCAAACTGCTCAGTAGCGGAATGGATAAAGCCTTCATGCCCTCCAGCGCCACACTGCTGTAATCCAGACCAATGAAAGCACTCAATCCGACACCGAACAGGGTCAACGCCAAGCCGGTTGCCACCTGATTCGCCATCAAACTCAGGGTGATAACCCCAAAGATCAAGGCCATCAGGCTGCCTGCCAATGCCCCTGCCACCGCTGCCAGCCACAGTTGCTGGGTTTCAGCCGCGACGATAAAGGCACTGATCGCCCCCACAATCATCATGCCTTCCACACCCAAGTTCAGTACCCCGGACTTTTCCACCACCAACTCGCCAAGGGCAGCAAAAATCAGCGGCACACCCGCTGCCACCGTTGCAGCCAGAATCAGAATCACCGTATCCATATTCATGAGCCTGCCCCTCCCCATTCAGCCTTGGCAGGTGCAGAACGCACCAGCCGGACACGGAAATTAATCAGCACATCACTCGCCAGCAGGAAAAACAACAACATCCCCTGGAACACCCCACTGACCGCCGCAGGCAGCTTCAATTGCATCTGTGCCGACTCGCCACCCAGATACAACAAGGCCATCAACAGGCTGGCAAGCACAATCCCCACCGGATGCAAACGCCCAACAAAGGCGACAATAATCGCCGCAAAGCCATATCCGGGTGACAGTGGAATCAAAAGCTGCCCAATGGGCCCGGCAATCTCGCCCGTCCCTGCCAGCCCTGCCGCTGCCCCCCCGGTCAACAGGCCAATCCAGACCATCCGCTGGTGGCTAAAACCGGCATAAGTGGCGGCTTTCGGAGCCAAACCTGCCACCCGCATCTGGAATGCCACCATGCTCCAACGGAAAAATACCAGTGCCAAACCCAAGGCTACCGCCGTCAACAAGACCCCGGCATGGGTACGTGTCCCCTCCAGCAGGATCGGCAATAAAGCCCCGCCCTCAAACATGCGCGACTGCGGGAAACCATAACCATCCGGGTCACGCCACGGGCCGTGAATCAGCCAGCTCAGGGTCAGGGTTGCCACATACACCAGCATCAGGCTGACCAGAATCTCATTGGTATTAAAACGGGTACGCAACAAGGCCGGAATCGCTGCCCATGCCATCCCACCCAAGGCTCCCGCCAAAAACATCAGGGGCAATACCCACCAACTGATGCTGCCGTGGAACAATAAGGCCACCCCACCAGCGGCAATCGCCCCCATGGTCAGTTGCCCTTCTGCACCGATGTTCCAGACATTGGCGCGGAACCCCACCGACAAGCCCAAGGCAATCAGAGCCAGCGGTGAAGCCTTAATCAGCAACTCCCCCAGCCCGTAAAAATCATCAATGGGCGCAATGAAAAAGGCATGGAAAGCCTTTACCGGGCTTTGCCCAAGAAAAGTAAACACCACCATCCCAAACAGCAGCATCAAACCCAGCGCCAGTAAGGGCGACAGGTAAACCATCTGCCAGGAGGGCTCCGGGCGTGGCTCAAGACGTATCCTCATACTGCACCCCCAGCATCAGCGGCTACCGGGCGTACTGCCTGTGCGCCCCCCATTAACAGACCAATTTCTTCGACATCCGTTTCAGCCACGGGCTTGGCAGGCGACAAACGGCCTCCGGCAATCACCGCAATCCGGTCACAAATGGCAAACAGCTCATCCAGCTCTTCCGATACCACCAACACTGCCACCCCATCCTGTCGCAAATCCAGCAAAGTCTGGCGGATAAAACCCGCCGCACCCACATCCACCCCCCAGGTTGGTTGGGCGATTACCAACACATCCGGCTTGAGCATCAGCTCACGCCCGACAATGTATTTCTGCACATTGCCCCCCGACAGGCTTTTCGCTTCGGCGGTCGAGCCACCGCATTTGACATTGAAGCGCTCAATGCAGGCGGTAGCAAACTCGCGCACCTTGCCATACTGGATAAAACCATTGCGGCTCAAGCCAGAGCCATATCCGGTCAATAAGGCATTCATTTCCAGCGACATTTCCGGGACAGCCCCCCGCCCTAGCCGCTCTTCGGGCACAAAACGCAGACCCAATGCCCGCCGCCCTGCTGCATCAAGATGCCCGACCGGTTTACCATTGACCCGTACCTCATCCGGCTGCCTGGATGGTTTCTCGCCGCTGAGGGCGTACAACAGTTCTTGCTGACCATTCCCGGACACCCCGGCAATGCCGACAATCTCCCCCGCTTTGACACTCAAGTGGATGTCGGCCAAGGTTGTACCAAACGGGTCATCCGCCGACCGGGACAAGCCCGCCACCGTCAAACGCTCCATCCCACCGCTTGCCGCTGCGCTACGGCGATAGGCAGGC
This sequence comes from uncultured Thiothrix sp., assembly GCA_964293005.1. Lineage (GTDB taxonomy): Bacteria > Pseudomonadota > Gammaproteobacteria > Thiotrichales > Thiotrichaceae > Thiolinea. The sequence continues at coordinate 16,166 of CAXYXW010000010.1, forward strand.
AGCTCCTTGCCGATCATCATTTCCGCCAGGCTTTTGGCTGTTTCCTGACGCGGGTCAGCCGTACCTGTCACCTTGCCGCCGCGCAATACGGTTGCCTTGTGGCACAACTCGCGGATTTCATCCAGCTTGTGGCTGATGTAGAGGATGCTGCATCCCTCATCTGCCAGACGGCGCAGGGTTCCAAACAACTTGCGCACGGCCTGCGGGGTCAAAACCGACGTGGGTTCATCCATAATCAGCAGCTTCGGCTCCTGCAACAGGCAGCGCACAATTTCCACCCGTTGCCGCTCCCCGACCGACAGGGTATGCACCAGGCTATCCGGTTGTAAGGGCAAGCCGTAATGCTCCGACACCTCGCTGATCTGTGCCGAGAGGCTACGCACATCGTGCTTGCCATCCATTGCCAGGGAAATGTTCTGCGCCACCGTCAAGGTATCGAACAGGGAAAAGTGCTGGAACACCATGCCAATCCCCAAAGCACGCGCTTGTGCCGGGCTGTGGATCGTGACCGGCTGCCCGTTCCAGAGGATCGTCCCGGCATCCGGGCGCACCACACCGTACACAGCCTTCATCAGGGTACTTTTGCCTGCACCGTTTTCACCCAGCAGCGCGTGGATTTCACCGGGCATGACCGTCAGGTCAATGTCACGGTTTGCCACCACCGTTGGGTAAGCCTTGCTGATGCCTCGCAACTCCAGACGCGGGGTTATCGTCATCGTGTTTTACTCTCCCTTCACAGGTGCATCTTTCAAAAGCAATAACTGTGCCACTATAGCGACGGCAATCGCTGCCGGATGTTTGTCGCGGATGCCAGTCAACCCGACCGGGCAGACCAAACGCCCCAGCGCCTCCGGGGGGATACCACGCTGCTGCAAGCGTTGCCGGAAGCGGGCTGCCTTGGTGCGTGAACCAATCAACCCGACAAAACGGCTATCCTGCCGTGCCAGAATAGCTCCACACAAATCCAAATCCAACGCATGGTCGTGGGTCATGACCAGATAATAACTGCCTGCGGGCATAGCCGACACCGCTTGTACAGGGAGAACCTCAGGGCAGATACGGACATTGACCGGAACCTGCACCGGAAAGCACTCCATCCGGCTATCCACCCACGTCATGCGGCAAGGCAAAGCTGCCAACACCGTCACCACGGCCTGTCCAACGTGACCCGCGCCAAACAGGGCAATATGAAAATCAGGGGTTTGGATAGTATCAAGCCATTCGGCAATTTGCACACCTTGCAATAGCTGGTAATGCAGCGTCACCACACCACCACAGCACTGCCCCAACTGTACCCCCAGCGTAAACTCCTGCGAACTGCTGGCAGGCTCACCCGCCGCCAACACCGCCCGCGCCTGCTGGATGGCCTGAAACTCCAGTTTGCCACCACCCACTGTCCCGGATAAGGCATCCATTGCCACCACCATACCCGCCCCCACCTCACGCGGGGCAGACCCGAAAACAGCCGCTACCGTCACAACGACACAAGGCTTTCCTTGTTGGCAACACAGATAGGCAGCTTCCCACCACTGCATTTAGGCAGCCCCAAGCAAGCGGGTTTGCTGCCGCAAGGCGGTAACAGCACGCAACACCTCCTCTGGGGTTGCCGGGGCATTCAGCCCACTACTGAAACGGTGGTCTGCGACACTTTCCACTGCATCTTTCAGGGCATAAAACACCGACATCGCCAACATCAGCGGTGGCTCACCGACGGCCTTCGAGCGGTAAATGGTTGCTTCGCGGTTGGGCTGCTGTGCCACCAGCCGGACTGTGAACTGTTCTGGCACATCACCCGCCAAGGGGATTTTATAGGTGGACGGTGCATGGGTACGCAGCTTGCCTGCTGCATCCCACCATAGCTCCTCCATCGTCAGCCAACCCATACCCTGCACAAAACCGCCCTCAATCTGCCCAATATCCAAAGCCGGATTCAGGGAGTTACCCACATCATGCAAAATATCCACTTGGGTCACTTTATATTCGCCGGTCAGGGTATCCACCAATACCTCAGACACCGCCGCACCCCATGCGAAATAATAAAAAGGCCGCCCGGTCATGGTTTGCGGGTCATAGTGTATTTTCGGGGTACGGTAAAAGCCGGTGGCGGACAAAGGGATGCGGTGATACCACGCCAGATGCGCCAATTCAGGAAAACTGACTGACTTGTCCGCCCCTATCTGTACCTGTCCGCCCTTAAAACAGATTTCATGCTCCGCCACCCCATAATGGCTGGCAGCAAAAGCCAGCAAACGCTGCTTGATAGTACGGGCAGCATCAAGGGCTGCCATGCCATTCAAATCCGAACCGGATGAGGCCGCCGTCGCCGAAGCATTCGGGACTTTTTCCGTGCTGGAAGCAGTACAGCGGATCTGGTCAAGGCCAATCTGCAATTCCTCCGCCACCACCTGCGCAACCTTGGTGAACAAACCCTGCCCCATTTCTGTGCCACCGTGGTTAAGCTGCACCGTGCCATCACTATACACATGCAACAAAGCCCCGGCCTGGTTAAAAAAGGTCGCCGTAAACGAAATCCCGAACTTGACGGGGGTCAAGGCAATGCCTTTTTTCAGCCACCGGCTGCTGGCATTAAAGGCTCGGATAGCCGCCCGACGTTCAACGTAAGCAGAGGATTGCTCCAAATCCGCTACCAGCTCATGGATAATATTATCCTCGACCTTCATCCCATATTGGGTGGTGTCACGCAGGCCATCGTTGCGGTAGAAGTTCGCTTTGCGCACCAGCAGCGGATCGAGCTGCAAATGGCGGGCAATCTCATCCAGCACGTATTCAATCGCCATCATCCCCTGTGGGCCACCAAACCCCCGGAAAGCGGTATTGGACTGTGAATGGGTCTTGCAACGGTAGGAAACAATATCAACCTGCCCAAGGAAATAGGCATTGTCGGCATGGAACATGCTGCGATCATTGACCGGCCCGGACAAATCAGCAGAAATCCCGCAGCGGGAAGCGTAATCCAGTGCAATCCCGGCAATCAACCCATCCGACCCAAAACCCACCCGGTAGGCAATGTCAAAACAGTGGCGCTTGCCAGTCAGCAGGATGTCATCATCACGGTCTACCCGGTATTTGACGGGTTTGCCGGTCTTGCGAGCCAAGACCGCTGCCACACAAGCGAAAAATCCCGGCTGGCTTTCCTTGCCACCAAACCCGCCCCCCATGCGGCGGCACTCAACCACGATGTCTTTCTGCGTGCAGCCCAATACCCCTGCCAACATTTCCTGCACATGATGCGGGTGCTGGGTTCCGCTATACACCAGCAGGTGCTTGTCTTCCTGGGGTATGGCAAACGCAATCTGCCCTTCCAGATAAAAATGCTCCTGCCCACCCAAGCTAAAACGCCCCGCCAGTTGGTGTGCTGCCTGCCCAATGGCGGCTTCAGCATCACCTCGCTGCAAGCGCTTGGTGGGCAATACAAAATCCCCCTGTGCCACCGCAGTACGGATGTCAAGGTTGTGGGGCAACACCCCGTAATCAATATCCGCCAAGCGCACCGCACGGCGGGCAGCCTCGACCGAGGTGGCAGCCACCGCAAAAATGGACTGCCCGACATACTCCACTTTGGCAGTGGCAAACACTGGCTCATCCCGGAGTACACCCCCCATATGGTTGACACCGGGAATATCGGCGGCTGTCACCACCGCCACCACCCCAGGGGCTTGCCGTACCCGCTCCAAATTCACCTGACGCAGATGGGCATGGGCTTGGCTACTCATCCCGACCGCAGCATAAAGCGTACCGTGCGGCTCGGGCAGATCATCAATATAACGCGCCTCACCGCTGACATGCAGGTGGGCACTTTCGTGGCGGATGGAATGCCCGACAACAGCATGCTCACTCATGATAGAGCCTCCACAATAGATTCTGCGCCACGCTCATCCGATACTCCGCACTGGCTCGCATATCCGACAAGGGCGTGAAATCCTGTGCCAAGGCATCCACTGCCCGCTGCACGCTGGCCTCATCCCAAACCTGCCCCAGCAAAGCCGCCTCACAATGCAAAGCCCGCTTCGGCGTGGCTGCCATACCGCCACAGGCAATCCGTACTGCGGCAACCTTGCCCTCCGCCAATTGCAAGTTAATCGCCAAACAGACCGCAGAAATATCCTGCCCAAAACGCTTGGCAATTTTCCAGGTACGGAAACGTTGCCCCACTTCAGGCAAAGGCACGCGCACCGCCTGCACAAACTCAGCCGCTTGCAGGTCTTTTTGCTGGTAGCCCAGATAGAAATCCTCCAGGGGCAACTCGCGCATCGCTCCCCCACGCCGCAACACCACACTTGCACCCAAGGCAATCAGGGCAGGCATGGAATCGCCAATCGGCGAGCCATTGGCAACATTGCCTACCAAGGTTCCGGCATTGCGGATCGGCAACGAGGCAAAGCGGCTATGCAGCTCAGCCAACTCTGGGTAATAACCCAGCAAGGCACGGAATGCATCCTCCAGGGACACCGCCGCACCAATCTCCAGATAACCCGCTGCCGTTTGGATCGTATCCAAGCCCTGCACCGCCCCCACATAAATCAGGGTATCCAGGTCGCGGTGTTGCTTTGTTACCCAAAGCCCGATGTCTGTCCCGCCCGCCAGAATGCGGGCATCCGGGTAAGCCAGCAGCAACTCCGCCAGCTCATCAACGGTCATGGGGGCAAAAAACCGTTGCTGCAAATGCACCAAAGCAAGGCTTTGCCGGTTGGCCTGCATGTCCTGTAACACCGCCAACAACTCAGCCTGCCCACCCACATCCCCAGCCGGGGCATTCACCCCATCACGCTGGCTAGCTGGCAGAGCCGCACCGTATTCGTACATGCGCTGCCCCGCATCCAGAATCGGGCGGTAGCCGGTACAGCGGCACAAATTGCCGGAAAGGGCTTCCACCAAACGGCTGCGGTCAGCCTGTGGTTCAGTCTTATACAAAGCAAACAGCGACATGACAAAACCAGGGGTGCAAAACCCACATTGGGAAGCATGGCAATCCACCATCGCCTGCTGTACCGGATGCAATCCGTGCGCGGATTTGAGGCTCTCAACGGTATACAGGGCTTTACCATCCAGCACCGGCACGAACTGGATGCAGGCATTGACTGCCCGGTAACGCAGCTTGCCATGCTGCACATCGGCCAGCACCACGGTACACGCGCCGCAGTCGCCTTCCGCACAGCCTTCTTTTGTCCCTTTGCGCCCCAGATGGTCACGCAGGAAGTTGAGCACGGTGGTGGTCGGGGCAATGTCTTTAAGGGTATGCCGCTCACCATCGAGCAGGAAGGTGATGCTATCCGTTGGCTGGGTAGGAACTGCCATCTCAGCTACCCCGATAGGTGGAGTAACTCCAGGGTGAGGCCAGCAAGGGAACGTGATAATGGGTGGCTGGATCCGCAATGCCAAAGCGCAGTGGAATCACATCCAGAAATGCAGGTTCGTGCATGACAGTGCCTTTGGCACGGAAATAATCACCCAACTGGAATACCAGCTCCCAATTGCCCACCTGCATCGCGTCTGCATCCAGCAAGGGTGCATCGCAACGCCCATCGGCATTGGTGAGGGTTTCTTTCATCAGGGTTCGGGAGCCATCCGCATGGCAGGCATACAGCGCCAACCGTACCCCGGCAGCGGGGCAGCCATTGGCTGTATCAAGGATATGGGTAGTCAACTTGCCCATGTGCAGGTTCCCCGCAGGTTGGTTGGACATTCAGCCCAGAAACCGGGCTGATGACCATACTAGTACAGCGCAGAATTGTATGCAATGCCTTAAATTATTGTATACAAAACCATAGTTGCGCTATTGCTGCATGCGGCGCAGGATTTCCTGTTGCAGGGTATTGATCAACGCCTCCTCAGGGGTTTGCTGCGGGGGCATGGGTTGTGCCTGGGGCATCAACTCCGGGATGGGCTGTTGCATCGGCTGCTGCATGGGTTGTGCCTGCCCCTGCTTGGGCGAAATCGTGAAGGTATAATCGGTTGGCTCACCCGGTTTGACCTGAATGGTCTCAACACCCTGCATGGTGTCATAGTTAATCGCCACCACTGCCGCTTGGGGCGGCATCCTGACTTCAGCATAAGACACATTGCTGAAACGCTGGAGCAACACACCTTGGGCGGTGGACACGGTGAAATTCACCTTGAGTGGCTGGCGATTTACCCCCGAAACAGCATGCAGGCGCAAGACACCACCGGCCTGTTGCTGCACTTGGGCTTGGGGGGGTTGTACGGGCTGCCCTTGCTGTTGACCCTGTTGGCTAGCTTGCAGGGGCGCAGCCTGTGGGTCTGGCGTTTGGGCAGGCTCTGCCAAACCTTCAGCGGCAATATCGGCGGCATTGAAGTTAAGCTGGTTGGTGCGCCCTGCCCCGATTTCAACCATCCGGCTTTGGCGCACGCCCTGGATACCGGCAGTGACCTCATACGTGCCTGCGGGCAGCTTGATTTCACCGTAGGGGGCTGGGCCAATCACGGCAACCCGGTTGCCTGAGGTGTCGCGGATCACGAAACGGGCTTGGGCTGGCAAACCCTCACCACTCAGCAAGTTGACACGCAACACCCCCTCCCGTGTTGCAGGCTGGTTTTGTGGGCGTGGGTTGGTTTGAGTAGTTTGGGTGGCTTGGGCTTGCTGCTGGGGCGCAGTTGCCTGTTGTTGTGGGCGCGGTTGCTGGGCTTGGGCAGGGGCAGTTGCACCGGCTGGCAATGGCATGGCAAAGGTTTCACGCACCACACCATTGGCAGAGACGCTCACATCCCGCACCATCTCCTTGCGCCCATCGGCCTTGACGGTAATGCGGTACTTGCCCGGCTCCAGCAGGAAATCGCCACCATCCGCATAATTGGTCTTGGCGACATGCTCACCACTTTTCTTCTGCACATAAATGTTCGAGCGGATGGGTGCACTGCCTTCGGCTGCCCGTACCGTCACCAATAACTGTCCCTTGGCCTGCACCGCAATCGGGGCAGCTTGGGTCGGGGATGTTGGCATTTCAAACTTGGCATTGGTGATTTTGTCCGCATAAACATCCAGAATCCGCGAGCTTTCCTTGCCGTTTGCTGTCACCTTGACACGATAACTGCCCGGAACCAAATCAAAGCTGGTGGTTTCGCCGCCAGAAAAGGAAGCAACCTGCATCCCCTGTACGTCATAGACAAGGAACTCGCCGTCGATTTCACCATTCGGGCTGCTGCTATCCATCACGGTCAGGCTTAACTTGCCATACTCCCCGACCAAGGATACTGCACCCTCTGCATCGGTCTGGGTGGGGGCAGTGGTGACAGGTGTCGTGCTGGTGCTGGCAAGGGGCGCTGTACCACCTGCCTCGGTAGTGGCATTCAGGGCTGGGGTCGTTGCCCCGGCAGTAGTGGCTGGCATGGCTCCCGTTTGGCTTGTTTGCCCGCCCAGGGGCTGCTCTGGCTGCTGGCCTGGAATTTGTCCCGGAATCTGTCCGGGAACGACAGGCTCCCCTTCCAGCGTCAGGGATTCAACCGGGACTTTGGCATCCTGACCGGGGATTGCCACGTCCTGCGTGGTCAGGGTTGGGTCAGTCGGTGGAATCACTTGCCCTGTCCCCTGCGGCACAGTCGGGATAAACCCATTGTCTTGCGTGACCAGCTTGCGTTCCCCCAACATGCTTTTCACGCCAATAACTGCGAACACGACCAACAGCCCGAAGACCGCGCCCAGCAGCAATTTTAATCCTTTACCCATTTGTTATGGCTCCTGAAGATTGGTTTATTCGGTGTATGATAGCTGAATTTACCTGTCACACACACAATGGTATGCCATGAACCCGCCTTTACTTGACCGATTTTCACCCTATTTATTGTTGATTCTGGCAGCCGCCTTTTGGGGGGGTAACTTCAATATTGCCCGCGCCTTCAATGCCGAAATTCCCCCCATGTCCCTATCCTTCTGGCGTTGGGCAGTGGCAGGGCTGATCCTGCTGCCGTTTGTGCTAAAACCGATGCTGGCACAGTGGCAAAGCTTCCGGGAGCATGTTTGGCTGGTGTTTGCCTTGTCCATCCTGGGTGTGACCGGTTTCAATACCCTGGTCTATACCGGCCTGCAAACCACCACTGCCACCAATGGTGTGCTGATGCAGTCAATCAACCCGATTTTCATCATTATCCTGTCGATCCTGCTGCTGCGGGAACATGCTGGCTTGCGCCAATGGCTGGGGGTGGTGCTGTCTTTGCTGGGGGTGTTGGTGATTCTGGTACGGGGGGCGATTGGCAACCTGCTGCAACTCGATTTCCATGCCGGTGATCTGATCATCCTGATCGCGGTGGTGGATTGGGCACTTTACACCGTCCTGCTGCGCAAACTGCCTACCGAACTGAAAGGCTTGCCGATCCTGGGCTTTACAGTCGTTATTGGCCTCTTGGGTATCCTGCCTTTTTACCTGTATGAAATGGCTTTCACTGGGCGCTTCATGCCCCTCAATGCCATCAGCATCAGCAGCGTGCTGTATGTGGCAATATTCCCTTCAGTCTTGTCTTACCTGTTCTGGAACCACGGCACACACCGCATCGGTGCAAACCGTGCCGGGCAATTCGCCCACGTCGTGCCGGTTGCCGGAATCCTGATTGCCACCCTCGTCCTGGGTGAGCGGTTATATGCCTTCCATTTGGTGGGGATTGTGCTGGTGGCAGCGGGGATTCTGCTGGCGAATACCGGTAAAAAAAGCCCCTAAACCCATACCATAATCCCTGAATCGCCTTCCAGAACCCACCACACACTGATTGATACAGCCCCTTTAGAATGTCAACAGAACCTAAGCCAAATTCATGTATCCATTTGAATATGTTCATTTGGAGGATATTAGTCAGTGGATCTGAATAGTAACCTATAGCTCAAGGATTACTAAAACATACCCAAGGAGACAGTCATGAGTATCAGCATGACTAAGGGGCAAGCAAACAACCCTTTTCTAGCAGCAGTGCCGGGTGCGGCACGTTTATCAATACGTGATGAAGTCCGTACCCAGATTATGCGAGCAGGCGGTGCGGATGTGTCCACCCGTGCAGCCATTACCAGTCATGATAACCCCCGCCAGTTGGTAGACCAATTCACCCATGAAACCTTATCCGCGATAGAGCAAGCAGGGTTGCGTAAAGCGACGCTGCCTACCCAACCGTGGGCAGGGCATTATGACACTACGTTGATGGCGGCTGGTTTATTGGGATGCCGTTATCAGGATACGAATCAAGCGGCGCAGGGGGAGTGGGCAAAGCAACGTGACTACATCCGCAATCACCCGGCTGAGGTCATTGTTAATTCAGGACTGACGGGGTGGGTATCTGAGCTGTCTCCCGCCGAAAAATATGATGCGTTGGTTGGGGATGCCAACTATACCTTGACCAAACGTATGTGGCAGGAAGGTCAGCAGGCGTTTGACCGTTTTGGCGAAGTGCCGGGTTGGTTTGGGATTTGCCACGGGTGGGCTCCGGCAGCGTTTATGTTGCCACGCCCGCAGAAAGCCATCACCTTGCAGTCACCGGATAATGTTCCGCTCATTTTCCACCCGGCTGACATTAAAGCCTTGGCAAGCCTGTTGTGGGCACAAGCGGCACCACGGGTACGTTTCATTGGGGGGCGTTGCAACCTTAAACCACCGTATACCTATGACGTGGAGACTCGTCGGGTAGCGACGCTGTTTAACCCGCATGTGGCTGAAGACGCTGCCCGTTGGCTGGGCAATGCTGAGCCTGATCCCGAACACCCTAACGCCCCCACCCCCGGCATGGTGCAAGTATCGCTTGGCTGGGATGGGTGGGATGAAGCAACCGGCAATCCGAAACCAGAAGGTGGGCGATTGGTCGCCAGCGAGTGTTTTGATACCAACCCCGGCACTTGGCATTTAGCCATTGTTAATCAGTTGGGTGTTTCACAGCGTAGCATGATTATGGATGCGAGCTTCAGCAATGAGGTGTGGAATCAACCGCTTTATGCTTACCGTTATACCTATTTTAACCCGCATACCTTAGCGCAGAGCGATTCGTTGGAAGTGGCAACGGTCAGTGTGGGGGATTTCACCAGTGATATTTTCCGTCGTTACCGTAGCCGTGATGCGGCCTCTGTGGTCGGGATCATGATGCGGGTGACTTATGCGATTGAGCCTATGGGAGTGAATGACCCGGAAAGCCAAGGTATCCCGTATGCCGAAAACCCCGAAGCAGAGATTGAAATACGCCGTTCGTGGCAGTTGGTGGATGTGGATTATTACTACGATCTGGAGCTGGATGCGGCGGGCAAGATTATTGGTGGGGAGTGGTATACGTCGGAACATCCTGATTTTCTGTGGACACCACCAGCGGGAGCGCGGGCGGTTAGCCGGTATGAGGGTATGGCGACGGGGGCGTGGGATGTGGGGCAGGCGTTGCCGGAAAGCTGGCGGAATGCTGCGGTCAGGGCGGCGCGGGATGGTGTGCCGTTGGCGGGGGTGGTGGAGCGGATGATTCAAGCAGCTAATGTTTGAATGAGGATGATGTCGTCCGTAGATGGATGTGTTCCTTGATGTGACGGAAAACAATTCGGGTTATATATCAATATGAGGATGAACCAAAATGGCTGAAACACCTGTTCAAAACGATGTATTTAAGTTTATGGCTTTACGCCCACCTGCAAAGCGGAAGACTCAACCCTCCAAGTTGGAACGCATTGAGGATCTACGACGACCGGGTGAAACTCCAGTCGGCAAAATCATTCGGGAAATGGGTGACAATGCCGACATGGGGAGTGTTCTGCCCCAAGTGAAGATATTTATCGACCAAAAAAATTGGGTTCCTGATATCCATGAAGACCAAGCGTTGGCTGTCATTACAGACGTGCGCCGAGCCATCGACGAACAATTACGGGACTTTTCTTCTGAAGGTTTTCTCGACTCACTCAAAATGATTCTCGGAATGACTCCAGAAGATTTTGTCCAGAGTGAGCAAGCGAATCAGATTCGCCATGATTTATGGGATCGATTACAGGCATTTTATTTGCTGAATCGTGATACGCCGGTTGACCTTGAGGAGATTACCGACGGACTGCGTGCTCTTCACGTTATTGAGTTGCTTGCCAGCGGTGAGAAGTTTAATGCTGTGGCATCGCTTCAAAAAGCATTCAGTACGGCAGTGCTGTTATCTGAAGCATTTGTGCGGATTGCACCGATGAAACCGGCAGAGCGTCCGCGCGTTCGCGAACAGCAGGAGCGTGACAAGTTTGAACGCGAACGATTTACTAGTCTCTGGGCGAAGTATATCGAACTGAATAAAGCGGTTGAAGAGATTCAACTACTCGAACCAATTATTGAGGAGGAATACAGCAAGCCAGAGCCTATTCACGAGAAGCTAAATCAGGTTGAACGCTCCTCTAGTCCAGAAAAAGAGATGCAGGCCGAACAACAGTTATTCACCACATCCTTTCGGCGCTCGGTGACGTTTGCGAAGCCAGACATCGATAAGCTGTCTGATGCTACGAGTAAGGTTCTCACTCAAGTTAGCAAGGAACCTGGGCGCTTCGCGAAGTCTGAGGCATTGAACCGGGTTCATAAGGAGCTGGCGTTTATAAGCGATCAGTTGTTCGCCATCAACGATTCACGACTCGCTGAGGTAATGCCAGCCGAAGCAAAACAGCTTCCCGCAGCGATGAGTATCATGGGGAAGAACCTATACTCGTCTCCATTAAAATTCAACGCCTTGTTGTCGGGTTTTCCTTTCCCTTGGTCAAAGCGACCAAAGATCCGACCACTCGGAATCGGCGATCTCAAGGTCGTAAAGCAGACTCTTGAGAAATATGTGGCCGGTGAGGTGGCTCATATTGAAAACGTGCTCCAAGGTGAGTCGAAAGAGCGCAAACACCGCCGCTTTGACCGAACGGAAGATACCGTCACTATCGCTCTAGAGACGACAAAAGAGACTGAGCGTGACATGCAGACGACCGATCGTTTTGAGTTGAAAAAAGAAACCGAGAAAACAATTCAAACCGACAGGAGTGAGAAAGCAGGTATCACGGTCAGTGCATCTTACGGTCCAGTTGAGCTAGGCGCTTCTGCCAATTTTGCCTACAGCCAGTCAACAACGGACACAACTCGAACTGCTTCAAACTTTGCCCGGGATGTGGTCGACCGCTCAGTGACACGCATCCAAAATAAAACGCGGGAAGAGAGGATTACAAGAACCATCCATGAGGTTGAGGAAATCAACACACATGGCTTAGACAATGTGGGAGGGGAGGGGCACATTACCGGTGTGTACCGGTGGGTGGATAAACATTACAAGGCACAGATCTTCAACTACGGCAAGCGCATGATGTTCGAGTTCATCGTTCCCGAACCTGCCGCCTTCTTCATCCACTCGCAGAACAACAATCCGACTACAACCATCAATGTTGAGAAGCCAATACCGCTTGGTAACATTACGCACAGGGACATCACCGAGTGGAACTACCAGAACTACATCCGCGACTACCATGTACAAGGTGTTACACCACCGCCACCGTTCTCGCATGTTCTGGTCGCTACTTTGGATCAATCTGGAGTGCCAATGGACGGAACATCATCGAAGTCGAGTCGCGACCTTGTGGTGCCCGATGGCTACACCGCCAGGAACTGGTCAGGGAGGTATTATTGGCAAGAGTGGAACGCGCATCATAACTTTGATGTAATTGTTGGCATCACTGGTGGGATAAGCACTGTTGGCACATCTGGTGGGAGCTCTGCTGGTGGGAGAAGCACTATTGGCACCGCTTATGGGAATGGTAGGATGGCAAATGAAGATATGGTTGTGCCCATTGCCATCAAGACTTTCAATATCAACGCCTATGCGGTGGTCATCGAAGTGGAGTGCGAGCGCACGGCTCGTCACTACGAGGACTGGCAGATCAAGACGTTCGAGAAGATCATGGCAGCGTATCAGGCGGCGATGGCACAGTACGAAAACAAACTGCGTGCCACTGAAGCCAGTAGTGGTGTGCTCATCGCTGGTCAAAATCCAAGAATCAACCGGGAGATCGAACGGACGGAAATGAAGAAGCACTGTATTACCATGCTGACAGGCGAACATTACCAGAACTTCAACTCGATGAGCGGTAATCCACCTGAAATTGATTTGGTAGATGCAGCGATAGAAGGCAAGTTCATTCAATTCTTCGAGCAGGCTTTTGAGTGGGAGCAGATGACCTATCTCTTCTATCCTTATTTCTGGGGACGTAAGGAAAATTGGGTAAAGGTCTCTACCACATTCGACAACGATCCACTGTTCACGCGATTCCTGCAAGCGGGATCTGCCCGCGTGGTTATACCAGTGCATCCGGCTTACAACGATGCGATCCTTTACTACTCGCAGACCGACCTGTTGTGGAATGGAGGCGATGCGCCAATCATCCGCGACGACGACGACCCCGACCCTCTCTACATTGCCCTCTACGAAGAGTTGAAGGCTCAGCAAGACGATCTCGATAATGCGAAGCCCGAAGGAAACCCCTGGAAAGTGGTTTTGCCAACGACACTGGTGTGGCTACAGCCCGAACCGGCTCTGCCAGACTTCACTCAACCCTGATATTGATCTTAAGGAGGAGTCATGGGCGAGATAATGCGACATGCAGAAGTATTCCATAACACCATGGAAAAGATCGGTTCCTTGCGCACAGATGAGGAGTTCACGTACCTTGAACTTGGCAACTTCCTGACCGATATCTCCCAGTTCCGGGATCCTTTTGCACACATGATGGCGAAGCGTACTATCTGGAGAGAGATAGTACAGGTCTTATGGGAAGAGATAGAACAGCGCTTAGGGGGAGAGATAGTACGGGCTTTTCGCCACCCGTCAACAGGTTATTCTGGCGGACGTCCATACAATAGTCCGGGCAACCTTGAGGGCCTAATTCTGGGTGGTGTGGGTATAGATGATTGGGTCAATCAGCTTATGGGTGAGTATGAACCGTCCGCCAAGCGGTACGGCAAACTTGCTCAGTACTTCGAGAAGATCTGCCTTGGTATCACCCATGTCGTCTTCGCTAACGACATCGGTAGGAGAGAAACTTTACGTTCCATGCTGCCGCCACAGTTTCGGGAAATGGAGCTAATACCGCCGGAGGAGATAGAGAGGATCTACGGGCGCTTCTTTACCCAATACTACCCTCACGAGCATTGTGACTACCCACCCTATGTCATGGATGGGCAGCAGCGGGCACGCAACTCGATGTATCAGCGGGGAGACAGAGGGGTGATTGGATTCGTTGATGACTATCTGCAATTTTTATCGGAAGATCTGAGCAAGCTTGAACTTCAGTGGAAAGAGAGGCGCAGAGAGTCTAAGACCAGCCACGGTCGACATGATATTCTTGTGTCGTTTGGTAAGCTATTGCATGTCATCGAGGACTATTTCTTTCATTCTAACTACACCGAACTACACCTATGGAAGGCAGAGCGCCGCCGTCATTCTTCGGAGAGTGAGGAGGTTTTTAAGGCTCGGTTCGCTCGTGATGCACTGCGATCTTACCGTAACTATCCGGGTTATGATCCCGGATACAATCCTCCGGCTTCTGGAGCTGACCCAGAAGCCGGTAGTCACACGCAATGGCGTCGAAGGCTGATGCGTCGTCTTCGCTACCCTCTGTACGAGCGTTCCAATCAGTTGAGTACCTCCGAATCGGGTTCAAGCCTCGAGGTAGTCTATCCTGGTGGCTTTGAGAGTACCGATATGCTTCATACCATGGCAGGAGCTCTTGAGGGCTTGGAAGCATTACTCGTTGGTTTCGATAGCTTCTTTGCAAACCAAGTAGTTCCGCAGGACCTTCGTAATTGCCTCAGATTGCAGAATTTAGGACCGCTCCGGGATAGCCATCTCGTTCTCATCCGTACCCTATTCAACAAGGATGAACGTGCACTAATGTACAGGGACAAGAGCCACCTTGAAAGTCAGCTCACCAGCCACACTCAGCAAATAAACTCAGGCGATTATGAGCGTAATATTGAATGCCTCCAGCAGGCTGGCTTCCTAAACGATCAGGCTGCCCAAGCTTTACTCAGTGCGTTTAACATCGACAAGGCAGCCATGAACATGAATAGCTACCTACCTGGCTGTAGTGGATTCCTCATTAAACTTCTCGTTAAAGCACAGAAGGAGTTAGACGATAGCCGCAGAGAATCCGAACGCCTCAACCGTGACGAGCGCAATGTGCTGGATGAAAGAACCAACAATGGAGCCTCTGGTGAAACCATCGGGACACATACGTTGCTCTCAAAAGACACAGAGAAGAGCCAGCCACTGCATGAAGATGCAGAGATACTAGCGAAATTCGCATCTCTCGCGGTTGTGCAGCTTATGCTTACAGAGATCAAGGACAACCCAAACATTCTAACTGGTCTTGATTGGGATCGTATCCTGAAACACCTAATTCGATTTCCAGACGCACGAAACAATATGTGGGAGACACAAGCGCTCGCCTTCTTTAGAAGTAGAGGAAGCAATCCGAGTTATACTGAGGTAGATATTCAAGATCTACCACGGTATCCGCGAATCAGCATATTTAATAGTGAACCGATCCAAGCATCCTCTCCAAGAACCCGCCTCCGTAATGGTCAAGAACTCTTCCCTCCTAGACCAGATACTCTGTTGCAACGTCTGCGCAACGGAAGCAAGCGTGGAGAGCTTGAGCAGAGGTATGTCAGGCTTGAAGAGAGGGCAGATCGGTTTAGATAGCCGGAGATTTCTAGCCCCCATATCTCCATTACTCTGCGTGCAGGATTACGTAGTTCGGTTTATTGGCTGTCGGAATAAGGTGTTTTTCAGGGTAGTTGACCCAGAAGGTTTAGTGGCAGATGGGCAAATGGATTGCCATGCGGTGCGTGAAGCGATGGCAGCAGGTTTGCCCCCCGCGTTAGAACAAGTTAAGGCAACAATCCCCTTGGATAAACCGGGCACTAAAGATATTAGGTTTCCTGATTTCAAAACCAGTGCCGGGGCTTCTGATGTCTATGTGATTACATGCAGTTTGCCGCCGAAAGTTGCCATTAAGGGTTATAATTGGGACGTTAAATAGCACGATACCTTGCGTTATGACCCAAATCACCTGCCGGGGTCGGCAGACAACAACGGCACAGTCAACAACACCTGCATTTTCACCTGGGGCATGGCGGTAAGCCGGAACTGAATATGCCCACCCAAGCCATGTATGCGCTTTTTCATGGTATTCAATCCCGTCCCTGCCTGCCATGCCGTGGGCAGGGATACTTTGCCATCATTCATAATGCACATTTGTAGCCTCCCCTCTTGCACCGCGATGCCAATTTCCAGCCGGTTTGGTTCAGCATGTTTCAACGCATTGCTTACTGCCTCGCGGATAACCTGTGACAACTCCAACACCTGCTTCGGCGTGAGCTGATAACCGTTTAACGCCCCTTGTTGCCACACCATATCCACGCCTGCGGCATCCGCACGTTCAGCTATTTCCGCCCGCCAATCCGCCGCGTGTTCCGCCAGTTTGAGGGGGCAGGTTTTTTGCGAGAGGCGCACGGTTTCGCGCAAGGTCGTTAACGCTATTTGTGCCGCTTGGCGATGTTCATGGTTGGGGAGTTTGTGCATCAAGGTCAGCAATTGCGCCCCTAGACTGTCGTGCAAATCGTGCATAATGCGCCGCCGCTCTTCGGTAATCGCTTGCAGGCGGGTTTCGCTGGCGTTACTTGCCATCCGTGCAATCGTCAGCAGCGATTCGGTATGTTTCACGTCCGTTTTGTGGAACAGTCGCGCCGCGCGTTGCTTTCCACTCAAACGATAGGAATGCCGGTTGCCAAGGCTGGGGACGTACAAATGCAACCCATTGTCAGACAAACGGCTGCTGGCGATTTGAGCCTGCTGTACCTCCAGATGCAGTGGGGCAAAATGTTGTAGCAGGAATTTCTGCCAATGCTGTTCAAAGCTTTCCTTGCTGATGGCATCCAACATACTGGCACTGAAGGCAGGTAGATAATCTTGTACATTGCGCTGTTCCAGTGGGATGATTTTGCCCAGTAACCATTGCCGTAGCGGGAAATACAGAAAACCGGCAAGGATGATGGAAATGGTCAGCGCATAACGGTTCGATAGGTTAAAGAGCGTAATGATCGCTAAGTCGATGGTAGCCACCAGACAGCCGCCAATGATCCAGAGCATGGATTTTAACCACCAGAACTCAATATCAAACAAGCGGTAACGCATAATGCCAACCGCAAGCCCCATCGCCATGAGGTCAAACAGCAGTAGCGCCGAAATATTGCCGACAATCGGCGTGATACCTAGCAGGATGGGGAAAACATGCAGCGCAATAATAATGGCGTTGGGCAACATGAATGCCGTCGCAAGTACCAGCAGGCTGGCCCGTTCCACTGGCTGTTGGCGGGTGCGGCGCAGTTGCAGGCCGATAATGCCAAGTACGACCAAGTAAAGGAAAGGGTAGTTTATGTAAAAAATATGCCCCGGCGTTTCAAACCACCGGTAGTGATAATTGGCTGTCGATAGCGCAGTCATGCCCATAATGAGCCAAAACAACCACCAACCCCGCACCAAGGGTGTGGGTACGTGGCACAGAATCACCAGAATCAGCATGGCGGCAACATTGATGCCCGTCGCTTGCAGCAATAAATTCTGCCGTAATGCCTCAGGTTCCAAATGGAATTCGGTCGCAATGATCACCGCACCGCTGACGGCGAACACATAGTAAAACAGGCTATGCAGCAGTAAAAACAGCGATTCCGGTTGATAAGGGCGATATGCCCACACCAGTGCGCCAACCAAGGGTGAGATTGCATTCACCAGACATAACAACCAAAACACCAAAGGGATGACCGCAAGTGGGGTATGCGTTGCCGGTGTGAGTGAAACCGTTTTGCCTGTGCTGGTCACGAAGGTGACTGGTGTGGTTTGGGTGAACGTTTGGTGCAGAATAGACTGTTGTTGATAAAAAGCGTCTTGTTGCGCGAACGTAGCCGGTGAGAGTGGGGCATAGCTGTTTAGCAATGGATTGATTTTTAGCAGTATCCCCCCGACTTGCAAACCAAGCAATAGCTCACCTGCGACGAGTTTTCCTGATGCCGGGGAGTTTGCGTCGATGGATTGGATGCTAAGGGTGTCAGTGTCCGTCATACTGGCGCGGATACCTGTCCACGGCTGTTGCATCAACAGGTATAAGGCCATCCCGGAGGCAGTGGTGACAAACAGCAAAACAGCCAGTAACAGGTTAGCCGGGGTAGCAAGGACGGCAACGGGTTTTGCCCCCATTATCCATGAAATTCCGTGCTGACCAACCCCATGCGGCATGCTTCGACGGCTGCTTCGGCACGGCTGGAAATATTCAGTTTCTGATAAACATCGCGGGTGTAACGGGCAATCGTGTTGCTTGACAAGTCCAGCAGCCTGGCAACCTCTTTTCGGGTATAGCCTTTTGCGACCAGCAGCAAAACATCCCGCTCACGCTGGCTCAGTACGGACATTTCAGCCGAGTGCCCTGCCACGGGTTGCTTCGCATGGGCAAAGCTATGCAGTATTTTACGGGCAATGCTGGGGGACAATGGCGGGTCGCCAGTCAGGATACCGCGTAGTTTATGGATAAAAACTGATTCTGATGAGTCTTTCAGCAAGTAACCATTTGCCCCAGAACGCAATGCCTCCATGATGTACTCATCTTCATCAAAAATGGTACTGACTACGATATAAGCTTTGGGTGATTGATGACGGATCAGGCCAACGAGATCAATGCCATTACCATCAGGCAAGTTAATATCGACCAAAGCGAGGCTGACGGGGTGGATTTTGACAAAATGCACACTGTCCGCATAGGTTGGACAAACATGTGTTTGAATAGCAGGGAACGCTACCCCCAGTACCTTTGTTAGCCAAAGGGCGGTCTCATGGACATCTTCGATGATCAGTGCGGTAAACATACTTCTCCCTATGGGTTGGTTTATTTTTACCTCCCAAGCCATCAATCATCGGTTGGCTGGTTTAAAACCTGCCCCATATGATTCTATCTGGCATTAAGCTGTCATCTAAAGCTTAGTCCACTTACCAATCTCACGCAGTAAAGATGGCAAAACGCCCACCTATCCAGACGAATGGTCGGCATGAAACCTGCAAACCTATTTGTCAAGACCCATGCATACCAACCTTCACTTTCGCCATAATCCTGTAATAGTTGCACCAAATCGGACACCTATTATTGGGGGGTATTTATTTTTTAATTGTCCCCACCTGCGCCTTCATGACATCAACTATCGCATACACCCCAACATGACGGTTGGGGCTGAGGTTTTCCGCCAATTGCAGGCGGTCGAACAAATCATCCAAATCCATCGCCAGGATTTCGGTGGTTGTCCTGCCGGAGAACAACTGTACCAATAGCGCCACCACGCCCTTAATAATGGCGGTATCGCAATCCCCATTAAAGACAATCCGCCCCGGATCGGCAGGATCGGGGTGCGCCCGTACCCATACCTTACTCATGCAGGCTTTTACGCGGTTGGCATCGGTTTTTTCTGACTCTGGCATGGGTGGCAAAGCCTCACCCAATTCGGTCAGGTATTGGTAACGCTGTTCCCAATCATCCAGAAACTCAAAATCAGCAACAATCTCATCGATTTCAACCATATCCACGCCCTGCACCACCACCTTCAGACATTAAACGACTCGCCGCAACCACAGGCATCCTTCACATTTGGATTACGGAATTCCAAACCCTGGTTGAGGATATTGTTGCGCACATAGTCGATTTCAGTCCCGTCCACCACCGGCAGGCTTTTGGCATCCACCACCACCTGCACCCCATAACCTTCAAATACCTGATCGCCCGCTTCCACGGCATCCACATAATCAACGGCATACATAAAACCCGTGCAACCACTTTTACGCACAGCCAAACGCATCCCCAACCCACCGCCACGCTTATCCAGTTGCTGGCGGATATGGCGGGCAGCGCTTTCGGTCATTGTGATCATGGCAATAACTCCTTTATTAAAACATATCCAGTTGCAATAAGGCTTCTTCGCTCATACGCGATTTGTCCCAGGGTGGATCCCAGACCAATTCAACCGTCACGTCATTCACTTCGATACGTGATTTGGCTGCCGCCTCCACCAATCCGGGCAAACTCCCTGCCACTGGGCAAGCGGGGCTGGTCAGGGTCATTTCGATATGGACATTATTACCCTCGTCCAACTCCAGCGAATAAATCAATCCCAGGTCATACACATTCACCGGGATTTCCGGGTCGTAGACCTGCTTGATGGCATGGACAATCTCATCCTTTAACCATGCGCGGCGGGCAACATTCCCATCTTCATATTCGGTGGCTTTCTGTGCCTTATTCAGACGTGACAACTTGAACATGCAAACCCTCCTAAATGCTGCTGACGACCGAAGCCAAACGCTGTTGCAGGATCGCCATCGCCCGTTCCTGCATGGGCGGCCACTGGCAGGTTTCCATCAACTCACCGGCAAAGCCCTGGCAAACCATCGCTACAGCCGCACTGCGTGGAATCCCCCGCGCCCGCAGGTAAAACAAGGCTTCCGGGTCAATCTGCCCAACAGTTGTGCCGTGGCTGCACTGCACATCATCCGCATAAATTTCCAGACGCGGTTTGGTGTCAATTTCAGCCTCGCGCGACAGCAACAGGTTATCATTGCTGAGGCGGGCATCCGTCTTTTGGGCATCCGGCTTGACGACGATATTGCCATCAAATACCGCCTTGCCCTGCCCGTACAGGATACCCTTGAAAGTTTCGCGGCTGCTGCATTCCGGCACAGCATGGATCACATCCAGATGCATACCATGCGCCTGCTGCCCACCTGCCAGATAAAAACCATTCAGCCCACACTCTGCCCCTGCGCCCGCACAATCAACATGGAATTCCGTGCGTGACCAAGCCGCGCCTAACGCCAAGGTCGTCCCCTGATAGCGGCTACCCGCCGCTTGGCGCACATACAAACCCGCCAGATGGCGGCTACGCAGGCTGGCGTTTTGCAGGCGCGGATGCGTCAAGCTGGCTGCCGCTTCCAGTACCACCTCCGTCACACCATTATGCACATGGAGGGTATCCGCCAAATCAGTATGTTGTTCAACCAGCAGCAGTTCAGCACCTTCACCCACCACCACCAGCAAACGCGGGTTGGTGATGAAACCACTGTCAAAACTATACGCGATATGGATAACTTCCAGCGGTGTCGCCAACTTGCTGCCCGCAGGCAGGTGGACATACGCGCCCTCACCTGCCACTGCACCATTCAACGCGGTAAATAAATGCTCACCTGCGCCACTCAGCGTGCCAAACTGCGCTGTTCCGGGCAGCCCATCCTGAAGGGCAAGCCGTAAATCACGGATCTGTAGCGCTGAATCTTCCGGCAACACCGACAAGTCTGGCATGAAAAAACCATTCAGCAGCACAATACAGGGGCTAGCGACATCCGTCAGGCGCAAAGCTGCCACATCTTCCGCTGTCAGCAAGCCCTCTTCGCGCCCAACAGGAACAAACACCTGCCCCAACAAGGGCGACAAGGGCGTATAACGCCATGTTTCAGCCCGGCGATCCGGTAGGGGCAATGTGCCCAAACGCCCAGCCGCTTGCTGCTGGAACGGGTGCATGACCGCCACATCCTGCGCCATCTGCCGGTAATGCGGGAGCAGCTCAGGCACAGCGTTCATACGGCCTCCAAATCAGTCAACCAGCCATAGCCCTTTTCCTCCAGCTCCAAGGCCAATGACTTGTCACCGGAACGGATAATCCTTCCCCCATACAAAACGTGTACATAATCAGGTTGGATATAATCGAGCAGGCGTTGGTAGTGGGTAATCACCAACATGGAACGCTCCGGGCTACGCAAACTATTGACACCGGTTGCCACCATACGCAAGGCATCAATATCCAGACCCGAATCGGTTTCATCCAGAATTGCCAAACTGGGTTCCAGCAAGGTCATTTGCAGGATTTCATTGCGCTTCATTTCCCCGCCTGAAAAACCGGTATTGACAGAGCGCTTCAACAGGCTTTCATTCATTTCCAGAACTTTCAATTTGCTGCGGATCAGCTTCATGAAATTCAATGAATTCAATTCTGGCTCACCGCGTGCCTTACGCACCGCATTCAGGGAGGTTTGCATAAAATAGGTATTGTTTACCCCTGGCAACTCCACCGGGTATTGGAAAGCCATGAAAATACCCTGCTGGGCACGCTCTTCCGGCTCCAGATCCAGCAAATCAGCCCCCTTGTAGGTGATGCTGCCTGCGGTCACTTCATACTCTTCACGCCCCGCCAAGACCTTCGACAAGGTGCTTTTGCCAGAACCATTCGGCCCCATAATGGCATGCACCTCACCCGGTTTAATGTCAAGGTTCAAACCCTTGAGAATCGGCTTACCGTGGATACTTGCGTATAAATCCCTGATTGATAACATCATTACTTCCTTCATTATCCGACTGCCCCTTCCAGACTAATCGCCAGCAATTTTCTGGCCTCTACCGCAAACTCCATCGGCAGTTCGTTGAATACTTCCTTACAAAAGCCATTCACAATCATGGATACGGCATCCTCTTCCGACAAACCACGCTGACGGCAATAAAACAACTGGTCTTCACCAATTTTCGAGGTGGTCGCCTCATGTTCAACCTTGGCAGTCGGGTTCGCCACTTCAATATAAGGAAAGGTGTGTGCCCCGCATTTGTCACCAATCAACAAGGAATCGCATTGCGTATGGTTGCGCCCATTTTCTGCGCCCTTGTTCATCCGCACCAAACCACGGTAGGCATTTTGCCCCCGGTCAGCCGAAATGCCCTTGGAGACAACCGTACTGCGGGTATTCTTGCCGACATGGAACATTTTTGTGCCGGTATCAGCCTGTTGTGCACCACGGGTAACAGCCACCGAATAAAACTCACCCACTGAATCATCCCCTTTGAGGATGCAACTAGGGTATTTCCAGGTAATCGCTGAACCGGTTTCCACCTGCGTCCAGGAAATGCGGGAACGCGCCCCAGCACAAATGCCGCGCTTGGTGACAAAGTTATAAATCCCACCCTTGCCATTGGCATCCCCCGGATACCAGTTTTGCACCGTCGAGTATTTGATGGTGGCATCTTCGTGGGCAATCAACTCAACCACCGCCGCATGCAATTGGTTTTCATCGCGCTGGGGAGCGGTACAGCCTTCGAGATAACTCACATAACTGCCCTTTTCCGCAATGATCAGGGTACGCTCAAACTGCCCGGTATTGCGCTCATTGATACGGAAATAGGTGGACAGCTCCATCGGGCAACGGGTGTTTTCCGGGATATAAACAAAGGTTCCATCGGTAAAAACGGCTGCATTCAGGGCTGCAAAATAATTGTCTGTCTGCGGAACCACCGTGCCGAGGTATTGCTTGATCAAATCCGGGTATTCGCGCATCGCCTCAGAAATCGAGCAGAAAATCACGCCTGCTTCCGCCAATTGCTTACGGAAAGTGGTCGCCACCGACACACTGTCAAACACAGCATCCACCGCTACCCCTGCCAGCATTTTCTGCTCTTCCAAGGGGATACCCAGCTTTGCATAAACACGCAGCAACTCCGGGTCAACCTCATCGAGGCTTTGCGGGGCATCCTTCATCGATTTTGGGGCAGAAAAATAGGAAATGGCCTGGTAATCAATCTTCGGATAATGCAGATGTGCCCAATTCGGCTCAGTCATCCCCAACCATTGCTGATACGCTTGCAAGCGCCACTCCAACATGAATTCCGGCTCATGCTTACGGGCGGAAATCTGCCGGATGACTGACTCATCCAAACCGGGGGGGACGGTATCCGACTCAATATCGGTGACAAACCCGGCTTCATATCCGGCTTTTGCCAATTCCGCCAATTGTTGCTCTGCTACGTCCATCAATGTTGACCTCTCAATAACCCAGTGGGCTAGTAGGAAATATACCCTACATGATAACAGCCCACCAATAGGCTTGTGAATGGTCGGGGGATAGGGTTTGCACCTAACCCCAACGCGCCTCCCCCTGCTTCCTGAAGTCACTGGGGGTTGTGCCTTTCAGCTCCATAAAACGCCGGTTGAAATTGGCAATATTGTTAAAGCCGACGTTATAGCAAATGGTACTGACATATTGCTCGGTCTCCATCAGCAATTGGCAGGCACGGTTGATGCGCAGGCGATTGACAAAATCGGTGAAGGTGTTGCCGGTGGCACGGCGGAAGTAGCGGGAAAAGCGGCTTTCGGTCATACCCACCCGCGCCGCAATATCAGCCAGCGCAAACTGGTTGGCATAGTTTTCGGTAATATAATCGACGACTTCGCTGATTTTCTGCAAACCCACGTCATCATCAAAGCTCTGGATTTGCACACTCGACAATAGGCGGTAATCACGGTGGTGCGCCAACTCCGACAGCAGTTCCAGAAATGCGCCGAAGCGCTGCAAGCCAGATGATTGGCGGATACGGGCAATATGGGCATAAGCACTGTCACTCATGCCCATGAACTCGATGCCGTGCTTGGCACGCTCCAACAAAGGCAATGCCTCACGTAGCTCCGGCAACCATTGACTGGCCTGGCGCAACGGGTCATCGGGGAATTGCAGTGCAATATCACGCACATCCACACCCCCATCCGGCAAATCGGTGGAAATCCAGTTGTGCGGCAGGCGCGGGCCAGTCAGCACCAAATGCCCTGGCTCAAAACGCCCAATGTAATCACCAACGAATACCTTGCCGCTGGTCTTGACGATCAGGTGCAGCTCGTATTCTTCGTGGTAATGCCAGCGGATCAAGGGGTTGGGTGCACCATGCTCCAGACAGCGGATATAGCCAAACGCGCCCTCCGGCTCATAACCCAATACCGGGTCACGCTGGAAATCGCGCTCCATTTCTGGGGTGCGTGGGTGTAGTTTTTGCCGAGCCAAGTGTCCCATAGTGCCTCTTCCGCCGCTCAATATCACGACATAACGTTACCACCATCCACGTTCAATGTCTGGGCAGTAATATACGCTGATTCGGCACTGGCAAGGAAGACCGCCGCCCCGGCAATATCTTCCGGCATACCCATACGCCCCAGCGGAACCGCCAGACCCACGGCCTTTTTCTTCTCACCCGGTTGCAAGCCTTCGTATTTGGCAAACAAACCATCGACATGCCCCCACATCGGCGTATCAATCACACCGGGGGAAATGGCATTGACACGGATACCATGCGGAGCCATTGCCAAGGCTGCGGATTGGGTATAGCTGATGACGGCTGCCTTGCTCGCGCAATAATGCGATACCAACCCTTCCCCACGCCGCCCAGCCTGGGAAGACAAATTAATGATACTGCCTGTTTTTCCTGCATCCACCAAGACCTGCAACACGGCCTGCATGGTGAAGAACATGCCTTTGACATTCACTTCAAACAGGCGCTGGTACATGGCCTCATGCGACTCCAGCAAAGGAGCCATATCAAAAACAGCCGCATTATTAAACAGCACATCCACCACCCCATGCTGTTGGGAGGCCGCTTGCACACAGGCCTGTACGGCGACGGTATCCGTCACATCCAAGGCTTGATAATACAAATGACCGGGAAACTCAGCCTGCAACGCAGCCAAACCGGCACTGAGGGTAGCTGCCAAATCCACAGCGGTACACACCGCCCCCTCCTGCAAATAAGCCCGCGTCACCGCCAAGCCAATCCCGCCACCTGCCCCCGTCAATAGGGCGTGTTTCCCTGCCAAACGCTGCATACTCATACGGTTGTCTCCTGATTTTTATCCATAAAATGCTGTACCCGCGCATAGGCTGCCCGCAATGCCGCCTCCAAACGCCCATCCCCTGCCAAAGGGCCAAACAACAAACGCTCAGCGGCAAAGGCAGCCACTGGATCGTCCGCACTGACAATCCGCTGGGCACTGCCCGCATCCATCGCCTGATCCTCATAACGGTAGGGGATGTCACCGCGTTGCTGGCGTTGCAGGAAAGCCAGGAACAGTGCAGGCAGCATCGCCACCGCTGCAATGCCACGCCCACCCGCCAAAGCCTCGCGTAAGGTCGGCTGGATAAACCCTGGAATTTTTGAATAACCATCCATCGCCACGCGCTGGTTGGTGTCCTGGATATTCGGGTTGCCGAAACGATCCAGCACCACATCACGGTAACGCGGCAAATCCAGCGGACAAGGGTGCTCGGGCGTATCCAGACACGGAATCACATCCTCGGTCACATAATCAAACGCCATCTGGCGGATCTCCGGGTCATGCGTGCCTTCATGGATATAACGGTAGCCACGCAAAGTCCCTGCCCATGCAATACAGCTATGCGTAGCATTCAGCAGGCGGATTTTTGCCTCTTCATACGGCATCACATCCTGCACCATTTCCACCCCAACCCGCTCCCAAGCAGGTCGTCCGGCAATAAAATGGTCTTCAACCACCCACTGGATAAAGGCTTCACCCATCACCGCCGCCGGGTCATCACGCCCGGTTGCTGCCAGCACCCGTTCGCGCACATCGGGGGTTGGGCGCGGGGTAATGCGGTCAACCATCGCATTCGGGGCGCTGGTCTGCGCATTCACCCAGGCCAGCAAAGCCTGCTCACCCCGCTTTTCCAGGAATTGCTGGAAACCCAGCAGGAAGCGGCTGCCATTGCTGCGCAAGTTATCGCAGTTCATCAGCGTGACCGGGCCTGCCTGCTGCTGCATACGCGCTGCCAACAGTTTTGCCAATGCGCCATACAGCGTGCAACAGGTTTCCCCTGCCAAATCGCTGCGCAAGTCGGCATAACTTTCATCCAGCCGGTTATGTGCATCCAGGTAATAACCCGCCTCAGTCACGGTAAAGGAAATAATGCGGGTCGCAGGGTCTGCGGCAACCGCAGTCAACCCGACAAGCCCGGCATCCCACGGGATCACTTGCTGGATGGCCTCAATCCACTGGTAAGCACGCTCACCGGCAGGGGTCACGGTTTCGAGGGTATAAGCCCCGGCCTGAGCCTGTAATGCTGCGATGGTTTCCAGCATATCCGGGCGCAAATTGCCACCGACGATCCGCCATTGGCAATCACCCAGGTCATGCAGGTTTTGTAAATAAACCGCCTGATGGGCGCGGTGAAAGGAACCCAAGCCCAAATGCAACTGGGTCAAACGGGGTTCGGTCAAATGGGGAGCGGTTTCACTCATGCTGCAACTCCTGTAACAGAACGGAAGGTCTGGCCTTGCCCATCAAAACGGTGTACCCGGTGGGCATCAAACTGCACACCGGCCTTATCCCCCATTTGCAAATGGGTACGCTCATACTGGCGGACAATCACCGACAGACCCGCTGCCTGACCCGCCCGCCCATTGAGACGGACATGGATCAGGGTTTCATTGCCAAGTGATTCAACCAGCTCAACTGTGCCCGCCAAAGGTGCTGCACCAACCGCCACCACCTGCAAATGCTCAGGGCGGATACCCACTTCGGCAGCCCCTTCCGCCAAGTCAGGCAACAAGGCACCTGGCAGCAAATTCATTTGTGGCATGCCAATAAACTGGGCGACAAAGCGGTTGGCTGGCTGGTCATACAGCTCCAGTGGCGTACCCACCTGCTCGATCAGGCCATCCCGCAGCACCACCACCCGATCTGCCAGGGTCATTGCCTCCACCTGGTCATGGGTGACATAAATGGTGGTCGCGCCCAACTCACGGTGCAAGCGGGCAATCTCCACCCGCGTTTGCCCACGCAAGGCCGCATCCAGATTGGACAATGGCTCATCAAACAGGAACACTTTGGGCTGGCGTACAATCGCCCGCCCGATGGCAACCCGTTGGCGTTGCCCGCCGGACAGTTCTTTCGGGGTACGCTGCAAATAAGCGGTGAGGTTGAGCTTGTCCGCAGCCAGTGCCACTTTTTGCCGGATAATATCTGGTGCAACCTTCGCCAGCCGCAAGGCAAATGACATGTTTTCTTCCACCGTCATGTGGGGATACAGCGCATACGACTGGAACACCATTGCCAGGTCGCGCTTGGAGGATGGCAGGTTGGTAATGTCTGTGCCATCCAGATGCAGGCTACCGCCATTGATGGTTTCCAAGCCCGCAATCATGCGCAGCAGGGTGGACTTGCCACACCCCGAAGGGCCGACAAACACAATGAACTCACCCTTTTCCACGGTCAGGTTGACACCCTTGATAGCCCGCAAGTTACCGTAGTATTTTTCTACTTTACGCAATTCCAAAAATGCCATGATCGTATTCCCTTCGGTTATTTCACTGCGCCAAACGTCAAACCCTGCACCAGTTGCTTCTGGCTGAACCAGCCAAAGACAATGATCGGGGCAATGGCCATCAGCGAGGCAGCCGACAGCTTCGCCCAGAACAAACCTTCCGGGCTGGAATAGGAGGCAACCAGTGTCGCCAGTGTACCCGCTTTGGCAGCACCCAGATTCAGCGCCCAGAATGCCTCATTCCATGCCAGCACCAGGCACAGCAGGCCAGTCGAAGCCAAGCCCCCCATGCCTAACGGCAACAGGACGTGCCGGAACTCACTCCAGAGGTCAGCACCATCCATACGGGCAGCTTCGAGGATTTCATGCGGGATGTCCTTGAAGTGTGAATACAGCATCCACACCATGATTGGCAGGTTGCTCATGGTAAAAACCACAATCAGCCCCAGGCGCGTATCCAACAAACCTGCACTTTGGTACAGCACATAAATCGGCAATAACGCCCCCACCGCAGGCATCATTTTGGTGGACAGCATCCACATCAGCAGGTCTTTGGTATGGCGGGTCGGGGAAAAGGCCATGCTGTAAGCGGCTGGGGCGGCAATCAGCAAACCAACCACCGTCGACACAATGCTGGTGATCAGCGAGTTGACAGCATAATCCATGTAATTGCTGCGAGCCTGCACTTCAAAAAAGTTTTCCAGCGTCGGGGTAAACACCCACAGGGATGGCACAGCAATCGCCTGTGCTTCCGTCTTGAAGGCAGTCATGAACAGGAAAAGCAAGGGGAAAAACAACACCAGCGCCACCAGCCAAGCCATTGCCATACGGACAATAAAAGCAGGAGTCCATGTATAGGTAGGTATTTTCATGACATCACTCCAGGTTTTTGCCAATCATGCGGATCAGGAAAACGGCGACGATATTGGCGAAGATGACCGCAAACAAGGCTCCTGCCGAAGCCACCCCGACATCGAAATTCAATAAAGCCTGGGTAAAGATCAGGAAAGCAATATTGGTGCTTTCAGTACCTGGCCCACCTGCCGTCGTCGTGGAAATCTCGGCAAAAATACTCAGCAGGAAAATCACCTCAATCATGATCACCACGGAGATTGAGCGCCCCAGATGTGGCAGGTAGAGGTAACGCAATTGCTGGAGATACCCCGCGCCATCCATGCGGGCCGCTTCGAGTTGCTCCCGATCCATCGATTGCAAGGCGGTGATGAAAATCAGGATGGCAAAGGGCAGCCATTGCCAACTGACCATAATAATGACCGAAAACAGCGGCAAATCCTGCAACCAGTTGATCGGGGTCAGCCCCACGGCTGTCCAAAGCTGTGCCAACACCCCGTATACCGGGTTCATCATCATGTGTTTCCACAGCAGGGCATTGACGGTCGGCATCACGAAAAACGGTGAAATCAGCAGGATACGCACCAGCCCCTGCCCCGGAAACGGGTCATTCACCAGCAGGGCAATCGCCAACCCGAGAATCACCGTAATCAGGACAACACTGCCCAACAGCAACAGGGTATTCCATGCCGCTGCGCCAAATGCCGGATCAGTAATGAAAAACTCATAGTTCGACCAACCTGCAAAGCCTGTGACATCGGGCTGCATCAGGTTGTAACGGATAAAAGAAAAATAAATGGTCATGCACAACGGAACCAACATCCACAACAATAACGTTGCGACGGCGGGCGTAAGCAAGACGCGGGGAAGCCATCGGCTTGCCCGATTGGTTTGTTCTGACATGGTGTGTACCGATAAGCAGTGAAACTTCCCGACCCCAACCCGTCAGGGCTGGGGCAGGAAGCGGAGGAAAACTCAGGGTTACTTGTAATAGCCTGCTTTGCGCATTTCGCGGTCAGCCGCTTCTTGGCTTGCCTTCAGTGCCGCATCCACAGTGGCAGTGCCTGCCAGTGCAGCACTCATTTGCTGACCAACCGCAACACCGATTGCCTGGAACTCAGGAATCGCCGCAAACTGCACGCCGGTATACGGGGACTTTTCCAGGGTGCTGTCATTCGGATTGGCGGTCATGATGGCTTTCAGCTCAGCATCGGCAAATTTGGCGGCTGCCTTGAAGTCAGGGTTGTCATAGGTGGATTGGCGTGTGCCCGTCGGGACATTGCCCCAGCCCACTTCCTTGCCCACCAGATTGATGTACTCCTGGGAAGTCGACCATTGAATGAACTTCTGGGCAGCTTCTGCCTTGGTGGAAGACTCAGGGATAGCCAACGACCATGCCCACAGCCAATTTGCACCTTTGGGTGTTTTGGCGGTAGGAGCCTGGGCAAAAGCTACCTTGTCAGCCACTTTGCTTTGCTTGGGGTCAGAGATAAAGGAGGCTGCAATGGTGGCATCAATCCACATGCCGCACTTGCCTTCGTTGTACAGAGCCAGGATTTCGTTGAAGCTATTGGCAGAAGAACCCGGAGGGCCGTATTTGGTCAACAGGTCAACATAGAAGCTGATGGCATCTTTCCAAGGCTGGCTTTCCAGTTGCGGTTTCCATTCCATATTAAACCATTGACCACCGTGGGTGTTGACCAGGGTGGACAGGAAGGCCATGTTATCGCCCCAACCCGGTTTGCCGCGCAAGCAGATACCATAAATGCCTTTGTCGGCATTGTGAATCTTGGCAGCAACCTGGGCGACATGTTCCCAGGTCGGGTTATCCGGCATTTCCATCCCGGCTTCTTTTACCAAATCGGCACGGTACATCAGCATTGAGCTTTCGCCATAGAAGGGGGCTGCATAGAGCTTGCCATCAGCGGACAGGCCATTGCGCATGGCAGGCAGGATGTCATCGACCTTGTAGCTGTCATCGAACTTCAGCTCTTTCAACCAGCCTTTCTTGCCCCAGATCGGAGCTTCATACATACCGATGGTCATAATGTCGAACTGACCACCCTTGGTGGCAATATCAGTCGTCACGCGCTGGCGCAGCACGCCCTCTTCCAGTGTGACCCATTTAACGGTGATGTCAGGGTTGGCCTGCTCAAAATGCTTGGTGAGTTTCTGCATTTCGATCATGTGACCGTTATTGACAGTGGCAATCACCAACTCGGTGGCAGCTTGGGTGGTGGCAGCGGCAGTCAGGACAATGCTACCCAACATGGCAGCCAGCATACGGTTCAATTTCATTCTCTACTCCTCCAATCCAGATCGGGCAGGATGCCCACGGTAAAAACTTAAGGACGAGGAGTCGATACTATCTTGCAGTACAGTGTGCTCTTTCCTCCTCACCTGGTGAAAAAGAGTAGCACTTTACCTTCCAAAAACAATATACAGTATTACTTAGTTCCGATACTCTCTTGCAGGATTAGCCGCCACTAATACACAAATGGTGCATGAAAAGATTATAAGCCTAGACCCCATAACTGCCCCTGCTACGCTTGGGCATTTAAAGCCACTTTTGTGGCAGCAGCAGCGTCCGGGCTGGCATCTGTCCTTGCACAGAATGCTGCCAGGGCTTACCATTTCCGCCTTTGCCAAGATATGAAAATTCAGGAATAACAATCATGCGTAGCCATTATTGCGGGCAGGTGGACGAAAGCCTGCTAGATCAGGAAATCACCCTGTGCGGTTGGGTTAACCGCCGCCGCGACCATGGGGGTGTCATATTCGTCGATTTGCGTGACCGTGAAGGACTGGTGCAGGTGGTGTTCGACCCAGACCGTGCCGGGATGTTTGCTACGGCTGAGCGCGTCCGCAATGAATATGTATTGCAGGTTAAGGGGCGTGTGCGTGCCCGCCCAGCCGGGACAACCAACGACAACCTGCGCAGTGGGCAAGTCGAGGTGCTGGGTTTGGAGCTGACCGTCTTGAATGCGGCAGAAACCCCACCGTTCCAACTGGATGAAACCGGAGTCAGTGAAGAAAAACGCCTGACTTACCGCTATATCGACCTGCGCCGCCCAGAAATGCAGCAGCGCCTGCAATTGCGTGCCAAGGCAACCGGCTTTATGCGCCGTTATCTGGAAGAGAACGGTTTCCTTGACATCGAAACACCGATGCTGACCAAAGCCACCCCTGAAGGGGCGCGTGATTACCTCGTGCCAAGCCGCACCCATCCAGGTTCGTTCTTTGCCCTGCCGCAATCCCCGCAGTTGTTCAAGCAATTGCTGATGATGGCGGGCATGGATCGTTATTTCCAGTTTGCCCGCTGCTTCCGCGATGAGGATTTGCGTGCCGACCGCCAGCCAGAATTCACCCAACTGGATATTGAAACCTCGTTCATGGACGAGTACCAGATCATGGCAATGGTGGAGGAAATGATCCGCCGCCTGTTCAAGAGTCTGCTGGATCTCGAGCTGCCTGCCCAATTCCCGCACATGACCTATGCAGAGGCGATGTTCCGCTTCGGCTCCGATAAGCCGGACATGCGTATCCCACTGGAGTTTGTGGAAGTCAGTGACCTGATGCAGGAAGTCGAGTTCAAGGTGTTCTCTGCCCCCGCCAAAGACCCGGACAGCCGGGTGGTGGCCTTGCGCCTGCCCCAGGGCGGCGACCTCAGCCGCAAGGAAATTGACGACTACACCGCCTTCGTTGGGCGCTATGGTGCAAAAGGCCTGGCCTATATCAAGATCAATGACCTGGCTGCCGGGCGCGATGGCCTGCAATCCCCGATCCTGAAATTCCTGCCGGATGCCACCGTCAACGGTATTTTGGAGCGCACTGGCGCACAGACCGGCGACCTGATTTTCTTCGGTGCGGACAAGGCCAAAGTGGTCAACGATGCGATTGGCGCATTGCGGATCAAACTGGGGCATGACCGCCAACTGCTGACCTCGGATTGGGCGGCCTTGTGGGTGGTTGACTTCCCGATGTTCGAGTGGGACGAGAAGGAAAAGCGTTGGGCTGCCCTGCATCACCCCTTCACCGCGCCCAGTTGCTCACCCGAAGAACTGGCTGCCAACCCTGGCAAGGCCTTGTCCCGCGCTTACGACATGGTGCTGAACGGCACGGAAGTCGGCGGCGGTTCGGTGCGTATCCACCGCCCGGAAATGCAAAGTGCGGTCTTTGGCCTGCTCGGTATTGGCAAGGAAGAGGTGGAAGAGAAATTCGGCTTCCTGCTCAACGCCCTCAAGTACGGTTGCCCACCGCACGGTGGCTTGGCGTTTGGCCTCGACCGCCTGATCATGCTGATGACCGGCAGCCAGTCGATCCGCGACGTGATGGCCTTCCCGAAAACCCAAACCGCTGCCTGCCCATTGACGGATGCGCCCGCAGAAGTCAGCATGAAACAACTCCGGGAATTGAATATCCGGGTTAAATTGCCGGAGAAGGATGGGGTGTAGGGGTAAGGAAATCCCCTCTGTCTCCCCTTTTGCAAAGCGGGGAACGAGGGGAATTTTCTGGTCGTAAGACAAGCCCATTTGACTGTCTAAGTAACCAGCCCAAAAGCTATCGTGTATTTTTCGCCGAATCCAGTCAACATGGCTAATACCTGCTCCTCCATGTCCTTGTAGCTTTTATAGGCATCCAGCGGCAACCTTTCGTATTTGATTTTGCGCCAAAGTATTTCGATAGGGCTCAGTTCAAGGCTATAATTTTGAAAAAAATGCAAACAAACCTACATCTCTGTACAAGCTTGATTATAATGCTATACATGTAATCAAAAAATGAACAATATACTTATTTGACTCAGTACACTGAACTAACAAATAACCCACTACTTACATTAGACCGCTATTTTTAGCCAAAAAATTTCGACTATTCTACTTGCCGCGCCCGTCAGACATGACATTGGCATCGGTGAATCGCCTGTTACTTAACATAAAATAATTAAAATGAAAGATATTGAAAGAACAGAGTGGATTGATAATTTAAAAGGCTTTGGTGTTTTATCTGTGATGCTATATCACCATACAGGAATTTCTGGACTGGTTAAAGACTACTTAATATCTTTTAATGT
The DNA here is from genome assembly GCA_964293005.1 of uncultured Thiothrix sp. Lineage (GTDB taxonomy): Bacteria > Pseudomonadota > Gammaproteobacteria > Thiotrichales > Thiotrichaceae > Thiolinea. The sequence goes on from CAXYXW010000010.1 coordinate 50,244, forward strand.
ACCATTGTTTTTCATAGTCTATGGATATTTGGCTTCAGATAAAAAACAAAAACCCTCTACGCTTTTCAAAAAAATAGTTTATCCGTACTTATTTTTTTCCATGATTAGTATTTTGATTTGGATTTCAATAAACAAGACAGAGCAAAACCTTGACAGCACAACCCACTTATTACTCGGAGTTGCTTATGGCATTGGTTCCCATCCTTGGCTATCTTTTAATATAGCCTTATGGTTTCTTCCTTGTTTATTTATTAGTGGATTGATATTTGATAGAATAAAGACTTATAGCATTAATTACCTTTATTTTTTACTGACTATTATATTTCTATTAGTTATCGCTTTTGATAAAATATCATTTAGATTGCCTTGGGGTCTTGATCTTGCGCCTATGGCAATATTATTTATGACCATTGGCTACATTGCTCGCCAAAACAACATTGAGATACTTTCATCTTCCAAGCATACTCCAGATGTTCTCATTATTACTATCGTAATTAGCTACTTAGTGGCTTCAATCAATAGGCATGTAGGAATGGGTTTTAAAGAATATGGCAATACTTTTTTATTTGTATTGGGTGGACTATCTGGGACGTTATTTTGGTATGTTATTAGTAGGCACTATCATGGTTTCATATCAGTTATCGGTCGTCATAGTTTGATATTGTTTGCGATGCATCTTCCAGTATATTTTTTATTAAATATAATTTTCCTGGATTTTCTAAAAATTACCATTGACCTACATCAGCCTCAAACTACGATAATTTATATTGTTTTAACCATTTCCTTACTGTTGCCACTCTCTGCATTTTCTAGAAAATATTTACCTAAATTAATGAAACCCAAAGAAGCAAATAATTAAGCCAACAAGCCGCCCGACGATAGACGCGATGACAGCCCCGCTGCGCCCCACCCCAACCGGGCTAACCATTTGTCTGCTATTATGCCACACTGATCACCCTTTGCGTTATTATAGACAACTGCTTGGGGCTGGCTCTGCGTAACACCCCAGTGTAAGTCCAACTCACTGAAAAACTAAAAAATACAGGAACGTTTATGCAGCCCCATACCTCAGCCGCCAACCCTGCGCCATCCGTCCCGTTGCCTTACTTGTTCCTCTTCGCTGTGGGTGGTGGTGTACTGTTCTCGCTGCTGATGCGCCTGTCATTGAATTTTAATGGCGGGCACATTGATGAATATGATTACCTGTTTGTCGGCAAACAACTCCTGTCGGGTGGACACTGGAAAAGCCATTTCTACATTTTTGGTTCCGACCTCAACTGGTATTTACTGGGGATCGGGGATGCATGGGCGGGACTGACCGGGGCACGCGCCATTTCTGGAATATTCGGCCTGCTGTCCCTAGTTGGCCTGTATTATTTTGTCCGGCAATTATGCGGGCATAAACCGCTGGCATGGCTCAGTGTCGCCCTGCTCTCGATTCAGGTGGGACATATTTTTATTAGCCGCTTTGCCACTTACGACATTATGGCCTTGGCGTTTTTTAGCCTGTCACTAGCCCCCTTATTGCTGGCTACCCAATCATCGGGTAAAGCCCGCTATTTGCCCACACTGCTTGCCATTGGCCTATTTTCTTTAGCTGTCACCAGCAAATACATTGTAATCGTTTATTTTCCTGCCCTGGTTTTACTCGCTTTATTGGCCTCGCCCAGAGTTGGGGCTTTGTTTGGTGTCGGTGTCACTGCCATTCTCGCCACTTATGCAGGCTGGCATTGGCATGATTTGCAAGGTTTATATCGGGTACAAATTCTGGGGGTACATGGCGAAAACTCCAGTTACCTGTTTATTGGCAAAATGGAGCTGATATACCTTGCACTGCCATTGACCCTGTGGCTGGTCGCCTTTGGTTGGCAGGCTTTCCGCAGGGGCAAGGCCATTTTCCATGACGCTACCTCCCGGATTATGTTGCTGCTGCTGGTTTTTGCCCTGCCACTGGTCGCCTACCATCTGCATGGGCGTAATATGATTTCGTTGTACAAACACATGGTTTATGCCAGCTTTTTCCTTAGCCCAGTGATGGCATGGCTACTTTTTAACCTGATGCAGCACTTCAATTTCAAATGGGCAGTACAGGCTGTTACGGCGGGTATAGTGGTGGGCATGCTCGCCCTCAATTACCAACAATTGCGTGACCTGGAAAATGCCTACCCGGATGTGCGCCCGGTTATGGAAGCCATGCAAACCTTACCGATTGATGCCCAAACAACGATTGCCAGCGAAGACCCTTATTTGATGCGCTATGCCCTGTTCAATCAGGTCAGACAACCCCAGATAAAGGAGTTGCGCTGGATGGATAACAACATGGATGGCAAATATGAAAATAAAGATACACTGGATGCCCTCTGGGATAATAAATTCAATTATGTTTTCCTGAATAACCTGCTGCACCCCAACCTGAACCAGAAACTACGGGGCATGATGAAGACACGTGGCTATGAAAAGGTTCTGGATATTCCTTGGCAAACAAACGAAATCATGAGCAGGCAGCATAAAGGCAATCTTGAACTGTATAAACGCACCCAAGCCGCCCGCATTCCGGTAGCTGAAGATGCAATGTTCAAATAAAAGGGTGCATATGTTGCGCAAACTGCTGCTTTTATGGTGCTTGTCAGGTTTGTCGGAAGTGGTGATGGCAGATACGCTACCTGGCTTGTCCGCCCGTACCGAACTGGCTTGCCTGGATGTGCAACTCCTGGAAAACAAGCGCTTTCGTGCCAGTTACCGTCTGGAAGAGCAGTGTTCACGCCCTGCCTTTCCTGTTAGCCCTTATATTGTCGACCAGCACCATACAGCGGTTAAGGCCACCCAGCGTACTGAAGCCTACAACCAGATTCTTGAAGGCGAAGCCCTGCGCCTGACACTCGATACCACCTCACTCTGCCTCAGTGTGTATGACAAAAGCCAACAACGGGCAGCAGGCTGGTATTGCCCTGGCGTAGGCAACCGGGGCAGCCTGATGCTGGAGATGGATAAAGGCAACACTGAACAACTGTATGGTCTGGGGCAACAGCATCCCCCAGCGGGTATCAGCCAAGGCGATTGGTTGGAGCGGGGTACTCGGGTAGCAGGTAGCCGTTTTGGTAATCAATTGGTTGATGCAGGCGGTGGTTTGGTCGGGAATACCCAATTCCCGGTGTTATACGCCCTCGGTAAAAACATGACTCCGTGGTCACTGTTTCTGGATAACACGTACCGCCAGAACTGGGATTTTCGGCAAGACACCTTCAATGTCCATATGGATGAAGCCAGCCCTGACTTGCGCTTTTATGTGCAATTGGGTGAGTCATTAGCCGATTTGCGGCGGGGTTATATGGATTTGGTGGGTAAACCCCTGGTTCCTCCGCGTAAACTGTTTGGCCTGTGGGTATCTGAGTTTGGTTATGATAACTGGGCAGAACTGGATAAGGTGCAACAGTCCTTATTAAGCCATCATTTTCCGCTGGATGGTTTTATCATGGACTTACAATGGTTTGGTGGTATCCGTGAGAATGCGGATGATAGCCGCATGGGGGCATTAAGCTGGAATGAAACCCAGTTCCCCGACCCTGCCGGAAAAATCAAAGATCTTGCCAAACAGCATATTGGCCTGGTGCTGATTGAAGAATCCTATGTCAGCCGTGCCTTACCGGAACACAAGGCCTTACAGGACAAAGGCTACCTGGTTAAAAACCCGGATGGTACACCGGTTTATCTGGATAAAAAACCGTGGTGGGGTAAAGGCGGGATGCTGGACTGGAGCAACCCAAAAGCCGCCGCCTATTGGCATGACTGGAAACGCCAACCCTTGGTCAATATGGGTATTCTGGGGCATTGGACTGATCTCGGTGAACCGATGGACTTTTCTGCCGATGCCATTTACCACGGTTTCCATGCTGACCAGACCAGCCATACCGATGTGCATAATATTTATAACCTGCTATGGCATAGCTCAATCTTTGCAGGCTACCAGCGCAACCAAAGCAAACAGCGCCCGTTTATACTGTCACGCTCCGGCGGGCCTGGCATGCAACGTTATGGGGCTGGCATGTGGTCAGGTGATATTCCAGCCCGCCTGGATAATCTGGCTGCCCACCTGAATGCACAAATGCAGATGAGTTTATCCGGGGTTGATTACTTCGGCTCGGATGCAGGCGGCTTTTACCGGAATTCATTTGAAGGTACGGAAAAGGAATATGCCAACCTGTATACGCGCTGGTTTGCAGTCTCGGCCTTGCTTGATTTGCCACTGCGCCCACACGCAGATAACGTTTGCAACTGTTACCATACGGCTCCCGATCAAGTCGGCGACCTTGCCAGCAACCTTGCCAATACCCGCCTGCGTTATGAGTTGATCCCCTATTATTACAGCTTGGCACATCATGCCTACCGCAGTGGGGATCCGATTATTGCCCCCGCCCTGTATGCCGATGAACATGACCCGACCTTGCGCGGCATGGGCACAGAAAAACTATTGGGTCAGGGCTTATTGATGGCACTTGAAACCAGACCCGATAGCGACAACATGCGGGTTTATTTACCCAAGGGTGAATGGTTTGATTACCGCACGCATGTCTGGCAGAAAAGCCAGGGGCAATGGTTGGAGAATATCCCGCTCTATCAAAACAAACTCTACCGTTTGCCACTCTATGCCAAGGCAGGAGCCATTATTCCCTTACTGGAAATGCCAACTGGCAGTGTGGATGCTTTCGGGCGTAGCCAAGGGCAAACCGAGCCACCTGCCATCCTTAAACTAAAGATTTTCCCCCACCATCAGGCCAGCACCCTCACCGTGTATGAAGACGATGGGGAATCCACGGGCTATCAGCAGGGACAGCTACGCACAACCCTGATCCGCCAGCAGCGTGAAGCAAACCACCAGCACATCTGGATTGAAGCCGCCCAAGGTAATTACCCCAAAGCCCCCTCCCAGCGGGACATCCGGCTGGTGGTGGCAGAAGTTGCCGCCGTAAAACACATCCTGTTGGACAATAAACCCCTGGCTGCTGCTACGGATCAGAATAGCATTGGTTGGCAACGCCTGAACCCGACCACCTTGCTGCTGCGTTTGCCTGCATCCCCGACCCAGCAAGCACATCACATCGACATCCAGTATCATGAGGGGCAGCCTTAATGCAAACCAGAGCAGCCAGACTATGAATGCAAGTACCCCCTATTGGGTTTACCTCCTGTTGTTATTATCGGTTGGCTGTAGCAGTGCCGCACAAATTTTCCAGAAACTGGCTGCCAATGCCTTAAAACAACCCGCCAATTCATCTTCTGGTTTGGCAGCCAGGCGTAATATCCTGCTCAGCATCCTGTTTCTGGGGGCAGGCCTATTATTGTGGCTACTGGTTTTGGGCAAGCTGGAGTTAAGTGTTGCCTATCCGATGCTAAGCCTCAGTTATATTGTTGTCATGCTGCTGGCTCGCCAACTGTTTGCCGAAACCATTCCGCCCCGCCGCTGGCTGGGGACGGGTTTTATCATGGCAGGTATCCTGTTGCTGGTGGGGGGTGCACGATGAAATGGCTGTTACTGGCAAGCTCCATTTTCTGCGGTGCATTTGGGCAGTTATGCATGAAAGCGGGCATGCAGGCAATCGGTCAACTGGATAGCTTTTGGGTCAAACTGCTGGCGTGGGCGGTCAACCCTGAACCCGCTCCTGAACCCGTGTTTGGCCTTCTGTGGTTACTGGCTGGCATTTTCTTTTATGCACTCGCCATGCTGGTTTGGGTTTATGTTCTGAAACACTTTGAATTAAGTGTGGCTTACCCCTTATTGAGCGTGGGCTACATTATCGTTTACTTGGGTGCAGTGTTATGGCCCCGCATTGGCGAAACCTTTACTTGGGATAAAACGTGGGGGATTTTGCTGATTATGCTGGGCGTGGCATTGGTTGCGACACCGACAAAGGCAAATAATCATGAATAACCAAAAACCTTACCTTTCCCTGATCATCCCGGCATACAACGAACAAAACCGTATTGCCGACTCCCTGTATAAAGTAAAGGACTACCTCGCCCAACAACCCTTCCGCAGTGAAATCATTGTGGTGGATGACGGTAGCCGTGACCTGACCACTGAGGTGGTCAAGTTCATCGACATTTATGGCAAAGAAACCAAGGAGCAGGATGAAGGCCAATTAATGGAAAACATTAAAAATGTCGGCAAAGGCTTTTCCATTGCACGGGGGATGATCAAGGCTTCGGGTGAAATTGTCATGTTCAGTGATGCCGACTTGTCGACACCCATTGAAGAAATCGAAAAACTGCTGCCGTGGTTTGACAAGGGTTACGATGTCGTGATCGGCTCGCGTAAGCTGGCTGATTCTGAAGTCGAGAAAAAGCCGTGGTATCGGGATGTGATGAGCCTGATCTTCAATCTGGCGGTACAAACCATTTCTGTCCCAGGCATCAAGGATACCCAATGTGGGTTCAAAGCTTACCGCCGCGAAGCAGCCCAGCGCATTGCCCTGCTCCAACGCATCTACGGCTTTGGCTTTGATGTCGAACACCTGTATATTGCCCGCAAACAAGGCTTTAAAATCAAGGAAGTGGCGGTCAAATGGGAACACATGGACGGATCAAAAATCAGCCCTGTCAAGGACTCAATCCGCATGTTTACTGATCTGCTGAAAATTCGCTGGCTACACCGCGCCATGTAGCCCAAACCGGCCTGCACACGTCTGTATCCCCGTATGCAGGCCGCGAACAGCGAAGCTAACTTAGCCCGCCAAGCAATTAATACTCACATTTGTCATTCGACATATAGTCGTGCACTTTAATCGTGCCATCGATAATGCCTTTTTCAATCTCCGCCATTTTTTCCATGTAGGGCTTGACCATCGCTTCATTGTGCTCATCAACGGCCCAGCCCACACCTTTTTCTGCCAGACCCAGGGTGGTAATACCCGGCTTCCAGGATCCATCCATTTTGGCCTTGAAGGTGTCATACGCTGCATTATCGACACGCTTGATCATGGACGTAAGCATAGTGCCCGGTTGCAGGTGGTTCTGGTTGGAGTCAACGCCGATAGCCAGCTTGCCATTGTCCTTGGCGGCCTGGTAGACCCCAATGCCCGTGCCACCGGCAGCCGCAAACACCACATCGGCTCCCCGGTCAAACTGGGACTTGGCAAGCTCTCCCCCTTTGCTCGGGTTATTCCAGGCTTCGCCGGTTGAACCGGTCATGTTCTGGAAAACTTCGGCACTTTTGTTGATGTGCTTTGCACCCTGCTCGTAACCGCAGGCAAACTTGCGGATCAGGGCAATATCCTGCCCACCGACGAAGCCGATTTTACCTGTCTTTGACACCATTGCCGCCAATGCACCTACCAGGAAAGAGCCTTGCTCTTCACGGAAGGTCACAGAACGCACATTGGGTTGATCAACCACCATATCGATAATGGTGAAGCTGGTATTGGGGAATTCTTTGGCGACAATCCCCAACGCATTGGCCTGGCTAAACCCGACCGAAATCACCGGATCAGAACCACGGCTCGCCATTTTGCGGATAGCCTGCTCGATTTGCGAATCATTCGCTGGCTCGAACTCACGTACCTCAAGCTTGGTTTCCTCAGTGAAGCGCTTCGCGCCATTCGATACCCCTTCATTGAACGACTTGTCGAACTTGGTGCCAAGGTCATAAACAATGGCAGGGCTAATGTCCGCAGCAACGGCAACCGTCGGCAGGGTGGCGACCAGCAGGGTGATAAGGCTCTTCTTCATGATGTCTCCTCAAGGGTTTTAAGCGTGGGGTCACGCAGTCACAAGACTATAATATTTCCTGATGCACAGGGAAAGGCTGAATCACAGGAGTCCATCATTTACCACTGAAATCAGTGTTGCCAATTGCATTGGCACAGCCTAAACCCTTATCCTCACAAATAAAACCACCTTGCCAGCCCATCGGGGCACAGCAAAAATGAACGCAATGGCGATCCACAAGGACTAAGCCTGCAACCCCCATCCCCCTACCAACCAAGGAGCTTAAATCATGAACCTAGAACGTAACGTTGGACGCAACGACAAAAACATCCGTATTGCCATTGGCATCCTGCTTATGGTCATTGGCCTGTTCAAGGGCTTTTGGCTGCTGCTGATTGGCGCAATTGTGACCGCCACGGGCGTATTCAGTTTTTGCGGCCTCTATAAACTGCTCGGTATCAATACTGCCAGTACCGTTGAGCAGCAAACAGCCAGTACTGACCTGAGTGAACGTGCCACTGCCAATCTCGAAGATTTCAAGGAAGAAGCCCTCGAAACCGCCCAGGAAGCCAAAACCAAAGCCACTGAACTGGCCAGTGACCTCAAAGATGACGCAGAAGAAGCCCTGCAAACTGCCAAGAAAAAGCTGGATGAAGTAAAAAACAAGCACAGCTAATCGTCCAAATAATCACCCAAAGCCTCCTTCCAGCCGGAAGGGGGCAAAACCACCCCCACCTGATTTATCCCCTCCTCCCCTACACAAGTTATTGCAAGAGCGCACCCAGACGCTTAATGTTGCCAACACGATCATCCATTTCCAAAGAGAAGACCGAATGCCAAGAATAACCCGGATTTTTGCTGCCTTGCTGACCGCCTTGCCACTGACCGCTTATGCAGGGGCTGAGCTGAGCTATCAGTACAATGGCAAGGAATATGCAGGCAAGGAGCTGCCTGCGGCTGTGCGTACCCAGCTCTATGAGCTGGAAATCAAAATGAACGAACAACGCCAGCAGATTGTCGACCAGCACATCCTCGATGCTTACCTGCGTGAACAGGCCAAGGAAAAAGGCAAAACCCCGGAAGAGTTTGCGGCGCAACTGTTAACGGTCGCCGAACCGGACGAAAAGGCACTGCGCAAGTTTTATGATGAAAACTGGGAGCGTATCCAGAAGCCTTATGATGAGGTCAAAGGCGAGCTGGTTGGCCTGGTCTGGAACCAGATGCAGCAAGACAAGGTGAAAGAGGTGCTGAAGCAGGTTGCCACCGATAAAGGCTATAAAGTGAATCTGCCGCAGCCAGAATCACCCACGTTTGACATTAATGTCAGCGGCTTCCCGATGAAAGGTAATGCAACCGCAGCCGTCACCGTGGTGGAGTTTGCCGATTTCCAATGCCCTCATTGTAAAGAGGCAGCAGGCATTGTTAAAAAACTCGTAGAAAGTCACGGGCAGAAAGTACGTTTTGTCTACCGCCATATGCCCATCAACCCATCAGGCATTTCCCGTAAAGTCGCCGAAGCAGCGGATTGTGCCGGTCAGCAGGGCAAATTCTGGGAATATCATGACCTGGCCTTTGAGCAACAGAAAAAGCTGGATGACAAATCCCCCCTCAAGTTGGCGACTGAGCTAAAACTGGATGAGGTGAAATTCAAGGCTTGCCTGGAAGACCCCAAAACAGCCGAGGCACTAAAAACAGCAGAAGAGGAAGCACGCTTTCTGGGTGTGACCGGTACACCAAGCTTTTTTGTAGACGGCAAGCCATTCCAGCCACATGTCGAGATGGAAAAGGAATTGGTGGTCGCTATTGATACAGCCCTAGCAGCCAAGACCGGGAGCAGTACAAGCAGCACTGCCCCGGTAGCTGCGCCTACCACCCCAGCGGCTCCGGCAGCTAACTGAAAAAGCACGCATCCCCCCACCCTTCCCGCAAGCAGGCAGGGTGGAGAAATTAGGTTGAAGCTTTCAGGTATCCAAACGCCACAAATGCTCTTTGTCACGGCTATCGTGGCGCTGCCCAAGCATTTCCATCGTGACCAGCACAATCCCCTCGGGGCTGACATGGAAGCGTTTTTTGTCCTCTTCCAGGTTTTCACCGATCACTGTCCCATCGGGGATCACACAGCCCTTGTCAACAATGACCTTGGTCAAACGGCAATTTTTACCCACGCTGACCTTGGGCAGGATAATGCTGTCCTTGACTAGGGAGTTGTCACCGAGGGTCACGGCAAAGAAGGTCACTGAGCGCTTCATCCGCGCCCCGGAGAAGATACAGCCAGCCGATACCAACGAATCAATCGCCTCACCGCGCCGCCCATCTTCGTCAAAGACAAACTTGGCGGGTGGGTATTGAGGCTGGTAAGTCCAGATAGGCCATAAGCGGTCATACAGGTTCAGCTCAGGCTGGATGGCACACAGCTCCATATTCGCCTTCCAGTAGGAATAGACCGTCCCCACATCGCGCCAATAAGCCGGTTTGCCGGTGGCCTCATCGCGGAAGGCATACGCCATCGCCTTGGCGGTATGGATATGGTTGGGGATAATGTCCTTGCCAAAGTCATGGGAGGAATCATCACTCAGGGCATCCTCGCTCAAGGTACGGAACAGGAATTCCCGCGAAAACACATAGATGCCCATCGAAGCCAGCGCAATACCCGGTTTGCCGGGCATGGACTCAGGCTCTGCCGGTTTTTCAGTGAACTTGGTGATGCGCATGTCCCCATCCACCGACATGACACCAAACCCGGTGGCTTCATCCACCGGCACTTCAATACACCCGACCGTAAAATCAGCCCCAGACAACACATGCTTCACCAGCATGTCGGAGTAATCCATCTTGTAGATATGGTCGCCGCCCAACACGATGACATACTCAGGGTCATGGCGGTGCAGGATGTCCAAGTTCTGGTACAGGGCATCCGCTGTCCCCTGATACCACTCTTTCTTGGCAGTGCGCTGCTGGGCTGGCAGGATTTCCACGAACTCGCCAATTTCTGCCCGCATGAAGTTCCAGGCACGTTGCATGTGCCGGATCAGCGAATCCGATTTATATTGGGTCAGCACACCAATGCGGCGGATGCCAGAATTGACACAGTTGGACAAGGCAAAATCAATGATACGGTACTTGCCACCGAATGGCACAGCGGGCTTGGCACGGCGTTGGGTCAGGTTCTTCAGGCGCGAACCTTCCCCCCCTGCCAATACCAGTGCCAAGGTATTACGGCTCAATTCCCGCGCCAGATTGGGCCGGGAAAAATCCATTGGGCGGGCTTTCAATCCCTCGGTATTCATAAGGTATCTCCTCCTACGTTGTGTGTCACCAACACTCCCCCCACCTCACGGTGAGGTTTAACTTTCCTGCTTATTGTATTCGTCTGAAACGGCAACCAAACGGATAACATTAGTGGAACCCGGTTGACCAAAAGGAACCCCGGCTGTCACCACAATCCTGTCGCCTACGTTCGCAACACCCTTGCGCAACACCATCCGCACGGCTTTGCCCACCATCTCCGACAAGGATGTCACATCACGGGTCTGCACCGGATAAACCCCCCAGACCAGCGCCAACTTGCGGGCAACATGGTGGGATGGGGTCAAACCCAAAATCGGCACTTCACCCCGGCTACGGGCAGCCCGCAGGCTGGTTGAACCGGTACTGCTGAAGGTCACAACCGCCTTGCACTTCCGCGCCGTCGCAATATCGGAGGCAGCACTGGCAATCGCATCCGCATCCGTGACCTCATCCAGGCGTGGCAAGGAGCGCAGGGCATGGTGGTAGCGCACATCATTTTCAGTGGCGGCAATAATCCGCGCCATCACTTCGACTGCCTCAACCGGGTAGCTACCCGCCGCCGTTTCGGCCGACAACATGACCGCATCAGCACCATCATAAATGGCGGTTGCCACATCCGATGCTTCCGCACGGGTAGGAACCGGGGAGTTGATCATCGACTCCAGCATCTGGGTGGCGACAATCACCGGACGACCCAAGGCGCGGGCGGTTTCAACGATACGCTTCTGGATGGAAGGGACACGCTCAGGCGGCAACTCCACGCCCAAATCACCCCGTGCCACCATCACCGCATCAGACACTTCAATAATGCGTTGCAAATGATCCAGTGCAGACGGCTTCTCCAGCTTGGCAAGCACACCCGCACGTCCCGCCACCAAGGCTTTGGCCTCTTCGATGTCTTCCGGGCGCTGCACAAACGACAAGCCGACCCAATCAACCCCCAGCTCCAGACCAAACATCAAATCGGCACGGTCTTTTTCAGTCAAGGCACTGATCGGCAACTGGGTATCCGGGACATTCACCCCCTTGCGGTCAGAAATCACGCCCCCGACCAGGACTTCGGTGGTGGCCTCACCGGAGCGGATCTCGGTCACTTTCAGGCGCACTTTGCCATCATCGACCAGCAGCTCATGCCCGACTGCCAGCACATCAAAAATTTCCTTGTGCGGCAAGGTTACGCCATCTTGATCACCCACACGGCGTTCCAGATACAGGTTGAAATGGTCGCCTTTTTTCAGGGTGATCCGCCCTTCTGCAAACGTACCAATACGCAGCTTCGGCCCCTGCAAATCCATCAGGACACCAATCGGGCAACCCATCTCATCTTCGATTTCCCGCACCAGCTCATACCGTGCCCGCTGGTCTTCATGCGAACCGTGGCTAAAGTTAAGGCGAAACACATTCACACCCGCAGCCACCAGTTTGCGCAGCATGGCCTCATCACTGGAGGCAGGGCCGAGGGTTGCTACAATTTTGGTGCGTCGGTCCAGCTTAAAAGGACTTTTCATTGGCTTATTTTCCAGTCAAATTCTTGAGTTTAAAATCGTTAAGGCATTCACGGCTTGCCGATGCTGCCCTGAACCACCCGCTGTAGGTATCCGCCATAGCGTTCCTCCACAGAACGGGTGACGGGAGCCTGTTCAGGCTGGTCAAAATACGGGCTTGATACCAGATAATCCGCCGTACTCTGGTTACAGGCAATCGGGATCTCATACAGGGTCGCCAGCCGTACCAGCGCTTTGACATCCACATCATGCGGTTGCGGGGTCATCGGATCCTGGAAAAAGATCACAGCGGCAATATCACCTTCCGCAATCATGGCTCCGACCTGTTGGTCGCCCCCAAGGGGGCCACTCTTCAAGGGTGTAATATCGAGGTCAGGATAGGCCTGCTTCAACAGCCTGCCGGTCGTGCCGGTCGCATACACCTTGCGCCCCTGAAACTGCCCCACATTCCTGCCCATCCACAGCACCAGCTCCTGCTTGGTACTGTCATGTGCAATCATCGCAATCGCGCGTTTCCCATTCATGACCACTACCCCCAAATATTGATGCCCATATCACGGGCATGCTGGTCAATGTCAGCCAGCTCTTCAGCAGTAAAGGCCAACTGGTTGAGGGCATCGAGGTTATCATCCAGTTGCTGCACGCTGCTGGCCCCAATCAGGGCAGAAGTCACACGCGGGTCACGCAGCACCCATGCAATCGCCATTTGCGCCAGGGACTGCCCCCGGCGTTGGGCAATGGCATCCAGCAAACGCACCTGCTGCAACACTTCCTCACGCAGGAAGTTGGCATTGAAATGCTGGGGTGCATACTGGGCACGCGCCCGCTCCGGGGCTGCCCCCAGGTATTTGTTCGTCAACAAGCCTTGCCCGAGTGGGGAAAAGGCAATACAGCCCATACCTTCCGCCTCCAACGTATCCAGCAAGCCCTTTTCCACCCAGCGGTTCACCAAGGAATAAGATGGCTGATGGATCAGGCAAGGCGTTCCCAGACGGCGCAGGATCGCCGCAGCTTCACGGGTCTTTTCTGGTGAATAGGAAGAAATGCCGACATACAATGCCTTGCCTTGGCGCACCGCACTGTCGAGTGCCCCCATGGTTTCTTCCAGCGGGGTTTCCGGGTCAAAACGGTGCGAATAGAAAATATCCACATAATCCAGCCCCATACGCCGCAAGCTTTGGTCAAGACTTGCCAGCAGGTACTTGCGCGAACCCCATTCACCATAAGGCCCCGGCCACATGTCATAGCCCGCCTTGGTGGAAATGATCAACTCGTCACGGTAAGGCCGGAAATCCTGAGCCAACAGGCGACCAAAATTTTCTTCTGCTGAACCAAAGGGCGGGCCATAATTATTGGCAAGGTCAAAGTGGGTCACCCCCCGGTCAAACGCACGGCGGAGGATAGCTCGGGCATTTTCCAATGAATTGACTGCACCAAAATTATGCCAGAGGCCAAATGAAATGGTCGGCAATTTCAGGCCACTGCGCCCACAGCGCCGGTAATGTCCGGCGGAATAACGCTGTTCGGATGCAAGATAAGGCATGGCAAGACCTCCCCGGTCAAACAAAGCCCCCCGGAACCAGTCCGGGGGATAAAAGCTGCCCGGATACCAAGCTATGATCCAAGCAGGAGAACACAAAAGTGGCCTCCCCCAAAAAGGAAGGCCAAGCAAAGGAGGTCACGGTGGAATGGGAAGTAACCCCCTGTTTTAAAACACTTACGCAGCCCGCAATACCTGTGTGGCACGCGCCAAATCATGCACTGCCTGCCAATCACCAGCCTGTACCAGCGCATCCGGTGTCAGCCACGACCCGCCAACACACAAGACATTGGGCAAAGCCAGATACTGGGCTGCACTTTGCACATTAATCCCACCCGTCGGGCAAAAACTGACGGCTGATAAGGGGCCATACAGGGACTTGAGCATCGGGATACCTCCCGCTGCCTCTGCTGGGAAAAACTTCTGGGTACTGAACCCACGCTCCAACAGATACATGACCTCAGAAGCCGTGGAAGCCCCCGGCAATAAAGCCAAACCGGCATCCTCAGCCGCTGTCAACAAGGCATCGGTTGCACCGGGGGATACCGCAAAATGCGCCCCCGCCGCTTTCACGGCTTTCACATCGGCGGGTGTCAAGACCGTACCTGCACCCACCAGGCTACCGGGCACGTCCGCCATAATACGGATTGCCTCCAATGCCGCCGCCGTGCGCAAGGTCACTTCCAGTACATGCAGGCCACCCTTAACAAGGGCTTCCGCCAATGGACGGGCATGTGCCACGTCTTTCACCACCAACACCGGGATAACCGGAACTTGCTGGCATACATCCTTTACAGAAATCATGCTGTTTCCTTTGGGTTACTGCGCAAGGCATGGAGGTGCTGCAAGACACCGGCGGTCGAGCCGTCCACATCCGTCGGGATGGCACGGTCACGCACGGCCGAAGCCAGTACATTGGCAAGCTTCTTGCCCAACTCCACACCCCATTGGTCATACGAATTCACACCCCAGATAACCCCTTGCACAAATACCTTATGCTCAAACAGGGCAACCAAACGCCCCAGGGTCGCCGGGGTCAACTGCCGGTAAACCAGCAAAGTGGAAGGGCGATCACCGGGGAAGGTGCGGTGGGTAGCCAACTGGTCGATACGCCCCGCTGCCATGCCCGCTGCCGCCATGTCTGCCCGTACCTGTTGCTCATCACGCCCAAATGCCAAGGCTTGCGCCTGTGCCAGCACATTGGTCAGCAAAGTATCATGATGCCCGACCGCATCACCGAAATGGCTATGGGAACTGGGGTTCGCCGCCACCAAGAAATCCACCGGGATAATGTCACTGCCTTGATGGATCAACTGGAAAAAGGAATGCTGGGCATTCGTACCTGCCTCACCCCACACCACCGGGCCGCTGGCTTGCTGGACAGACCGCCCATCAAGCTGTACCCGCTTGCCATTGGACTCCATATCCAACTGCTGCACATACGCCGGGAAACGCGCCAAATGCTGGTCATACGGGATCAGGGCTACCGTCGGATAACCCAACACATTACGCCGCCAAATCCCCACCAGGGCAAACAGCACAGGCAGGTTGGCCTGCAAGGGCGCTGTGCGGAAATGCTCATCCATCGACTGCGCACCAGCCAGGAATTGCGTGAACGCATCGCGCCCAACGGCAATCGCCACCGGCAAACCAATCGCCGACCAGACCGAATAGCGCCCACCGACCCAATCCCAAAAACCAAAGACACGCGCATCATCAATGCCATACGTGCGGGTGGCTTCCAGATTGGTGGAAACTGCCGCCACATGCTGTCCGGCTGCCTCACCCAAACCAGCACGCAACCAGTTCAGTGCCGTCGCAAAGTTCTGCATGGTTTCAGCGGTGGTGAAGGTCTTGGAAGCAACAATCACCAAGGTCGTTTGGGGATCCAACTTTGCCAGGGTGTCGATGATATGCGCCCCATCGACATTGGAAACAAAATGCAGGCGCGGGCCATCATGCCACGGAGCCAAAGCCTGTGTGACCATCACCGGGCCCAAATCAGAACCGCCAATACCGATATTCACCACATCGGTAAATGGCTTGCCCCCCACCCCGGCATACGTGCCGGTACGGACATCTTCGGCAAATTGCAGGAACCGTGCCCGCACCGCCTGCACATCCGCTGCCACGTCTTGCCCATCGACCCGCAAATCGGCAGGTACGCCATCACGCAAAGCCATGTGTAAAACAGCACGGTTTTCCGTGATGTTGATTTTCTCACCGCGCACCATCGCATCACGATGGGCAGCCACACCCGCAGCTTCTGCCAATTGCAATAAGGCCTGCAACGCGGAGGTATCCAGCTTTTCCTTGGAAAAATCCAGCAACAGGTCATCCTGCCGCACCGACAAATCCTCAAAGCGTTTTGGATTTTCGGCAAACAAATCACGCAAATGCGTGGCCTTGAGGCGTTCACCGAGGGTATTTAATTGTGTCCAGATTGAGTAGGTGGTATCCATTATTGTCATTATCCATTCACCTGATCGGGTTGATCAGCAAAAAAGATGCTGCCGCCACTGGCAGCCGGGCCAACGGATTGGCGGAAGACACGGAACAACTCACGCCCTAGCCCGGTTTGGTTCGCATCCAGATTGGCAGTCACAGCGGGACGGCTGGCAAAATCAGCTTCCAGCACCTCCAGTATACCCTGTTCCGCATCCAAACGGATCAAATCCCCATCACGAATTTTGGCAATCGCCCCACCATCCACCGCCTCTGGGCTGAGATGAATGGCAGCAGGAACCTTGCCACTGGCTCCAGACATGCGCCCATCCGTGACCAGCGCCACCTTCTGCCCACGCTCCTGCAAGACCCCCAAGGCCGGGGTCAGGCTGTGCAGCTCCGGCATACCATTGGCTTTGGGTCCCTGGAAACGCACCACACAAATAAAATCACCGGTCAACTCACCCGCCTTGAAAGCCGCCTTGACGGCATCCTGGTCATGGAATACGCGGGCTGGCGCTTCAATAACCCGGTATTCTGGCTTGACAGCCGATACCTTGATGACCGCCTCACCCAAATTACCCTGCATCCGTACCAGACCACCAGCAGGCTGGAAGGCTTCCGCGAAGGGGCGCAAGATAGCCGTATCATGGCTTGCAACCGCACCGTCCTGCCAGACCACCGTACCATCAGCCGCCAGCTTGGCCTCCTGGGTATAATGGTGCAGACCAACACCCGCGACCGTCTGCACATCCGCATGTAAAAGGCCAGCAGCCAGCAGTTCGCGGATCACGAACTGCAAGCCACCAGCAGCATGGAAATGGTTCACATCCGCTGTGCCATTCGGGTAAACCCGTGCCATCAGCGGAGTCACAGCCGACAACTCGGCAAAATCTTCTGCACCTACCAGCCAGCCCGCTGCCCGCGCCATCGCCACCAAATGCAGTACCAGATTGGTGGAACCGCCGGTTGCATTCAGGCCAACGATGCCATTGACAAAAGCCTCCGCCGTGAGAATTTCATAAGCAGGCAAATAATTGCCATTCTGGGTCGTCATTGCCAGCAAACGCTGTGTCCCCGCCACGGTCAAGGCATCACGCAACGGTGTATTGGGGTTGACAAAGCTGCTGCCGGGCAACTGCAAGCCCATGAACTCCATCAGCATTTGGTTGCTGTTGGCAGTCCCGTAGAACGTGCATGTCCCAGCGCCGTGGTAGGACTGCATTTCTGCCTCCAGCAATTCCTTGCGCCCCACCAAACCCGACGCATATTGCTGGCGGATTTTGGCCTTCTGGTCATTCGGGATGCCCGAAGTCATCGGCCCCGCCGGTAGGAAAATCGCAGGCAAATGCCCAAAAGTGGCAACGGCAATCACCAAGCCGGGGACAATTTTGTCGCACACCCCCAAAAAGGCGGCTGCATCAAACACATTGTGTGTCAATGCAATCCCGGCACTCATGGCAATCAGGTCGCGGGAAAACAGCGACAGCTCCATGCCGGGCATACCCTGGGTGACACCATCACACATGGCAGGCACACCACCCGCCACTTGCGCTGCACCACCGGCCTGACGCGCTGCCCGCTTGATCAGCTCGGGGTAAACCTCAAACGGCTGGTGCGCAGACAACATATCGTTGTACGCGGTGACAATACCGATATTGCCCGCCGTCCACTCAACAATCTTGAACTTGTCTGCCAGCGGGCTGGCAGCAGCGGCATGCGCCAAATTGCCACAAGCCAAGGAGCGCTTGCCGCCCTGTTGCTGCGCCCACTGCATACGCTCCAGATAAGCACTGCGCGTGGCAGCACTACGTTGCTTGATGCGTGCCGTCACCTTGGCGACGGTCTGATGGATTACTGTGTTCATGTGGTACTTTATCCGCAACCTCAGGGTGCATAATGGATGATCAGGCGTTCGCCCGCATGCTGCAACAAAGCCCCTATCGGCAGCACGGGTGCTGCACCTGACATCAACTGGGTCTGCGCCTGTTGTAGCAACTGTTTCTTTTCTTCACCTGTAATCAGCAGGTGGATATGCCGCGCCCCCAACAGGGCAGACAGGCTTAACGAAATTCTCGGTTCGGGGATTGAATCAGCGGTGATCTCCAGCACCGGCTCAGGATTGGCAATATCCAACCCTTCCGCCAATTGCTTAGCCCCTGGGAACAAGGAGGCAAAATGCCCATCCGTGCCCATCCCCAACACACACACATCGAGTGGCAACACCGTTTCGCGCAAGGCCACCGCCACCTGTGCCAGCCATGCAGTGCCCTGCGCGGGGCTAAACAAGGGCAAAAACCGCACCCCAGCTACCCGCTGCAACAGATTATCCACCAGCAGCTTGGCATTGGAACGCTCATGCTCTATGCCAACCTGACGCTCATCGGTCAAGGTGACACACACCTTCTGCCAATCGAGGCGGATACCCGCCAATGCCTGCAAAAACGGGGCGGGTGTCGTCCCCCCCGGAACGGCAAGGCTGGCTTTCCCATTCGCCTGGATAGCGGCATGCAACTGGTCAGCCACCTGCATCGCCAACGCAGCGGCCTGTTCAGGGCGGCTTGGATAACTACACAGGCTCACGTTCAATCTCCCGCCAACGCCGCCCGTCACGCGCCATCATCTCCACAGCGGCAATGGGACCTCGGCTGTTGGGGTCATACCCTTCGGGGCGTATACCAGAGGCTTCCCAGGCATCAATGATCGGGTCAATCCACTTCCAGGCAGCCTCAACCTCATCGCCGCGCATAAACAGGGTCTGGTTGCCGCGCACCACATCCATCAGCAAGCGCTCATAAGCGTCCGGCATGCGCCAATTGTCATCACGCCCCTCTGCAAACGTCATATCCAGGGGAATGTCCCGCAGACGGAAACCACCGGGGCCGGGGTCTTTAGCCATGATATGCAGGCGCAAACCCTCATCAGGTTGCAAGCGGATGCTCAACACATTCGGCATGACCGGCGTATCCAAATCACCAAACACCGAATGGGCTGGCTCCTTGAAGACAATGGCAATCTCGGTCATCTGGGCACGCAGCTTTTTACCGGTACGCAAATAAAACGGCACACCTGACCAACGCCAATTATCAATCTCAGCCTTGATAGCAACATAGCATTCCGTCTTGCTGTCTGGATTGCCCGCTTCCTGCACATAAGAGGGGGTATCAGTTCCAGACAAATATTGCCCACGTACGGTATTCGCCAACACCTCACGCCCCTTCAATGGACGCAGGGAACGCAAAACCTTAAGCTTTTCATCGCGTACCGCATCGGCATCAAACTTGTAAGGCGGCTCCATCGCAATCAGGCACAGCAACTGGATCAGGTGGTTCTGGATCATGTCACGGATCGCACCGGCGGTGTCGTAATAGCCACCCCGCGTCCCAACCCCCAGTGATTCAGCAGCGGTGATCTGCACATGATCAATGCAATGGGCATTCCACAGCGGCTCAAACAAGGCATTGGCAAAACGCAGTGCCATCAGGTTCTGTACCGTCTCCTTGCCGAGATAATGGTCAATACGGTACACGCAACGTTCCGCGAATACCGAACCAATGTCACGGTTCAAAGCCTGGGCACTGGTCAAATCGTGCCCCAAGGGCTTTTCCACCACCAGCCGAGCCTGATTACCCGCCAAGCCCACCTGAGCCAAACCCTTGGCAATCACGCCAAACAAGGCAGGCCCAACCGCCAAATAATAGACACGGATATGGTTTGGCTGCTGGTCAAGCAAATCCACCAGCTCTGCCCAACCACTGGGGTCGGTGACATCATTCAGCAAATAATCCAACCGGGCAATGAAACGCTCCAAGGCCACTGCATCCAATTGGGCGGCAGGGATATGCTTTTGCAATGCTTCGCGGGCTTGCTGGCGGAAAGCGTCGGCTGACTGCTCAGTACGCGCCAGGCCAATAATCCGCGCCCCTGCCGGAATCTGCCCATCGGCATCACGCCGGAACAAGGCAGGCAACAGCTTGCGCATTGCCAGATCGCCAGTCCCGCCGAAGATCACCAGATCAAACGGCTCAACTGGAATGACCATGCTACTCATGAATTTCCGTTTCCTGTTTTGGTGGTTGGTAAGGTTTTTCTTGGTATCTTAAAAATCGTGTCTTGAATTGCTGGCCTGAATTTCTGGCCTAAAGGTTGCCCAGACTTGCCAGCACCTCCGCCCGGATCGGCAAATCTGCCCCACGCCGCGAACAGGTAATGGCAGCCGCAGCCGCTGCAAAGCGCCCAATATCCTGCAACTTGTCTGCGCTCAGGGCTTGCCACCAATGGTCTGCCAAACTGGCATGCAAGCGGATAACTGCATCAATCAAGGAGGCCTGGAAGGTATCTCCTGCCCCAACGGTATCGACGACCTGTACACGGGGTGCATCCACATCAACCCGTGCCTGCTGGCTCCATAAGGTTGCACCTGCCCCACCACGGGTCAATACCAACAATTTTGGCCCTTGTGCCAGCCAGGATGCCGCCACGGCCTCCAGGTCTGCACCAGGGTAAAGGGACTGCAAGTCCTCATCACTGACCTTGACCATATCGACTAGCGGCAACAGTTCTGCTACCCGCTTGCGCCAAACATCCAGATCCGGCTCCACGTTCAGGCGGATATTCGGGTCAAGGGAAAGGATGCGCTTGCCCGACTGCTGCCGGACAAGCGCCAAATACGAATCAGCGGTCGGCTGGGCAACGATGGAATAGGAGCCAAGATGGATACCAATCGCTGCCCCCAGGTCAACATTAACGTCGTCCAGGGTCAGCAACCGGTCTGCCGCGCCGTTGCCGTAAAAAGCATAACTGGGGATGCCATCAGCATCATGCTGGACAAACCCCAGCGTGGTAGGTGCTGCCTTGCGGGCAATCAGACGGGTATCAACCCCCTCATCCTGCAACACCGCCAGCAAACGTTCCCCCAAAAAGTCTGTGGAAAGCCCGGTCAACATGCCCACCGGTTGCCCGAAACGTGCCAAGCCAATCGCCACATTAAACGGCGACCCACCCACACGGGCATTAAACGGGACATTAACTGCCGTCATTTCCACGCCATCTGCCATAAACACATCAAACAAGGCTTCGCCACAGACTATAAACATCATTATTTCCTGTTACTTAGAACGCGTAGTTGAAACGGACGCGGCCTGCATTGACCTTATTGTTCAGCTCACCCAAACCACTGGCCTTGGAAGTGCTGGCGGCAAAAGTCATGCTGGCTGACTTGCTGCCAAACAACGGGACAGTGTAAGCACCGAACAGCGTGTTCAGCTTGCCATCACCCTCTTTGGAGTTGATATAGCCAACACCCCATGGGCCCTGGGTATAGTTCAATGCGGCGGAGGTGACATCTTCTTTGGAATCATCATCGTTGTTCAGCTTGGCAACACTGGCATTCACGGTGCCTGCACCGGCATTGAAACCTGCACCCAAGCCAACACCCTTCAGCTTGCTGCCGTTATCATCCAGGCTTTCCAGACCTGCACGTACTGTCACTGCACCGGCGTTGTATACCACCGCTGGGCGCACACCCTTGTATTCCTTGTCGCCGTCCTTGTTGACCATCACGCCCAGCTCAAACTTCATCGCATCGCTAGGGGTCAGGTGCAATGCACCGTGCAGCACATCATCCTTACGCCCACGGACTTTGTTTGCGCCATAAACGGTCACGCCACTGGCATGCTCAGCAACGGTGTCCTTGCCAACCGGGAACAGGTCAACACCCTCAAAACGACCCAACTGCACATCCCAGCTGTCACGACCCATTTGCAGGTAAACATCATCATAACCCAGGCTGCTGCCCTTGAACGGAACCAAAGGCTGGGCAACGCCCTTCACGAAGTAACCATCACCCTTCAGTTCGCCAGTGGCATTCAGCTTGACACGACCGCCGTGCATAAAGCCATCATTGTCGCCTGCGTCACGGGCAGTAATGTCCAATTCAACATCGCCGCCAAAGGTGAAAGTCTTCTGCTCTTCCGCCTGCACACCAAAACCCATCAACAGGGCTGCCAAACCACACGCTACGCTCACTTTGAGTTTCGTTTTCATCGCACTTACCTTTGAATGTTCACACAAAAACCAGAGCTATTAAAACACAATTTCAAAGCGCTTTGAATAGTATTCAAAAGCTTGAAGCTGCATTTTTTTGCCCGCTCCCAGATGCTTATCGGGCGGAAGTCACCACCTCAATGAACCAGAATTACTTCGAGTGTCGAAAAAAATAATCCCGCAAAACAGGGGACTTGTCAATCGAAAAAGAAGGGCTGCATGCCACACGCCCGCAAATAGCTTGGTTAGCGGCTAAACCAAAGCGCACGCCTCCCCTCCCTGTTGATTTAGGCTAATCGCCAGCTATCGCTTTGTCAATAATTAATTCAAATTGATTTATTAATCAATGAAACGGATTTTAGCCACCCTTCTCTACCCTCGGGTAAGGGCAAACCTTTTTGCCATCCGATACGCTGCATTCTTGGACAGCCCCACAAAATTCTGCTTGCAATTAAACAATTAGAATATTAATATCTTCTTATATTAACGTTTCTTGATTTTGCTAGAGGTACACATCACATGAAATTCACTAAAATTGCATTCGCCATCGCCCTGTTCACTGCTACTGGCGTTTCTTCCGCTGATTTCTTCAACGGTTTTGATAATGGCAATGGCGCTGGTTCAGGTCAGGCCGCAGGCAACACTCAAGGCGCTGGCAATACCCAAGGCCAAGGTTATGGCACAGGCAATGGCAACGTTGACGGCTGGGGTCGTGGCAAGGGTACAGGTGATGGCGAAGTTGACTTCAGCATTACCTTCAAGGGTAAAGGCAATACAGACATGAATTCAGATGTGGCTGGTCGTGGCAATGGCGATACAGCAACCAACCTGACCGGTCAAGGCTATGGCTACGGCACAGGCCAGAATAACCTGTACGGCAATACCAACAGCAATACCAGCGGTGGTGGTTATGGCTATCCTTGGGGTGCACAGCAACCTGCCTGGAATGGCTATGCCATGCCACAACAAATGCCGATGATGCAAGCACCACAAGGTCAGGTTCCTGCCATGCCACAATACGGCATGCAGCAACCGATGATGATGCCGATGATGCAGGCTCCGGTCATGCAACAGCCGATGATGTACCCTTATGCCATGCCAAGCTTCCCAATGATGCAAGCACCGGCTTTCCAACAACCGAACTTTGCGCAAATGCAACAGCAGATGGCTGCCCAACGCGCCCAGGCTGAAGCGTTCTTCAAGCAAATGGAAGAGCAACGCAAAGCCATGGAAGCACAGAACAAAGCAGCTGCACCGGCTGCCCCAGCAGCACAATCTGCCGCTCCCGCAGCAGCGCCAGCCGCACCGGCTACTGAAGCACCAGTTGCACCCGCAAAAACCAACTAATCACGATTGAACCATGCTTTGGGGGGACTACCCGCTCAAAGCGGTGATGTGTAGAGTATGCAGAAAAGCCCGCTTCAGCGGGCTTTTTCTATGGATTGGATACATGCCTTGATCAAGGCAGGCCCGGTATAAATAAATCCGCTATAGACTTGCACCAAGGCTGCACCCGCTGCCAATTTAGCCGCTGCATCTGCCCCCCCCATAATGCCACCCACCCCAATCACCGGCACTTTATCACCCAATTTGCTACAGAAGGAACGGATCACCTCAGTCGAGCGTTGTGTCAATGGCTGACCACTCAAACCACCCTGCTCTGCCCCATGCTCCATCCCGGCAACCGCAGACTTGTCTAGGGTGGTATTGGTGGCAATCAATCCATCGATTTGGCATGCAAGGAACACTTCCGCCATCCCGGTGATTTCCTCTTCCGTCAAATCCGGTGCGACCTTGACCGCCAATGGCACATACCTGCCATACTGCTCTGCCAGCAAAACCTGCTCCTGCTTGAGCGCTTGCAGCAGCTTACGCAACTCATCGCCGTATTGCAGGCTGCGCAACCCTGGGGTATTGGGTGAGGAAATGTTCACAGTCACATAATGGGCATGGGCGTAAACCTTACGCAAGGCCAGCAGGTAATCATCCACCGCCCGCTCAACCGGCGTGTCAAAATTCTTGCCGATATTGATGCCAAGGATACCTTGGTACTTGGCTTTGGCGACTTGCCCCAGCAAATACTCAACCCCGTGGTTATTGAAGCCCATGCGGTTGATGATAGCCTTGGCCTTACGCAGACGAAACAGGCGCGGCAAAGGGTTGCCCGGCTGTGGGCGTGGTGTAACCGTACCTATTTCAATAAAACCAAACCCGCAACTGGCCAGTGCATCAATATACTCACCGTTCTTGTCCAGCCCCGCCGCCAAACCAACCGGATTCGGAAACTCAATGCCCATGACACGCACCGGCTTGCCCGGCAAGGGTTCTGGCTTGCCCATCATGCCGAGTGATTGGGCAAGTTTCATCCCGCGCAAGGCCAGATGGTGGGAAAACTCGGCAGGAAACAGGAACAACACTTCTCGCAGCAGGCTATACACAAACAATCCCCAGTTCGCAGTTCGGATGAAAAACCGGATTATGGCAAAAAACGCTGCACTGCAATATGGGGGAAGGCAAAAAGTGTCATAACCACCACGTGCCACCAAGCCCCCAAACTCCAAAGGAATATCCCCCACGGCAGGCAGCTATAGTATCATCCGACCCTTGACCAACTGATTTCCGTACTGAGAGTTCCTGCATGAGCATCACATCCTTTTACCCGCCCCAACGTATCCTGATGGGGCCTGGCCCTTCTGATGTCAGCCCGCGTGTCCTGCATGCGATGGCACGCCCCACCATCGGTCATCTTGACCCGGTTTTTGTCCAGATGATGGATGAGGTGAAAAGCCTGCTGCAATACGCCTTTCAGACCCAAAACGAGCTGACCATGCCCGTTTCCGCCCCTGGTTCTGCCGGGATGGAAGCCTGTTTCGCCAATTTGGTCGAGCCGGGTGACAAGGTAATCGTCTGCCAGAATGGGGTATTCGGCGGGCGCATGAAAGAAAACGTCGAGCGTTGTGGCGGCACAGCCGTTATGGTGCTGGATGACTGGGGCAAACCGGTTGACCTGAACAAGGTCGAAGCAGCCCTGAAAGCCCACCCGGATACCAAAATCGTTGCCTTTGTCCATGCAGAAACCTCCACGGGCGTGCGCTCGGATGCCGAAGCACTCACCAAACTGGCACATGCCCACGGTTGCCTGGTGATTGCCGATGCCGTCACCTCCCTGACTGGCTCGGAGCTGCGCGTGGATGCATGGGGGATTGATGCCATTTACTCCGGCACACAAAAATGCATGTCCTGTGTTCCGGGCATTTCCCCGGTAAGCTTTGGTAGCCGTGCGGTTGATGTGATCAAAACCCGCAAAAGCAAAATCCAAAGCTGGTTCCTCGATATGAGTCTGGTGATGGGCTACTGGGGTGGCGGCACAAAACGCGCTTACCACCATACTGCACCGATCAATACCCTGTATGCCCTGCATGAGGCCTTGGTGATGGTCAAGGAAGAAGGGCTGGAGAATGCCTGGGCACGCCACCAGCACCACCATTTGGCCTTGAAGGCAGGCCTGGAGGCAATGGGCATCCGCTTTGTGGTGGAGGAGGCTTACCGTTTGCCCCAACTGAATCTGGTGACTGTGCCCGAAGGCGTGGACGAGGCCGCTGTCCGCAACCGCCTGCTGAAGGATTACAGCATGGAAATCGGTGCAGGCTTGGGGGCACTGGCGGGCAAAGTCTGGCGCATCGGCTTGATGGGGCATGCCTGCAATACGAAAAATGTGCTCACTTGTCTGGGCGCACTCGATTCTGTACTCAAAGACATGCGGGCTCCGATTGAATCCGGGGTTGCTGTCAGTGCCGCACAAGCTTACTACGCCCAGCAGTAAACCACACTACCAGCCCATCCCCCACTGCTAGCTAGCAATTGCGGGGATGGGTCACAGCCCCTTGTTCGCCTGCAACGCAGTCTGTTCGCGCAACAAACGCAAGTGTTCGAGTGTGGCATAGCCATCAGAAGGGAAGCCGACATCAGCCTGCCACAGGCGCAAGGCAGCACGAGTATTGGGGCCGATATTGCCATCAATGCCATCCGTATTGTAGCCGACTGCACTCAGCAACTCCTGTAACTCGGCCTTTTCGATCCGGCTCAGGGGTTGGTCATCACGCGGCCAAGCGGCAACAATCTCCCCGCTCCCCCGGAGACGGTCGCCCAAATGCCCCACCGCCAACGCATAATTCAGGGCATTATTGTACTTGAGCAAGGCATTAAAATTGGGGAACGCCAAAAATGCAGGCCCGCGATAGCCAGCCGGTAATACGACGGAAGCACGCGCCGGGCCTTGCAGGGACAAGACATTGCCACGGGTATCCTTCACCTGTTGCTGCACCCAATAATTAAACGGTTGCCAATTGGCAGGCTCAGCCTGACTCCAGTCAAACCCCGCAGGCAACGTTACCTCCATCCCCCACACCTGACCACGCTGCCACCCGGAGCTGGCAAGGTAATGGGCGGTGGAGGCCAAGGCATCGGGAATACTGTTGGCAAGGTCACGTTTGCCATCCCCATCAAAATCGACAGCAAACTCCTCAAACGTGGTCGGGATAAACTGGGTATGCCCCATTGCGCCTGCCCATGAACCACGCATCGCCATCAGCGGCATATCACCACGTTGCAGGATACGCAACGCTGCCAATAACTGCCCCCGCCAAAACTCGCGGCGCTCTTCCCGCCCCTGGTAGGCCAAGGTTGCCAAGGAGCGGATCACGGAATAATTGCCCGTCTGCTGCCCATAGCTGCTTTCCATGCCCCAAATAGCAACCAGATAGGACGGGTCAACCCCATATTGGCGGGCAATGGCATTCAGCAAATCCGCATGGGTTTGCAATAGGCGCTGGCCTTGGGCAATACGTTCGGGCGAGACGGCACTATCCAGATACTCCCAAACCGGGCGGCTAAATTCGGGTTGGTGTGCATCCAGCTTCAGTACCTTTTTGTCAGGCAATAAACCACGGAAGGCACTATCCAGCGTCGTGGCGCTGATGCCTTGTTGCAGGGCAGTTTGCCGGAAATTCATTTGCCATTCGGCAAATTCACGGTCAGAAAAGACTGTATATCCAAACAATACTGCGGTAAAAAGAAAGCCAAGTTGTATGAAGCGTGTGAGTTTACGACCCAATCCAGTAGACCAATAACTACAACTTAAGGCGGTATGATAAACAAACTTGGCGCAGGCTGCACCGACTGTATGCATTAGTCGGCTTATCAGGAGGTAATTTTATGACCCAAGTGGTCTTTCTCGACTTTGGCAGCACCAGTCACGGCGACCTAGACTTGACCCGGCTACAAGCGGTCTGCGGGCACTTGCAGCTTTGGCCCCATACGCACACCCAACAACGCTTGCAGCATATTGGCCGTGCCGAAGTCATCATCAGCAACAAGGTCATGCTGGATGCCCAACTGTTAGCATCCGTCCGTGACCACGTAAAGCTGATTTGCATCGCCGCGACTGGTACTAACAATGTTGACCTGCATGCCGCACAAAAGTTCAGCATTCCCGTCACGAATATCCGCAATTACGCAGCACAATCGGTCGCTGAGCACAGTATCGCCCTCCTGTTTGCCCTCGCCCGCCAAATCACGGCTTACCAGCAAACCGTCCAACGGGGTGACTGGCAACGCAGCCCACACTTTTGCCTGCTCGATTACCCGATCACCGAGTTGGCAGGCAAAACCTTCGGCATCATCGGCTATGGCGGCTTAGGCCAGGCGACTGCGCGTTTGGCGCGTGCCTTGGGCATGCATGTCCTGATTGCCGAACGCCCGGAAGCCAGCCAACTGCGCCCTGGGCGTGTCAGCCTGGATGAGCTGTTTAGCCGTGCCGATGTGGTTAGCCTGCACTGCCCCCTGACCAGCCAAACCCACCATTTGGTGAATGCTGCCCGCCTGCGGCAAATGAAACCAATCGCCTTCCTGCTCAATACCGCCCGTGGCGGTCTGGTCAATGAAACCGACCTGTTGGCTGCCCTGCAAAACGGCACGATTGCCGGGGCTGCCCTCGATGTATTGCCCATCGAGCCTCCCCCAGCCGATAGCCCCTTACTGCAACAGCAGCTACCCAACCTGATCATCACGCCACACATTGCGTGGGCAAGCCGCACTGCCCGCCAAACCCTGCTCGACCAATTGGCGGACATTATTGGTCAATGGCAACAAGGCACACTGCTCAACCCGGTCTTGCCCTCAATGTAGCCTTGAATCGGGCGACCTTATCCGGGCAAATACCATCACTCCGGCTAGCGTGAAAACTGGCTAGCCTGTCCACGTACCCAGAAAAGCCCCCGTGGGTTTGTGCTACCGTCAAGGTCTTATCGCATCCCCTTATTTCGCCCCGCACAAGGTAAGCATGCCCAAGCTGATCATCAAACGGGAACCGACTCCCCGGTTTATACGGAAAAACACCCTGTTTTGGGCGGTTGCCCTTTTCCCACTGGCGGTCACGGCGGGTTTTCTGGCTGGAACACTGTTGGGTCAATTCCGCATGGCTGTCCATCCGGGGCATCCGGGCATTGCTCCACCAACATCAGCCCCATCCAGTGTTGCTGCCTCACCAGCCGATGCTCCCACATCACCCACCTTGCGCATCCCGGCCTTACCCATCGACACGCATGCACAAGGGACACCATTACCCACCACACCCAACACAGTGGCAGAACCACAAGCCCTGCTGCCCCCCTTGCCAACCAACACACCATACCTACCAACAGCCCCCCTGACTGATTCAGCAACAGCAGTATCTACCCCAGTCACAGCGTCACCCCCTGCCAGTTTGCTTGACCAAGCCAAGGCAGGCGAACATCAGGATGGCAATCTCATCACTAAAACTGATGTGGGCATAACCAAAAATCAGGATAATATCCGCAGCCATCCAGCCAAACCTGCCAAACCGAATAAAAAGGCCGTTAAATCCCAGCAACGCAAACCAGCAGAAGCTGCACGCCCAGTTGCCCGACGCACCGCCAGACGGATACCCAAACCTGTCAGCAACCAAGACAAGGCAGCCGCAGAAAAAGAGGATTATCGCCTATTGGAGCAATCCCTGGGCATTCCACTGAATTGAACCATGCAGGGATCCAAGGTCAACAATAAAAGGTAAAGTCATGTTTTTTAACAAATTTATTTTACTCATCCTCTTGCTGGGGATGACAGCTTGTACCAACAACATCCAAACCCCACTGTCGATTGAGCAAAAACAGGCACTGACCCTGCAAGATGCTTCAGTGCGCGGGGCAAAGCACCTCTTTAAAGCCATCGAACAGGAACGCGGCTGGCGCACTGAATTGCTGCCCACCCGGATTCTGGTTATCCCCACGGTGCAGGAGTCTACCCAACGGGTCGTTGAGCCCAGCAAACAGATTGAACCGCACCTACGCGAACAGTCGTCTACCTTCCCCAGATTTCAACTGGTGGAAAAAGGGGAAGCCATACACGGTCGTCCGCATTATGAGTTGCATAGCTCCCTGACAGCCACTCTGGACAATGGTCGTGAAACCATTACCCTGAAAATGTGGGTACGGGAACCGCGCTCCCAACGGGTATTAGCCAATGCCAGCTTTCCAATCCGGGTTGAAACCCCGATTATCCGACCAGCCCTCAGCGACAATGACACCCCGCAGACATGGGCAGTGGCGCTCCAGCAAGCCAGCGGGCAGTTGCTTGATACTGCCCGGCAGGATCGGGTATGGCGTGACCAGCTCACCACCACCCAAGTTCTGCTGGCTCCCTTATTTGATGCCTACTCAAAAGAAAACCTCGACCTGAATGATGACATCCAGGCGCAATTCCAAAAGCAGGCAAAACAATACCCACGCCTGAAGATAGCCCCCTTGTCTTTTGCAGGTCTCCAGCAAGCGCATTACATAGTGCATAGTGCATTGGCGGTGGATAAACAAAGTGGTGGCAAACATTACCAACTGGATTTGTGGATGCGGGATGCACAGAACGGACGCTTATTGGCACACAGCAAGAGCCTCGTCAGCCTGCAAGGATTGGTGTATGAGTTGGCGGCTGAATCCAAGGATAGCCCGGTCTATCCAGAAACCCCGACCCCATCCGCCGGGTTTGACCTGAAGAAAGAACTACGGCAAGGCAATTACCGCCAAAGCCTGAACATTGATGCCATGCTGGCGGATGCCGCACAAGCTTACCGCCAAGGCCAGCATGACCGCGCCCTGGAAACCTACCAAACCCTGACAGGCATGCCAAAGGCTACCGATAACCTGCGCACGCTGGCAGGCCGCTATATGGCACTGCTGCGCTTGGGGCGCAAGGATGAGGCGCGTGCCGCCTTTGCGGAGTTGCTAAAAAGTGGCTTCAGTAACAGCAGCATGCTCACCTTCAAAATCCTGTTTGCGGTCAACTCAACTGACTTTGCCGGTGGCGACTTCCTGACCTCGCAATATCAAATGTGGGTAGGCGAATTGGCGGGCTATCTGGATCAGGGCAAACAATGCCTGCAAGTGACAGGGCATAGCAGCAAATCGGGTAGTGAATCCTACAACATGAAGCTCTCTGCGGATCGTGCCGCACGCATCCAGCAGTTGATGACCAGCCAAAAACCAACGACTGGGCAACGTACCCGTACTGAAGGCAAAGGCTTCCATGAAAATATTATCGGGACAGGTTCTGATGACCACCGGGATGCCGTTGACCGGCGGGTAGAGTTCCGCCGGGTAGCTTGCCGTTAAGCCACAACATAATTTTCCTGACAGGAAGCGAAGTGAGCAATTTTGATTTGTTACGCCAAAGATCCCATGCTCCTTACCATGAAATGGGTAGGGGGCACAAAATCAATCGAGTCTGATCCTTTTGATTCGGTTTCGCGCAATCGCTCAACATCACGCAGCGGAGGCACACCAAACAGCCGTTTGTAATCGCGGTTAAAGTGCGAGGGATCTTCATAACCGACCTGGTAGCCAGCACGTGCCGCATCAAAATGCTCCCCCAGCATCAGGCGGCGTGCTTCCTGAAGCCGTAACTGTTTCTGATACTGCAAGGGGCTCATGGCGGTCACTTCCTTGAAGTGGTGATGGAAGCCCGACACACTCATACCGACTTGCGAGGCCAAATCCCTGATGGGTAGCGTCTGGTCGAAATACTTGCGGATTTGGTGGATTGCTTGGGCAACCCGATGGGTGTGCCCACTCAGTGCCGTCATCTGTGGTAGCCGGTGGCCTTGTGGGCCGACCAGCAGCCGGTAAATGATTTCCTTCTTGATCAATGGCATGAGTAAGTGTGCATCCGTCGCCGAATCAAGCAAGCGCACCAGCCGTAGCACCACGTCAAGTAAGGGTGTTTCCAATGGGCTGACGACCATCCCTTTCACATCACCCTGATTGTGTGGCGGTGGTTGGTTCAACTCAACCAGTACCGCGCCGACTACAACCGGGTCAAGTGCCAGACCAAGCGCCAGATAAGGTGCTTCTGCTGATGCATCCAGCACACGGCCTGTCACCGGAAGCTCTACCGTTGCCAACAGGTAAGAGTAGGCATCGTACTGAAAGCACGCATCGCCCAACCAGATTTCCTTGCTGCCCTGTGCGATCACACACAGGGAAGGTTCTGCAACACCGTGCATGGGTTCAGTCGGATGAGATGAGCGGATAAGCACCAGCCCCTTGACAGGCTCGATCTTACCATCAGTCGGCATGGCGCGTTGCAGCCGCTCCACTAATTCCGCCCGGTTGTATTGGTCGCGCTGTCGTTCGCGTTCACATTGTGTCGTGTTCATGGCAAGGATTCTATCCGTGTGATACGGACTTGTATTGCCCCTTTCCAAATGATTGGAGAATCTGACAATCATTTTCCAGAATCATTATATCTCTCTTCCTGCGATGATGCGCAAAATCGGTTTCAGCAATATAACGCACAAAGGAAAACAGTGATGCAGACAGTCGTTTTGAACAATGGTGTGAAAATGCCCTTACTGGGTTTTGGTGTGTTCCAGATGGATGATCTGGCGGAATGCGAGCGTTGTGTGCGGGATGCACTCGATGTTGGTTATCGGTTAATTGATACGGCAGCATCTTACGGCAATGAAGCCGCTGTGGGTCGTGCGATAAAAGACAGCGGAGTGCCACGAAACGAGATTTTCGTCACCACCAAGCTATGGATTCAGGATGTCGGTTACGAGCCTGCCAAACGCGCTTTCCAACGCTCTCTGGACAGGTTGCAACTGGATACGCTCGATTTGTTGCTCATCCACCAGCCTTACAACGATGTATTTGGGGCGTGGCGGGCAATGGAGGAGCTGTATCGTGCGGGACGCATTCGGGCTATCGGTGTCAGCAACTTCCACCCTGACCGCGTGATGGATCTCATCATTTACAATGACATTGTTCCGGCAGTTAACCAGATTGAAACGCACCCCTTCCACCAGCAAGTCGAAACCCAGCAATTCTTACAGGAGAACGGTGTACAAATCGAATCTTGGGCATCATTCGCTGAAGGTAAGAACAACCTGTTCAGTAACGCGCTGTTGCAGTCCATTGCTGACCAGCATCAAAAAACTGTGGCGCAAGTCGTGCTGCGCTGGCTGACACAACGTGGGGTGGTGGTGATTCCCAAATCGGTGCGCAAGGAGCGGATGGTTGAAAACTTCAATAGCTTTGATTTTGAGTTAAGTGCGGAAAACATGCGGTCAATCGCTTCGCTGGACATGAAAAAAAGCCAGTTTTTCGATCACCGCGACCCCGCGATGGTGAGGTTTTTGGGAACGGTCGAACGCAATACCTGATTGAATGCCAATCCGTTAAGGAATCACACATCATGAAAAGTTCAAGAAATGACAACGTGGGTAACGATAGTCCCACCTTACCCGGTCGTCGCCAACTGCTCAGTTCCAGCGTTGGGTTAGTCACCGCTTCATGGCTGCTTGGCAACAGCGTACTGGCACAAGCAGGGGACTCTGGTAAGGGTCATGTGCCAGCCTATCATCCCCAACAGGTGAAGCTGAGTGGTCGCCGCAAACTCGGCTCGCTGGAAGTCTCCAGCATTGGTCTGGGTGTTCAGAACATGAGCCGTACCTATCAAACCACTATCCCCACCCGTTCGCAGATGCACGACATCATTCGTGCCGCCTATGATCAGGGTGTCACCTTTTACGATGCGGCTGAGGCGTATGGCCCACACGAAGTGGAGCGGATTTTGGGTGAGGGCATAGCACCGTTCCGGGACAAGATTGTGATTGCATCCAAGTTCGGCTGGAACATTGATCTGGAAACCGGCGAGCGCCATCCGGGGCTGAATAGCCGCCCCGAACATATCCAGCGGGCTGTCGAAGGTATGCTCAAGCGCTTGCGTACTGACCGTATTGATCTGTTGTACCAACACCGGGTTGATCCAGAGATACCGATTGAAGAGGTGGCTGGTGCGGTGAAAGACCTCATGGCACAAGGTAAAGTGCTGCACTGGGGGCTGTCCGAGATGGGGCTGAATACCTTGCGTCGCGCCCATGCCGAATTACCCATTACCGCCGTTCAGAGCGAATACTCGATGTTGTGGCGTGGGCCGGAAGAGGAAGTGATTCCGCTTTGTGCAGAGCTGGGTATTGGCTTTATCCCGTGGAGTCCGCTGGGCGTTGGTTTCCTCACCGGAGCCATTGATGCCAAAACAAGCTTTGCTGACGGTGATTTCCGCAAGACGGAGACGCGCTTCACAGCGGAGAATCTGACCCATAATATGGCCTTGGTAAAGCTGCTGAAGGAGTGGGCTGAAAAGAAACAAGCGACACCGGCACAAATCGCGCTGGCTTGGTTGATGGCACAAAAACCGTGGATTGTACCCATCCCCGGTACGACCCAGATGACGCATATGTTGGAAAATATTGGGGCGGATGCCGTGCGGTTTACGTCTGGAGAACTCACCGAACTGAACCAGGCTGTCGCCGTCGTCAAAGTTCAGGGGGCACGTCTCCCGGATATGGTGCAAGCCTATTCGGGGGTAGAAGCACCGCTGAAGAAGTGAGACGATGATTTCGGAAGCAAGCGGGGCAAGAGACCATTGGTGAGGGTTAGAACGCCTGCACCTGGTCGGCGCGGAAGCCATTCTTCTTCAGCCACAGCGCGAGGTTGAGCATGTCCGTACCGATTACTGTGCCGGGGTGGGCGGCGACGAAGTAGGGGAGCAGGTACTGCTCCTTGCCCGCCTCCTTGGTGTATTTCTCGAACATCTGTTTGAATTCCTCATACGCACCGATGCCCGAGCCTCCCCACCTTTGTCGCCGTACTAATATGAACCCGTTAGAGTGTCAACAGAACCTAATCGTCCTTAGCTTTTTTCTTCGCCTTCTTCTCGGCTTTTTGGGCTTTCTTAACCGTTTTCCCGGCGGCTTTCAGCTCTTTCTTCAACGCTTTGCGGGCTTTCTTGGCTGCCTTTTTAGCCTTTTTCTTGGCTTTTTTCGCGGCCTTCCTTTCTTCCTCACCAGCCCCGTCCTCAGGGTCTGCTGCCTCACCCACCCCTGCATCCGGTGTCGACTCTGCGGATGGCTCAGCCTGTACTTCAGCCTGCATTGTCGATGGCTCTTCCCCACCTACCGGGGCGCTTGCCTCAGGTTCCGCTTGTACCTCCGCCACTGCCACCGGCCCTGCTGCCACCGATCCAACCGGAGCACTGCCAGCTTCAAGCACATCAGGCGTTTCTGGGTCTGTGTCAACGGACTCTGCCACCAAAGCACGCGCACTCATGAGGATCAAGGGAGCCGTATTCAACCCAATACCCGGAATAGCCGCCAACTCAGCTTCAGACAAGCCAGCCAGTTGCTCCAGTGAATTGATGCCATGCGCCTCCAGACGCTGCTGCATGGCTGGGCCGACGTACTTAACAGATGCAAGATTTTTATTCATAAAACGCGATCTCCTTATTACCCGTTATTCGTCATAAAAGTGTAACATCCGCCTTGGCAATCAGCGTGACAAAAACGAACATAAAATAAGCAAAATCACCAAAAATGGCTTGGCAGCAGACAGAAAAGGCACTTCCATCAGGCCAGCGATGCGGATAACATGACCCCAACAATCCTCAAGCCATACACCAAAGGAAATTCGATGAAGCCGCTCGCCAATGGGAGAACACGACATGGAACAAATTGAACGTGATGTCATGGAATTCGATGTGCTTATTGTTGGGGGAGGCCCCTCTGGCTTAAGTGCTGCCATCCGCCTGAAACAATTGGCAGCAGAACAGGGCAAGGAGTTGTCGGTTTGCCTGGTAGAAAAAGGCTCGGAAATTGGCGCACATATTTTATCCGGGGCTATCCTGGAACCAACCGCCCTGAACGAATTGATCCCTGATTGGCAGGACAAGGGCGCACCCTTGAATACCCCGGTCACGGACGAAACCATCCTGTTCCTGAGCGAAGACAATAGCCTCAAGACCCCGACCTTTTTCCTGCCCCCGGCGATGCATAATGATGGCAATTATATCATCAGCCTGGGCAACTTCTGCCGATGGCTGGCGGAACAGGCTGAAAGTTTGGGTGTTGAAATCTATCCGGGGTTCAGTGCTGCGTCCTTGCTGTTTGATGACAAGGGTGCAGTCAAAGGCGTAGTCACGGGCGATATGGGCATCCTCAAGAATGGGGAGCTTGGCTCGCAATTTGCCCCTGGTATGGAGCTGCATGCCCGTTTTACCTTTTTTGCTGAAGGTTGCCGGGGGCATCTGGGCAAACAACTGAAAGCGCGTTTCAACCTTGAAGAAGGTGTACAAACCCAAACCTATGGGATTGGCATCAAGGAACTGTGGGAGGTTGACCCAGCCCAACATCAGGCAGGGTTGGTGGTGCATACCGCAGGCTGGCCCTTGTCAAGCGACACCTACGGCGGCTCCTTCCTGTACCATTTGGAAAACAATCAGGTAGCTGTCGGTTTTGTCGTTGGGTTGGACTACAAAAACCCTTACCTTAACCCGTATGAAGAATTTCAGCGTTTCAAAACCCATCCGCATATCCGTGATACCTTCAAAGGCGGGCGGCGCATTTCCTATGGGGCACGCGCACTCAATGAAGGCGGCCTGCAATGCCTGCCCAAGCTGACCTTCCCCGGTGGTGTACTGGTTGGCTGTGATGCGGGAACGCTAAATATGCCGAAAATCAAAGGCACACATACCGCCATGAAATCCGGCATGCTCGCGGCTGAAGCGGCCTTTGCAGCCTTGCAGCAGGATGCCCCCGCTGGCACAGAACTGACTGCCTATGCCGACAGTTTCAAGGCATCGTGGATACAAACGGAGCTGCATGCTGCCCGCAATGTACGCCCTTCGTTCAAATGGGGCTTATGGCTGGGCACGCTCTATACCGGTATCGA
Organism: uncultured Thiothrix sp.; assembly: GCA_964293005.1. GTDB lineage: Bacteria > Pseudomonadota > Gammaproteobacteria > Thiotrichales > Thiotrichaceae > Thiolinea. The sequence goes on from CAXYXW010000010.1 coordinate 87,062, forward strand.
CCAAATCCTGCTGCGGGGCAAAGCACCGTGGACACTCAAACACGCCCATGCCGACCATGAAACCCTGGTACCCAAAGAACTGGCAAAACCCATCCACTATCCCAAACCCGATGGGGTACTGACGTTCGACAAATTGTCTTCTGTGTTCCTGTCGAGCACCAACCACGAAGAAGACCAGCCTGTCCATTTGCAACTGCGCGACCCCAGCCTGGCCTTGTCCGTCAACCTTGCCCAATACGACGGCCCCGAACAGCGCTTCTGCCCGGCAGGTGTTTATGAGTATGTGGATGATGCGGCACAAGCGGGTGGGAAACGCCTGCACATCAATGCGCAAAACTGCGTGCATTGCAAAACCTGCGACATCAAAGACCCCAGCCAGAATATAAACTGGGTCACACCCGAAGGCGGCGGCGGGCCAAATTACCCGAATATGTAAACTTACTCGGGGTACATGGCTGCCAAACTGCTAGTGGCAGCCGGTACGGGTTGTGCCGCACGGCGGTTATAGGCTTGCACGGCCTCCCACAACGCCCGCCCTTCCCAGACATGCTGGACAGACGCATACAAGACCGTGCTCAGATCGTCCAGTGCCTGACGCAATGGCAAGTCTGCCTTGACGCGCAAATAGGCCAAGGTTGGCGGTGACAAAGCCAAGTCATCCCTGATCCAGTCATGTACCGCCTGAAAAGCAGCCTGCGCATCATTATTCAGGCAAGCCTGCTGCAATGCCTGCAAGGGCGGCTGTTTCGGGCGAGCCACCACAGGCCCACGGGTCAACCCCATAGGCCGGTAACGTAACCACCACCAGGCAACGCCCCCCAACACACCACCAAGCAGCGCTGCCCATACCATCCACCAGAACCAGCCACCCCTTTCTTGCCCACCATCCGGGCTAGCCGCTAACGGGACAGTTTGGCTTTCCGGCGGGCGCAACAGCTTCCTTTCATCCAACTCACCGCCCTCACCTGAACTGCCTCCCGCTTCCGCAGGATTAGCTGAGCTTCCAGCCCCTACCACTTTAAGCGTGATCGGGGCAATGCGGGCAGTTTCTGTCTGGTTGGTTTTCAGGTTCCACCAATTCAGGGTGATTTCTGGCAAGGTATACTCACCATCGCGTGTCCCGAGTAACACCCACTTTTCTTCCCGAATGCCCACCACCTGCTTACCGCTCAAGTCATTGCGGAATTCCGGCTGGTTGGCATAACCCTTAATGCCAAATGGCGGCTTTACCTCCAAGGCTGGCAACTGTTCCGCCATCAAACCCTCCGCCATAATCGCCAGGGTCAAGGTGACAGGCTCGCCCGCCTTGAGGGTATCCGTCGAAGGATGCCAATAGGCATTCAGGGTCAAACCATTGGCAGGCAACCAAGTCCCGGTGCTGGCAGCAGGCTGTGGCTGGACAGGTATCGACAGGGGCTGGGAAAAACGCCGCACTTGCTTTCCGCTTAAGCCAAAAGGATCACGGCGGCGGTTACGCTGGTCATCCAGAACCCCCTGGAAAACGGTACGCCCCAAAACCAACTCGCCACTGACTTGCGGAAATACCGCATAACGGCGCTCAATCGCCTGATAAGTCTTGCCATCGCGGATCGTGGTCATGTTCCGGGTATTGCCCAACTGTTGGATAATCCCCTTGCCCTTTTCCAGCTCAGGATGGGTCATACTGGCCTGGGTTGGCTGTAAGGGCACAGCATGCAACAGACGTTGGGTAATCACCACTTGTTGTTGCACATAGGGATTTGGCGGCTCAGCGACCAATTCCACCAGAATGTCCGCTTTGCCGTTGGCATCCGCTGCCTCTTCCGCTTGCACGCTCAAAGTCAGTGCTGGGCTGCTCTCAGCACCAAACTGGATGGGTGGAACCTGCAAGCTACCTGTCGTTTTCGGAAACAACCTGACTTTCCAGCGTGACTGCTGGGTCACTTGCCCATTGACCATCTGCACATTGGTACTGGTTGATGTCCCCGTGATTTCAAAACTCTGACCCAATGGCGAAAAATCAGGGTTGCCCACCGCCTCCCCTTCAACTGAAAACAGCAGGACAAACTCCTCGCCCATCACCACGGATTCCCGGTCTGCCTGCACCTGTACTGCGGCCTGCGCCCCCATGCAGGCAAAACACAGCCAACACGCGACCCATAATTGGCTAAACCGGCGCATTACCATGCCTCCCCGCCTGCCGCAGGGCGTGCGCCTTGCGGGTACTGGTTTTGATCCTGGTTTTTATACTGGTACTGGAACTTGCGTCGCCACAAACCCGAAGGGTCATCGGGGATACGGCGCAGCCACTGCTCAGCCGCTTGTTTCTGCTCACGAGCCTGCTCACCGTCCTGGACAGGGGGTGGTTCAGCGGGCTGTTCTTCTTGCCCATCACCATCCTTGCCATCTTTGCCTTGTTCCTGTTGTTGCTTATCATCCTGTTCCTGTTCTTCTTGTCCAGCCGCTGGCTGCTCTTGCTGATCTTGCGGCTGGTTTTCGGCTGTAGCGGGTGACTGCTGTGGATCAGCCGCACCCTGTTGCTGGTTTTGCTGATCCTGTTGGCCTTGCTGGTTTTGTTGATTCTGTTGCTGGTTTTGTTGCTGACTTTGACCGCCTGCTTGTTGTTGCTGATTTTCCAGTTGTTTCTTCAACAGATCACGATTATAGCGTGCATCTTCATGTTTGGGGTCTAAGGCCAGCACACGCTCATAGGCGGCAATCGCCTCCGCCAACTTGCCCTGCTGTGCCAAGGCATTGCCATAATTATATAAACCATCAGGGCTGGTGCTGTTGGCGTACAGGGTCTCGGCCTGAGTGTAATCCCCTGACCGATAGGCGGCGGCGGCCTTCCAATCGGGGTTAACAAACAATTGGCTGGCCTCCTTCGCTTGCCCGGCCTGCAAGGCAGCTTGCGCCTGCTGGTCATGGGTCTGCCATAAATCCGCCCACCCCGCAGCCTGCACGTCCCCACCCGGCGGCAGGATCATGACCAAGGCAAACACCGCCAACCAACCCCGCCGGAACAACACCGCCACCAGTGGTAACAGCAATAAAACCAGCCAAATCCCTTCATTCACCCAGGTATCAACCTGCCGGTTGCCACCCGCCAACAAAGCACTATCAGCCGACCGGGCAGCCCATTGAGCCGACAGACGGTTGATGTCCTGATCACCAATTCCGGCCTGCACAAACACACCGTTCCCCGCTTGTGCCAAGGCCGTCAAGGAAGCCGGGTTGAGTTGTGGCACGACCACTTGCCCCTTGGCATCGGTGAGAAAACCACCATCACGTAACGGAATCGGTGCACCAACCTCCGTCCCAAAACCCAGCACAGACACAGAAAACCCCTTGTTGACGGCTGCCAAAGCTGCCTCCTGTGCCTGGGCTGAATCCGACAAACCATCAGCCATCAGTAAAATATTGCCTGCCTTTGCACCAGCCTGCTCCAACAAAGTCACTGAACGCGCAATCGCCAGCGACAAAAAGCTGCCCTGTACCGGCATGATCTCCGGTGTAAGGTTACGCATCTGTGCTTCAATGGTTTTGACATCATCGGTCAGGGGCGAAACAGCAAAGGCATCGCCCGCAAACACTACCAAGCCGGTCTGCCCACCCTTGCGTGCCTGCAATAAATCAATCAGCTTGAAACGTGCCTGCTCCAAACGGCTGGGGGACACATCCTGGACATACATGGAGGAGGACAAATCCATTGCCACCACCAAGGGTTGTTGCTCACGAAAAACCGGCACTTCCTTTTTTACCCAGGCAGGCCCAGCCAACGCCAGGATGGCAACGATGGCAAGCAGGGAAAAAGCCAGTAAGGGCAGCAGGCTTTTGCGCCGCTCACGCCCGGTCAGGACAAAAGGAGCCAGGGCAGGATCAACCACACCCGACCAGCCACTCTGGTTTTTCCGTTGCCGCCACACCCATGCCCACAACAAAGGCAACAGCAACAAGAGCCACAAACCGTGCGGATACAAAAAATGGAACCCCGACATCAGGCTTCATCCTCCATACGCACCAAGAAAGCAAGCAAGCCGCACAGCAAGGCCACAGCAAGCGGCCAGCGGAACAACTCCTGCTGGGGTCGCCAATTTTCTGCCTCCTGCTCGACAGGCTCCAAACGGTCAAGCTCCGCATAAATCCGTTGGAACTCCTCGGTATCACGGGCGCGGAAATACTGCCCGCCTGTTTTGCTGGCGATAGACTTTAACAATTGCTCATCCAGTTCAGCGGTTGGATTGATCAACTGGAAACCCAATACACTGCGGGCTTGCGGGCTTTCTGAACCGATCCCCACCGTATAAATTTTTACACCTTCCGCCGCCGCCATATCCGCTGCGGCTACCGGGCTAACCGAACCGGCGGTATTTGCCCCATCGGACATTAAAATCAGCACGCGGTTTTTCTCTGGGCTATCCTGCAAACGCTTCATCGACAAACCGATGGCATCACCAATCGCAGTCCGCTCACCCGCCAGACCAATCGCCGACTCATTCAGCAAGGTACGCACCGTCACCCGGTCAAAGGTCAAGGGAGCCTGCAAATAGGCCTGGTCGCCAAACAAGACCAAACCAATCCGGTCGCCTACCCGCTTGTCAATAAACTCACCGGCAACGGCCTTGGTCGCCACCAAACGGTCGACCACATGCTGGTTCAGGTAAAAGTCCTGCTCCTGCATGCTGCCGGACAAATCGACCGCCAGCATCAGGTCACGCCCGGATACCGGCAAGGCCACATTGTCCCCGACCCAGACCGGACGCGCGGCTGCTGTCACCAACGCTATCCAGGCAAGGGCAGCCAGCCCCAAAGCCAACCACGACACCCACGCCCGCCCGGATACCGCCTCGCCTTGCATAAAATCCTGCAAAAACGGCACTTTCAGGGCAACCCCCACCTCACGGCGGACAGGTTTGACCATTTTACGCACCAACCAGGGCACAGGCAGGAGCACAAACAGCCACCACCACACAAACTCATACATGTTTAGCGCCCCCGTCCTGTTGCTGGGAACGCAACCATTGCCTGACTTCCTGCACCAAGGCCGCCGTATCAGCCTCCCCTTGCGGGCGGTACGGCAATTCAGTCAAGGCACGCTGGAAACGCTGGCTAAATGCCAGGGAACCACTCTGACGATCCAGAAATTGCAGCCATGTCATCCCGGTCAAGCCTGCAACCCTGCGCCGCCCATATAAACTGATGGCAATCCGGCGCAATAACACCGATAACTCGCGAACCAGGACATGCGGCTGGTCACGGTAAGTGCGCTCAATCCGCTCCAGTTCACGCAAGGCGGATACCTGCACCCGTACCGGCGGTTCTGTGAGGGGCTGCCGCTTGCGCCACCACCAGACCAAAGCCGCCACTGCCAGCAGCAATAAACACAACACAACCCACCACCCCGGAGCCAGCGGCCATAGACCCACTTCTGGCGGCAAATGAATATCCCGTAACGGCAAATCAGGGTTCATCGCATCCCCCGCACCAGTTTTAGCAAGCGCTCCGTCACCGTATCGCGGGTTGATAAGCTAATCAGTGGGATACGGTGCTTGCGGGAAAACTCTTGCAAGGACACCTGAGCCTGCCGCTGGCGCTCGTGATAATCCCTGCGCCAGATGGCATGCTTGAGGTTGACCCACAACCCCTTCTTGCCATCCGTAACCCGCAGCACCCCTTGCGGGGGCAATTGCTCTTCCAAAGGGTCACGCACCGACACCAGTGTCACTTGAGCCTGCCGGTTGATCATCGCCAGTTGTTGCAGAGCCTGGGCACTGGCATGACGAAAATCACTGACCACAAACACCTGCGATCCCGCTTCCGCCACGCGCCGCAAACGCCGCCAACTTTCCTGCAATAACGCACCATTGGTCGTGCCATTGGTTGGAGGCAAGCGCGACACATCACGGGCGGTTGCATCCGCCAAAGCACGCATCAACCCCAATACCGAGGCACGGCTCCGCGCAGGCTTGAACTCCAAATGCCCATCCGCCTGCTGCAACACGCCCCCGGCACGGTCGCCCTCACTCATGGTTTTCCAGATCAATAGCCCCGCCACCTCTGCCGCCACCACGCTTTTAAAGCGCCCACGGGTAGCGAAAAACATCGGCGCACGCAAATCCAGCCAAATCAGAACCGGCTTTTCGCGCTCTTCCTGGAATACTTTGGTATGCACCTTGCCACTGCGGGCTGTCACCCGCCAGTCAATGGTGCGGATGTCATCCCCCGGTTGATAGGGGCGGGATTCGGCAAAGTCCATGCCACGTCCCTTGAACACCGAACGGTGCAAGCCCACATGCCGCGCCTGTGCATGGCGCTTCGCCAGATTCAGGGTGCGCACCTGATTTTGCAGGCGCAGTAACGATTCCAGCGAGCAATAAACCAGACCATCTCCCGGACGCATCAGGGGACTGCCACCAATGCCAACAACTCATCAATCAGATGGCTGGCACTCATGCCATCCGCTTCCGCCTCAAACGTCAGCAGCAAACGGTGACGCAACACATCATGCGCTACCGCCTGCACATCTTCCGGGCTGACAAAATCCCGCCCTGCCAACCAGGCATGGGCACGGGCACAACGATCCAGTGCCAAGGTCGCACGCGGGCTGGCTCCATAAGCAATGCTGCCTGTCAATGACTTGCCATAACGTTCAGGATGGCGGGTCGCCAGCACCAACTGCAACAGGTATTGCTCGACATTATCCGCCATATAAACCGACAACACCTCTTGCCGGGCAGCGCGGATTTCTTCCGGCCCCACCACGGGCGGCTCCTGCACTTTTTCACGCTTCACATCCTGCATGGCTTCCTTGCGCCCCAACAACAGGATCAGGCGCTCCTCTTCAGCCGTTGGGTAATCGACAATCACATGCATGAGGAAACGGTCAAGCTGGGCTTCCGGCAAATGGTAAGTGCCTTCCTGTTCAATCGGGTTCTGGGTTGCCATCACCATAAAGGGATCGGGCAACTTCCAGGTTGTGCCTGCCACGGTAATTTGCCGCTCTGCCATCGCTTCCAGCAAGGCAGACTGCACTTTGGCAGGCGCACGGTTGATCTCATCGGCAAGGATCAGGTTATGGAACAAAGGGCCTTTCTGGAATTTGAATGTGCCATCATGCGGATGGAACACTTCCGTGCCGGTAATATCAGCAGGCAACAAGTCCGGGGTGAACTGGACACGGTGGAAACTGCCTTCCATCCCCTGCCCCAGCATCTGGATGGCACGGGTCTTGGCCAAACCGGGCGCACCCTCAACCAGCAAATGACCATCCGCCAACAAGGCAATTAACAAGCGGTTTATGAGTGATTTTTGACCTACGATTTTCCGTTCAAGATACCGTGCCAATTTGTCAAAGTTTTGTTTTTGGTTCATGCTCACAAGTGCCGTGAAAAAAGTATGATGAAATATACGCGCTATTCGGGCAGATTCAAGTTACCAACAGGAAAACATATGACGATCCAGGCACAGATCCAGACGAAACTACAACAGGCCTTCACCCCTGATGTGCTGGAGGTGATCAATGAGAGCCATTTGCACAATGTCCCGCCTGGCTCAGAGTCACATTTCAAAGTGGTGCTGGTCACTGGGCAATTTGTGGACAAACGGCTGGTGGCACGCCACCGGATGGTGAATCAGGTACTCGCTGAAGAGTTAAATGGGCGCATCCACGCGCTCGCCCTGCATACCCTGACACCGGATGAGTATTTTGCCAAAGCGGGGAAAGTCGCTGCTTCCCCGCTGTGTATGGGCGGCTCGAAAGCAGGCTGATCAGCCTGCCGCCCCTTCCAGCAATTTTTGCAGGTTGCGCCGGGCATTCTCATTGCCCTGGGCGACCGCCGCAGTCAGCAACTGCTCTGCTTTAGCACGGTCTGCCCCGACCCCATTCCCCAGGATATACAAAACGGCGAGGTTATTCTGTGCCTCCGAAAAGCCTGCCTTGGCTGCCTTGGCGTACCAAATGGCAGCCTGCTCATAACTCTGCTCAAGGCCACGCCCATCCTCATACAATAAGGCAAGATTGTGCTGCGCTTTTGGGTAGCCTTGACGGGCAGCTTTCAGATACCACGTCGCGGCCTCCGTAAAGCTTTGCTCAACCCCGTCATCAGAACCATCCTCATACAAAGCCCCCAGCATCAGTTGCGCATACATATCACCTTTATAAGCAGCCTCCATGACCTGCGTAACGGTCATACCACCCAAATCAACTTTTGACTTGTTATGCTCAACCGAAATGCCAGCCTCTTCTGTCAACGCATCCGCAGCAGTGGCCTCTTCTTCCAGACCCGCCGCACCCGCCGCCCCAACAGAGGCAAGCTCAGCAGGCTCCGGTGCTATCGCTACCGGGGTGGCAGGAGCAGGGACAGGGGCAACAGGACTTGCCAAAGCAACCTCCTCCCAGGCAGGCGTGGCACTGGCAGCCGGGACAGGCTCTGCAAGAGCAGGCTGGACACGGGCAGGACGCTGGGCAGGAGCGACAGGTTGTGCCCGTTGCGGGCGTGCTTGTGGAACGGGAGCCGCCGGTGCTTGTGCCATCCCGACTGGCTCTGCTGGGCTATTCGCCAGTGCCAACTTGGCGGCCTGATGCCCCCGCTGTGCTGCCTGCTTATACCAGAACGCGGATAAGCGGCTGTCAACCTGCACATATTGCCCATTTGCATACAACACACCCAGTCCGTATTGGGCTTCAACATGGCCTGCTTGCGCTGCTTTTTCTTGCCAATCAATGGATTGCTGGATGTCGCCTCCTTGCTGGCGCAGCAGTAAGGCCAACGCATACTGGGCTTTCATATCGCCTTGCTGTGCTTGTGCTTGCAATGCATCAACCGACGCGGCTGGCTTGGCGACATAGGACTGTCGGGCGCGATACCAGCTTTCCATGCTGTTACTGCCATTACCCTGCGATCCGGCAGTTTGGCGGCTAGCCGCTGGCAGTGGAGCTGCTTGGGTGGGCAACGGGGTGGGGCTAACATCCTGTCGGGCTGCCCACGGCGGTGGCTCCTCAGCGGGCTGGTTAGCATCAGCCTGCACCGGCAGGCTGGTCATCAACAACAGTTGGGAAACCAACAGAATAGAACGGCTGCGTTTTGTTATTATCATTATTTGCCCCGGAAATTTGGTTGGGAATTTAGTTGGGTAGCGGTAAACAACTCTTTAATGTTTAAGGCTTTTATAGCGGTAACTAGCTAAACTCCCACTGAACAGCCGACAGGCTGCCTATCCCCCTAACGCGCAGGCTGGAAGTTGTCCAGCCACATGGACACGCGCTTCAAAGTCTTCTGCAATTGCTCACTTTTCACGGGCTTAGTCAAATAGGTCGAAGCCCCGGCAATAACCCCCTGCACCTCATCCAGGGGTGAGGTTTTGGCACTCAACATAATGATTGGGGTCTTCTTCAATTCACGGCGCAGGCGCATCTGGCGGCAGGTTTCATAACCATCAATACCCGGCATAATAATGTCGAGAAAAATCAGGTCATAACGTTGGCTGGCAATTTTTTCCAATGCCTGCTCACCGCTCTCGGCAAAGTCCGAGGCAATCCCCGCTTCACGTAACTCCAGTTCCAACTGCTTGCGGATTGCGGCACTGTCATCTACCACCAAGGCCTTATGGTGATAAACATACTCAGGGCTAGCCACGGCTACACCGTCCACGGGGGCTACAGGGGCTGCCTCCACAGGCGGCGTTACTTCAGTGACTTCCACCGGGACTGGTTCTGTTGGCACTGGCGTAACCTCCACCACGGCAGCAACCGCAGGAGGAACAACAGGGACAGGCTCGGGTATTGGAACAGGGATGGGGGCAACAACGGGAACAGGTGCAGCCACATCCCCCAGGCTTTCGAGCAACAGTTTGCGAGCCTCATCCAGGGTACGCATCACCCGTGTCACCAGCAAAGGGCGTGCCATCAGCACATCATAAGGCTGCCCACTCTCCTGGTCGGCAATGCGCACAATCATGCACCCCTGCGGGTTCATCGCGGCGAAATCAACCGGGGTATCATCACTCACCACCAGCAACTGGGCATCCGCCAGAGGGGTCAAGGCATAATTGCGCCCCTGGGAACCGCTGAACGTGACTACCCGCTTCAGGACAGCCTCTTCCTTGGCCTCTAATCCGAACAGGCAAATTCCAATGGTGTTATTCGCTTGCGCCATGCTCCATCAACTCCTGAAATAAAGGCCTATGCGATGGCCAATTGTGTATCCAGCCATTTCTGCATATGTTCCTGCAATAAGGCTGGCTGCACAGGCTTGGTCAGATAACTGTCCACTCCGGCCTGCTCTGCCAACTCACGGTGTTTGCGGGTACTGCGTGAGGTAATCATAATCACTGGCAGGTGTTTCATTTCCGGCCAAATCCGAATCGCCTGGGTCATCTCCAGACCATTCATGCGTGGCATCTCCAAATCCGTCAGCACCATATCCACTTTACTGTTATTCAATAACTGCAAGGCATCCAAACCATCCACCGCCGTTTGTACCATATGCCCCATGGCTTCCAGCATCAGGCGCAAGGACTTGCGGTTACTCAAGGAATCGTCCACCACCAACACCGACAAACCGCGCCGGACAGGGGCAACCATCGCCTCAACCCCACTGGCTTTTGGCTGCAATGCCCCACTTTCCATGTCATGCAACAACCGGATCATGTCCAGGACAGGTGCAACCGTACCATTGGCAAGGATACAGGCTCCTTGTACGCCGGGGAGGTAATTGAGCCAAGGAGCCAGACTTTTGATCACAATATCCCGCGATGGCAGGATTTCTTCAGCATAGAACGCATGTACCTGGGTCTCGCTGCGGACGACCAGCAAAGTATGCGCCTGTTTGATTGAAATTTCAGCAGAAGGCCAGTGCAAAACATGCGCCAAGTGGGTAACAGGCAATTGGTAACGGTTAGTGCGGATATGCCAACCGGACTCATCCAGCGTGCTTTCTTCCGGGGAAACGTATAATAGCTGCTCAATACTGTCTGCTGGAACCGCAACCAGATTCCCCCCTGTACGCACCACCAAGGCATGGGTGGCAATCAGCGTCTGCGGCAAATCAACCAGAATTTTGCTGCCTGCCCCCAGGATAGTCTGCAAATGCAAGGTTCCACGCAATTGCTCGACTGCCGATTGCACCACATCCATGCCGACCCCGCGCCCTGATACTTCATTGACCTCATCACGGGTACTGAAGCCCGGTTGCAAGATCAAGCGCAGCAATGCATCGTCGCTCAACTCATCGCCTTCGCGGAGCAAACCACGCTCCAGGGCACGGGCACGGATACGCGCCGCATCCATACCCGCCCCATCATCTTCCAGGGTCAAGGTGATATGGCTGCCACGCTGAGCAAAAGCCAGGTTGATCTGACCTGTTTCCGGCTTACCGGCAGCACGGCGTTCAGCGGGCAACTCAATGCCATGATCCACAGCATTGCGCAGCAAGTGCAACAAGGGGTCAGCCATCCCTTTGAGGATGTCGGCATCCACCTGCAAATGCTGCCCCTGAATCTGAATATCGGCCTGTTTGCCGGTTTTACGGCAGGTTTCACGTACAATCCGCTCCAAACGCGGCACTAAAGTACTCACCGGAGTCAGACGTGTTGCCAGCACCGCCTCGCTCAACTGCCGCTGCACCCGCTGCTGTTGGTACAGCTCATCGGTCAAACGCCGAATCAACTGCTGCATGTTCTGCACCATTTCGCGGCTATCCGCAGCGGATTCGATTAGCAGGTTACTGGCGCTATACAGGTCGCTGTAGGACTCCATTTCCAGCTCATCCAGACCACGCCCATCCTTCGGCATTGACTTGCTGGCACTGCCTTGGCGTTGCGCCTGTTGGTCGATGACACCTTCCAGCTCATCCAAACGCTGGCGAATCTGCTCATCCTGCTGGTAGAGCTGTTTGCCCATCCGGTTGGCCTGCTGCAACAACTCAGCCGTCTGGCTTGTGGATGTAATCAGCTCCCCTGTCAAACCCAACAGCCGCCGGATACGCTCCTCGCTCAGGGCTGGATAGCCGCCAGCAGCGCGGTCGCCCCCAGCCAGCAGACCCAGTTCGGCATCATCGGCAGCGGGGGCAGTTTCATTGATGAAGTCTGGCAAATTGCCCAGTGCCGACAGGGTATCTGGCAAGTCATCCTCGCCCGCATCATCCGTACCAAGCTTGGCTTTCCACGCCTCCAGTTGCACCTGCAAGCCTGCATACTCATCTGGCAAGCCACGACCTGCCCGCAGGTTGTCAAACAACGCCTCCAGACAATCAGCCGAGGCTTCCAGAGTGCTGCCCAACCCGTCCGGTAAAACCTTGAACGGCAAATCCAGCAAGTCTTCCAACTGATGGGCAAAACCTGCGACCGCATCCCCCCCAACCACACCACTGGAACCCTTGATAGTGTGTACCAAGCGTGAAGCCTGCCGCCGCTGGTCGCGGTTGCCTGCACCAATCGCCATCAGGCGGATCAGGCGGGCAGCCTCCGTCACGTGCCCAGGGGTTTCTTCCAGATAGGCCGCCAGCAACTCAGGGTGCACATCCGCTGCGAATGCCAGCCGATTGCTGTCTGGTGCATTGTCCTTGTCACTGCCATCATCCAGCCCAGCCGCCGCCTCATCTGGTTGAGCAGACCGCAAACCCACCAAAAACCGCTGCAACAAATCAGGGGGCAGTGGCTCAGGCCAATCCATGTCCATCAGCTCGCCAGTGAGCATTGGCAAATGCCCCAGTTCGTCTGGTTCACGCAAGACCAAGGCCGCCATTTCCAACCAGCCAAAGAACTTGCCCTGTACCAGCAAATCAGGGGCAGCAGGACTGACCAAAGCTGAACGACACCACGCCACCACCGCTGCCATGTCCTGCCAGCCATACATGTCAGCGGTCATTGCCAGACGTTCATACTCGGCATCGACCTGCGCCAACTGCGTTGCCAACTCCAGCGCGGGGTCAAGCAACGACAGTTGCAGTGCAACCTCCTCAAGCTCCTCGGCAAATGCCAAGCGCTCATCGTCAAGCGGGATGTCCATACCGGCCTCCTATAGGTGAGCGTGGCTGCATCAAACGTCCAACTTGAATACGTTGACGGATTGCACCAGACGTTGCCCGGACTCCGCCATATTGCGGGTCAGGCTGGTCAATGACAACAGCTCCTTACCCGTGGACTGGGTGGCCTCAACAATACGCTCCGCACGGCTTTGCAATTCCTGGCTGATCTGTACCTGCTCAGCAGAATCAGCCGCAATTTTCCCGACCGACCCAACCAGTGTATTGGTGGCATCCAGACTGGCCTGCATGTGCACGGCTGCTTTCTCAGCCAGATTGGTTCCACTGACCACCTCGGAAATGGTCTGATCCATGGTTGCGATGGTGGTGTTGGCTTCCTGCTGGATATTGCGGACAAGCGCACCGATTTGCTCGGTTGATTCCCGCGAACTTTCCGCCAAATGCTGGATCTCCTCCGCGATGACCGAGAACCCACGCCCGGCTTCACCGGCTGCGGTTGCCTGCATGCTGGCATTCAACGCCAAGACGGTAGTGCGCTCAGAAATATTGCCGATAATGTCAATAATGCGGGAAATTTCCTGTGAACGCTCACCCAGACGCTTCAAGCGCTTGCCGGTTTCCTGCACGGTATCGCGGATACCAGACATACTGGCCAAGGTACGGGATACCGATGCCTGTGCATCCTGGGTGGCACGCGAGGTCGTATCCGCAACCTGATTGGCTTGCTGGGCTGCCCCCGCAATCGAATCCAGGCGACGCAGGATATTGCCCAACTGCTCAGCCGTTTCTTCCGCTTCGGTGCGCTCCAGCAAAGCCAACTGGTTGACTGACAAGGCATGCCGGTTAACTTCCTGCGAAGTCGACTCCACCGCGACCGCCACTTCCCGTACCTGTTTAAGTACATCAGCGGTATCTTCCGCCAGTTGGTTAATCGCATCCGCCAAGGGGCCTGTCGCATCTTCCGTCACAATAGCCCGGACAGTCAGGTTACGCTCACTCAGGTCAGCCACGGCTTCCAGCAAGGAAAAGACCGATTCGTTCAATTGCTGGTGCTCAGCATTGACCTTGCGCTGGGTGGTGATACGGTCTTCGACCATGCCGTCGAATGCATGACCCAACTCCGCCAGCTCACTGTGCCCATCCAGCTCAACACGGGCATTCAGGTCGCCTGCGGTAATGTCACGGATGGTACTGTTCAGGCGGTTCAACTGGGTACTGATGGAGCGGTAAATCAGGTAGCCCATCACGGCAGCCAATAACATCCCTGCCAGAATCATGGCAACCGCACTCATGAGGAAACGGCGGGCTTCCGTACTGGCGGTAGCCGATAATGCGGTCGACTGGTCAATATCGCTTTCCACCAGATCATGGATCTGATTACGGAACACGCGGGTTTCCTGCAACAACTCATTTTGCAGGTGCAGCTCCAGTTGCGACCGGTTCTGCCCTTCCAGCAAGGCGATACCTTGCTTCATGGTTGCCAGCATTTTGTCCATCTCTTTGAGGGAGTCAGTAAATGCCTGCTTTTCCTTCTCACTGTCCAAGGCATCCAGTGCCTTCAAGGCCTTATAACGCGGGATATTGGTTTCGCGTAGAAACTTTTCTGCCTGCCTGATTTCAATCAAGCCCTCTTCCCACGTTTTTGACCCCAAAGCGACCTGATGCAACAACAATAAGTGGTCACGCTGGGTGCGGCGTATCAGCTTGTTGCCGACATCAATCAGGGCAACGTGGTCACTCAGGTCGCGGATGGCGATTTGGTCTTTATTCAACGCAAAAATCGCACCACTACCAATGACCAGCAGCAAGACCAAAGGAATCAGCACCAACAGGAAGATACGCTGGGCAACAGGCATGTTCCCCAACCAGCTTGCTTTCCGCTTTTCTTTCACCACTTCGTTCATTCGTACCAACCTCTCCACGTTGTACTGTCCATCGATACCCATCGGTTATCTGACAGGGCAGTCATCACCACGAAATCCGATCCCTGGTTATCATTGCGGAAATCCATTGATAGTCCGCCCAAATCAAACTGTTTGCCCCGCAAAGCATCCAGCATATTGCCACGGGTAATTTCCTTGCCTGCTGCCCCCACTTCCGTCAAACCATGCAGCAACAAACGCCCGACAATATACCCTTCCAGGGAAACATAGCCTAACTTATCACCCAATGCAGTACGTGCCTCGCTGACAATCGGCAAACTGCTGTCCAATAGCGGCACAACATGGGTCATAATCACACGGTCATTGACATTGAACGCCTTCAGCGTCTTTAACAGGTCGTCCGCCCCCGTAAACGAAACGGCACTGTAAATCCAGGGTTCCTTCTTCAGCATGGCATACGCAATAAAGCGCCCAACCGCCTCATACACCCCCACCGTCACAATCAAGCGGCAAGGCTTGCCTGTTTTGGCCTCCCATGCTTTCAGGGAATCGTAGGCATCCCGCACCACAAAGGTATTGCGCACATAAAAGCCCACCGGCCCCAACTTATTGCGGGTGGCATTTTCCCCCGGAACATCAACAATCTTTTTCAGGCCTTCCAGAAGAGCCTCCACACCGGGCTTACCCTCCAGTGCCAACTGCAAGCCTTGCACACCCGACATGCCGTAAGCATCATTCTGCACAAAGGCACACACCCCGGCTGGATCAATCCCTTTCGCCAAAGCCTCCTGGACAACAGCTGCCACTTCCTGCACATAACTTGCCCGGAAGTTGACAATATCGCCACTACCTGGACGCAATAAACCGGAACCAGAGAAGAAACCAATCGCCGGTATCTTTTTTTCCTCGAGAATGGGCAAGGTCACACGGGCGGTGGGTGTCCCCACATTGCCAACAAAGGCCAGCACCCCTGTCCCCAGCAGTTTTTGTGTGGCTTCGACAGCCCGCTCTGGTGTGTAGAAATCATTTTCGGCAGCCAACACCAATTGCTTGCCTGCAACTGACTTATCCTTGAACGCGGCTTGCATCCCGGTCAACATCCCCTGCCCCAAGCCTTTAGAGCTGCCCTCCAAATCCAGCACCGTCCCCAGTCGGATCTCATTGGCAGTTACTCCCTCTTCTGCCGATACCCCTACAGGACATAACAGTACCCCAACCAATACCAGACGTTTCATACGTTTAATAAACGGCATATCCCAGTTCCACATCCCTGCTCCCTCTTCGGTTGAATGATACGTCAGGCGGCGTGCCTGTGCTTGCTGATGATCTTGAACAAACGGGCATGGTCAGCAGCCAGCAGCAATCCCTTATCCTGCGCCCACACCGATTGAACCCAGCCGGGCAAACCGGGCACGCGACCACCTTGCGCATCATCATCCGGCAAAGTGACCTGGCGGGGCAGCTCATCACAACTGACCACGACCGGCGCAAAGGCCTCATGCTGTAACCACAATAAATATTGTTTGGCAGGACGACGCTGCCGGAAAAGAACCACATGCATATCAACGACGGGCGACAAGTCGCCACGCACACTGGTCAGGCCTGCACACCACTCAGGGGAATACGGGACAGGGTAAACCACATCCAGAGCCAACACCTCTGAACGGATTCCAGCCTCCAGCAGAATACGGTAGTCACCCACACGATAACAGAACGCGGTTTTACCCATCGTCCCTACTCCTTCAAGACCTTTAGTTGTTGCTGTCGGCGAGCCATCCCTCCCAAGCCTGGGATGCCTTGCCATAATTTATTCTTGTTCTTGAGATGCCTTAAGAGCCGCTAACGGCTTGCGTCACAAACGAGCCAACTCCCCAAGAATCGCCGCAGAGGTATAGGGCTTGACCACATAGCGGTTCGCACCCAGTTTTTCTGCCCATTTAATATCAACCGGATTGGACTTGCTGGATACCATAATGATGGGAATTTCAGCTGTTGCCGGATTACGGCGAATGTTGCGGCAGGTTTGGTAGCCGTCACCGTCCTCCATGATAATGTCGAGAAAAATCACATCAGGCTCATGCTTTTCAGCCAAGGCCTTGGCCTCATTGCCAGAAGAGGCGACCAGCACCTGATAACCCGCCTCCTGCAAAATGCGGCTCAAATGGACGCGCTCCGTTTGGGAGTCATCTGCAATCAAAACGGTCTGGATGCCTTGCCGACGGACAAGCTGGGAGTCACCCCCGGCGAGGGGCGAAGACTTGGGGTCTCCGACTGCCATCAAATGCAATGGCAAGGGAGATATACCCCGGATAGGGGTTGAGGCAACGGTTTGCATAAAGCAACATCCTGTATAAATTTGACACTACTCAAAAACAGGCGAAAGGCTTTTGCTGACTGGGGAACCGACCGGAGAACATGAAAAATTGTATGTAGTTGTTTTCATGGCATACCGGCGGAAAAAGCCTTTCCACATCGAGAAAAACAGATGTTTTTCCAATATGTAAAATTGATCATAGTCAATTTTCTACTAAATGCAACTCAATCAGATAAATGAACAACAGATTAATTTTATCAATATAAAACCCCACACACGCTCACGATGGGGTCGGCATCGGCTCAATAACAGCATCGGTCGGCAACAGCTCAGGCAGCAGACGACCATAGGACTTGGTGCGGATACCGCTGCGGATGACCCTGGCTGGATTGCCCGCCACCAGTGAATGGGACGGCACATCCTTGGCAACTACTGCCCCGGCAGCCACGACAACCTCATCACCGATGGTAATACCGGGCATGATGATCGCCCCACAACCGATAAAACAACGTTCACCAATGCGGGTGACAATATTGCAATGCGCACCATAGCGCTCGGTTGCCCAATCATGTGCCAAAATGATCACCCGGAAAGCAACCACGGTTTCCTTGCCGATCACAATCCCCTTGGGGTTGGTCTTGTCCACGAAGGACTTGAATGAAATGCGCACACTCGGATGGAGCTGCATCCCATAGGCTTTCCGAAAATACCAAGTACGTAGCCATACCATTGAATGCCTGAAATGGACAAACCAAAGGAACATGCGCTTGTTCACGAAACGGGGTTTCATGCTGAGAACCTCTTCATTATTTTTTTAACCGCACTGTGGTGGTTGCCTCAAAACATGGGCAAACCCCACCTGAGTATCTAGTACAAGCCCAGCCATCTGTCAAACCGACACTCAGTTGACTGCGTGGGCAGCCATAATCTTGGCAGCCTTGCCTTGTTCCGGGCTATGCCTGACCAAATCAAGGATGAAGGCATATTCGGCGCGGGACAAGCCCGTATTGAACAACGGTTGCTCCATCCAGTCCAACGCCTCACTATCCGCATATTGGGCTGACCACAAACGGGCACTCTCCAGCACCTGCTGGGCTTGCTCGGCATAAGCGGCTTCAGTATGGAGCTGCACAAACACATCAAAAGCATGCAGATCACTGCTGGCCTGCAAAGCGGTCAATGCCGCCTGATAGGTTTCAGCATCGGCCTGCGCCAAAGCCATCGTGCTGATCCGACCCAGAGTTTCTGGATGCTGGAAAGCCAAAATACGCGCCCGACCCTCCGGGCTGGTATCTTGCCAGTAACGGATCGACAAACGCTCGGCAACTTGCCCACGACCACTGGCCTGATTGATATTGCTGACCAAAGCCGCCCCCAACTCATCCGGCAAGGGTTGCCCATAAGCCTCCGCATCCAGCAAAAGTTGGGCAAACACTTCTGCCAACTCAGGGGAGTCATAATTGGCAATGGCAGCCAGCAGTACATCACTACGCCAAATAGCCCCATCCGCTGCCTGCATCGACTCTTGTGCAACAGAGACCAATAGCCGTGCAAAAACAGGGTTATTTTCTGCGGTCAAGGCGGTGGCTAGTGCCGCCAAACCTGAACGCTCCCCTTCGGCTGCCAGCAATTGGCTTTTCAGCATAGCCAGACAGCTGGCACATTGGCTTAACGCTGCCAAATGGGGGCGCAAAGCCAAGCCATCACCGGCTTGCACTGCCGCCAACAACGGCACTAACTGCTGCTGCAAGGGAAGTGGCGCAACCGCCGGGGCAGGAGCAACCGGCGCAGCAGGTACAACGGGGGCGGTGATTTGCTCCGTCTGACTGAGCGGAACAGGCACATCCAGGGACTTCCCACGCGCTTCAAACGCGGCAGCCGGGGGGGGGGCTGCAGTAAGCATGGGTGATAACATCGGCAAATCGGTTGCCACCGGCACGGATTGATCTCCAAACCACGCCTTATCCCCAAACCATCCGGCATGCCAACCATAAGCCAGCCCCAGCACACCAGCAAGCAGAAAGCCCAATGAAATGGATGGCTTAGGTAAGGACATTTCCGTGTCTGCCAGCCCCCTCAACGTGTCACACCTGCCCCATACCATTGGTGCTTGCTGCCATTACTGGTGAAGTTATACGAACCACCAAACAGGGTTCCCAAGGGGATACTGTTCGACAATACCCCGATTGAGTCCATGCATTGGGTGGTGGTATAGGAACTGATATGAATATGGGCATAATTGCCATTGGCGCTGCCAGCCGCATTGACCTTACCCAAGATCGCCCCTTGCTTAACCGTACTCCCCATACCCAAACCTGCTGCCAATGAAAAGTGCCCCAGCATAATGGAGCGGGCATTATTCGGAGCGGCATTATCCAGGGTCAAACAAACAATATCCTTGGTCAATGGGCTAACCCAAGCAATTTTGGCATCCGCAGGAGCCAGCACATTTTGGCCTGCGGAAGCATTGGGCGCACCCAAACAACCATAACCACTGCTACTGGTTGAATCAGCGGCAATGCTTAAATCAAATGAATGGGTCAAACTGCCAGTATGGGTAATTTCAGGGGTATTGTACCCTTGGCAAACCTTCCAGGACTGCCCCGCCGTAAACGGCAAAATAAAGGCGCTATTGGCAGATGCAGGGGCAAATGAAGCCTTAACCTTGTAAGCCCCCGTCCCGGTGCTTTTATTATGGCGCACGGACACATAATAGGTTCCGGCAGCACTAGCCTGATAACGGAGCTTGAAGTTTTTCCCGGTGCCACCGCCATTCGCATAAGCCAACGATTGCCCCGTCGCATCATGAATGCGCCCATAGGTATCGGTGGAGCCGGTGCTCATCACGGTCAACACACCCGCCGCAGGCAACACCACCCGGAAAAAATCAATATCCCCTGCCGCCAAACTGCCATTCACCAAAGCATTATTGGTTTTCAGGGCGGTTGCACCCTGAATGCTATCGGCATGGTCATCGGTAGAACTATTAATCGTGGCACGCAGGGTATAGCGCCCTGCCTCTGTGCCATACACACCAATATGCAAACCTGACTCACCCGATACCAGCGGGATGGAACAGGATTCACTGGTCAAGCCACTGTTAAAGGGACGGCAATCATACAGCGAGCGGGTGGGCTGTACCCCGGCCTTCACATGTAAATCAACATCCGCACTCAGACCCAATAACTCCACATCCACATGGCTGGCTTCAGCATCCGGGTTGACTGCGTAATATTTCCAGCTACCCGCCGCCACCGAATCACGGAAAGACAAACCGGACATAAAACTGTCTGCGGAGGCAATACCTGTCAGTAACAGCAAGGGGAAAACCGCTAGCTGCACCTTAACAAATGGCTGTACACGGGAAAAGACGGGCATAAAACACTCCATGTCAGGCTGGGATAGTCATCATATATCATTCATTATGGACGATAGGGACTGTTGGTTGTTATACAAGCTCCAGCGTAGCAAAGTCCAAATCATTTTATGGGAAAATATTGTATCAATTGTGTTGGAATAATGCAGAAACAAATGAGTCAGATCCAAACAGACACAAAAGAATTCTGGTATGCAACCCTGGCACTCTGCCTTGGGTCGGTGATGGTGTTTGCCAACCTGCACCTCACCCAACCCCTGTTGCCGATGTTGGCAGACTCGTTCCAGCTCACACCCTTGCAGGCCAGTTGGAGCCTGACTGTCAGCCTGCTCATGCTCGGCTTGTCGCTGTTGCTGTATGGCCCACTCTCGGATGCCTTCGGGCGCAAGCGCATTATGGTTCTGACCATGAGTGGTGCAGCCCTGACAACCCTGTTGCTCTCGCAGGCGGACAGCTACCCGACCCTGCTGGCCTTGCGTGGCTTGCAAGGCTTTTTCCTGGGCGGCCTGCCTGCCATTGCCATTGCCTATATGGGCGACGAATTTGAGCGCCGCGCCGTGGTGATTGCGGTTGGTTTGTATATCAGTGCCAATAGCCTGGGCGGTGTCGGGGGGCGCTTGGTCAGTGGTTTTGTCGGCGAACATTACGGCTGGCCGATGGTGTTTACTGTCATGGCTGGCATCAACCTGTTGCTGCTGCTCGCCTTTGTGCAATTGCTGCCACACTCGCGCCACTTCCAGCGCAAAGCGTTCCACCCGGTAGCTGTCTGGCACGACATGGCAGGGCATCTGCGCAACCCGGTATTGCTGGTCGCTTACCTGATGGGTGGCCTGAACTTCATGGTATTTATCAACCAATACAGCTATATCACCTTCGTACTGGCTGATGCGCCTTATCACCTCAGTACTCATGCCCTGGGAATGCTGTTCCTCACCTACCTCAGCGGCAGTGTCGCTTCAGCCATCTCTGGGCGGGCAGCGCTGTGGCTCTCACAACCGACGTGCATGAACATCGGTATCCTCCTGTTGGCTGCTGGAAGCTTGCTCACCTTATTGACCAGCCTACCTGCCATCGTTGCAGGCTTTCTGGTCAGCAGCTTTGGCTTTTTCCTCACCCACTCCACCTTGAGCGCCTGGGTTAGCCAACATGCCTTGCGGGCACGCGCCAGTGCCTCATCCTTGTATCTGGTATTTTATTATTTGGGAGCCAGCATCGGCAGCTTCTATCTGGAGCCCTTTTGGCAATGGTCAGGCTGGCAGGGTGTCGTGCTGGCTTCCTTATTGGCGTTTGCCATCACCTTGGCGGGTGGTTTATGGTTACAGAAAACACCCGCTGCTACAGGCAGCCAGTAGCTGGATCATGTTGCCTGCCCTACCCCTCACCCGCGCTTCCATGCCGGATCGCGCTTTTCCAGAAAAGCATCCACCCCCTCCAGCGTATCATCCAGCAGCATATTGCAGGTGATCACCTCGTTTGCCAAGGCATAGGCTGCCTCCAGTGGCTGGTTGAGTTGGCGGTAAAACAAATCCTTCCCCATGCGGATAGCAGCCGGTGGTTTGGCGGCAATTTTTTCAGCCATTGCCAATACAGTCTGATCCAGGTTTTCCGGGGCAACGACCCGATTTACCAGCCCATAGCTTTGGGCAGTGGCTGCATCAATAAAGTCACCGGTCAGGAGCATTTCCAGAGCGGGCTTACGACCGATGTTGCGGCTCAAGGCAACCGCCGGAGTCGAACAGAACAAGCCGAGGTTAATCCCGGACACGGCAAACTTGGCCTTTTCGCTGGCAACCGCCAAGTCACAAGCCGCCACCAACTGGCATCCAGCCGCCGTCGCCACCGCCTGCACACTGGCAATCACCGGCTGGGGCAAGGATTCAATCCGCTGCATCATCTCACCGCAGCGGGTAAATAAACCCTTGATACTGTCCCGGTTGGTATCTTCACGCATTTCCTTCAGGTCGTGCCCCACACAAAATGCCCGCCCGTTAGCCTTTATCACTACCACCCGCACGCTGGCGTCTGTGCGGATGTTATCCAGCGCCTGGGTCAGGGCAGCAATCAAGTCCTCCGATAAGGCATTGAATTTGTCCGGGCGGTTCAAGGTCAGTGTAGTAATGCCATTCAGGTCAGTACGAAGCACAAGGCTGCTTGATTCTGTACTCATGGGTTCTCCTGCTCCAATTCGTGGTTTGTCTGCCCATTATAATGGCATACGACCTTAATTTTCTCATGTGTGTTCAACCTTTCAGCCATGAATTTGATATGCTTCCTTCCAGTCACGCACACGGTTGCGGCGGGGTTGCAGGGTGCATACAATGCACGCTTCATTAAAAGCCCCTGCTTGGCAGCGCTTTTCAAGTACAGACATTTTTTAGGAGTCCCTTATGCCCTGGAATGAACCGGGTGGTAATCAGCAAGACCCTTGGACGGGCAAAAATAAAAAACCCGGCAAGCACGATGCTGAAGAGATCATCAATAAACTCAACCAGAAGCTCGGTGGTCTGTTCGGTGGCGGCAAAAATAGCCCGGACAGTAACGGCGGTAACGGTGGCAGCCCCGTCAACCTGACAGGCATCATCGTCATGTTAGTCCTGATGCTGGGTGGATGGCTGTTTTCTGGCTTCTACATGGTTGATGCGCGGGAACAAGCACTGGTTTTGCGTTTTGGGGCGTACTCTGAAACCACCGGCCCTGGCTTGCACTGGCACTTGCCAACCCCGATTGAACGGGTTGAGGCCATCGATGTCGCCCAAAACCGCACAGCCCAAGACCGCAGCACCATGCTGACCCAGGATGAAAATATTGTTGAAATCGCAGTCACAGCCCAGTATCGGGTCAGCAAGGTAGAAGACTACGCTTTTAACATTTACAAACCTGACCACCTGCCTGACCAAAGCCAGGGAACACTCTACCAGGCCATGCGCAGTGCGACCCGCGAAGTGGTCGGGCGCAGCAAAATGGACTTTATCCTTGGCGAAGGGCGCGAACAGATTGCACTGGATACCCAGAAATTGATGCAGGGTATTCTGGACAATTACAAGTCAGGCCTCCAGGTTCTTAAGGTCAACCTGACTGATGCAGCCGCACCGGAAGCCGTCAAGGATGCCTTTGATGATGCCAACCGGGCGCGTGAAGATGCCAACCGCTTCCAGAATGAAGCAGAAACCTATGCCAACAAGGTCATCCCGGATGCACGCGGGCAAGCATCCCGCTTGGCGGAAGAAGCCACCGCTTACCGTGAGCAAGCCATCGCCAGGGCAGAGGGTGATGCCTCACGCTTTACCCAATTGGCAGAGCAATACCGCAAAGCACCGGATGTGACCCGTGAGCGCTTGTATCTGGAGACGATGGAAAGTGTCATGACCGGAACCCGTAAGGTATTGGTTGATAGCAGTGGCAATAATATGATCTACCTGCCGATTGGTAATGCGCCAGCCAGCGTAGACCTGCCCGCGCAAGCCGCAGCCGCAGCACAGGCTGCCCTGCAAGACCAGACTACCCCGGCTGCCCCCATTGCCGCCCCACCCCGCCAGTCACGTAACGTCGTGCCCGGTCAGCCACGGGAGAACCGTTAAACATGGATAAGAAACAACTCATTGCAGCCATCGTTGGTGTCTTGGCTGTTGTCCTGTATTTTTGCGCCTATACCGTTGACCAGCGTGAAAAGGCCATTAAATTCAAATTCCGGGAAATTGTTGATGCTGACATCAAACCGGGTTTGCATTTCCGTGTGCCTTTCATGAACACCGTCACCAAGTTCCCGGCACAAATCCTTACTTTGGACTCCAAGTCAGAGCGCTTCCTGACGGGCGAAAAGAAATACGTCTTGGTTGATTTCTTCGTCAAATGGCAGATTGAAGATGTTGCCACTTTCTACCGTGCCACCAGTGGGCGCATGCTGGATGCCTCCAGCCGCTTGGGTGACATCATGAAAGACGGTTTGCGTAATGAATTCAGCCGCCGCACCATTGAGCAAGCCTTGACGGAGCAACGTGACCAGATCATGGAAGGCCTGGAAACCAAGTCCAAAGAAGCCGCCAAGCAACTGGGGATCAAGGTCATTGACGTGCGTTTAAGCAAAATTGACTTCCCCGAACAAGTCAGCGAATCGGTTTTCAACCGCATGCGCTCTGAGCGCAGCCGGGTAGCCCAGGACTTCCGCTCGCGGGGTCAGGCGGATGCGGAAAAGATTCGGGCAACGGCTGACCGCACTGCCACCGTCATCAAGGCGGAAGCCTACCGTGAGGCAGAAAAAATTCGCGGTGAAGGCGATGCCAAAGCAGCGGAAACCTATGCCAAGGCTTACCAAACCGATGCAGACTTCTACTCGTTCTACCGTAGCCTTGATGTCTACCGCAAAACGATGGGCAAAAACTCGGATACCACCATGGTATTGGAACCTGACACCGAGTTTTTCCGCTTCTTTAACCATGCCTCCGGTAAAGCGCCGGTAGCGCCCATTGCCCCTGCCCAGTGAGCGTCAACTGGCAGGACTTGTTGAATGCATTTGCCCTCCTGTTAATCCTGGAGGGCTTGCTGCCATTCATCAGCCCTGCCACCTTGAAAAAAACCTATACACAGATACTGGCTTACCCGGAAAAAACCTTACGGATGATTGGTCTTGTCTGTGTCATTGCTGGTATCCTGTTGCTCTTTCTAACTGACTAACCGACCACATGCCAACTACCGACCAATACTGGGCGCTTCCAGACGGGATCAGCGAAGCTTTGCCCGACGAGTCCTGGCGGCTGGAATCCCTGCGCCGCAGCCTGCTCGACTTGTATGCCACCTGGGGCTACCAGATGGTGATGCCACCGCTGGTGGAGTACATGCAATCCTTAAGCACTGGCCTTGGCTCCAATCTGGATGTGCAGACCTTCAAGGTCACAGACCAGTTGACCGGGCGCATGATGGGCATCCGTGCCGACATGACCCCGCAAATTGCTCGGATTGATGCACACAAGCTCAAGACCGAACACCCCAACCGCCTGTGTTACATCGGCAGTGTGCTGCGCACCCGTGCCTTCCACGATGATGGCTCACGCTCCCCCTTGCAGGTGGGCGCAGAGCTGTTCGGGCATGCCGGGGAGGACAGCGATTTTGAAGTGCTGGCTCTGCTGCTGGCAACGCTGGAATATTGCCAGGTTCCGGGCATTACCCTCGACATAGGCCACGTCGGTATTTTCCGTAGCCTGGCGGCTCAGGCCGGTTTATCCACCGCCCAGGAAAAAACATTCTTTGACATGCTGGAGCGCAAATCCCTGCCAGAAATTGATGCCTGGCTGGATGCAGCAGCCTTGCCCGCAGAAGTAACAGCCATGTTGTGGCAATTGCCCCGCTTGTATGGCGCACCGGATGTGCTCGATAAGGCGGCAGGCGTATTGTCTGCTGCACAGGCCGATGTCAAGGCAGCACTGGCCTACCTGCAAAGCCTGGTCGCACGCCTGCAAGCCGAATTTCCAAGCTGTACGCTGCACGTTGACCTCACTGAATTATCCGGTTATGACTATCATACCGGCATTGTCTACGCCGCCTATGCCCACGGCAGTGGGCGTGAAATTGCCCGTGGTGGGCGTTATGACGGCATCGGCAAGCTATTTGGCCGCGCCCGCCCCGCAACGGGCTTCAGCACGGATTTGCGCCTGCTCGCCCGTCACCAAGGGACAAGCTCACCACCCAGCAGCCGGATTTTTGCCCCCGCCGACCCCGACCCACGTCTGGCAAGCACCATTGCTGCCCTGCGCCAACAAGGCGAATGCGTGGTCAGGCAATTGCAGGGCGATACGGTCAAGACCCCACAAGATGCGGCCTGTGATCGGCAACTGGTACGGCAAGGCACTGAATGGATTGTCACAGAAGTTTAAAGCGAGAGTGTTATGGGTAAAATCGTTGTTGTTCTTGGAACCCAATGGGGTGACGAAGGCAAAGGCAAGATTGTTGATTTGCTGACTGAAAATGCATCCGCCGTGGTACGTTTCCAGGGTGGGCACAATGCGGGGCATACGCTGGTGATTGGCGGGGAAAAAACCGTCCTGCACCTGATCCCGTCAGGCATCCTGCGCGACAATGTGGAGTGCATGATCGGCAATGGCGTGGTGCTGTCACCTGAAGCCTTGATGAAAGAAATCAATATGCTGGAGGCCAAAGGTGTTCCAGTGCGTGAGCGCCTGCGCATTTCGGAAGCTTGCCAGTTGATCCTGCCCTACCACAGCGCCTTGGACATCGCCCGCGAAAAAGCGCGTGGCAACCAGGCCATCGGCACGACCGGGCGCGGTATTGGCCCGGCTTACGAAGACAAGATTTCCCGCCGGGGTTTGCGGGTGGGCGACCTGTTCCAGCCTGCTGAATTTGAAAGCAAGCTGCGCAGCATCATGGACTTCCACAACTTCACGCTACAGCACTATTACAAGGCTGATCCGGTCGATGTGGAGCAGACCTTGGCAAATGCATTGGCAATGGCTGAAATCCTCAAACCCATGATTGCTGACATCCCACACCGCATCGCCGGGCTACGCAAAGCAGGCAAAGATGTGATGATGGAAGGTGCGCAAGGCACGCTGCTGGACATTGACCACGGCACTTACCCCTTTGTCACCTCATCCAACACCACCGCAGGCGGTGCAAGCACTGGTTCCGGGGTTGGCCCACGCCATCTGGATTATATCCTTGGCATCACCAAAGCCTACACCACCCGTGTCGGCTCAGGCCCCTTCCCAACCGAACTGTTTGATGAAGTTGGCAGATACCTGGGTGAAAAGGGCAATGAGTTCGGCGCAACCACCGGGCGTGCACGCCGTTGCGGTTGGTTCGATGCGGTCATCCTGCGCCGTGCCATGCAGTTGAACAGCGTCAGCGGCCTGTGCATCACCAAGCTGGATGTCCTGGATGGGCTGGAAACCGTGCATATCTGCACCGGCTATCAACTGGATGGGCAACATTACACAGTTCCCCCTGTCACAACCGAAGCCTTTGCCCGTTGCCAGCCCGTTTATGAGGAAATGCCCGGCTGGAGTGAGTCAACCTTTGGCCTGACCCGTTATGAGGATCTGCCTGCCAACGCCAAAGCTTACCTGAAGCGTCTGGAAGAAGTGGTGGAAACACCCGTTGACATCATTTCCACGGGCCCTGACCGTGATCAGACTATAGTCCTGAAACATCCTTTTGCCTAAAAAAGAAACCCCGCAGGTAGGGATACCTGCGGGGTAGTTGCCACGTTGGGGGTTGTGGCTGGGGCTTCACCGTTCTTACACTCGTTCTGCCATCTCTTATTGCAGATCGCGTGCCAACAAACCAAATTATTGATTTTAAAGAAAATAAAAAAATACCATGAACCATTAGCTGGCGAATAAAGACAATACTGCCAAGCTTGTGTCAGTTTGGGACACTGTTTGTCAGCCCACTTGCACCAGCAGGAGAGAAAAGTTTCATGCATTTATCACAAACGGTTTAAATTGCATGCGACCCATGCGTATAATGTTCGGCAAATCAAAATCCTGGCAATAATTATGCAAGAAACTTTTTTAAATGACCTGGCTAAAAGCCAATCTCCCGTGTTTTGCTTCCTCGTCAATGGCATCAAACTGGAGGGGTCGATTATCGCTTATGACCAATTCTCAGTTATGCTGGCCTCTAACCGCGATGCGGCGAGTTCCCAGTTGATCATGAAAAGTGCCATCTCCACCATCGTCCCCAAGACGACGGCGACAATGGCTCCCAAGACCTACTAATCATTATTCTTAATAAGGATCACACCCATGGATGCAATCAAGATTCTCGGTAGTTTGTTGAGCAGTGGCGCACTGTCTGGCGGTTCTGCCAGTAACGTACTGGGCAATGTACTCGGCTCAGTGCTCAGCGGCGGCGGTCAACAATCAGGCGGCATGATGGGCAATGTCCTTGGCAGCCTGCTCGGTGGTGGTGCATCCCAACAAGGCCGCCAGGGTGGTGGCATGGGTGATGTGCTGGGCAGTTTGCTCGGTGGTGCTCAAGGCGGCAACCAGGGTGGCGGCATGGGCAACGTCCTTGGTAGCCTGCTCGGCGGTGCATCCCAGCAAGGCCGCCAGGGTGGCGGTATGGGTGATGTGCTGGGCAGTTTGCTTGGTGGCGCTCAAGGCGGCAACCAGGGTGGCGGTATGGGCAACGTCCTCGGTAGCCTGCTCGGTGGCGGTGCAAGCCAACAAGGTGGGCAAGGTGGCGGTCTGGCTGACCTGCTCGGCGGTGCTGTCAGCAAATACATGCAGACCCAAAACCCTGATGTCCCCGACTTGAGCAGCCAACTGCCTGACCAGCAGGCAGCCAATGCACAGGCAACCCTGATTGTCCGTGCCATGATCAATGCAGCCAAGGCCGATGGCACTGTCGACCAGCAGGAACAAGACAAGATCATTGCCAAACTGGGCAATATCAGTGATGAGGAAGCCAACTTCATCCGTGCTGAATTCCAGGCTCCGCTGGATGTGGCTGCATTTGTACGCAGTGTCCCACGCGGCATGGAACAACAGATATATGCCCTGTCCCTGGCAGCCATTGATCTGGATACCAAAACAGAGGCGCAGTACCTGCACCAGTTGGCTCAAGGCCTGAATCTGGATGCACAAGCCTGCAACCAGTTACACGATCAGGTGGGTGCACCCAAACTGTACTCATAAACAGCGCTCCCCGCAGGATATGACCAAGGGTCTGCCCACAAGGCAGACCCTTGTTGTTTCAGGGATAAGCGTCAGGGATAAAGGCAAATGGGTTTACACGCAAAAGATACCAAAACATTGGCACGGGCGGTGATTGATGCAGAAATCGCAGCCCTGCAATTGCTGCCAGACCGGATTGATGACCAGTTTGTCCAGGCTTGTGAAGCCATTCTCGCCTGCAAGGGGCGGGTGATTGTCACTGGCATGGGCAAATCCGGGCATATTGGCAGCAAGATTGCCGCCACCCTCGCCAGCACCGGCACACCGGCCTTTTTTGTGCATCCGGGTGAGGCCAGCCATGGCGATTTGGGCATGATCGTTGAAGGTGATGTGATTATTGCCCTTTCCAACTCCGGCTCCACGGTCGAGCTGCTGGCGATTACCCCCATCCTGAGCCGCCTGAAGGTGACACTGATCGCCATGACCGGCAACCCGGATTCGGAGCTGGCACAAATTGCCCACTTCCACATCCATACCGGTGTCGATCAGGAGGCCTGCCCACTCGGCTTGGCTCCCACCTCCAGCACCACCGCTGCACTGGTGATGGGCGATGCCCTTGCCATTGCCCTGCTGGAAGCACGGGGCTTTACGGCGGAGGATTTCGCCCGCTCCCACCCTGGTGGGCGCTTGGGCAAACGCCTGCTGGTGCATGTGCGTGATATTATGCATACCGACGGGCGCATCCCCAAAGTCGCCCCCGATGCGGACATGCGGGAAACCATTCTCGAAATGACCCGGCAAGGTCTGGGTATGACCGCCATTGTCGATGAGGGGGGCTATCTGCTGGGGGTCTTTACCGACGGTGACTTGCGCCGCTCGTTTGAAAGCGGGCGCGACCTGCGGCAAAAGCCGGTGGCGGAACTGATGACCACCAGCTCCCACACCATCAACCCGGATGAGCTGGCAGTCACAGCCTTGAATATCATGCAGGAAAAAGCCATCACGGTACTGCCTGTAGTGCATGCGGGGCGAATTGTCGGTATTATCCACATGCATGACTTATTACGTGCAGGAATTGTTTAATGGGACTGAACAAGGATATTGCCAGCCAGATCAGCTTGCTCATCCTGGATGTGGATGGGGTACTGACCGACGGCAGCCTGTTTTATGATAACCACGGGCAGGAATACAAGGCCTTCAACTCGCGCGATGGGCATGGCCTGCGCATGTTGCAGGATGCCGGGGTCAAAGTGGCTATCCTCACGGGACGCAAATCCGAGCTGGTCATGCACCGCGCCAACAACCTGGGGATTCCGGCAGAACTGGTCTACCAAGGCCACCGTGACAAACGTCCGGCCTTTGCTGCCTTGCTTGCCAATACCGGCATCGCCCCTGAGCGGATTGCTTATGTGGGTGATGATGTCATCGACCTGCCTGTGATGACCAAGGTGGGCTTGGCCATTGCCGTCGGTGATGCCCACCCCTTCGTCAAGGAGCATGCCCATTGGGTCACTCATGCCCCCGGTGGCAAGGGTGCGGTGCGTGAAACCTGTGAAATGCTGCTGGATGCGCGGGGTCAACTGCAAGACATCCTTGCGCGTTATTTGCAATGATGCGTTATTTGCTGGTACTGGTCAGCGGCATGGTCGCGGTCATGCTGTTGTATAATCTGGAAAACTACCTTGCCAGCCCTGAGCCGACCCGTGCCACCCAGGATTATGCCGCCATTGACTACTACCTGACAGGTTTCAGCCTGAGTGCCGTGAATGCCGCAGGCTCACTGAGCCATACCGTGGACGGGCAATATCTGGCTTACTCCGAAGACCGCAAGTCCAGCTTTATTGTCAAACCCCGGATTGCCAGCAAGGATACTGCCAGCCAACAGCCTGCCGATGCCGTGACCCTGACAGCGGAAGAGGCGACGTTTGACCATAAGGACAATACCGCCAGGCTCAATGGTAATGTCCGTTTGCATGTTGCCAATGCCGGGATGAGCCAGATGGACTTGCAGACGGCTTTTCTGACCTACCGCCTTGTCGACCACCATGTCAGTACCGACCAGCCGGTCAGCATTACCAGCCCACAACTGGTCTTGCAAGGGACTGGGCTGGATGCCAAACTGGACGAGGCTTATTTGAGGTTAAATTCCAATGTCAAATCAATATACCAACCCAAACCATAACCCGAACTCAAATGGCATCAGGCACTGGGCAGCATGGTTACTGACCCTGCATTGCTGCCTGCTGGCCTTCCCTGCCCATGCCCTCAGTGAGGATGTGGAAAAGCCCGTCAGTATCGAATCAGACTCGGTGGTGTTCAATAAGGAAGCCGGTACAGCCGTTTATGCGGGCAATGTCGAGATCAAGCAAGGCACATTGAGCATCAAGGCCAGCCGGATTGAAATCAATGCACCAGACAATGAAATCCAAACCATCAGGGCGACCGGCGCACCCGTCAACTTCCAGCAGACGATGGATGGCGGCAAGCAGGCAGTCGGGCGTGCCAAAGTGATGCAATACTTTGTCACGCAAAAAAGGCTGGTACTGGATGGTGATGCCGGGTTAAGTCAAGACCGCGATACCTTCACCAGCAACCATATCGAATACTCGACTGCCAGTGGCGAATTGAAGGCGGGCGGGCAACCGGTGGCAGCCGGTGAAAAACCAGGGCGGGTACGCGCCATTTTCTATCCGACCAATAAGGCAAAATAAACCGCACATGCCTACCTTGAGTGCCCACCACCTGCAAAAAAGCTACAAAAAGCGCCAAATCCTCAAGGATGTCAGCCTCGTGGTCAATAGTGCCGAAGTGGTTGGCCTGTTGGGGCCCAATGGTGCAGGCAAAACCACCTGCTTTTACATGATTGTCGGATTGGTCGGGGCTGATGGTGGCACGATCCTGATCAACGATCAGGACATCACCCAGGCAGCCATGCATGAACGTGCCCGTGCAGGCTTGGGCTATCTTGCCCAGGAAGCCAGCATCTTCCGTAAACTGAGTGTGGCAGACAACATCATGGCGGTGCTGGAACTGCGCAAGGGGCTAAACCGCGCCCAACGCCAGGAAAAACTGGAAAGCCTGCTGGATGAGTTCCAGATTACCCGCTTGCGTGATAGCCTTGGCATCAGTTTATCCGGTGGGGAACGCCGCCGTCTGGAAATTGCCCGTGCCCTTGCCTCCGACCCGTCGTTCATTTTGCTGGATGAGCCTTTTGCCGGGGTTGACCCCATTTCGGTACTGGACATCCAGAAAATTATCCGCCAATTGGTGGCACGGGGGATCGGTGTGCTCATTACTGACCATAATGTGCGGGAAACCCTCGGCATTTGCCACCGCGCCTATATCCTGAGCGAGGGGCGCATCCTGACGGAAGGGACACCCGAACAGATCCTCAACAACGAACAAGCCCGCAAAGTGTATTTGGGCGATAACTTCCAACTTTGACCATTGATACTATTTTCATCAAGCGTTCACCTGACATGAGGCATTTTTGCAGTTATCCGCATTTGCGGCTACCATGGCAGAAATGGTACGGCTCATCTGTTCAATCTGGAAAAAAGAATAAAAATGCTCAGACAAGGACTTGACATTCGCATTGGACAAACCCTGTCCATGACTCCGCAGCTCCAGCAGGCGATTCGCTTGTTGCAGTTGTCATCCATCGAATTGCAGGACGAAATCCAGCAAGCCTTGGAAGAAAACCCACTGCTGCAATTGGCGGAAGATGCCCCTTATTCTGAAACTGACCGCTCCGTTGCGGATACATCGAGTAGCAGCAATGCCGCAGATGCTGACCTGGACAGCATCGACAGTTTGGACAGCCACGACACGCTAGAGACAGCAGACCCCAGCTCCAGCATGGAGAGCGAAATCCCTGAAGACATGAACATGGATGCCGCATGGGATGATGTTTATGATATGTCAGGCTCCAGTAATGGCAGCAGCAGTGGTGATGCGGAGGGAGACAACCAGTCTTTCCTGGAAAACCAGGGTATGGCCTCGGATAGCCTTCAGGAGCATCTGCTGTGGCAAGTCAATATGAGTAACCTGACTGCCATCGACAAACGCATTGCTGCCTTCATCGTGCAATCGCTGGATGAGGCAGGCTACCTGTGCGATAGCCTTGATGAAATCCTGGCAAGCCTCAGCCATGAACTGCCCATTGAACTCAGCGATGTCGAAACTGTCCTGAAATACATCCAACAGCTTGACCCACCGGGCGTAGGTGCGCGTAACCTGCGGGAATGCATGCTGATCCAGTTGCGCCAGAAACAACCCCAGACCGAGCTGCACCCGCTGGCTATCCGGCTGGTGGAAAAGCATCTGGACTTATTGGAAAAACGGGATTATAAAGAGATACAGAAGCGATTAAAAATCGGTCAAGACACTTTCGAGGCAACCATCACTTTGCTAAGAACCTTGCAGCCCAAACCTGGCAATGCTTTTGCGGGCACAGCCACCGACTACATCACCCCGGATGTGTTCGTACATAAAGTCCGTAACGCCTGGGTCGTATCACTCAATAGCCGGGTCACACCCGAACTGCAAATCAACCAGATGTACGCAGACATGGTTGGGCATGCCAAAAACAGCAAGGATGCCCATTACCTGAAAAACAATCTCCAGCAAGCCCGCTGGCTGATCCGCAGCCTTGAAAGCCGTAACACCACCATCCTGAATGTTGCGAAAGCAATAGTTGAACGCCAATCTGCTTTCATGCAATATGGTGAACAGGCAATGAAGCCACTCATACTCAGGGATATTGCCGAAGAGCTTGAGATGCATGAATCAACCATTTCCCGCGTCACGACCAACAAGTACATGTATACCCCCAGGGGTATTTTCGAGTTCAAGTATTTCTTTTCCAGCCAACTGGACACTGACACCGGTTCCAGTTGCTCCTCCACGGCGATTCGCGCCATGATCAAACAACTGATAGCAAAAGAGGATGCCAGAGCGCCTTTGAGTGACAGCACCCTGACCCAACTGTTGAAAGACCAGGGCATCAGTGTCGCCCGCCGCACTGTCACCAAGTATCGTGAAGCCATGTCCATCCCTTCATCGCATGAAAGGAAGGGCTTGGTAACGACCTGAGCCACACTCTATAAACCGGGTGGGCTATTTTTTTGACCTTGATAAGGAGTTTGCACATGCAATTAGAAATTACCGGTCATCACCTCGAAGTAACTCCTGCCTTAAACAGCTATGTACGTGAAAAGCTGGAGCGCATTAAGCGCCACTTTGACCAAGTGCTGAATGTCCACGTCATCCTGGAAGTGGAAAAGACACTGCATAGCGCTGAAGCCTCTATCCATGTGAGTGGCAACCAAATTTTCGCCAATGCCAAAGAGGAAAACATGTATGCCGCTATTGATGCCCTGGCTGACAAGCTTGACCGGCAAGTGCTAAAGCACAAAGCAAAACTGAAAGACCACCACCGTGAGGAGGGGGCACACCGTAGCCTCCAATTCCAGACGGCGGAATGATAGATTAGAGAGTCATCAAGAAATGGACATTGTTACCCTGTTATCGATGGATCGGATTGCCTGTGAAACGGAAGTTTCCAGCAAAAAACGTGCCTTTGAACAATTGGCAGGATTGCTGAGCCGTGAAGGTACTGAGGATGGCTTCACCCATGAAGCGGTATTCGATGCCTTGGTGGCACGCGAAAAACTGGGTAGCACCGCATTGGGGAATGGCATCGCCATTCCCCATGCGAGCATGTCCATCCCTTATGCCAAGGCGGCCTTGTTGACCGTGGCTGAGGGTATTGTCATGGATACACCGGACAAGAAACCCGTCCACCTCCTCCTGGCGCTATTAGTCCCCGATGAGCACACCGACGCTTACCAACCCCTGTTGAGTGAGCTGACCCAAACCCTGAACCGCAAGACATTCCACCAAACGGTTCTCCAACTCAATGAACCCCGCCTGATACTCGACTACCTGGCCTCCCTGTTTGTCCGGGACATTGCTGCCTGAACGGGTATGTAACACACGGTATGTAGCAGGAGTGCCGCCCATGCAAATCGTCATCATTACCGGCATGTCCGGCGCTGGAAAAAGTTACGCCCTCCAAACCTTGGAGGATACTGGCTTTTATTGCATCGACAACCTCCCCTCCCAACTGATCGAAGCACTCATCCAAACCCCACAAATGGCAGGACTGGAGCGGCTGGCAATTGGCATTGACATCCGGGGTGGCAAAGAGAGCCTCAACGACATTCCAGGGACGCTGGAGCGTATCCGGGCGCGTTACCCGCGCACCCATCTGGTCTACCTGTATGCAGACCAGGCGGTTATCCAGAAACGCTACAATGAAACCCGCCGCAGCCACCCGCTGGCACGCGAAGAAAAGGAGCTGTCCAAAGCGATTGCACTGGAAGCCAAACTGCTGGAAACACTGATCCCTTATACCGATTGGCGGGTGGACACCTCCCAAACCAATGTGTATGAGTTGGGGCGCTTGTTGAAAGCCCGTCTGACGGAACCTGCCCTACAAAACTTTTCCCTGATGTTCCAATCGTTTGGTTTCAAGCATGAGTCCCCGTCTGACTCTGACTTCATTTTTGATGTGCGCTGTCTGCCCAATCCCTATTGGATTCCTGAACTGCGTACCCTGACCGGGCGGGATGGTGCAATTGCCGATTGGCTGGAACAACATCCACGGGTACATGACATCTATGCAGGTATCCGCAATTTCCTGGAACTGTGGATGGATGACCCGGATGCCTGCCAACGTTCTTACCTGACCGTTTCGGTGGGTTGTACTGGCGGACGACATCGGTCGGTATATATCGCTGAATGCTTGTATCAGCACTTCCGCAAAAAGCTGGGGGACTCGGTATTGATCCGCCACCGTGAGCTGAATTACATCCGCTGACCACATTGCCTGTTTATTGTTCCGCCCATAAGCTGAATTATTTTTAACCAATTTGTTACTTCCAGCGCCTTGCACCCCTGCCTCTACCAACCCCCACATCCGAACCAATAGCAACGGCACAAATGGCGCTACAGCAACGTTTCAACAGGGGCAAGCTTATGCCAACCTCCTTCCGACCAAGGGTTACATTGGCATGACAATTAGTAGTGCTAATTAATTCATCAAAAAATTTATTTGCTTCTTAACTGATTGATTACTAAAAAGACACCTAGCATCAGTGAATTCGCCCAATTTATGACCTGATGCGAGTGTCATATTTTTTGAGCAGAGAGAACTTATGGACAAGTTAATCCAATATACGGCTGGCATTATGCTGGCTTCCTCACTAGTTATCATCCAGTCCATCCAGCCTGCCAACGCAGCAGGTTGTCAGGTGTTGAGCAAGTCAACCTTGGAAAAAAAAGCCGACCCCTATTCACCCCCAATCCGTAGTGCTTCCCGCAAATATGGGGTACATGAGGATCTGGTCAAAGCAGTGATTACCGTTGAAAGCTGTTTCCGTAGCCGTGCACGCGGCACATCCGGTGAAAAGGGACTTATGCAACTCATGCCTGCTACTGCACGGCGTTTCAGCGTCAGGAGCGGTTATAACTCCTGGCAAAACATCCACGGTGGAACCCGCTACCTGAGCTACCTGTTACGGCGCTACAGTGGCGATACCCGCCGGGCTGTGGCTGCGTACAATGCCGGTGAAGGTAATATCCGTCCGGGTGGGCGTATCTACAACAAGGAATATGTCCGCAAAGTGATGCATGCCTACGGCAAGTTCGCAGGTGGTACATACCAACGGACTTATCTGGAAAAAGAAGTAGCAGATGATGGGCAAACTGCTGCTAGCTCCAGTAAGCGTAAAAACC
Source organism: uncultured Thiothrix sp. (assembly GCA_964293005.1). GTDB lineage: Bacteria > Pseudomonadota > Gammaproteobacteria > Thiotrichales > Thiotrichaceae > Thiolinea. Next base: position 124,027 of record CAXYXW010000010.1, read on the forward strand.
GGATCGTCTCGGAAAAACAGCGGCCTGCACGGGCAAGCCAAACCGTTTCATCCCAGACCCTATCCCATGAGCGCAGCTACCGGCGGACAGGCAGCCGCAAGAGCTTCCGCGTCCAACCGGGTCATACCGTCTATGAAGTCATGCGCCAGACTGGTGTGCATGCCAAAGAAATTATCCGTATCAACAAGCTGCAAGCCCCTTACCACCTGGAAGTCGGGCAGAAACTGCGCTTGCGTTAATCATAAAAATAACAGCAGGGTTGCCCGCAGCTAGGGCAGGCAACCCCTTCTTCCCATCTAGTCCATGCCAATGCCCGCATCAATGCCCAAGCAAACGGTCAAGCACCTGCATGGTTTCCCGGACAGCCGCCGCAGATTTATGCACCAGCTCCATTTCAGCCTCATTCAAATCCAGCTCAATGATCTTTTCCACCCCATCCTTGCCAAGGATGACCGGCACACCAAAATAGATCCCTTCCAGCCCATACTGCCCTTCCAGCCATGCACTGGTCGGGACAATACGGCGCTTACCACGCAGGATGGTTTCGACCATATACGCTGCCGATGCACCGGGGGCATACCAGGCGGAAGTCCCCATCAGGTTGACCAGCTCCGCACCACCCTGCACGGTGCGTTGCACCATCGCCTCAATCCGGTCAGCGGGCATCAGTTCGGTCAGGGGGATACCTGCTACCGTGGTGTAACGTGGCAATGGAACCATCGTGTCACCATGCCCACCCATGAGGATGGCAGAAATTTCCTTGGGCGAAATGTCCAGCTCATCCGCAATAAACGACTTGAAACGCGCCGTATCCAGCACACCCGCCATGCCAAACACCTGATTGGACGGCTTGTGTGCCGCCAGATAAGCAGCATAAGTCATCACGTCGAGCGGGTTGGAAACCACGATAATCTTGGCATCCGGTGAATAGGCAATAACCTGCCGGGTCACTTCCTGCACAATCGCAGCATTGGTATTGATCAGGTCATCCCGGCTCATGCCTGGCTTGCGCGGCAAACCCGAGGTGATCACTACCACTTCCGACCCTGCTGTGCGGGCATAATCATTGGTATAACCGTGAATCTGCGTGTCGTATAGCTGCACCGGCGAGGTCTGCCACATATCCAGAGCCTTACCTTCGGCAACCCCCGGTTTAATGTCGATCATTACCAGCTCGGTGGCGATTTCCCGGCTGGCAAGCGCCCGCGCACACGTTGCGCCAACGTTACCCGCGCCCACGATGGTTACTTTCATATTCAAACTCCGTTTGGTGGTCATAAATGGCTGTAACAGGCCTTAGAACAAGCCTTCTATTTGTCCTGCCATATTAACACCAATCTGGTTGGCTGCGGGAACACGCGGCAAACCGGGCATGGTCATGATGTCGCCACACACCACCACCACAAACTCAGCCCCCGCTGCCAAACGGATCTCGCGGATACCCACCACATGCCCACGGGGTGCACCGCGCAATTGCGGGTCAGTGGAAAAACTATACTGGGTTTTGGCAATGCAAACCGGCAAATGACCAAAACCACCCGCCTCAAACTTGGCAAACTGGTCACGCACCTTCTTGTCCGCAATAATGTCATCCGCCCCATACAACTGCGTGGCAATGGTACGCACCTTTTGCCACAGGGGAAGACTATCATCATACAATGGTGCAAACTGGCTAGTACCACTTTCGACCAAGGCGACCACCTTGCGGGCCAGCTCCTCTGTCCCGGCACTGCCATCCGCCCAGTGGGTGCATATGACTGCCTCCACACCGTAGGCCGCCGCAGCCTCGCCAATTGCCGCCAGCTCCTGGGCGGTATCCGAAGTGAAGCGGTTGACTGCCACCACGACCGGCACACCAAAGCCTTTCACATTGCGGATATGGCGGGCAAGATTGGCACAACCTTTTTGCACAGCCTCGACATTCTCGATGCCAACCTCCGCGAAGGCGACACCGCCATTCATCTTCAATGCCCGCACGGTGGCAACAATCACCGCCGCCGCAGGCGATAGCTTGGCTTTGCGGCATTTGATGTCAAAAAACTTTTCAGCACCCAAATCAGCGCCGAACCCTGCCTCTGTCACCACATAATCTGCCAGCTTGAGCGCCGTGCTGGTTGCCATCACCGAATTGCAGCCGTGGGCAATATTGGCAAAGGGGCCACCGTGGATAAAGGCCGGATTATTTTCCAGGGTTTGTACCAGATTGGGTTGCAGTGCATCTTTCAACAAGGCGGTCATTGCGCCATCGGCTTGCAGATCGCGGGCGCGTACTGGCTGGCGCTGGCGGTTCTCACCAATGATGATATTGCCCAAACGGTGGCGCAGATCATCAAGGCTGGTGGCAAGGCAGAGGATCGCCATTACTTCCGAAGCCACGGTAATATCAAAACCGTCCTCACGCGGGTAGCCATTGGCAGAGCCGCCCAAGGAGCTGACAATATTGCGCAAGGCACGGTCGTTCATGTCCATCACCCGCTTCCAGGTGATGCGGCGTGGGTCGAGTTGCAGCTCATTACCCCAGTAGATATGGTTGTCAATCAGCGCCGACAGCAGGTTATGTGCCGAGGTAATGGCGTGAAAATCGCCGGTGAAATGCAGGTTGATGTCCTCCATTGGGATAACCTGGGCATACCCACCCCCGGCTGCACCACCCTTCATGCCAAAACAGGGGCCGAGGCTCGGTTCACGCAGGCAGATCACCGCCTTTTTACCAATCCGGTTCAAACCATCACCCAAGCCAACCGTGGTGGTAGTCTTACCTTCCCCGGCTGGAGTCGGGCTGATGGCTGTCACCAACACCAGTTTGCCATTCGGACGGTCTTGCAGGCTGTTGATATAAGCCAGGTCAATCTTGGCCTTGGTATGCCCAAACGGGATCATGGAAGCCCACGGAATGCCCAGTTTCGCGCCAATGTCCTGGATGGGAGCAGGATGTGCTGCCCGTGCTATCTCGATGTCACTCATTGCCATGTTGTTGTGTCCTGTGGTGGTAAGGATGAAAACACTATACAAGCACGACCCGATTAATTGAACAGTCAATCAATAAAAATTTGCCTGCCAAATCAGGCTCCGCTCAAGCCTTACCCTCTGCCCGCCGTGCTTCCACCTCAAACGGGTTATCCCAGTAAAAACGCCTGCCACACCACCAAGCCCAACAACCCGCCATAAAATAGACAAGGGGGAACAAAAAGCCCCAGCGCTCAAACTGGGCAACATGTGCCCGCTCATGCAGGCGGGTGGCATCAAGGTAGTGGGCAGAAATGCCCAACACCACATGCCCCAAGGTAATGGCGGCAATGCCACCAAATAGTGGCAAGCCCCGGTCAAGCCTGCGCCCCACCACCCCACCCCAGATTTCCAGCACACCACTGTGCAGGGCATAACCACCACCGCTCCAGCGTGCCAGCAACGCCAAGGGCAGGAACAATAAGGTGACGGGGCTAACCCAGAGATAGCGAGCCATACGCCAGAATGTGTGCATGCTGTAAGCTCCAACAAAAAATTGGCTGTTTTCTTAGCCCGCCATTAACCGCCAGTTGACGGCAACCGGGATGGGTATAAAATGCTGGGAATAATATCAAAAACAAAAGGCTAGCTATCCAATGAAACCATCCTGCCCATCATTGCTGCTATCGGCAGCATTATCTGCCAGCATGTATTTGACCGCCCCTGCCAGTGCATTGGCAGGTTTTGCGCCGCTGTCACCGCCCACCGGCAGCCATCCAGAACTCCTGCTCAGCGCAGCCCAGACCCCGGCACAGGATGATTTGACCATTACCCAGACTGAAACACCACAAGGCACACAAGTGGTCTATACCACATCGTTCACCAACAATACCCAGGATAATGCCGATGTGATTGATATTGTAAACCCCATCCCATTGGATGCGGTCTACCTGCCCAACTCCGCCACCGGGCTGAATTGCGAGATCACCTTCTCGATTGATGGCGGCATCACCTGGGACAAACCCGAAAACCTGCTGGTCACTGAAAGTGGCGGTAACAAGCGGATGGCAACCGCACATGACTATACCCACATCCGCTGGGTCTACGGGGCGGGTTTGGCTCCCAAAGCCAGCAGCCAAGTCAGCTTTGCGGTGGAGTATCCGTAGGCAATCCGGTCATTACCTGTCATGGGGAATAGGTCTGCCTATTCTGATCCTGGCAATGCACCAAAAATCTCGGCAGGGTGCAGGATGGCCTCACCCGAAGCCAACACCTCGCGGTAACGCAACCAGCGCCACGCCTCTGCCGAACCATAAATAATCCGCCCGGTTTGTCCGTCCAGCGTGGTGGCATTGCCGTTTGGCAAGTGGTAATAGGTTTGCAAACACTCACCGCTCGCCACATCCCACAGTTTCACGGTCTTGTCATACGAGCTGGAAGCCAGCTTGCCCCCATCCGGGCTGAACGTCACTGAACTCACCACGGAGTGGTCGAAAGTTTTCAGGCACGCGCCGCTCGCCACATCCCACACTTTCACGATTGTGTCCCAAGCACTGGATGCCAGCCTCCCGCCATCCGGGCTGAACGTCACTGAACTCACACTGCCCCGATGCTGCCCGAAGGTTTTCAGGCACGCGCCGCTCGCCACATCCCACAGTTTCACGGTCTTGTCTGAAGAGCCGGAGGCTAGCTTCCCGCCATCCGGGCTGAATGCCACTGAAGTCACATTATCCTGATGCTGGTCGAAGGTTTGCAGGCACACGCCGCTCGCCACATCCCACACTTTCACGGTCTTGTCCCAAGAGCCGGAGGCTAACTTCCCACCATCCGGGCTGAACGTTACTGACATGACAAAATTCGTATGCTGGTCGAAGGTGTTCAGGCACGCACCGCTCGCCACATCCCACAGTTTCACGGTCTTGTCATACGAGCCGGAGGCTAGCTGCCCGCCATCCGGGCTGAATGCCACTGAAGTCACGCGGCCATGCTGATGGAAGGTTTGCAGGCACGCGCCGCTCGCCACATCCCACACTTTCACGGAGGCTTCCGAGCCGGAGGCTAGCTTCCCGCCATCCGGGCTGAACGTCACTGAACTCACACTGCCCCGATGCTGCCCGAAGGTTTTCAGGCACGCGCCGCTCGCCACATCCCACACTTTCACGGTTGCGTCCCAAGAACCGGATGCCAGTGTCCCCCCATCCGGGCTGAACGTCACTGACATGACAAGACTCGTATGCTGGTCGAAGGTTTTCAGGCACGCGCCGCCCGCCATATCCCACAGTTTCACGGTATTGTCCCAAGAGCCGGAGGCTAACTTCCCGCCATCCGGGCTGAACGTCACTGAAGTCACCTTGTCCTGATGCTGGTCGAAGGTTTTCAGGCACGCGCCGCT
>CAXYXW010000011.1:0-123119 GCA_964293005.1 uncultured Thiothrix sp.
CGCGACCCCCGGCGTGACAGGCCGGTATTCTAACCAACTGAACTACCACTCCGCGATGTAACGCTTTTCAAACAATGGTGGGTGATGAGGGACTTGAACCCCCGACATTCGCCTTGTAAGGGCGACGCTCTACCAACTGAGCTAATCACCCGTTGTTCGAAGGCCGCTATTGTACTGCATCTTTTAAAGCTTTACCAGCTTTAAATGCAGGAATTTTTGCAGCAGCAATTTCAATTGCATCCCCTGTACGCGGATTGCGACCAGAACGTGCCTGACGCTCACGCACCAAGAAAGTACCAAAACCAATCAGGGAAACCTGGTCGCCTTTTGCCAAAGCTTCGGTGACAGCCTCCACCATAGCCTTAAACGCACGGTCGGAGTCCGCTTTGGTCAAACCTGACTTGGCGGATACTGCATCGATCAATTCAGTTTTGTTCATGAAAAGAGTCCTTTGAATTCGTTATTACAGGGAAACCGAAAACACCCCACTCACCGTCTTGTAGCAAAAAAACGACTAGTGTGAATATGCACCACTGTTATACCAGTCACCTTCAAAAGGTGTCAACTAAATGAAACAGCAACACCCCGTTTTACTTATGGTTTCTCAGTGTGGGCGGGTATTCTCCATCTCCTCATCCACCAAAGACGGGGCTGGTGGGGCAGCAGACTCACCTTCCTCATCTTCCGGCGCTTCCGGTAGTGGGTCAGGCATACGCTCCAAAGCCAATGCCAATACCTCATCAATCCATTTGACTGGACGAATTTCCAAACCCCTTTTCACCGTATCAGGCACTTCTGCCAAATCCTTCTCATTGTCCTTGGGTATCAGGACAAGGCGAATCCCGCCCCGATGGGCAGCCAATAGCTTTTCCTTCAAACCGCCAATCGGCAACACCTCGCCACGCAAGGTTATTTCCCCGGTCATGGCGACATCAGCCCGCACAGGGATCCCGCTCATAGCTGACACAATAGCCGTCACCATGCCAATGCCCGCACTTGGGCCATCTTTCGGGGTTGCCCCTTCCGGCACGTGAATATGCACATTATGCTTGCGCAGGAAACTACGGGAGATACCCAGATTATGGGCACGGCTTTTAACCACTGTCTCGGCTGCATAAATGGACTCTTTCATGACCTCACCCAGCCGACCCGTGCTCTTGATCGCACCAGAACCGGGCAGCAAAGCACTTTCAATGGTAAGCAAATCGCCACCAACTGAAGTCCATGCCAAACCTGTCACCTGACCAATCTGGTTTTCCTTGCCACTGCGCCCATAATCGAAACGGCGTACCCCCAAATACTTTTCAATATTGCGGGGTGTCACGGTGGACTTGGCTTTCTTGTTCAACAAGTGCTGCTTGACCGCCTTCCGGCAGAGCTTGGAGATCTCCCGATCCAGCCCCCGAACCCCGGCCTCACGAGTGTAATGGCGGATAATGTCCATCACCGCCGCATCGCCAATCCCCAATTCCCCATCCTGCAAACCATTGGCCTTGATCTGCTTCGGGATCAGGTAATTGCGGGCAATATTCAGCTTCTCATCCTCGGTATAACCGGGGATGCGGATCACCTCCATACGATCCAGCAAAGGGCCTGGGATACGCATGCTGTTGGAAGTCGCCACGAACATCACATCCGACAGGTCAAAATCGACCTCCAGATAATGGTCGGCAAAGGTATGGTTCTGCTCCGGGTCAAGCACCTCCAGCAAAGCGGAAGCGGGATCACCCCGGAAATCAGTAGCCATTTTGTCAATCTCATCCAGCAGGAACAACGGGTTACGTGTCCCGACCCGAGACAGGTTCTGGATAATCTTGCCAGGCAATGAGCCAATATAAGTACGGCGATGCCCACGGATTTCCGCCTCATCCCGCACCCCACCCAAAGCCATCCGGGTAAATTTGCGCCCGGTTGCGCGGGCAATCGATTGCCCCAAGGAAGTCTTGCCCACCCCTGGCGGCCCCACCAAACACAGAATAGGCCCCTTGATCTTTTTCACCCGCTGCTGCACAGCGAGGAACTCAAGAATGCGCTCCTTCACTTCTTCCAGACCATAATGGTCTTCATTGAGGATTTTTTCTGCCTCTGCCAGATCAGACAGAACCTTGGATTTTTTCTTCCAGGGCAAACCAACCATCCAGTCAATATAATTGCGCACCACCGTCGCCTCTGCCGACATCGGTGACATCATCTTCAACTTGTTCAGTTCAGCCGTCGCTTTGTCACGCGCTTCCTTGGGCATGCCTGCCTTATTGATCTTGCGTGCCAGCTCCTCGACTTCGCTGGGGCTTTCATCCATATCCCCCAGCTCTTTCTGGATGGCCTTGATCTGCTCGTTGAGGTAATACTCCCGCTGGCTGCGCTCCATCTGCTGCTTGACACGCCCACGGATTTTTTTCTCTACCTGCAATAAGTCCAGCTCGTTCTCAACCAGCTCAATCAGACTCTGGATGCGCTCCTCAACATCAAGCATCTCCAGAATGGTTTGCTTCTGGGCAATCTTCAAGCCCAAATGAGCCGCAATGGTATCAGCCAACCGTATCGGGTCATCAATGCTTGCCAGCGAGGAGAGGATTTCCGGTGGAACTTTCTTGTTCAGCTTGACGTATTGCTCAAACAGGTTGATGAGGGAACGCCCCATCACCTCAGCCTTGCGCTCATCCAGATTCAGGACAGACGGGCGCATCTCGATTTCTGCGGAAAAATAGGGGCTTTCATCATCAATCGCCACCATTTCTGCCCGCTCCAAGCCCTCAACCAGCACTTTCAACGTGCCATCGGGAAGCTTCAGCAATTGCAGGATGGTTGCCAGGGTTCCCATCGTATGGACATCGGTCAGGTCAGGGTCATCCACCTCAGCACTTTTCTGGGCAACCAGCAAAACCTGCTTATCCGAAGACATCGCTGCATCCAATGCTTGTATCGACCGCTGCCGACCCACAAACAAAGGGATAACCATGTGCGGATAAACAACAACATCACGCAAGGGCAGCACCGGGACGATAAAAACGTCCGTTTCACTATTATTGTCAGACACTTAGCACCTCTCTTACCCCATGAAGCTTATGCACACTTAACCGTGCACAACCGGAGATACGCTGCCAATGACGGCAGGACACAGACATGCGCCCCACATCCGCAGGGCGCATGCAGAGCTTACTTACTCACCCGCAGCAACAGCCACTTTCGGCTCAGTATTTTCATAGATCAGATAAGGTGTTGCCTCACCTTTGACCACAGACTCATCCACGACGACCTTGCTGACTGATTGCTCAGACGGCAGGTCATACATGGTATCCAGCAGGATTTTTTCCATAATGGTGCGCAAGCCACGCGCCCCAGTCTTGCGTTCCATCGCCTTGCGGGCAATCAACTGCAAGGCATCATCACGGAACACCAGCTCTGTCCCTTCCATTTCAAACAGCTTGCCATATTGCTTGGTCAACGCATTGCGTGGCTCGGTAAGGATGCGCACCAAGGCAGCCACATCCAGCTCCTCAAGGGTTGCGACCACCGGCAAACGCCCGACAAACTCAGGAATCAGGCCATAACGCACCAAATCCTCAGCCTCAATATCACGGATCACATCACCGAAACTGCGGCTGCTATCGGGTGTCTTAACCGCAGCAGAAAAGCCGATGCTGCCTTTTTCAGTACGGTCACGGATCACCTTGTCCATCCCGGCGAACGCACCGCCGCAGATAAACAGGATATTCTTGGTATCGACTTGCAGGAACTCTTGCTGGGGATGCTTGCGCCCACCTTGTGGTGGTACAGAGGCAATTGTCCCTTCAATCAACTTGAGCAATGCCTGCTGCACACCCTCCCCAGAAACATCACGGGTGATGGATGGGTTGTCTGATTTGCGGGAAATCTTGTCGATTTCGTCGATATAAACAATGCCGGTTTGCGCTTTTTCGACATCGTAATCACATTTTTGCAGCAACTTCTGGATGATATTTTCCACATCCTCACCCACATAACCAGCTTCGGTCAGGGTGGTGGCATCTGCAATCGTGAATGGCACATTCAGCAGGCGGGCAAGGGTTTCCGCCAACAAGGTCTTACCACTACCGGTCGGGCCAATCAGCAGAATATTGCTTTTTGCCAACTCCACATCATCCTTGCCGGATGATTTTTTGAACATGCGCTTGTAATGATTATAAACGGCAACCGACAAAACCTTCTTTGCCAGCTCCTGTCCAATCACATACTCATCCAGGTTCTGGCTGATCTCACGCGGAGTCGGCAAGGAGGTTTTATCATCGACCTCGCCCTGGCTGGAGTGCATCTCTTCCTGGATAATGTCATTACACAAATCAACGCATTCGTCACAGATAAACACGGAAGGCCCGGCAATCAGCTTGCGCACCTCATGCTGACTTTTTCCACAAAAGGAACAATACAGTAACTTTCCGTTGTCTTGACTACCCTTTTTGTCTCTACTCATTCAAAACCTCTACCTGTGCCAGAACCGCTGACAAACCCGCTGAACGAACTGCGTATAACAGCTAACTGTACTATGTGATGCCACAAACTATAAATTCAAGCCCCATTATCCATGAGTCTGCACACGAATAACAAGAATACTGCGATTGATGGGGTGATTAAAACAAAAACAGCCCGCAAAAGCGGGCTGTTTTTCAGGGTATTGTCGACTAAATGTCGCAAAAAGGCTTACTACGCACCACGACGGGTCAGGATCGTATCAATTAAGCCGTAATCCTTCGCCTGGGTAGCGGTCATGAAGTTATCACGGTCAGTATCCTGACTGATACGCTCCATCGACTGCCCCGTATGGTGGGCAAGCACACCATTCAGCTCTTCACGGATTTTCAGGATTTCGCGGGCATGGATTTCAATATCCGAAGCCTGCCCCTGGAACCCACCCAAAGGCTGGTGGATCATGACACGCGAATGTGACAAGCACGCACGCTTGCCCGCTGCACCCCCTGCCAACAATACAGCACCCATGCTGGCGGCCTGACCGATACACAAGGTACTGACATCAGGCTTGATGAACTGCATGGTATCGTAAATGGCCATCCCGGCTGTCACGACCCCACCGGGCGAATTAATATAAAGATGGATGTCCTTTTCAGGATTTTCTGACTCCAGGAACAGCAACTGCGCAACAATCACATTCGCCATGTAGTCCTCAACCGGCCCCACACAGAAAATGACCCGCTCCTTCAGCAGGCGCGAGTAAATGTCATACGCACGCTCACCGCGCGATGACTGTTCGATGACCATGGGAACCAGGTTCAAAGCCCTAGTATCCATTGCACCCATACCATTCCGGTTTGACATCATTACCACCTATATTTTTATTTATCAGGCGGCTGCCTGCGCCTGATTGGGATTACGGTTCATTACGCTGTCAAAGTCGCGGGGCTCATCAGTCACCTTGGCCTGACCAATTACCCACTCAACAATCATGTCTTCCATCACAGCAGCTTCCACTGTCTGCATGGCTTGACGGTCGCTGCGGTAGTACTTGATCAGCTCGGCAGGATCTTCATAAGAGGCAGCCAGCGTCTCCAGCATTGCATCAACACGGGCTGGGTCACGCTGCAAACCTTTTTGGCGGATCACCTCACCCACGATCAGCCCCAGCTTCACACGGCGAGTTGCCTGTGGGCGGAACAGATCATCAGGGATATTATCCGCTGGAGTGCCGGTACTTTGCGAAAACTCTTCACGAACGTGTTGGATTTCATCCTGCACCAGAGCGGCTGGCACTTCAATTTCATGCAGCTTGGACAAACCATCCATGACCTGTTGCTTCACCTGGGACTTGAGCGCATTGCCCAACTCGCGGGTCATGTTCTTTTTCACTTCCACACGGAAAGACTCCATGCTGCCATCCTCAACGCCGAACAGCTTGATGAAGTCCTCATCCAGCTCAGGCAGAACCGCTTCCTGGACAGAACGCATGGTCAGTTTAAATTGGGCGGTTTGCCCTTTGAGGTTTTCAGCCTGGTAATCTTCCGGGAAGGCAACATCAGCGACCTTTTCTTCACCCGCAGACATGCCGATCAGGGCAGCTTCGAAGTCTTTCAGCATGCGGCCTGCACCCAGCTCAATCGGATAGTCCTGTGCTGTGCCACCGGCAAACGCCTCACTGTTGAGGGTTCCTTCGAAATCAATACGTACCATGTCACCCTCTTGGGCTGCACGGCTTGTATCTTTCCACTCACGCTGCTGCTTACGGATAACTTCCAGCATGCGGTCAATATCAGCTTCACCGACTTCAGCAACCGGACGGGTCAACTCCAGGGAGGCGACATCAGCGATTTCAAACTCAGGATAAATATCGAAGGTGGCAACATAAGCCAAAGGCTGACCCGTTGCCATGCTCTGCATTTCAATCTGGGGCAAACCAACGACACGCAGGTTCTGCTGGACGGATGCATCACGGAAACTTTGCTCCAACACATCACCGACCACTTCCTGACGGACTGACTCACCATAACGGGATTTGACGACAGTGAATGGAACTTTGCCCGGACGGAAACCATCAATACGGACACGTTTCACCATGGACTTGAGACGGTTTTCAACAGCTTGGTCAACGCGCTCGGCAGGGACTGCCACGGTCATTTTGCGCTTAATGCTTCCTGTTGCCTCTACTGAAACTTGCATGCCATACCTCTTCTCCCCTGTTCCATCAGCCAATGGAGGGGTTATCATGAATATACTTGAACCTTGAACATGGTGCGAAAGGAGAGACTCGAACTCTCACGCCTTGCGGCACTGGAACCTAAATCCAGCGCGTCTACCAATTTCGCCACTTTCGCGCATCTCGTCGGAATTACGGGCAAAAACAAACCCACAATACCGGAAAGGGGGCGATTATACACACCAATTCGGAACTTGTATAACCAAAATGCAGAGGATTTGGGGTGGATGATGGGGCTCGAACCCACGACAACCGGAATCACAATCCGGGGCTCTACCAACTGAGCTACAACCACCACAGGAAAACGTTCTGGAAATTATTTGAGGTCTGTCGGGACATCGATGGCGCGCCCGGCAGGACTCGAACCTGCGACCCACGGCTTAGAAGGCCGTTGCTCTATCCAGCTGAGCTACGGGCGCAGACTGAAGACATTTGAGTATAGACCACTTGAAAAAAGTGGTCGGGGTAGAGAGATTCGAACTCCCGACATTCTGTACCCAAAACAGACGCGCTACCAGGCTGCGCTATACCCCGACTGATCTGAGCCTTGCTGCTCAGCATTTCAAGAACGCGAACTATACCGATGAGATTTGAAGCCGTCAAGCATAAAATTAAAATTTACAACCCACATTTGTTTGGCAAAAGCAACCCGCAAACACAGACTAGCAAAACAAGCCATCAGGCACGCTCGTTCAACCATGCGCCGATGGCGGGAGGAATGGTCTTTTGTGCCTTGCCACTGACATAAATACCGATATGCCCACCATTAAACGAGATCTCGGAATAATCCCCTGACCCAACATACTTCGCCAAGGCACGCGAGGCATCCGGCGGAACCAGATGATCCTGATCCGCATAGACATTCAGCACAGGCATGGTGATCTTGCCAAGATCCACACGCTGCCCACCAATCTCGACCTCGCCCTTGATCAACTTGTTCTGCTGGAAAAAATCCTTCATGAACTGGCGGAACGTTTCGCCCGCCTGATCAGGACTGTCGAAAATCCACTTTTCCATGCGCATAAAGTTTTTCAAGACTTCCTTATCGCCCATGATGTCCACCAGCCCCAAATACTTTTGCCCCATCAACTGATAAGGCTTGAGGTTAAGGAATGTCCAGTTGAGCATTTCACCGGGAATATTGCCGAGTGTATCGACCATCAGGTCAACATCCACATTCTGTATCCAGCGGCTCAGCATGTTATCAAGGGTCTGGAAATCGACGGGTGTCACCATCGTCACCAGGTTCTTCACCCGCTCCGGGTGCAAAGCGGAATAACACAGGCTAAACGCCCCGCCCTGGCAAATGCCCAGCAGGTTGACTTGCCCGACACCATGCGCCGCGCAAATATGACCAATACAGCGATCCAGATACCCATTCAGGTAATCATCCATCGTCAGGTACTGATCTGATGCATCGGGATAGCCCCAGTCAATCAGATAAACATCCTGGGCTGCATCCAGCAATCCTTTGATGGTGGAGCGGTTTTCCTGCAAATCCGTCATATAAGGACGGTTGACCAAGGCGTACACCACCAGCAACGGCGTAGGGTTACGCTCGATCGATTCATCACCGCGATAATGCAGCAGTTTGAGGCGGTCTTCCTGATAAACCACCTCATGCGGGGTGACACCCGTCGGGGCTTCCCCCATTTCCAACATATTCGCCAACCCAGCCGACAACTTTTCCCGGAAATCATTAACCTCATTGGCAATGGCTTCAGGGCGCATATTAAACGGGATCATACGAAATCCTCCCTGGATGCAGGTTGGACAAGCAAGCGGCTTTCCAGTTGGGCGAGACGGTTTTCCATTGCCTTGAGCTGGCTACGCAAGGTGTGGTTTTCCTGGCGCAGTTCATGCAAACCCTTATAGGCCGCATGCAAGTCAGCCTTCACCGGCAAACCTGCTGCTTTCAACTCCTTGTCCAGGTGCTGGCTACTGCCCTGCTTCAAGGCAAGGAATGAATTGACCAGATCGCCATAAACCACCTGGTACTCATCGCTGATGGCAAAGCGCCCATACGCTTCTTCACTGACATCAACCCATAAATCATAAAGCGCCCGCAAGGACGTAATCGCCTTGCCATCCGCCGCCAATTGCTGGACACGGACACGCAAGGACTGCACCGCCCCTGCCCCTTGCTTGGCAAACGCCTCGGAATAGGCATCCAGTGCTTGTTGATACGCCAATGCCAGCTTCGCCAGCCCTTTCAGGCGGTCTTGCGACTCACGGGTAAAGCCGAAAGTGGGTGTGCCCAACGCCTTCTGCAAATGCTCTTGCCAGAGACCGGTATTAGGCAAGTGCAAGCCACCGGTGCCGACATCCTTGAAGGCATCCATACCTTGCATACGACCAACCACTTGCTGCCAGCCATCAAACAACGCATTGCCAAACCCCAAGGGGCTGGCGGTTTGGGCTTGTCCGCGTTTGGCCTGCCAATCGGAAAAACTGCTTTCAAGGGAGCGCATCCACGCTTCCAGATTAGGTTGGCTGGGATTGGCGTGGGTATTGCCGTAAACTTGCTCAGCCAAGCCCAGATAGACTTTGCCCATATCGAGCACACGGCTAAGGACATCGTGGATTTGTGGGGGTGCGTCCGGGGTCATGTCAGACCACCACTGACCCAGCCCTTGTACCCAAGCGGGCGCAGACAAGGGATCGGGTGGGGGGGAGCCTGTCGTATCTGATTGGGATGAGCCTGCCAAGCCAGCCCAGTAACGCTGCTGAGCATCTTGCCAAGCTTTCATCGCCTCATCCGACCATCCTGTAGAACTCATCCCGGCCTCCTCCAAACCACAGATAAAAGTGTTGTGCAACTCAACCATATCATGCTACTTTGTGCGGCGCAACAAGCACATAGCGGGCTTGAACGTTGCCTACATCGACACACAACCTTCGGAAACCCTCCCGGCTCGCCCTAGGTTGTTGAATTTCTTATTTCATCCAATGGAGGATTGGGACATGAGCAAAATTGCATTAGTAACTGGTGGTACTGGTGGTATTGGTACTGCGGTTTGCAAACGTCTGGCTGCTGATGGCTTCAAGGTCATCACCACCTATTTTGAACCCGAAGAGAAAGCCAAAGCATGGGCTGAAGCACAAGACTTTGACGTTGACCTCTACCCTTGCAATGTCGCTGATTATGACTCCTGTGCTGCCATGAAAGCACAGATCCTCGCTGACCACGGTCAGGTTGATGTCATCGTCAACAACGCAGGCATTACCCGTGATGCGAAATTCACCCGCATGACTCCAGACCAATGGCGTGCTGTTATGTCCACCAACCTGGACAGCCTGTTCAACGTCTGCCACCAGTTTGTTGATGGCATGACGGAGCGTGGTTTTGGTCGTATCGTCAACATCTCTTCTGTCAACGGTCAAAAAGGTCAATCAGGTCAAACCAACTACAGCGCAGCCAAAGCTGGCGTACACGGTTTCACTATGGCTCTGGCTCAGGAAGTTGTCCGCAAAGGCGTAACAGTCAACACCATTTCCCCAGGCTATATCGGCACTGAAATGGTTATGGCTATCCGCGAAGACATCCGCAACATGATCATCGACCAAATCCCAATGAAGCGTCTGGGCAAACCAGAAGAAATTGCAGCCATGGCTGCATTCCTGGCTTCCGAAGATGCGGCATTCGTCACAGGTGCGAATTTCTCTGCGAATGGCGGTCAGTTCATGCACTAACAGGCCATTGCCTAAACGTGCTGAGGGTGGCGCAAGCTTGCTTTATTGCGCCACCCTCCCAACAATAAAAAATTTACTATAATCCGCTGATTATTCTGCGTCAGCAGTATGCACGATAAAACAATAGCCTATACAATACCCCGCACCGATTAGGTGCAAACCGCATTGACACACCACGATATTTTGGTAAGAAAATTTTATGTCCGATATACGTATTATTAAAAAATACCCGAACCGCCGTCTTTATGATACCCATCAAAGTTGCTACATCACACTTTCTGATGTGCGCGAGCTGGTTATGAGTGAAACCCCCTTCCAAGTGATGGATCGCCAGACCGGCGAAGACATCACCCGCAGTATTTTGCTACAAATCATCATGGAACAGGAATCTGGCGGCAAACCCCTGTTCAGCAGTGACATCCTTTCACAGTTTATCCGTAACTATGGCGTAACCACCCAGCAAGGCTTCACCTCGTTCCTTGAGCAAAGCATGCAGATGTTTAATAGCCACCAACATGCCATCACGGAGCAAATGCATAAAGCATTGGCAGGTACACCGCTCGATAACTGGTTAAAGCTGAGTGAGCAGAACTTGCAGGCATGGAACAAGATGCAGCAGGATATGCTGAAAAGCATTACACCGGGCGGCAAACGCGAATAACGCCGGATAAGGCGCTGCTTGCAACAATCCGACAGGAGACTGGATTCAGGCTTGGCTTAGGGTTTTGGCTGGAATGGAAAAGAAATTGCCCGCACAAGGCGGGCAATTTGGAAGAATGTCAGCAGCCAGATACCGAGGAGGAGAGGAGGATAGTACCTGGCTGCTGAAGTAAACTTCAATTAAGCAGCAGCTTTCACTTCTTTAGCTGCTTTCTTGCTGGCAGCAACGGCTTGCTCAGCTACGCCTTTGCCCATTTCAGCAGCTTTGTCAGCGGCTTCTTTGGTAGCAGCAACAGCTTTGTCAGCTGCGTCTTTGGTAGCAACAACAGCTTCTTGAGCCATTTCAGTGGCTTTAGCCATGGCTTTCTCAACCGCAGCAGAAGCCTTTTCCATGTTTTCGTTCAGCGTTTGCTTGTTCAGGGCAGTCGCTTTCTCAGTGGTTTCAGAAGCATACTTGGCAGCTTCTTCAGCGATGGCAACCAACTCGTCACGAGTAGCAGTCAACAGGTCAGCCGCTTCACGTACATTCGCCAGCCATTTTTCACCACATGCTTTCAGGGCTTCTTGTTGCAGTGCGAAAGCTTCTTGTGGGTCTTTTGCCTTAGTCAGTGCATCAACATTCTTGCTACCAGTTTCGAAGCAAGTGCTCAACAGGGCAGTTTGCTTGGCAGTCAATGTTTCAAATGTTTTCATGTTCAACTCGCCAACACGCTTGGCAGAGTTCATTGCGCTGTCATTCAGTTGTTTCAGCAGATCCATCATTGCGTTTTGCATAGCATCTTCTCCTAGAAAGGTTGTGGTAGTAGCGGTAATGTCAGTTTTCTATTTCATGCTGCTTTGCAGCATTTGATGCAGTGCACAATATCGGATTCGGATACCCCTGTCAACATCATTGATGCATTGCAACAAAAAATTCATAAACCGTTCATCACTGCCCTCCCCCAAAGCAAATTGCCCGCACAAGGCGGGCAATCAGGAAGAATGTCAGCAACCAGACACCGAGGAGGAGGAGGAGAGGAAGGCACCCGGCTGCTGAAAAAACCTTTTACGCAGCTTTAACTTCTTTAGCTGCTTTCTTGCTGGCAGCAACAGCTTGCTCAGCTACGCCTTTGCCCATTTCAGCAGCTTTGTCAGCAGCTTCTTTGGTAGCGGCAACAGCTTTCTCAGCTGCATCTTTAGTTGCAACAACAGCTTCCTGAGCCATTGCAGTTGCTTTGGTCATCGCTTGCTCAACCGCAGCAGAAGCTTTTTCCATGTTGTCATTCATGGCTTGCTTGCTCAACTCAGTCGCTTTCTCAGTGGTTTCAGAAGCATACTTGGCAGCTTCTTCAGCAATGGCAACCAGCTCGTCACGGGTAGCAGTCAACATATCAGCCGCTTCACGGACGCTAGCCAGCCACTTTTCGCCACAAGCTTTAACGGCTTGCTGTTGCAGAGCAAAGGCTTCTTGTGGGTCTTTTGCCTTTACGATGGCATCAACGTTTTTGGAGCCATTTTCAAAGCAGCTATTCAACATGGCAGTTTGCTTGGCAGTCAACGTTTCGAATGTTTTCATGTTCAGCTCGCCAACACGCTTGGCAGAGCTCATTGTGCTGTCATTCAGTTGTTTCAGCAGATCCATCATCGCGTTTTGCATTGTGTTATCCCCTAGGATTCAAGTATGTAGTGGCGGTCAATTCGGCTTTCAGTTCATGCTGCGTTGCAGCATTTGATGCAGTGCACAATAACGGAGTTCAGCCAGTGCGTCAACCTATTTTTGTGCAATGCAGCAAAAAATCTTTAAGCACTTCTGCCACCCTAGTTTTAAGCACCACAGTTAAGCATGGAGCTACTGCACCAGCTGGTGCATAATCTAAAGCCCGATCAAGCCAGCCCAAAGGATGAGCGCTATGCCGAACCCCAATCCAGCCGCCCCTTACGAACTTGCCAACCTCGAACACCTGGAAAACCAGGTTCGCCAATTTGGTGAACTGCTCGGACAAACCATCCGGGAACAGGAAGGTGAAGCGCTCTATCAGGCCGTCGAAAAACTGCGGCGGGGCTATATCCAGTTACGCCAGCAAGATGCCCCTGCCCTGCGCCAGGAGCTGATGCAATTTATCCTCGACATGGATGTCAACCTGCTGGAGAAGGTCATCCGCTCGTTTAATACCTTCTACATCCTCTCCAATATCGTCGAGGAGGATTTCCGCGACCGTGAACGCCGCCGCAAATTCGCACATGGCGACCCACTGCTGTGGAGGGGCTCAGCCCGCCGCACCGTCGTTGAGTTAAAAGAGGAGGGCGTGACCGCTGCGCAAATGCAAACCCTGATGGATCAGTTGCGTTATATCCCGGTGTTTACTGCGCACCCAACCGAAGCACGCCGCCGTACCCTGATGGGCATCCAGCGCCGCATTTTCGTTGCCATCAACCAACTGGAAACGGAAAGCCTGGGTGATGAAGAACAAGCCGCCCTATTGCGCCAAATCAAAGGCCACGTCCAAATGCTGTGGCGCACCAATGAAGTCCGCACCCGTAAACCCACGGTTGAAGATGAGGTCAATTACGGGCTGTACTACTTCCGTGAAAGCCTGTTTGAGGCCATCCCCCTGCTGTACCGCTATTTTGAGCGTGCCATGCGCTATGCCTATGGTGCAAACCAGGTGACAGTCCCCAGCTTCTTGCGCATTGGCTCGTGGATTGGTGGCGACCGCGATGGCAACCCCTTTGTCACTGCCGCCGTCACCCGCAATGCCATCCGGTTGGGCATGGTGGAAGCACTGTATGAGTACATCAAGCGGGTCGATGCCTTACGCAATATCCTTTCACACTCCACCGAATTCGTGACACCTTCTGCCGAATTCAATGCGTATCTGCATGCCATCAATGAAAAAATGGGCAACCGCCTGCTGGCAAAGCGTACCGACCAACTGCTGGAAGAACCCTACCGCCGCCTGCTGACCATCATGCGTCACCGCCTAAAGGGTACGCTGGAAACCATCAAGGCACGTCTGAGCCACGGTCATGCGGTAC
Organism: uncultured Thiothrix sp.; assembly: GCA_964293005.1. Taxonomy (GTDB): domain Bacteria; phylum Pseudomonadota; class Gammaproteobacteria; order Thiotrichales; family Thiotrichaceae; genus Thiolinea. Next base: position 14,051 of record CAXYXW010000011.1, read on the forward strand.
TACCTGCCGATGCCTATACATCAGCAACGACCTTCTTGCACGAACTCAAGCTGATTAATCAGTCCCTGCGCAGCCACAATGATGGCATTGTTGCCGGGCGTGAATTGAAAGACCTGATCCGCCTGGTCGAAACCTGCGGCTTCGGCCTTTATCAACTCGACATCCGCCAGGAATCAACCATCCATAGCGAAACAGTCGCAGAAATCCTCAGCTTGGCAGGGTTGTGCAGCAACTACAGCCAACTGCCAGAAGCAGAGCGGCTGGAACTGCTGGGTGAGCTACTGATGCGCAACCGCCTGCCCATCCCACACCGCCCGGATTTGACGGCTCGCTCAGCAGAAACGCTAGAAGTGTTCGACACCATGGCAGAAATGCGTATTGAAGCCGGATCTGACATTTTCGGTACTTACGTTATCTCCATGACCCACCATGCCAGCCATGTGATGGAAGTGTTGCTCCTGGCAAAAATGGCGGGGCTGCTGGGTTACAACGATGACCGTAGCCTGTTCTGCCATATCCGTGTCTCGCCCTTGTTTGAAACCATTGAAGACTTGCGGCACATCAGCAGCGTCCTGACCCATTTGCTGGAAAACACGGCCTATCGCGCCCTGCTGAAAACCTCAGGCAATTTGCAGGAGGTGATGCTGGGCTACTCCGATTCCTGCAAAGATGGCGGCATCCTGGCTTCAAACTGGAATCTGTATAATGCCCAAAAAGAGGTGATCAGCCTCACCGACAAATACGGTGTGACTTGCCGCCTGTTCCACGGACGTGGTGGCACAGTCGGGCGGGGCGGCGGCCCTACCCATGAAGCGATTGTCGCCCAACCGCCCAATACGGTACATGGACAAATCAAGTTTACCGAACAAGGCGAAGTGCTGGCAGCCAAATACAGCAACCTGGAAACCGCCGTGTATGAACTGGGAGTTGGCTCCACGGGTCTGCTGAAAGCCAGTGCGGGTTTGGTGTTGCCACGCCAGCCTTATAGCGAGGCTTATCATGAGGCCATGCAGGAAATTGCCATCACCGGCGAGGACAGCTACCGCGAACTGACTGATCGCACCCCTGGCCTGATGGATTATTTTTACGAAGCGACCCCGGTGCAGGAAATCGGGCAGCTTAACCTGGGTTCCCGCCCCTCCCACCGTAAACAGGTGGCTCGTGACAAATACTCTATCCGTGCCATTCCGTGGATCTTCGGCTGGGCACAGGCTCGCCATACCGTCCCGGCCTGGTATGGCATCGGCACAGCCTTGGCAAACTTCCAGCAACAGCATGCGGATGGGGCAGAACGCCTGAAGGACATGTACCAACACTGGCCTGCCTTCAAATCCCTGCTCAGCAATACGCAAATGGCACTGTTCAAGGCTGAAATGGACATCGCCCACGAATATGCGGCATTGGCAGACAACCAGGAAAAGGCGCAAGCGATTTACCAGAAAATAAAGGGTGAGTTCGATCTGACGGTACAGGAAATACTGCACATTAGCGGGCAAGAGAAGCTGATGGATGATACGCCCTTACTGCAATACTCCGTGCGCCGCCGCGACCCCTACCTTGATCCGCTCAACTATATCCAGATCACCCTGATCCGGCGGCATCGTGAGCATGTTAACCACCAGGCAGAGGCTTCACCTTGGCTGGAACCGTTATTGCGGACGATTAATGCGATTGCGGCAGGCTTGAGGAATACTGGCTAGAAAGCCCCAACAGGAAACCCGCCCTTTTCCCAACGGGAAAGGGCGGGGGAATGCGGGTGTCGTAAAACTATGGGCTGAATGAGGAGCCACAACCACAGGTGGTGGTTGCATTCGGGTTACGGATAACGAACTGCGCACCTTCCAGACCTTCGCTGTAGTCAATTTCTGCACCGACCATATACTGGAAGCTCATCGGGTCAATCAACAGCTTTACGCCGCCATTTTCCACCATCGTATCACCGTCACCTTCGTTTTCATCGAACGTGAACCCATATTGGAAGCCAGAACAGCCACCACCAGTCACGAATACCCGCAACATCAGGGCTGGATTGTTTTCCTCATCAATCAAGGTCTTTACTTTTGCGGCTGCGGCATTGGTAAACACCAGCGGGGACGCTGTTTCCACTGTCATAAAATGCTCCTGCACTTATCTGCATATCAAGTAAGGGAAACGGTAGCATGCACTCAGGCATGCATCAAGAAACGCCTTTTTTCATCCAACTACCTTGGCAACCGATCAGGCGTGATCAGGAGTCTGCTTTCGGTGCAGCCAACTTGCCTTGGTCAGTGGGCTTTTGCCGAACCAACTTGCCGTTGACCTCAGCGCCAACCGCCATTTCCAGCAAGTTGTAATACACATCACCGCAAATTCGTGCCTTCTCAAACAACTCAACCTTGCCATTGGCAAAGACATCGCCATCAATTGCGCCATTCAGCAGCATGTTGGAAACACGCACTTCCCCCTGGATACGGCCTTGCTCACTCAGGATCAGGATAGAATCGTCGTTGTCAGCAGTCAGGTTGCCCTTAACTGTGCCCTCAATATTCAGATTGCCGGAAAAGGTCAAGTCACCATCAATGGTCGTCCCCCGCCCAATCAAGGTATTAATCTGTGTGCTGCGACCACCGCCCTTCTGTTCAACATTGGCAGCAACGACAGGTGCAACTGGACTAGTGCTAGCTACAGGGGCATTTCCCTTGTTACTTTTCCCAAACATTCGACTTTACTCCTTACTTGCAGTGGATTTTTTAGATAGATTGAACGCATCCCAAGCATACGTCTTGGTTACTTTACCAGAGCCAGCAATGGATTCGGGGTGCAACGAAACCGTGACCTGCTTTGGCACAAAGGCTGGCGGCAATTCGAGGTTGCCCTCGATACTTTGGTAATACTTTAATGAAAACCGGTCAACCGGCTGTTTGTCGTCTGTGGCATTTACCAACACATCACTCAGCTTCAACACAACATCCTTGCCATTGAGTGCGCCAGCCAGTTCAAGCATAAAACGACCGGCAACCACCCCATCACCATGCAGATTCGCCAATACCAGATGGTATTGGTAATAGCGGTCATGCTCCAGCTTATTCCCCTCACCGTCAATCACCCTCTGTTTGACGGCAAAGTGCTGGATATGCAACCCAGGCTCCATATCTTTGGGCGATAAAATCTCTTCATACAACGACAGGTGTTGACGCGCTTCAGCCAGTTCAGACTCAGCCAATACCAGTTTGCGGCGCAATACTTCATTGGCGCTTTCTTGCACTTCACGGGAGCGGACAGCCGCTGCCGTTTGGCTCTCCAACTGGAGTATCTGGCTGCTTTGCTTTTCCAGCAACCGAACCTGCTCGTTCATCTTGCCACGCAAGGAAAGTGCCTGCAAGCTACCGCCGGAATCAACCGGGGTCAAATACCCACTGAAATACAGCCACACACCCGCCAACACAAACAATAGCAACAACAGGATCAGGGCAGGCCAGCAAAAACTCCGCTGGCGAGCCACTTGCAGTTGTACCACCCCACGGTGGTCAACCCGGTATTCAAGACTCATCGGTTAATCATCGACTAAGCAACGGTCGGTTGTCATGGCAACAAACCGGGGCTTTGCAAACCCGTAGACTCCGAAAAACCAAACATAATGTTCATATTCTGGATCGCCTGACCCGCCGCCCCTTTCACGAGGTTATCAATCACCGACAACACCACCAAACGCTTTCCGCCCTGCGGTTGATGAATGGCGATACGGCAAATATTCGCCCCCCGCACTGAGCGGGTTTCAGGGTGGGAGCCTTTCGGCATCACATCGACGAACGGCTCATGCTGGTAACGCTGCTCATACAAGGACTGGATCGCTGCCACATCCTGGCCTTCTTTCAAGTCGGCATACAAGGTGGCATGGATACCCCGGATCATGGGCAACAGGTGCGGTACAAAGGTCAACCCGACCGCCTTATCGGCCAACTTCGAGAGGGTCTGGGCAATTTCAGGCTGATGGCGATGCCCAGATACCCCATAAGCCTTGAACGTATCACCGGACTCGCACAGCAGATGGGCAACAGCGGCCTTGCGCCCTGCCCCACTTGCACCGGATTTGGTATCGGCAATAATATCGAGGTCAACCAGACCTTGCTCAATGAGCGGAACCAGACCCAACGTAACCGCTGTCGGATAACAACCGGGGTTGGCAACCAGACGTGCCCCTGCGACCGCCGCACGGTTCAATTCTGGCAAACCGTATACGGCTTCTTCCACCAGCTCCGGGCAGGCATGCTGCATGTCATACCATTTTTCCCAGAGGGAAATATCCTTAATACGGAAATCCGCAGCCAGGTCAATGACCTTCACCCCGGCTGCCAGCAATGCGGGGGCACTGCGCATGGCAACACCATTCGGGGTTGCGAAAAAGACCAGATCACTCTCTGCCAATTGTTCGACTTCGGGGGCAGAAAAATCCAGATCCAGAAAACCACGCAAATTCGGGAACATGGCATCAACCCGTGTCCCTGCATTTTCACGCGATGTCACATGGCTCACCTGAACATGCGGGTGATTGACCAAGAGGCGCAGTAACTCTACTCCGGTGTAACCCGTCGCCCCAACGACAGCAACCTTTTTCACAGTAATCCTTTTATCTCTATACCTTGGAAACTCCTGTATAATACGCCATCTTCCTTGATTCACAAGGTCTACACTATGAAACTGGACATTAAAGCATTACTGTTATTGATCGTGATTGCCGGGGCTGCGGCCTTCTTCTGGCTTGCGCCCAGCAGTGGGTTGCAAGCCGCGCCCAGCACCACCATCACCACCATCGATGGTGCAACCATTACCCCGGACACCCTGAAAGGCAAGCCGTATCTGGTCGTCTTTTGGGCTACCAGTTGCTCCGGCTGTGTGAAAGAAATCCCGCAACTCGTCGACTTGTACAAAGAGCTTGGCAATGAGGGCTTCCGGGTGGTCGCCGTTGCCATGTCTTACGATGAATTACCCCTGATCAAGGCCATGCGCGAACAAAAAGGCATGAGCTACGATATTGCGTGGGATAAGGATGGCTCTATCGCCAAGGCGTTTGGCGGCGTGATGGTCACTCCGACCAACTTCCTCGTGTCCCCGGATGGCAAAATTGCGCTACAAAAAATGGGCGAGTTTGATGCCAATGAAATGCACCAGCGCATTAAGGCCATGCTGTAACAAGGATTGATCATGTACGAATGGGTTAAAGCGCTGCATGTCATTTTTATGGTGACATGGTTCGCCGGGTTATTTTACCTGCCGCGCCTGTATGTTTACCACGCGATGCCAGAAAACCAGCCCAGCTTTGCGTTGTTCAAGGTCATGGAGCGGCGTTTATTTGCCATCATGACCATGGGTGCAATCCTGACTGCCGTCTTCGGCATCCTGATGATCGTGCTGGGCGGCGGGATATTATTTCAGTCCGGCTGGTTCCACGCCAAACTGCTGCTGCTTGCCCTGCTGATCGGCTACCATCATGCCTGCTGGCGGATCATGCTCAAATTTCGCCAAGACACCAATACCCGCGACCACCGCTGGTATCGCTGGTTTAACGAAGTACCGGCAATCATGCTGATCGGTATCGTTATATTGGCTATCGTAAAGCCATTTTAAGCAGATCGTCCACAAACCAAACCGGCTGTATTGCTGTATCCAGTCGGTTTGGCATTACGCCCATACCCCTACCTCATCAGAAGAAAAACAGGCTGCCCCATTTCTTCGTTTCCAGATAGGTATAGGTATAATTCTGGAATTTTGTTCCATCACTCCAATAAGTCAGATTGCCATGAATATCATATTTCCAGGTGCGTTTGACATCGGGCTGGTTTTGATAAGCCAGCTCAGTCAGCAACCGACCCTCGCTGGTTAAAGGGCCATGCTCACCATGCACAATCCGCTGCTCAATATCACCATCACTTCCCTCGTCAAAGGTTTGTAAGCGCAAAACACCTTGGGCATCATGCTCCCAGGTTTCCCGCAAACTCACCAAGCCATTCCCGGTGGTACTTTCATGCTCAATGGTCGTAATGGCATTAGCCCCTTGCTGGTGATAGGTATAACGATCTTCTGCATCCAATAGGCCATCGCCACCCTTATCCAACATCCAATGCACAATCTTCCCCTGGGAATCATAGGCATAGGTTTCAATATTATCAACGATGCCATCATGATTATAATCACCTTCCTTCAGTGTCAGCTTACCCTGCAAATTATAAGCGTATCTGACATACTGATCCGCCATGCCATCGTTGTTATAGTCATACTCCAACGCATTAACATATCCATTCATATCACGCTGATAAGTATAGCCTCCCGCTTTAATGACATTACCTTTCTGGTCATAGGCATAACTGATATTTTGCACAATACCGCCCTCGCGGTTAAATACCTTGCGCTCCAAGGTATTCGTGACCGCATTGTAAGACTCGATTGAACGCACGATATTATCCTGCTTCAAAACAGTCCTGCCCGGTGCATAGCTATAAGTACAACGGCTATCTGAACTGACCTCGGATAATCGACCTCCCGGATACCATGCAAAGGAAGTTTTACCATTGATCAGGATAGGCAAGCCCTTAGCATCATAGCCATGCGAGCTGCTGCTGGTATTAGGAATACCCACCGATGCATCAAAGTAGGAAGATCCCAGTTGGGTCACTGCCGCAATCTCCGGTGCAAGCCCCAACCCGGCATACAAGGTATCCAATGCCAAGGCAGGGTTACGCCATACCGGTTGCCCACCCCATAAGCCTGCATTGCTTGCCTCAACCAGCAAGCGGTTCAAGGGGGAGTAGTAATAAGGATCCAGATGTTCCTGACTCACGCCAAACCACTGGCCTAAAGGCTCACTGACACACGCCGACTGGATGTCAGGAAACAACCCCAGGCTACCCGGCGCAAGCCGCTCTGAACGGATGTCGACAGTTTTACCGGTCGCAAAATCATGCAGCGCCGCTGGAATGCTAATGCCATTATCAGGATTGCCGTCCTCATCCACGGTCTGAAGAAAGGTAGCAATACTCGCCGCCACGCCAAAAGAAGTAGGCTTCAACAAGGTAGGGTCAGCCATTTCCTGCTTGATTTTTTTAAGCGCTTGCCGAATATCAACAATGCTTAAGGGTGGCTGGGTGACACCGGCAAGATCAAAGGGATTGACCTTGGCTGCACCAGGTACTGTACCCAAAACAATATCACCGATTTTGAAGGTAATAGACTCACCCGGACGGTACTTAAACAGGCCAGAAGCATCTGTCACCCCAGACTGGGTAACTGTTTGGTAATGTAAACCCGCCACCGGAGGGGCAATAAACCTCCCCGAAAAGACCACATACTCCCAATCGCGGTCATCTCCCCCACCACACGCCGACAAGGATAAACAGCCCAGCAATAAGGAAGATGAAAGAAACGCACGCGGTCTGCGAACAGAAGAAAAGCTTGATGCAATAGAATGAGAGACCATTAGACACCCCTTTGCCAAATAGTCATACAGAAAAAATTCTTGTTTTTAATAATTTAAAACAAGCCCCAGAACAGGCACAGGGCAATAAAACAATCCAAGACTCGACGTATACCAAAATACATCACCCATGCCACCACAACTCAGCGGGCGATCCATGGATAGTCAATGCAGACGCTCACTCCCTCGCAAGGATAAAACGTAACATAACCGTGTTAGACACTATTTAGCGCCCCTCGCCAATAGCCATAACAGACGAAACACACTGTATACTGTCCATAGTAAGGCAATCTATTTAACGCCACGATGAACAAAACACCTCTTTTTCAGAAGTATCCTTGCTAAATCAATATATTATGACTCCTGAAATATATAGCTCAAAGCAGATGTCATTGTCTGAACTGATAACAAAAACGCCGCACAACGGCGGCGTTTTCACAGGCATTGGCAATGCTTCTTACACCTTCGCCTGTTCCGTAAAGGTCAGTTTCCCGTCTGCCACATCCACCTGGATGGTATCTTCAGGCATAAAACGCCCACTCAGGATTTCCTGCGCTAAGGGGTTTTCAACCTGGTTCTGGATGGCACGCTTCAATGGGCGTGCCCCATATACCGGGTCAAACCCAGCCGTCGCAATATGCGCCATCGCCGCATCACTGAAGGTAATATGCAGCTCGCGTGCTGCCAAACGCTTACGCAGGCTATTCAATTGAATATCGGCAATTTGGCGGATTTCATCGCTATCGAGCGGATGGAACACCACCACCTCATCAATACGGTTAATAAACTCAGGGCGGAAGTGTTTACCGACGACTTCCATCACGGCATCTTTCATCCGCTCATAATTGGCCTCACCCGCCATATCCTGGATCAGGTGGGAGCCTAAATTTGAAGTCATGACAATCACTGTATTACGGAAATCAACCGTGCGCCCTTGCCCATCGGTCAGGCGACCATCATCCAGCACTTGCAGCAAGACGTTGAATACATCCGGGTGCGCCTTTTCAACCTCATCGAGCAGGATGACAGAATACGGCTTGCGGCGTACTGCCTCGGTCAAATAGCCGCCTTCCTCATAGCCCACATAACCCGGAGGCGCTCCAATCAGGCGTGCCACCGAATGCTTTTCCATGAATTCAGACATATCAATGCGTACCATCGCATCATCATTGTCGAACAGGAATTGCGCCAGCGCCTTGGTCAGTTCGGTCTTGCCCACCCCCGTAGGGCCCAGGAACAGGAAAGAACCACTGGGACGCTTCGGATCAGACAGCCCAGCCCGCGCCCGCCGGATCGAATTGGAAACCGCCACCATCGCCTCTTCCTGCCCGATGACACGCTTGCGCAGCACATCTTCCATCTTCAGGAGTTTGTCACGCTCCGATTCGAGCATCTTGCTGACCGGAATCCCCGTCCAGCGTGCCACAATCTCGGCAATCTCATCCTCGGTCACACGGCTTTTCAGCAGCTTGGTTTCCTGTTGCCCCGCACTGTCAGCCTGCTTGAGTTGTGCTTCCAGCTCCGGGATACGCCCGTATTGCAGTTCCGCCATACGTTGCAGGTTGCCAGCGCGTCTTGCCGTATCAAACTCCAAACGCGCCTGATCCAAGGCTTCCTTGATATGGGTCGTGCCCTGCATGGCAGCCTTTTCTGCCTTCCAGACTTCTTCGAGATCAGCATGCTCCTTTTCGAGCTTGTTGATCTCATCTTGCAGGATACCCAGGCGCTTTACCGACGCATCATCCTTTTCCTTCTTCAGGGCTTCCCGCTCAATCTTGAGCTGGATCAAACGACGACCCAGCATATCAAGCGCTTCCGGCTTGGAGTCGATCTCGATACGGATACGGGAAGCCGCCTCATCAATCAGGTCGATAGCCTTGTCCGGCAAATTGCGGTCGGCAATGTAACGGTGGGACAGCGTAGCCGCCGCGACCAAGGCCGGGTCGGTGATTTCCACGCCATGATGCACCTCATACTTTTCCTGCAAGCCGCGCAGGATGGCGATGGTATCCTCCACGCTTGGCTCATCAACGATAACCTTCTGGAAGCGGCGCTCCAGTGCAGCATCCTTTTCAATGTACTGGCGATACTCATCCAGGGTGGTTGCGCCCACGCAATGCAGCTCACCCCGCGCCAAGGCAGGCTTGAGCATATTACCGGCATCCATCGCCCCATCCGCCTTGCCAGCCCCGACCATCATGTGGATTTCATCAATGAACAGGATGGTATTGCCATCTGTCTTGGCAATGTCAGTCAGCACCGCTTTCAGGCGTTCCTCAAAATCCCCCCGAAACTTCGCCCCCGCCAACAATGCCCCCAAATCCAGCGACAGCAGGCGCTTGCCCTTCATGCCTTCCGGCACTTCACCATTGACGATGCGCTGCGCCAAGCCCTCGACCAGCGCGGTCTTGCCCACACCTGGCTCACCAATCACCACCGGGTTATTCTTGGTACGGCGTTGCAGGATTTGGATCATGCGGCGGATTTCCTCATCGCGCCCAATGATGGGGTCAATCTTGCCCTGCTCTGCCCGCTCCGTAATGTCGATGGTGTATTTCTGCAAGGCTTGGCGCTGGTCTTCAGCATTCGGATCGTTCACCGTTTGCCCGCCACGCATGCTTTCAATGGCTTTTTCGATAGCGCCTTTGGTTGCACCGGTTTCACGCAGCAGATTGCCCAACGTGCCCTTATCTTCCAAGGCCGCCAATACAAACAGTTCAGAGGTGATGTATTGGTCTTTACGCTGCTGGGCGATCTTGTCGGTGACATTCAGCATTTTTGCCAAGTCATTGGAGACATGCACAGACCCGGCATCGCCACCAGAAACGGAAGGCAGGCGCTCAATGGCCTCGCCCAGCTTGGAGCGCAACTGGTTGACATTGACATCAGCCTTGGTCAGCAAGCCACGGCTGGAGCCACCATCCTGATCCAGCAAGGCCGTCATCAGATGGATCGGTTCGATAAACTGATGGTCACGCCCCAAGGCCAGTGACTGGGCATCTTGCAGGGCAAGCTGGAATTTGCTGGTGAGTTTATCCATTCTCATGTGGGCTACCCCTTAAAATTTGTTAGACGTTAAAATTGACGTTGGATACGTGTGGATATGGGGGAACCGCCCCGGAAATCAAGGTACAAGCCAAGACAAGCTTGACTTGTGTCAATATCCTTGCCCACATAGCGGGCTTATCTCTGTAACAATTTGATTATTCTACAAGCATACCCGATAACCCAGCACGAAAAGCCATACAAGTGGGGTCTGCCTTTGCCATAATCTATGCCATAATCACCCGCAGGTGAACAGACAAACCAACAGGATACGGCGTGAACACCAAACCTTTGTCCCCACTGTCCCAGCAATCCGGCAAAATCGCTTTTTGGCATCTGATGCTGCTCGTGGCTTTTGCGGTTGGCTTGGCACTGTTCCTGAACGCCAAAGGCACGACCTTTTTCACCCGTACCATCCCCAGCAGCTTGGGTCTTTCCCCGGACAGTGGCTCCTACCGTGACAGCTCACCCCGCATTTCCAATGCGACGTTTTACTCCGAGCGCAACACGGCTGAATACCGCGATACCCGAACCTACCGGCAGGAGCAAGAGCAAGCCCCCGTAGCCACCCGTAGCCAAACCTATGACGATGACCTCTACGAACCGCGTCCGGCTGCCCCATCCTATGGCTACGATGAGCAGTACCCGCCCCGCCTGGCAGAAGGCTATTACACGGTACAGGTGTTTTCCGGTTATAACTCCAAACAGGCTTTTGACTTACGCCGCGCCTTGGCAAAGGATGGCTACAATAATGTGCATATCCGCGAAATCCCCACCAGCCACGGCATCCTGTTTAAAGTCCGTATTGGTCGATACCGTGACCGCATTGATGCCTTCTCCATCAAAAGCCAAGTACGCAACCGCTACCCAAACAACTTGGGGCACAGCTTTGTGATGTTGGTGGAAGAAGACGGCTGACTGGGGCTTTAGGGGCTGCTTCACTGTGTCATAAACAGCGAATACTCCAGGTTATCCAGCCCTTGCTCAGCACAATAGGCACTGCCGCTGCGGGTATTTTCTGACAGCCGCACCGAACCGGCTGCGTTGAAAATCAAGCCTTGCACGTCCGTTCCGCAACGCCCACCGGGTTTCTGGTCGGGAACTGGCGTACCCACCACCGCCACCACGCGGGTATTCTTGTCGTGCTGGTAAACCTGTACGCGCTCCGTGCCAGGGGACTTAATAAAGTAGCAGGGTGCTGTGGGCTTTAACCAACGTGCGTCACCCTGCTGCCTTCCCTTAACACTCTCCTGCAATTGGCAGCCCCCGCCATCCGACCAGAGAAACAAATCCTTGCCTGCCATTGCTAGCTGATCGGTAACAAAGCGTCCGCCCACCCGCTCAGGCAGCGGCAAATCCTTGCTGGCACGCGCCCCCGGAGGCTCATCACATGCAACCAAGGTCATGGCAATCCACAACATGCCAGACCAACGGGTTAATACCGAGGCCAAAACCACACCCTCCTGAAATGACCGCCATCAGCGGAGTCATTACTCGCCATCACCCGCACCCTCATGCATTACCTGACTAGAACTATAGGCCATAACCACAAGGACTGCTGGCCTAGCCAACACAGGAGGCTCAAGCTTGGGCGCAACGCTCACGCAAGCTGCTGCTACGCGGGAAATGCGCACTCAGGAACTCCATCTGATCCACCAGGATATTACGCCCCTGCAAGAAGATATATTCCACATAAGTAGGCTGGAACGGCACTGCCAGCAAGGGCATTCCGGCCTGCTCAGGGGTACGCCCACCCTTGGAGCTGTTACAGTGTTTGCAGGCAGTCACCACATTCGTCCAGACATCGCGCCCACCCCGAACCAAGGGCTGCACATGGTCACGTGACAAGTCATTGACCGGGAAATGATCCCCGCAATACATACAGATCTGGTTATCACGCCGGAACAGGGTGGGGTTATTCAAGGGCGGGGTATAAGCTTCACCGAACAGTTCCTGCTTACTACCATAGGTGGCAATGATGGAATTCAAAACCAGCTCGCTCCGCAAACCTGTTTTGGCATTCACCCCCCCATGCACCCGCATCAAAGGGGTTCCACAGGTATAGGCGACCTGATCCGCATAATAAAGCTTGACGGCGGTCTGGAAATAAACCCATTCCAGGGGCATACCACTGATGTCCGTGCGCAGAATTGGTTGTTGCAAGTTAAGCATAGGCAGCACTCCTTAGTACGCAGACGCTTTGCACTTGTACCACAATCTGATGATAAATGTATGAAACAGGTGCTACGGTCAGTATGTATCATTGCTGACTATATCATCCAATTTCTGACATAAATCAAATAAGTAAGCATTTTAACGCACCGAGCAGCCGATAACCGGATTGCTTTGATACAAGTCAAAAGATTTTAGCAGCAGATGGCAGACAATCTTGCCACAAGATTTCATCACTCATTTGGGAGTTTGACATGCTTAGCTTTGACTATGGTTTGCCTGCTGCGTTGATCATCGCTTTGATTGCGTGGTCATGGTTTAGTTTCTTCTCCGTCGTATTCTTTTCTTGAAGCCCTCCCCCGGGCTGCAAGAAAAGTTAACTGTTCCCCCGCCATTCCCACTTTGGCGGGGATATTTTTCCGGGTAACAATCGTCCTGGTGTGGCTTGTTGCCGCCCCCTGTTTGCATTATCATCGGCATACTTATAAATGCAGATAGGGGAAGTATATGTTTAGCCTAGATTTTGGTTTACCCATGCTGATGGTGGTTGCGTTGATCGCTTTTGCATGGTTCAGCTTCCTGTCCGTAGCCTTCTTCGGCTAAGTAGCAGGCAAGATGCAAAAAGGCCGCTTTTTAAGCGGCCTTTTTTATTTCTGGTATGTCTGGAGCCAGACAATCACCAGAAAACCGAATACTTACAACTCACCCACGGCTGTCCGCAGCTTCTTCACCGCCGCGTTTTCCAATTGGCGAATCCGCTCCGCAGAAACACCGTACTTTTCAGCCAATTCTTGCAGGGTAGCTTTCTGTTCGACCAGCCAACGGCTAGCCAGAATATCTTTGCTACGCTCATCCAGATCTGCCAATGCTGCTTCAAAACGGCTGTGGGTGTAGGTTTCCCACTCTTCCGACTCAAGCCGGTCAGCGGGGTCAGCCGACTCTGCTGCCAGATACTGGCTGGGTGCATAGGAGCGCTCATCATCATCCTGATCCGCAGACACATCAAAGGATACGTCCTGCGCCCCCAAGCGTTGCTCCATTTCGAGCACATCCGCTTTGCTGACCCCCAAATCCAAGGCCACCTCTTCGGCCTGGTCATTCGATAACCAACCCAGACGTGCCTTGCTGCTGCGCAGGTTGAAGAACAGTTTGCGCTGTGCCTTGGTGGTGGCAACCTTCACAATTTTCCAGTTACGCAGGATGTACTCATGGATTTCTGCACGAATCCAGTGGACAGCAAAAGAGATCAGGCGCACATTCATGTCCGGGTCAAACCGCTTGACCGCCTTCATCAGGCCGACATTCCCTTCTTGCACCAAATCACTCAGCGGTAAACCGTAACCATTGTAGCCACGCGCCACTTTGACAACGAACCGCAGGTTATGCAGGATCAACTGCTTGGCGGCCTCCAGGTTGTTGTCATCACGCAGGCTGATAGCCAACTCACGCTCCGCTTCAGCCTCCAGTACCGGAATAGCTTGAATGGCGTGGATGTACCCTTCCAGGCTCCCAACCGGAACTGGCAGTGTCTGTCCACGAAGCGTCAAGGCGTATGTCATTTGTGTTGCTCTCCTATTAACCATAGCAAGATATTAGCACTCTTATTCTTAGAGTGCTAATAGTCACAATCGTTCACTGGACAGAACATGAATTATTTTTACAAATAGGTGAATTAGTTTAATTTTGCGTTCAACAAAACATGCTACAGTGTGCAAATGGGCATAGCTATAAGAACAAAAACGACATGAGCATCGACCAAACATCACTGATGGAAAAAGTCAGCGGCAACCGCTTCCTGACCACAGAAGACAGGCAAAACATCCTCAACCTGTTTGCCTCCCTGCACGATGAGATCAACACGGTGCGTGAACAGGGCAAGCAACTCACGACACGCCTGCATAACCGTGACGGTGTGATTGAGGAGCTGGAACGGGCGCTGGCCTTGCGTGAACAGCAAATGTTCAAGAAAGAAGAAATCCTGCAAAAGAATCAGCAGGCTGATTTCGGCTTTCAAGAAAAAATCGAGCAGTACGACCGGCGCATCCAAGAGCGCGAGCAAATCATCCACGAGCGCGACGAAACGATCCGCGAGCGTGACCAGCTCCTGCGCACCCTGGAAAAACGCCTGCACGAAGTTGAAAAAACCACCCTGCAACACGAAAAAACCCTGCGTGAGCGTGACGAGCAGCTCAAGCAACGCGACCGTACCCTGGAGGAAAAAGACCGCCACCTGGAAAAGCGCGACCGTGAGCTGGAAAACCGTGACAAGCAAATCAGTCGCCGTGACATTTCCCTGACTGAATACGAGCGGCAACTGCAAGAGTTGAATCTGTGGGTGATGAACCAGCAAAAAGAACGGCATGAACAAGCCAAGATCATCGCCGAGCGTGATGCCCAACTGAGCCTGCGTGACCAGCAGTTGCAGGAACGCGACCAGCATATGGCAGAGCTGCATACCCAACTGCAAAAGCGTGATGAATCCATCATGGAGCGCGATGAGCAGCTACGCCAACGTGACCGCCTGATCAAACGCAAGATTGAGCAAATCAGCACCCGCAACGAGCAATTGGCTGAGCAAACCCGCATCCTGCATGAAAAAGAACAGAACGCCATCCATTACGGGCAATTGCTCCAGCAACGCGAACAGCTCCTGCAAGACAAGGATCACCAACTGCTGATGCGTGACCAAACCATCAGCAACCATGAACACCAATTACAGGGGCGGGATGAGCAAATCAGCGCCCAGTTCATGCAGCTTCAAGAACGCGACAAAGAAATCAGCCAGCGTGATACGCAAATGCAAAGCCTGCACCAACAACTGGAGCAGCTTAACCAAACGATCAGGGCACAACAGGATAAAACCGATGCCCATCAGCATGCCGTCGCGCAATTGCAACGGCATATCCACCAACAAGATGAACAAATTAGCCGTTTCCAGGGGTTATTGCAGGAAAAAGAAGCCATCCTCAGCAGCCGTGACCACCGTATTGAACAACTGGCGCAACTCCTCCAGGAGCAAGAGCGCCTGCTGATTGACCGGGAAGCCAACCTGCAACAAAAGGACAAGCATTTGCAACAACAGGCGGATTTGCTGCAAACACGCGAACAACTGCTCAATACCCGCACCGCGCAGCAGCATGAATTGGAAACCCAGCTCACCCACCACTTGGCAACCCAACAAAGCCGGGATGCACAACAGCATACCCGCGAAGCCCAGCTTACCGAACGGGAAGCACAACTGGGTCAACGTGAGCAGAACCGCCTGATTATGGAGGGCAAATTGCAAGGCCACCTGGATATGCTGCAAGCCCTGACCAAACAGGAGCAGGAACACCAGTTAGCCGTGATGGGGCGCACTGAAGCGCATCTCAACCAGACCATGGAATTCCTGAAAGCAGAGTCACAACAACAAAATACGGATCTGCAAAAGCAATTCAAGCTGGTCGCCAAAATGCTGGAAGCCTCCAGCCAGCAACAGCACAGTGAAAAGCAGGCTACCTTGGCAGAGATCAACCACCGCCTCGAACAGGACATCCAGCTTAAAGCGGTTGCCCAACAACAACAGCAACACCTGCTCCAGCAAATGTCGGCACTGGCACAAAGCATGGCAGCGAACAGCAAAAATGAGGCCAACCAGCAACGCCATACTGAGCTGGTGCAACATATCAACGCACTGGCACAGCAACTCCAGCACCGCCCAGATGATGGCAGCCAACAACGTCATGCCGAATTATTGCAGCACATTAACGCCGTGGCACAACAACTCCAGCACCGCCCGGACGATGGTAATCAGCAACGCCATGCCGAACTGTTGCAGCACTTGCAGCAGTTACAAACGCTACCAGAGCAAATGGAACAGCGGCATGCCCATACCGATACCGGCGGACAAACGGCTTATACCGAACTGCTACAAGAAATACGGCAAATGTCGGCGCAGTTGGGAACACAACAGGGAACGCTCAAGGATGAGCATGGACAACAGCGCCACACTGAACTCATGCAGCAAATCAAGGCGTTGGCACAAGCCATCCATAGCAACCGTGCCAATGACCCCGAACCGTGGCGGCAAATGATTACGGCTGAACTGAAACACCTGACCGTACTATTGGAAAACCAGCCTGCGGCACAAGCACCCGCCCATACCAACGACCTGCAAAAGCACCAACAGCAACTGGAACAACGCGAAAAGATTATCCAGCTCAAAGACCAAATGATTGCCCAGCTCAATCAGCAGTTGTTGAGCAAAGAAAAAGTCCTGCAACAAAAGGATGGTCTGCTGCATAAATTGAGCCAGCAAGCACGGCAAGCCAAGCAGGCAGCCACCGAGTCATGGGATTAAGTTAAAATTGAATTAAACCGGATAACGCCCACGCCGCAAGGATGCGGCACAAAGGCGAAGGCTAATGCTGTGCCTGGGATTGCAAAGCCAGACTCAGCAGGCGGGCAGTCAGGTCAACCACCGGAATCACCCGCTCATACGGCATCCGTTTCGGGCCAATGACCCCCAATACCCCCACATGCTCATCCCCTAATGAATACGGAGCCGTCACGAGGCTGCAATCATCAAACACACCATAGCCCGCCTCACGCCCAATAAAAATCTGCACACCATCCGCCTGGATCGTCTTGTCGAGCAGACTCAGAATATCGCGCTTACGGTTGAATGCCCCGAACAACTCACGCAGCTTGGTAATATCGGATAAGTCATCATATCCCATCAGGTTCGTTTCACCAGCAATCACGCAATCCTCTTCCTGACGGTTATCCAGCCCCGCAAACGCCAACTCCCCCAGCTCAATCGCAGACAGCATCATACGGTTCATATCCTCGCGGTGTTGGCGCATCTCATCCAGCAACGCCTGCCGCGCTGAATGCACATCCTTGCCCACCAAACACTCGTTCAGGAAATTCGCCGCCTGCTGCAACTCCCCGCTGGAAATCTCCCGATCAAACTGGATAATCCGGTTCTGCACCTCATTGCGGGTAAAAACCAGAATCGCCAGTACCTGATTACCGGACAAACGCAAAAACTCAATCTGGCGCAGGGAAGACGGATTCCGACGCGGCACAGTGACGACCCCCGTCAGGGACGTAATGCCGGATAACAAACTGGAAGCCGACTGGATCAGTGCATGCGGGTCAAGGTTGGCACGCAGCCTGCCTTGCAGGATATGAATAGACTGGGACTCCAGTGGCTTGACCTGCAACAGGGCATCAACAAACAAGCGGTAGCCTTGCGAGGTGGGGATACGCCCCGCAGAAGTGTGGGGAGAACGGATATAACCCAGCTCCTCAAGGTCAGCCATCACATTGCGGATGGTGGCTGCACTCAAGTCCAAGCCACTGCGCTTGGCAAGGGTACGGGAACCAACGGGTTGCCCGTCGATGATATAAGCCTCCACCAACACTTTTAGCAAATGCTGGGCGCGTTCGCTCAATTCAGAGGATTGCTTGGTCATAATACCTTTGCCTTACCTAACCGGAAGATGACTTCTAAAATATACACCAAAATGGGAAATTCAAGCGTTTGTATAGAAACAGCCCAGCCGCAACCCTCGCCATGCGCAGCCAGCCCAGAGGACTTTAGCCTTTTGGCAAGCTGCCCGCTACAATAGGCAGCTTGATACCTTTAACTATTTTTCCAAAAAGCCAGCATAACCATGAAAGCATTCACGACCGTCGGTATCTTTTCCAAACAAGAGGGCGAGCAAGTGACACCGACTGTGCAAGCCTTACGGGAATTTCTGGAAGCACGCGGATTGGCAGTCCTTGCCAGTGATTACCCTGCCTCGATCCTGAATGTGCCCGCCTTGCCAGCGGACGAACTGGCAACCCGCATTGATCTGGCCGTGGTTGTCGGTGGTGATGGAACCTTATTGACAGCAGGGCGCTTACTGGCAGGCCATGAAGTCCCGATTGTCGGGATCAATCTCGGCAGGCTTGGTTTTCTGGTTGATGTTTCACCGGATGAAATGCAGGATCAACTGGATGCCATCCTGCAAGGCAGCTTCATTGAAGAACGCCGCTGTCTGCTGCAAGCCAGTGCATGGCGCGGAAATGACAAACTCGGCGAAAACTTCGCGCTGAATGATGTCGTCTTGCATGCCCGCAATGAAGTGCGCATGATTGAATTTACCACGTATATTGATGGCAGCTTCGTCAATACCCAACGCGCCGATGGCATTGTCATTTCCACCCCAACCGGCTCAACCGCGTATGCACTGTCCAGCGGTGGCCCCATCCTGCACCCCTCACTCGATGCCACCGTGCTGGTTCCGATCAGCCCGCATACCCTTAGCAGTCGCCCATTGGTAATCAGCAACCATAGCCATATCGAAATTGAGCTGTGCAGCCAGCGCCCGGTTGACTCCCTGCTGTCATTCGATGGGCATCATGACATTGAGCTGCTATCAGGCGACCGCATCCACATTAAAGCCCGTCAGGAAAAAATGCGCCTGCTGCATCCACGCCATTATGATTATTACCATATACTGCGCTCAAAATTGCACTGGGGAAGACAACCGTAATGCTGACTCATATTCATATCCGTGATTTTGCCATCATTGAAGAACTGGATCTGGAATTACAAGCGGGCATGACCGCCCTGACCGGCGAAACCGGGGCAGGCAAATCCATCCTGTTGGATGCGATTGGTTTGGTATTAGGCGATAAGGCAGATAGTGGCAGCGTCCGGCATGGCGCACAAAAGGCAGAAATCACCCTGAGCGTGGACATTTCCCAGACACCCCATGCCCGCCAATGGCTGATTGACCAAGATTTGGGCAATGAGGATGACAGCTGCATCCTGCGCCGGGTTATTACCGATGGCGGCAAATCCCGCGCCTGGATCAATGGCTCCCCAACCACCCTGACCCTCTTGCGTGAACTGGGCGAACAGATGGTAGATATTCATGGGCAACATGAACACCAATCCTTGATGAAGAAGGACATGCAACGCGGCATGCTGGATGCGTTTGCCGGTAACGATGCGTTGTTGCGCCAAACCCACGAGGATTGGCGACAATGGAAAACCCTGCACGACCGACTGGAAACCCTGACCACACAAAGCCGCCAACATCAGGAACGGCTCGACCTGTTAAACTTTCAGGTGAGTGAACTGCTGGAACTGGGGATGGAAGCGGGCGAACCCGAACAACTGGATGAGGAACTCAACCGCTTGGCGCATGCAGAACAATTGAAAAGCACTGCTGAACATGCCCACCACCAATTATATGAAGATGAGCGTTCACTCTACTCCAGCCTAAGCCAGTTGCTACAGGAACTCTCCCGTCAGGCACGGCTCGACGAAGCCCTGAATACCCCGCTGGAGCTGGTCACGAATGCCCAAATCCAGCTACAGGAAGCGGCTTGGCTATTGCGTGATTATGCCCAGGATTTGGAGATTGACCCTGCCCGCCTGCAAACCGTCGAAAACCGGATTGCGGACATCCGCAATATGGCACGCAAATACCGGCTGGAGCCTGCCCAACTGCCCCAACACCTTGCCACCTTGCAAGCAGAACGGGAAACATTGGCAGGGGATGAGTACGACATGGATGCCGTGCAACAAAAGCTGGCAACCGCAACCCAGACGTATCAACACACGGCTGGCAAATTGTCCAGGCAACGTTTGCAGGCGGCTGACCACCTGTCCGCAAGTGTCAGTGCAGCCATGCAGCAATTAGGGATGCAAGGCGGACGCTTCCAGATTCAAGTGACACCTAATGCAGATGGCAGCATCCATCCTCACGGTTCCGATCAGATTGAATTTTTGGTCAGTACCAACCCCGGACAACCACCAAAACCCTTGACCAAGGTGGCATCCGGCGGGGAGCTGTCACGTATCAGCTTGGCGATCCAAATGATCGCTGCCCAAAAGCTGACCTTGCCCGCACTCATTTTTGACGAAGTGGATACCGGCATCGGCGGCGGCATTGCAGAAATGGTCGGTAGCCAATTGCGTGGGCTTGGAACCAACCGGCAAGTCCTATGCGTTACCCACTTGCCCCAGGTCGCCTCACAAGCGCATCACCATTACAAAGTCACCAAAATCAAGGGCAACCAGCACACCTCCACCGGCATTCAACACCTCACCCCCGCACAACGGAGTGAAGAAATTGCCCGCATGATCGGCGGTACAGACATCACCGCCGCTACCCGTGCACTGGCAAACGAAATGCTAGCCCGCGCCCATTAATTGCTTATATTTCAGATAAAATAGTAAACACCAGCTACCGTTCGTCTGGTGTTTACCCTCTTTTGCACAAAGCAACTCCACTATTCAGCTTGGCGCTACCATACTTATGACAGAGCTTGTCTAACAATGACTTGAGCTGTATCCCAACAGTTCAACGCACAATAAACCAGCTTCGAACCTTCGATAAAAACTTAATATGGTTGTATGGCAGAACTCTCAGTAGCAGCAGCCATCCTAATAATCAGGTGTTAATTTTAAGGAAAAAATCAACGCCCGGATAAGCGAGACCCCATTTCAATCGCTTAAATCTTGATGATAATCAAGGAGGAACTCATGAAAAAAATCATCAACCCCATCATCAACCCCGTAGTTGCAGCAGGCTTGCTATTGGGATTGAGTGGGGCCTGCAATGCTGCCTGGGCTGACAGTCGGTCTGCCGAAGTCCGTCTGGTGGCGACCATCAACAATAGCCCCGCCTTCCAACCGGTTACATGGGAAGTCTACCGGGTCGATGGGACAGGGCGGCGTTATGGCTCCGACCGCCATACCTTCATCATTGACTCGCTGGCTCCTGGGCGTTACACCGCTGTTGCCAAACGAACTGGGCAACCAGCACGTAAACGGGAGTTTTTTGTAATGGCTGATACGACCAACAAGATCAGCATTCCATTAGATTAACTTTATGACTGTCCAACCAAAGCCCCATTGAGTCCGCCTCTTCACCTGATTGGGCGGACTCTCTGAATCTAACTACGGCCTTAATAGGCCACATAATTTTATTTTTGCATTTGTCGGCGAACCAAGACAGCATCCTCCTGTCCCTGTATAATAACGGCTAATAAAAGGCCTAAATGCAAGTAGCTTGCCTGGGTCGGCAACTACCCGCACAATTATTACAATAGGGGACTTAACAATGACAGGCTTTCAAAGCCAAAATGCGATTGCCCTGATTATGGGCATCGGGGCTGCACTCACGACTTATTACCTATTACCTGATATTAACTGGATTACCTTGGCGGTCATTAGCCTGGGTGGCTATATTGGCGGGCACATCCCCAATATCCAGCAGCCGTCCTCACCTTCTTATCATATTGTCCGTACCATGAGCGCATTGGCTGCGATATTGATTCCAGGGATACTCTATATGTACCGCCCAACTGACCTGCTGGTTGCCTGGATTGCCACCTACCTGCTCTATCATGGGGCATGGTGGATCATTGACCGCATCTCACTGCACAGGGACTATACCCATAGCATCACGGCAATCGTCACCCTGCCCTTGGCCATTACTGCATGTGCCTATGCAACGGTTGGTCAAGACGCTGTTTTACCCGTATTTATTGCCTCCAGCATCAGCTACATCGTGCAACTCCTGCTGGAGCAGCGCAAACACAGCGCCCACGCCCCTGGAATTTGATTGGGAATAGGCTCAAACAGGATGGCGTGTGGTGAGTGAGAAGACACCGTGGGGCAGAAATACGCCTGCCCCACAGATAAGGGCAGGCTAAGGGAAACTGACTTAAGCCTCTGGCTGTTGCTTGGCAATTTCATCGTGGACTTTCGCCATATCCACTTCACGTACCTTGCTGATGACCTCTTCCAACTGGGAAGCGCTCAACATGCCCGGTTGGGCAAACAGCACAACTTGCTCGCGGAAAATCATCAACGTAGGAATAGAACGAATCTGGAAGTGGCTACCCAACTCCTCCTCCTCTTCCGTATTGACCTTGGCAAAAACGATGTCCTGATGGTTTTCGGAAACCTGCTCATAGATCGGTGCAAAGCTGCGGCACGGCCCACACCAAGGAGCCCAAAAGTCAACAATGACAATTTCGTTGTTAGTAATCGTTTCGTTAAAATCTTGAGCCGTGATATTTTCAGTTGCCATGGCAATCTCCTTCGTTATAAAAAATATTCAAATGGACAAGCCGAATGCCAATTAGTTGCCTGACAAATCTGTTGCCTGGAAAATATTGGCAGACCCACTGTCCTTCTCACCCCAGCGGGGCTGCACATTATGTTTGAGGTCAAGGTGGTCGAGCACACGCGCCACGATAAAATCCACTAAGTCGCCCACCGACTGGGGGCGAAAATAAAACCCAGGGTTGGCAGGCAGTATAACAGCCCCCATCCGCGCCAGCTTCAACATATTTTCCAGATGTATCTCGGAAAAGGGCGTTTCACGTATCACCAATACCAGCTTTTTCCGTTCCTTCAAAGCCACATCTGCTGCCCGCTCAATCAGGTTGCGGCTGCTACCACAGGCGATGGATGACAAGGTTCCAGTCGTACACGGGCACACGACCGTGGCATCTGCCACCCCACTGCCACTGGCAATCGGAGCCATCCATTGCTCACGCTCAAACACCTGCAACTGCCCCGGTTCAGCCTGAAAATGCTTAGCAAAATAATCAGCAATCTCAGCAGCACGCGCCGGGACACGAAAATCGGTTTCTGTATTAATGACAACCAAAGCCGGGCGCGATAACAGCAGATAGACCTTACACCGCAAATGCAACAACATCTCCAGCAAACGCAGGCCATACTGTGCACCCGAAGCCCCCGTCATGATCAGGGTAATGGTTTTGCCTTGCATTTATAGCTGCGCCAACTGGGTTAGCAGCTTGTCGTGAATGCCACCAAAGCCACCATTACTCATCACTAAAATCTGATCACCCGGCTGGGTCGCCGCTACAATCCCATCCACCAATAGCGCAATATCATGACGCACCTGGGCTTTACCCTGCAAGCCCTCTACGACCGCAGCCAAATCCCAGCCCAAACCCTCTGGCTGGTATAGCCACACTTGGTCTGCATCCTGCAATGAGGCTGCCAACTGCTGCTTGTGTGTGCCCATGCGCATGGTATTGGAGCGCGGTTCCAGCAAGGCAATAATCCGGGCAGATCCCACTTTGGCTCGCAAACCTGCCAAGGTGGTGGCAATTGCCGTCGGATGGTGGGCAAAATCATCATACACCGCCACCCCAGCCACTTCACCACGTAGCTGCATGCGCCGCTTCACCCCCTTGAATTCCGGCAAGGCAGCAATCGCATGGGCAACCGGCACACCCGCATGCCGCGCGGCAGCCAAAGCGGCTAAGGCATTATGGACATTATGCAGGCCAAGCAAGCCCCAATGGACAACGCCCTGCTCCGTGCCCCGGTAAAGCACGCGGAACCTGCTACCATCGGCCTCGAGCAACTCCGCCTGCCAATCACCCGCAGCAAAAGTTTCAACCGGAGTCCAACACCCCATCTTCAAGGTATCTTGCAGGTTGGCATCCGTACCATTCACCACCGCCAAACCATTACCCGGAACCATACGCATCAGGTGATGGAACTGCACCTTGATGGCCTGCACATCCGGGAAAATATCTGCATGGTCATATTCGAGATTATTCAGAATTACGGTACGCGGATGATAATGGACAAACTTGGAACGCTTGTCGAAAAAGGCGGTGTCATATTCATCGGCCTCCACCACAAAAAACGGGGAATCACCCAAACGGGCTGATACACCGAAATTCTCCGGCACACCCCCAATCAGGAACCCTGGCTTTAAACCCGCATACTCCAAGATCCAGGCCAGCATACTCGCCGTGGTCGTCTTGCCGTGTGTACCTGCCACCGCCAACACCCAGCAGTCACGCAGGATATTTTCATATAACCATTGCGGCCCGGAGGTATAGGGCAAATTGCAGTCAAGCACATGCTCAACCACGGGCAAACCACGCTTCATCACGTTACCCACCACAATCGCATCCACATCCGTAGGTATCATGTCAGGCGCATAACCCTCCGTGATCGCCACACCCTCGGCAGCCAACATGGTACTCATCGGTGGATAGACGTTGCTGTCTGCACCCGTCACCGCAATGCCTTTCGCGCGTGCCAATAAGGCAATGCCGCCCATAAAGGTTCCACAAATACCCAAGATATGAATGCTCATCCAGCCCTAACCCTTCTAAATTAAATCCCTATGCTTTATTCGCTGCCGGAGTCGGCTTGATGTGCTTTTCAATCACATCTGGCAGTGGAATCGGGCGTGAAATCCCATACCCCTGCCCAAACTCAATGCCGATGTCCCGCAGGATTTTGATGATCTGGTCATTTTCGACATATTCGGCAATCGTCTTGACCGCCATTAGCTGCCCAACCTGGTGGACAGACTGCACCATAGCACGCCCCACCTCGTCGGTAGCAATGTCTTTAACAAAACTGCCGTCAATTTTTAAGTAGTCCACCGGCAGTTGTTTCAAATAAGCAAACGAGCTGACACCTGTACCAAAATCATCCAATGAGAAACTGCATCCTAGCAGCTTCAGAGTATCAATGAATTTCCGTGCCAACTCCAGATTGCTGATGGCAACCCGCTCAGTAATTTCAAAACAAATCATCGAGGGTGGCACAGCAGCCCATTTGATGGCTTCCAGCACATAACCCAGAAACGTTGGGTCATCAAGGCTTTGCCCCGACAAATTGATCGAAAAAATCGGGCAGGGATCACTTTTGGCAATCTGCCTGACCGAGGACAACAGCTCCTTGACCACCCAACGATCCAACTTCGGCATCATGGAGTAATACTCCGCCACCGGAATGAACTCATCGGGTGAAATCGGTTTGCCGGTGGCATCAAACAAGCGCAACAGGATTTCATAGTGGTGGAAAGGTTTGAGGAAGGCACGAGGCTCCAATGGCTGGATCGGTTGTGCATACAAACGGAACTGCCCACTTTCAAACGCTTTGCGCAAACGCCCAATCCACATAAGCTGCCCACGGTGCTTATTGATCTCCACATCATCGGGACGGTACAAATGCAAGCGGTTGCCCCCCTTGGACTTGGCAACCCGACACGCCGCATCCGCCAATGACAAAACCCGGTTAGGCGTACCGGATTGCTTATGGATCGGCACAAAGCCAATACTGGCGGTAATTTTATGGGGCTGCCCATCCCAAATAAAATTGTAGCGCATCACCGTATTGCGCACGGTTTCAGCCTTGCGCAAAGCCTCCACCGGCTCCGCTTCACGGAACAGGATACCAAACTCATCCCCGCCAATCCGGGCAAGGACATCGCGCTTCTTATCAATAGAGTTTTTCAGCAAATCAGAGATACGTTCAATGAATGAATCCCCGGCACTATGCCCCAGGGTATCATTGACAACCTTAAACTGATCCAGTGCCACATGGCAAAACGAATGCTTGACCCCATGCTGCCGAGCCTCATCCAGGGCAATCTTCAGCTTGACCTCAAAACTTTTACGGTTCAATAGCTTGGTTTGCGGATCGTTCATTTGCACATAATTGAGATGTGCCTCCAAGGCCCGCAACTCAGCCTGATCTTTCAGCAACAGCAGGAAATGATCGGACTCATGCCCACCCAACGCAAACGGGCGCACCAGATAGGTCGTTTCCAAATCCTGTAGGTTTTGACAATTCAGCAGACAATCCTGGAAACCCAGGTGCTTTCCCCATTGGCTGCGATCCATCCAATTGATTGGCGTGCGCTTAACAGGGTCAAGCAAGTGAAACAAATCACTGTGATACTTGCCACGGGCACTGCGCACCCGTTGACGGAAGAGTTTTTCAGCAGAAGGATTGACCAAAACGATAAAGCCATGCTGGTTTGCAAGCACGGCAGACTCTTCAACATCCATTAGCGCCGCAATCAAGATGTTTTCTTGAACCAGATGCCCACTACCGGTTAAACGTTGACGATGATAGTAAAACCATGCCCCCGCAGCAGCGAGACCCAAGAACAATACAGCAATTAACAGATACCAGACAGAATGACCCCATGCGGAAAAAATCGCAGCATCATTCACCAAATCATACCCCGATGACCATAAAAGTTATTTTTCTAATAGGCTAATGATAGATGGCGGGCATTTTATTGTATAGCCAAAGCAGACAAGCGTACCCAAGCAGTGTCAACAAAAAACAAGCAAGTACCTGTTGTCCAGACAAAGAAAAACGTCGCAACCAGACAGTTGCGACGTTGGACAAAAAAGGGGATTGGCCTTAAGGCCGATCAGACCTTTTCTTTAATACGGGCAGCTTTGCCTGTCAAACCGCGCAGATAGTACAGCTTCGCACGGCGGACATCACCACGACGCTTGACTTCAATGCTGGCAATGCTGTTGCTATACGTTTGGAAAACACGCTCAACGCCTTCACCGTAGGAAATTTTGCGTACAGTGAAAGCAGAATGCAAACCACGGTTCCGTTTGGCAATGACGATGCCTTCGTAAGCCTGCAAGCGCTCTTTATCACCCTCTTTAACACGAACCTGAACAATAACGGTATCACCTGGCGCGAACGCAGGGATTTCCTTGTTCATCTGTTCTTGTTCCAATTGCCGAATAATCATACTCATGAGATAACCTCTGACGAAACCTTATATTCCTGTCTATATTCATCCAGCAGCGCTTGCTCTACTGGGTTCAAAACTTTTTTTTGCAACAAATCGGGGCGCTTCAACCATGTCACCCCCAGCATTTGCTTTTTTCGCCAACGGGCAATGGCAGCGTGGTCGCCACTTTTCAAAACTGCCGGAATCCCCACCCCATCCACCGTTTCAGGACGGGTATAGTGCGGGCAATCCAGCAGCCCTTCAGCAAAAGAATCCTGGTCAGCAGATGCATCATGCCCCAATACACCGGGCAATAAACGGGTGATGCCATCAATCAGCACCATCGCACCCAGCTCACCACCACTGAGAACATAATCACCGATTGAGCACTCCTCATCCACTTCAAGCTGGATGATGCGCTCATCAATACCTTCATACCGCCCGCACAACAAGGTTAAACTCGGTTCAGTCGCAAACTCAGCTACTTTAGCCTGAGTTAGCGGCTTACCTTGCGGGCTAAGATAAATTACCCGCCCCGGTTTAACCCGACGGACATCGCGGATAGCCTGCAACAGGCAATCGGGCTTCATGACCATCCCCGGCCCGCCCCCGTAAGGACGGTCATCGACGGTGCGGTGCACATCTGTTGTATAATCACGCGGATTATGGCAACTGACCGACACCAACCCCTGCTCGGCAGCACGCCGTACCACACCGTATTCTGTTACTGACTTCACCAGCTCAGGAAACAAGGTCAGCACGGCAAAATGCATTGCCATCAGAAGTCAGGATCCCAATCAACCTGGATGATTTGTGTTTTCAAGTCAATCGACTTGATAACCTGATCCATCACCCATGGTAACCAACGCTCCCTGTCACCTTTGACAACGACAACATCATTGGCTCCGGTTTCAAGGAAATGATCGACCTTACCCAACTCGCGCCCTTCCAAGGTGATAACCGTCAAACCCGTCAGATCTGACCAGTAATATTCACCATCGGGCAAAACTGGCAATTGTGACCGCAGCACACCAATCTCACACCCGGTAAGAGCCAGTGCCTTATCACGATCATCAACCCCATCCAGTTGGGCGACTAAACCTTTACCCTGCGCTTGTCCTGCCAAAAGGGTGACTAAACGCCACTGCTTATTCTCTGACAGGAACCACGGTTTATAAGCAAAAATGCCTTCATGCTCAGAAGTAAAAGCATGAATTTTCACCCAACCTTTTACCCCAAAAGCACCCGCTATTTTGCCGAGAACCACCATGGAGTCATCGTTGGGTTGCATGGTTAGCCTATCAGGCAGCAGCCTTGGCAGACTCGCTCAGCAGCTTGGCAACACGCTCGCTGGGTTGTGCACCCGTTGACAGCCAGTACTGAACACGCTCTTGTTCAACATGCAGGCGCACTTCCTGACCACGGGCAACCGGGTTGAAGTAACCTACACGCTCAATGTAACCACTGTCGCGAGGCTTGCGCTTGTCAGTGACAACGATGCTGTAAAATGGGTTCTTCTTAGAACCACCACGAGCCAGACGGATATTGACCATAAACCAAAGACCTTCAGTAAATTCAAATAGCAGTTGGCAGGACACTGCCAAAAGTAAACGCGCAATTGTACGGTTTTTTTGTGAAATGTGAATAGCTAAACACAAATAAACCCAAACAAGACCAGAAATAAAAAGCCCCTACCTACAGGCAGGGGCTTGAAGATGAAGCACTTAGTACTGGACAGCCGCCAACTGGGGTTGGTTTGCACGCCCAGGGAAGTAGCGGTAATGTCCCGAAATCGGCATTTTGAACAGCACATCCTCCAGCTTCTCACCTTCACCGATGTTATGCACGATCATAAAACGGCGCGGATCGGCGGCTGAACGCTGGTTCACCACAATGCCGATATGCTCTTGATCACCGCCCAAATACCATGTCACCAAATCGCCCGGACGGTAGTCATAAGGATTGCCGGTCACGGGCAGGCGCTGACCATGGCGTGCAAAAAACACCTTCAGGTTATGCACGCGCCGATGATCAATATTTGGATCAGGCCCCTGCAAACCCCATTTAGGCAAGTTGGGGTAAGAATAAAATGCGCGGGAAATATCCTCATGCACCAAACGCTGCAAGTCGACCCCCAAGCGGCGGTAAGAGCGGATAACCGTGTCAGTGCAAACACCGATATTGGAAGGCACATCCCCATTCGGATAAGAAATCGGGATATAAGCGCCATTATAAGTCACCCGATGCCGGAGGCGGTCAACCGCCGCATACACCAACTTCTCAGAGTAATCGACATTGGCACGCTCAGAACGGCTCGATTGCCAAGCCTGCCCAGCATTCCTTGACTGCCAAGCCACCTGGTAGCGCTGCCGGGCAGCCTGCTCAGCCTCGGCCTGAACTTGCTCCTGCTCCCAACGCTGGTGATACCACTGCCGCTTCTGGTCATACTCCAGATGG
Organism: uncultured Thiothrix sp.; assembly: GCA_964293005.1. Lineage (GTDB taxonomy): Bacteria > Pseudomonadota > Gammaproteobacteria > Thiotrichales > Thiotrichaceae > Thiolinea. Next base: position 43,721 of record CAXYXW010000011.1, read on the forward strand.
TGCTTATCCTTGCCAGGACGGGGGGCAACAACTGAGCGCTGAACACTGGCCTGTTGCTGCTGCTGAGGTGTTGCCACTTTTCGTGGCTTCTGGACGAACTTTACTGACGGCTTAGTGTCAGAACTTGGAGAAGCACCGGTGTCAGGAACGGGTTTAACTGAATTGTGAGAACAACCAGCAAGCCCACCCATAACAGCTGCAGTGCCCAAAAGGAGTACTACATTGATTTTTTTTATCAAACCATCATGATAAACAGAAGCTTTCATCACTCCTCCCATTAGGAAAAAAATGACATAATATGCCACACCACGCCGTGTGCTGGTAGTATTAATAATAAATACAGTTGAAATGCCAGCGCATTCGCCATTAAGTTTATGAATGGATCCCATCATCAGCTAACCCAGCCCTAACACAAAAGGCAATCGCGCAGCCTCAGGATAAAAGAGACCAAGCTCAAGACCCGGCCTCTTTATCATAAGCAATCAGTATTGATATTGTTGAACCAACTCACGGTCAATCTGGATCGCACCACGGTAATTACCTTTCGCCTTGACCGGTGGAACCTTCACAGGCGGACGCACCACAGGCCGGGCAACAGGCTTAGGCCGATACACAGGCGCTGGCCTTACCACCGGGGCTGGAGCGGGTGCTGGCATTACCACGACAGGCTCAGGCTGGGGGGCCGGCGCATACTCGACGACTGGAGCCGGTTCTGGAACCGTTTCAACGACAGGAGCCGCCTGTTGCTGGCTGCAACCCACTGTTGCCATACCTGCCATAAAAAGAACCACAGCCAAATGCCGGTTTTTGAGTTTCATTATTGTTTGCCTCTATTGTTGTTATTCAGACTAGATAAGTCATTGTCAAACCCATCGCAGACAGCGTTAATATGCTTAGACACGCCCGACCAGAAGCTTAACCAAACAGGCAACATCGCAAACAAGAGAGAAAAACAGACAAATGGCATAAAAATGCCCGGCACGCCAAAACGCCCGGGCATGTTAAGCAACAAATAAATGAAACACCCTACCTTTGGGTAGGCTGCTTCAAAGCATCATTATTGCTGATACTGCTTCATTACTCCGCCATCGATCTGGATCGGGCCACGGTAAGTTCCTTTGGCTTTGACCTTTGGCATGACAGGAACTTGCATTTGCTGGCGATGACCACCCTTACAGGAGTAATGATGGGTATGGCTGGCATTGTTGTATGGATGGCTATGGGTAATAGAGTCAGTGCACCCTGGAATTGCTGGGTGGGTATGAGCCCATTTGTTTTGGCGTGGAGCTGGAGCTGGACGTGGGGCAGCTGGACGGGCTACGCGACGCTTACCTTTGCAACCATAAGCATGCTTGTGGCCTGCATTGGTGAACGGATGACTATGGGTGATTGAGTTAGTGCACCCTGGAATCGCTGGATGGGAGTGGGCAAAACGACCACCTGGACGCTTGACACGCTTCTTGAGGCCACCACCCGCACGCTTCTTACCGCCAGCTTTTGGCTTAGGAACAGCACGTGGTGCAGGCCTGGCACACTTACTGCAATCAACAATAGTCTTCACGACTGGGGCAGGCTTTGCAGCTGGAGCAGCTTGAGCAACCTGCTGGGCACTCATCTGGCTACAACCTGAAGCCAGCAAACCAGCCACAATAATAGACGCGAGTGAGAGTTGGGTTTTCATCTTCATAGTATTGGTCTCTTTCGTTGTTTAAGGGAAAGCACTTCCGAGTATAGTCAACATTTTTAGTCTTTACGAACTACAAAACCGTTCATCTGACTTTTTTTTACGACATACGCAAAAGTAGTTCAGCAATAGCAAAAACACAAGGCAACCCGCTCCCCCAACCCTCGCAAACCCACACCGGGCAAGCCTTCCAACAAACCTTACCGACAAAGTAAAAAAGCCTGCCGCTTTTTAAAAAGCGGCAGGCCTCTTTAGTCTGTTGCTGCTGCACCACACATCAGGTGCAGCATAACTAGCCAAGCATTACTGTTGGTATTGCTTCATGACACCTTGATCAATCTGGATCGGGCCACGATAGTTGCCCTTAGCCTTGATCGGTGGCATCTTCGGTGGAGGCACGACGATTGGGCGTGGCTTCACTGGAGGACGTGGCTTAACCACAACTGGAGGACGTGGCTTCACTGGAGGGCGTGGCTTCACGATTGGACGTGGCTTCACGATTGGACGTGGGCGTGGCTTCACAACAACGACTGGACGTGGCTTCACAACTGGCTTAGCCACAGGCGCTTTGCAGCTGCTGCAATCCAGAACAGTTTTTACTTCAGGTTGTGTTGCAGGCGCAGCTTGAGCAACTTGCTGGGCACTCATCTGGCTACAGCCAGATGCCAACAAACCTGCAAAAACAACTGCGGCCAGCGACAATTGGGCTTTCATCTTCATCTCTTCAGTCTCTATAACGTTAATCAGGGAACAAGGGTCACAAGTATATTGAAAATGTCAGGAAAGAAAAGCAACTACCCTGACTTTTTCGCAACAATACCCGAAAAATCAAAATGTCGGGCAACTTGGCACATAAGGGGTCTTCACAATCCCCCAACGATACTGCAAGGGTGCATGTGGATCAGACACCAAATGCCCACCCTCCAGATTTTTACGCAACTCACGCACACTCATGTACAGCTCTTCACCCAAAGTCATTTGCACCATACAGAAATCATTCAGATGCTTCATCTCACCGGCTGGCGGCTCATCAATCGAGAAAACAGCCTTCGCCCAACGTGCGGGCTGGGATTGTGGGTCAAAACGCCCGATCCGATCCAGATGGTGGCGAATGGAGCTGAAGAACATGCCCAAACGCTTGTCGCGCCCAGGGGTGGAGTGGTCATCATACTCTTTTGCATTCATACATTGACGACCCGTTTTGCGAATTTCTTGTAATTGCCACAACGCATCGTAGACGTAAACACTGCGGTCATTGGCATACATACACAAGGCCAATAACAAACGGGTCGTCTTCTCATCAGGGCGCTCAGGGCGTTTACCCAGCTTTTTGGAAATGACATCGGTAAATGCCACGTAGTCATATTTCAGATCCGCTGCCAACTGGAATTGCTCTTCACTATACCCCGGCTGGGCACTGGCGGCTTTACGGATATTCTGCGGCTGTTTGAAACGGCGGTAGCCATCCCCGAATGCCTTATCTTCTGGCACATAAAAAGGGAACGATGGCGTGCGCAACAGGAAGCGGGAGGTCTTCGGAGTCGTGGAGGCCATCACCTCTGCGATACCCGTCTCTGTAACCTCAACAATTTGATAAGAATGCACGCCCGGAGCAACATAAATATCCCCCGCCTTGATGTCATTCAGGGCTACAGGATAGGTATCCTGACGCAAAGATTTGGTGCTGGTCATATCGGCCACATAATCCATAAATTTGCGCACACGGTGGAACTCAGGCAAATTATCCCAGACAGTCATGTCATTGCCGATCAGTTGACCGGGGCGTTGCTGGTTATTGACGACAAAAGGGAGGCGGTGTTCATAGGAAAAAATCAGGCGCATCATATAGGTTGCGTCAGCACAATCATTTTCAAATTTGTTGTAGATTGGCTTGGCTGGATTCATGAAAATATCATCTTTCCAGTTCTGCACGACCCATTGGTGGTAACGGCTTTCCCAGGAGTCATCCCACACCTGCTCAGACTGCCACACGGCAGCAAACGCAGCATTCAAGGGAGCCAAGAGCACCCAAACGAAGAACAGCAACACTATTTTAAATTTATCCATGGCTTCAGGCTTACAGGGTTGGCAAGAAAAAACATAGTTTCAAGGCAGAGACGCAACAGTACCTGATAACTTACAACAAGACAAAATACAGCTATTTTATTGTCTATAAAAAAAATCAATAAAAAAATGCCCGACCTCATATAGAAGCCGGGCATCGGAAAACACTATCACCAAATTATTTCAATCACAATAACCCGGTAACTGTCATTTTCATTACTGCTGGTACTGCTTCATAACACCTTGGTCAATCGTGATTGGGCCTTTATAAGTGCCTTTCGCTTTGACCTTTGGAACAACAACCTTAGGAGCAACTGGCTTGACAGGAGCAACTGGCTTGCGTGGTGCAATTGGCTTAACCGGCTTTACAACAGCTGGCTTGGCTGGCTTCTTCTTGCCACCTTTGCAGCTATAGGCATGCTGGTGCTTTGGATTAGTACTAGGATGGTTATGCATGGTTGAGTCAGTGCAACCTGGAATCGCTGGATGCGTATGAGCGCCACCAGCAATAGCCTTAGGTGCTGGTGCAGCAGGCTTTTTGCATTGGCTACAATCGTTGACGACTTTGGTTTCAGCAGCAGGTGCTGGCGCGGCAGCAGTTTGCTGAGCAGCCATCTGGCTACAGCCAGAGGCTAACATACCCGCAGCAAGGACAGCTGCTAATGTAAGCTGAGTCTTGATTTTCATGGCTTTTAATCTCTTTAGTTGTTAAGAAAAATGCAACTTCGTACAGATGGAAAACCCCCACCCGCCGAACCGGTTCGAGCATAAATACTGACACAATGCCAGCGAGCTCCCAAAAGCACTAGCACCTGTCACCAGAAGACAACTCCCAACAGAAGCTGCCCTCAGTTGCGCAAAGCCAACAAATACGGAATTTCGTTGTAACTTTCGAACACATAGAATGATACAGCGCACATTGACAACCGTAAACCCATCTACTATGTAATTTCAGCATCTCAACAGAAAATTTACCCTGGGAAGCCCCCCATTGGCGGAAAACCACCACCGCCGGTCGGTAAACGGCTTTTCATCGCCTGCATCAACTTGCGCATCCCACCCTTGGAAAACTGCTTCATCGCCTTGCTCATCTGCTGTTGCTGCTTCAGCAAACGGTTAACATCCTGCACTTGCAAACCACAACCAGCGGCAATCCGGCGCTTGCGGGAAGACTTGATCAAGTCAGGGTGGCGGCGCTCCTGCAAGGTCATGGAATTGATGATGGCAATCATGCGCCGGATTTCCTTGTCATTCGCCTGCTCTTTCAGATGGGCAGGCACAGACCCCATACCCGGCAACTTGTCCAACAGGCTGCTCATCCCCCCCATATTCAGCATTTGCTGCATCTGCTCACGCAGATCCTCAAAATCAAAGCCTTTGCCCTTATTCAGCTTCCGCGCCAGCTTTTGCGCCTTCTCATGGTCAACCTTGCTCTGTGCCTGCTCAATCAGGCTCAGGACATCGCCCATACCGAGAATACGCGAAGCCATCCGGTCGGGATGGAATGGCTCCAAGGCATCCAGCTTCTCCCCGACCCCAACAAACTTGATCGGTTTGCCGGTAATATGCCGCACGGATAAAGCAGCCCCACCCCGCGCATCACCATCGGCCTTGGTCAACACCACCCCGGTCAGCGGTAACGCATCACCGAAGGCCTTCGCTGTCTTGGCAGCATCCTGACCGGTCATGCTGTCGACGACGAACAGGGTTTCCACTGGGTTGAGGCTGGCATGGAGCTGACTGATTTCACCCATCATCTCAGCATCAATATGCAGGCGGCCTGCCGTATCAATGATCAGCACATCCATGTATTGGCGCTTGGCCTGTGCCAACGCTGCCAGCGCTATATCCACCGGCTTCTGCGCAAGGTCACTCGGGAAAAACACCGCTTCAGTTTGGGCAGCAATCGTTTCCAACTGCTTGATTGCCGCTGGGCGGTACACGTCGCAACTGGCGACCATCACCGATTTTTTGCCCTTTTCTTTCAAAAAGCGGGTCAGCTTGCCGACAGTGGTGGTTTTACCCGCACCTTGCAAACCCGCCATCAGGATGACTGCGGGGGGCTGGGTATTCAGGCTCAAGGTTTCATTGGCCTGCCCCATGATGGCAATCAGCTCATCATGCACCACCTTGATCAGTGCCTGCCCTGGTGTCAGGCTTTCCAGCACCTCCTGACCAATCGCCCGCTCACGCACCCGATTGATAAAATCACGCACTACGGGTAAGGCAACATCCGCCTCCAATAGTGCCATCCGCACATCACGCAGCGCATCCTTGATATTATCTTCTGTCAGACGCGCCTGCCCACGCAGCTTTTTTACCGTTTTCGAGAGACGGTCACTTAAATTTTCAAACATGATTATTGTCTTCTGCTAGTCCCAGTCGAGCACAAATTGCTATCATAGCATTAAACTCTACTGTCACTACTGTTGAGAAGCCAACCCATAATCAGAGAATGACAATAATGATCCTATTAATGGTCATGGCGGCCTGGATGTCGACATGGCTTGTGATTGCACTGCGCTTGCGTAAGCCTCCGGCTTCATTGCCCCCCACTTGGCTATTGAATACCCTATGGTTATTCAGCCTTGCCCTGCACGGAGCCAGCTTGCTGTTACCGTGGATAGACTCCCAGCAAAGTACCGTCGACTTCCTGACTGCGCTATCGATTGTCCTGTGGCTGACCAACCTGCTGCTGTTTGTGACCCAACTCAGCCGCCCCCTCGAAACCCTGGGGCTATTTGTGCTGCCGTTTATCCCGCCCGTGGTGTTGGCCAATTACTTCTTGCCCCACGCCGGGACAACCATCCACCTGAATAATGGGCTGGGTTTGCATATCTTTTTATCCCTGCTGGCCTATAGCATGCTGACACTGGCAGCCATGCAAGCCCTCCTGCTGGCCTTACAAAACCGCCAACTGCATAACCACCATCCGGGCGGCCTGATCCGCACGCTCCCGCCCTTGCAGGACATGGAGTCACTGCTGTTCAAACTGCTCTTGCTCGGGGTCATCCTATTGACGCTGGGATTGGTGAGTGGTTTTATCTACCTGGATGGGCTATTTGGTAAACGGGTGGCACACAAAACCATCCTGTCCATCATTGCCTGGTTAACCTTCTCGACCCTGCTGTTTGGACATTGGCGCTATGGCTGGCGTGGAAAAAAGGCCATCCGCTGGACATTAGCCGGTTTTATCGCACTCATGCTGGCTTTTTTTGGGAGCAAATTTGTTCTTGAGTATTTGGTAAAACCGACATGAGCCACACCACAGGCCGCTCCCTCTCCAAATCCGAACCCATCCCATTTGCACCCTTCACCTGGTTACGCAACAAACTATCACTGCGCCGCCCTGACAAAAAGCAGGGCAACCGGGCAAGGCAACCGCGCACCCCGACCATCCCCCAGGATGAGCTGCGCAAAGTCATGCAAGCCGCAGGCACGCACATCCCGCCTGCCCAACTGGACATGCTCTTGCGGGTACTGGATCTGGCCTCGTCCACGGTTGAGGATATTATGATCCCGCGCCCGCAACTGGTTGGCATTAACCTGGCTGACGAGTGGCATGACATTGAAAAACAGTTGGTATACAGCCCATTCACCCGTATTTTGGTGTATGAGGATAGCCTCGACCAAACCCTTGGTTTCCTGCACTTGCGCAAACTGATGCCCCTGCTGGCAGAAGGCAAACTGGATCGGGACAAACTGCGGCAAGCCGTCCGCCCCGCTTATTTCGTGCCAGAAGGTACAGCCCTTACCCAGCAACTGCTCAACTTCCGGGAAGCATCCCGCCGCACCGCCCTAGTTGTGGATGAATACGGGGAAATCCTTGGTTTATTAACCATGGAAGATATTCTGGAAGAAATTGTCGGGGAGTATTCCACCGTACCGGTCAGCCATGCACGCGACATCCAACGCATGGAGGATGGCAGTGCGTGGCTGGATGGGGCTACCCACATCCGCGAAGTCAACCGCGAGCTAGGCACCGATTTGCCAACGGATGGCCCCAAAACCATCAATGGCCTGATTATGGAGTACCTTGAATCCATCCCGGTTCCGGGCATGACCGTCCTGATTAAGGGCTATCCGATGGAAATCCGTAAAACCCGCAAGAATGCCATCAAAACCCTGATCATTTACCCACGTATCGGACGCAAAACCACCGGGGACAACCATGGCTAAAGCCAAAATACAGTACCATTGCACGGCTTGCGGCAGCATGCATAGCAAGTGGAATGGGCAATGTGCGGATTGTGGTGCATGGAACACCCTGGAAGAAAGCATGGCTGCCCCTGCCCAAGCCAGCAAAAATCCGCGCTTCACCGGCTATACGGGTGAGCAGGCCAGCGTGCGCTCCTTAAGTGAAATCAGCGTGCAGGAAGACCCACGCATGCCGACCGGGGTGCAGGAACTGGATCGGGTTTTGGGGGGAGGCTTGGTGGCAGGCTCGGTGGTGCTGGTGGGGGGCGACCCTGGGATTGGCAAATCGACCTTATTGCTGCAAACCCTCTGTGACCTGCCAAACATCAACAGCCTGTACGTCACAGGCGAAGAGTCGATGCAGCAAGTCAGCTTGCGGGCGCGGCGGATGGGCTTGCAGGCAGGACACCTGCGCTTGCTGACCGAAACCTGTGTTGAAACCATCCTGGGTCTGGGGCAAATCGAAAAGCCACAATTAATGGTGATCGACTCCATTCAAACGCTGTATACTGAGCAATTACAATCTGCACCCGGATCGGTCAGCCAAATCCGCGAATCCGCAGCCCAGTTGGTGCGTTTTGCCAAGCAGACCCAAACTACCCTGTTTATTGTCGGACATGTCACCAAAGAAGGCACACTGGCAGGCCCGCGTGTGCTAGAACATATGGTTGACACCGTGCTCTATTTTGAAGGCGACCCTGGTGGGCGCTACCGCATTTTGCGGGCCGTCAAAAACCGTTTTGGAGCCGTCAATGAGCTGGGTGTATTTGCCATGACGGAGCAAGGACTCAAAGGAGTCAGCAATCCGTCGGCGATTTTCCTCTCCCGGCACGAAGAGCCTGTATCTGGCAGTGCCATTATGGTAACACGGGAAGGTACACGCCCTTTATTGGTTGAAGTGCAGGCATTGGTCGATGACAGCCATGCCGGACACTCACGCCGTGTGACCCTCGGCATGGAGCAAAACAGGCTGGCGATGCTGCTGGCAGTCTTGCACCGGCATGGGGGGATACCGATGTTTGACCAGGATGTATTCATCAACATCGTCGGTGGTGTAAAAATTACTGAAACGGCAGCCGACCTGCCGCTGCTGATGGCAGCCTTGTCCAGCTACCGCAGCCGCCCCTTGCCTGCTGACATCGTGATCTTTGGCGAGGTTGGCCTGGCGGGCGAAATACGTCCAGTACCCAATGGGGAAGAGCGGCTCAGGGAAGCGGTCAAGCACGGCTTCAAGCAGGCCATCATCCCCAAAGCCAACAAGCCACACCACGCCATCCAAGGGATGAAAGTGACCGCAGTGGCAAGATTGGAGGAAGCGATCACGGCGCTGATGTAAAAATACAACACGCCCATCGTATATTTGTTGACTCAAAACCACATATATAATAGCTTTATGAACATTCTGGGGCGTAATTTTACTCACAAATTCGGTTTGGCCCGCCCTAACAGGTTTCGTTGCCAGAATCCCCTTATTTCACATGCTCATGAAGAACTAGGTTATGGATCACTTGCCTGCTTGTTCAGCCAGGGAGTTTTATCTTGTCTTTTATTGATTTAGGCTTACAGGGAGCCTTTGCCGAAAATATCGACGCGGCAGGCTATGAGACCCCTACAGAATTGCAACAACAGCTCATCCCCCTGATGGCACAGCGGAAAAGTGCCATTGTGTGGACGCAATCTGCCGCAGGTAAGACAGGTGCATTCCTGATCCCTGCCATTAACCATATATTGAACAATCCACTGACAGAGCATCAAGGCTCACGGGTTTTGGTACTGACTTCACGCCGTGACCGTGTTAACCAGATCACCTACACCATTAAGCGTTTACTGGGTGAAGAGCAACAGATCCGCACCGGCTTTATTGTCAGTGGCAGACCTTACCAGCCGCAAATGCGCCTGTTACGCCGCCCATTGGATTTGATGATTGCTACCCCTGGTCGCCTGAACGATCTGGTTGATAACAACAAGGCTGACTTTTCCCATCTTGAGCTGTTGATCATTGATGACCTGACTGCCATCTACAAGAAAGGCCTGCATGGTCTGGTCAACAAGATACTCGAACAAAAACCGGCAACTGCACCTGCCATTGCCTTTGTACGCCATGATGAAGAAGTGACCCCTTATGCCCGCGCCATCATGCCCGGTGCAGAAGAGATCACCATTGAAGATGAAAAAACCCAACTGCTGCGCTTACAGCAGATTGTCCACCAGTCTGATGACTACACCCACAAGCTGGCGTTAACCGACCATTTGCTGGATGGGTTACGGAACAAGCCAACCGTCATTTTCACCGTCAGCAGCAAAACTGCCAAAACGTTGGCAGATAATTTGGCCAATCATGGGCATACCGCTGATGCAACCCATTTGCTGCCCGAGGAAGAACGTAATCTCGACGCTTGCCCGATCCTGATCGTACCGGATCAGGAAGAGTTCATACCGGAGCTGACTGGCCTGGAGCCAGTGATCCACTTTGAAATGCCGGACAAAATCGAAGCTTATTTGGCGCGTATGCAGCATGCCTTGGGGGTAACACGCACAGAACCCGTTGCCTTGCTGATTGGCCCGGCTGACCGGGAGCACCTGAAAAAGCTGGAAGAGTTCCAGGGCGAGCCGATTGACCAGCGAAATATTGCAGGTTTGGAGCCGAAACTCCCGACCCGCAGCACCGGCAAACCCGGAGCCAAACCCACCCGCAAACCTAGTGGCAAGACTGGCGCAGCAGACCAAGCCCGCCCACCCCGCACCAGCAATGGCAAGCCAAAATCAGCCAACCAGGCCGGGGCAAACGCAAACCAGGTAGCACCGGGTCAAGACGACAAGCAGCGTGCACGCAAAGGGCCTTATGGACGTTTGAACGGGGGTGCACAACGCAAGCAAGGTGCAAACCAACGTACCCCTGATGCACCGTATGAGATTGGCAGTTGGGAAAAACAGGATTACGTCCCCAAGCAACCTTCCAGCACCGACAAAAAAGTCGTTATCCGCTACAAGGAAAAGCGCCGGACACTGATCAAGTAATGGAATATGACCCTTATGCTGGCTCCCCAGGAAGAACAGGCTCTCCGCCAAAAGCTGTTTGAATTGCGTCAAGAACACCGTGAGCTGGATATTGCCATCGAAGAACTCAGGCAAGATGCTGAGTGCGACCAGTTCATGTTGACCCGCATGAAAAAACGCAAACTGCTGCTGAAGGATATGATCCAGCGGATCGGCAGCCAGCTAATCCCGGACATGAACGCATAATCATGACGAAGCAGCTACCTGACGTGTACGGTAGCTGATCAAGGTTGTTTGGGTAAACCAGACCAAGAAATTAGCTGCTTTGTTTTAATGCAGCCAAGATAGGGGTATTTGCTGCAGGGAACTCCAGCACTGCCAATTCATCCAGAGAAAACCACGCCACCTCCTGCCCTTCACAGCCACGCGGGATACCGGAAAAATCCGTTATTTCCCATACATCCAACCAGATGTGCTTATCTGGATAACTGTGCCGCACTTCAACGAAGGGGCGCATGCTGGCAGGACTGGCAAGAATCCCCAACTCTTCCAGCAACTCACGCGCCAACGCAACAGAGGCTGGCTCCCTTTGCTCCACTTTCCCGCCGGGAAACTCCCACTTACCCCCCTGGTGCTTATGCACAGGGCGGCGGGCAAGCAGAACACGCTGATCCGCACCACGGATCACCGCAGCCACCACATGCAACCAGTGCTGTTCGAGAACAGCGCTGGCTTGTGGATCGGGGCTAAGATCAGCTCCGGTATTCGGCATTGATCTTGACGTAATCGTAGGAGAAATCACACGTCCAGGTCGTTGCGCTGGCAGAACCACGCCCCATCTGGATACGCACGGTAATTTCATCCCGCTTCATTTCGACCTGCCCCAACTCCTCACGGTAGCTGGGGGCTGGTTGACCCTTTTCAATCAACAGCGTTTCACCCAAATGGATGGTGACTGCATTCACATCCAGCCCATCAATCGGGCTACGCCCAACCGCCGCCAGAATACGCCCCCAGTTCGGGTCACTGGCAAACATGGCGGTCTTGACCAGCGGTGACAAGGCAACCGTTTGCCCAATGGCACGCGCTTCCGCCCGGTCACGCGCCCCTTCCACCGCAATGCTGATGAACTTGGTTGCACCTTCACCATCGCGCACAATCGCTTGGGCAAGATACATGCATACGTCCTGCACCGCCTGCTGGAAGGCAGCACGGTTCTTGCCCGCCACGTCCACACCTGATTTGCCGGTCGCAACCAGTACGAGGGAGTCATTGGTGGAGGTATCGCCATCAATGGTAATGCAGTTGAAGGTTTCCTCAACCACCTCATTCAGGATAGCCTGCAATTCAGCCTTGCCCACACGGGCATCGGTAGCAACATACGACAGCATGGTTGCCATATTCGGGTGGATCATGCCCGCGCCCTTGGCAATCCCGGTAATCGTCACCACACCACCTTCCAGCTCAACCTGACGGCTGATGGCTTTGCCGATGGTATCGGTCGTCATGATGGCCTTGGCAGCTGTCACCCACTGGTCAGCATCCAGTGCCGCCAAAGCGGCTGGGAATGCTGCCACCAACTTGGCAACCGGTAATTGCTGACCAATCACCCCGGTGGAAAACGGCAGGATTTGCGCAGGATCGCAACCACCCACCTCAGCCAATGCCCGGCAGGATTCGCGGGCAGCCAGCATCCCTGGCTCACCCGTACCGGCATTGGCATTTCCTGCATTCACCAACAGATAACGCGGGCTAGCAGCTGCCAAATGCTCACGGGAAACCAGCACAGGTGCTGCACAAAACTTGTTTTTGGTAAACACCGCAGCACATTCGCTACCTTCTGCCAGCTCCATGACCAGCATATCGTTACGCCCTTTGTAACGGATCCCTGCATTCACGGCTGCCAAACGCACACCTGCAATCGGCAACAGGGTTTCAGGAAACTGTAAATTGACTGCCATCAGCTCAACTTCCCATGACATTGTTTATATTTTTTACCCGAACCACAAGGGCACGGGTCATTACGCCCAACTTTTGCCGCCTCACCTGCTGCCTGTGCAGACGGATCGGGTACAAAAGCATCTACCACCTCATCATCGGCAAAGGCGCTACCCGCATCCGGGTGCACATAAGCGACCTGTTGGGCAGCAGGGGCAGGAGCGGGTGCAGCTACTTTTGGCTCACTAATCTGGATGCGCACCAGGAAAGTGATGACCTCGTGCTTGATACGCCCCAACAACTCCTCAAACATGGCAAACGCTTCGCGCTTATATTCCTGTTTGGGGTTTTTCTGTGCATATCCACGCAGGCCAATCCCTTGGCGCAAGTAGTCCATTGCCGCCAAGTGCTCTTTCCAGTGCGTATCGAGGATGTGCAACATCGCATCCCGCTCCAGGCGGCGCATGCTTTGGGAGCCAATCAGCTCTTCTTTCTGGTCGAGTACCTGCTTGACCTCATCCTGGATGCGGTCACGGAGCTTCTCTTCGTACAGTTTTTTGTCAGCATCCAACCATTGCTGAACCGGAATGGTCAAGCCGAAATCGGTATACAGTTGCTTTTCCAGCCCCGGCACATCCCACTGCTCATCGATACTGCCCGGAGGGATATGCTTGCTGATCAACTCATCGACCACATCAAAACGGATGGAAGCCATCGTTTCCTGGATGTCGTCTGCCAACAGCAGATCAGTGCGTTGCTCGTAAATGACCTTACGCTGGTCATTGGCAACGTCATCATATTCCAGCAGATGCTTACGGATGTCGTAGTTGTGCGCCTCAACCTTGCGCTGGGCATTTTCAATCGACTTGGAAACCAGACCGGCCTCAATCGCCTGCCCCTTTTCCATCCCCAGCTTCTGCATCAGCCCTTTGACACGATCTGAGGCGAAGATACGCATCAGGCTGTCTTCCAAAGACAAGTAGAAACGGGATGAACCAGGATCACCTTGGCGGCCTGAACGCCCGCGTAGCTGGTTGTCGATACGCCGCGACTCGTGGCGCTCTGTACCTACAATATGCAAACCACCCGCTGCCAACACCGCATCATGGCGCTTTTGCCACATGGCGCGGATTTTGTCACGCGCTACTGAATCAGTGCCCGCCGGAAGCTGTGCCAGCTCCTCCTCAATGCTGCCACCTAGCACGATGTCTGTACCACGACCCGCCATATTAGTGGCGATGGTGACAGCACCGGGACGACCGGCATTGGCGATAATATGCGCCTCACGCTCATGCTGCTTCGCATTCAGGACTTCGTGGGGAATACGCAGTGCTTTCAGTTTACCGGACACCAGTTCGGAGGTTTCGATGGAGGCTGTCCCCACCAAAACGGGCTGGCCTTTCTCCACGCAGACCTTGATGTCAGCAATAATGGCCTCAAACTTTTCCTCAGCGGTCAGGTAAATCAGGTCATTCGCATCCTGACGCACCATCGGGCGGTGGGTTGGGATCACGACCACTTCCAGGCCATAAATCTGTTGCAGCTCGAACGCTTCCGTATCGGCTGTCCCGGTCATGCCGGAAAGCTTGTCATACAGGCGGAAATAGTTCTGGAATGTGATCGAAGCCAAGGTCTGGTTTTCAGCCTGGATTTCCACCCCTTCCTTAGCCTCAATCGCCTGATGCAGGCCTTCTGACCAACGGCGACCGGGCATGGTGCGTCCAGTAAACTCATCGACGATGACAATTTTGTTGTCACGGACAATATACTCGACGTTTTTCTGGAACAGGGCATGCGCACGCAGACCCGCATTCAGGTGATGCAGGATGGCAATACTGGTTGAGTCATACAAGCCCTGGTTTTCCGGCAGGATACCGCGCTCAGACAGCAACTGCTCTACCCGCTCTTGTCCAGACTCCGACAAGAATACCTGCTTGGCCTTCTCATCCACCCAATAATCACCCTCAGCATCTTCTGCCTGCTGGCGCACCAGCACAGGAATCAGGGTGTTAATGGCCTTATACAAGTCAGAAGCATCCTGGCTTGGGCCGGAAATAATCAGTGGGGTACGCGCTTCGTCAATCAGGATGGAGTCAACTTCGTCAACGACCGCATAGGACAGCTCACGCTGTACCCGCTCTTCCATCGAAAACGCCATATTGTCGCGCAAATAGTCAAAACCGAACTCGTTATTAGTACCATAGGTAATGTCGGCAGCATACGCAGCACGGCGCTGCTCCTGAGTCAGGCCATTGATAATGACACCCGTGGTCAGGCCAAGAAAACCATAGAGCTTGGACATCCAGGCAGCGTCACGCTGGGCGAGGTAATCATTGACGGTAATGACATGCATGCCCTTTCCGGGCAAGGCATTGAGGTAAGCAGCCAACGTCGCCACCAGCGTCTTGCCCTCACCGGTACGCATCTCGGCGATTTTACCGCTATTAAGCACCATGCCGCCGATCATTTGCACATCGTAATGGCGCATGCCCAGCACACGCTTGCTCGCCTCACGGACGGTGGCAAAAGCATCAGGCAGGATGTCATCCAAGGTAGCCCCGGCAGCAAGCCGCTCACGGAAGACCGTAGTACGTGCTTGTAACTTGTCATCTGGCAGCTTGGAGTACTCGGCCTCCAATGCATTGATATTCTTGACGATCTTGAAGTAAGCCTTGACCAGACGGTCATTGCGGCTACCAAAAATCTTTCTGGCAACAGAACCCAGCATATGTATTATTTTCTCCTAACTCGTCCTGCCAGTGGCTCTAACCGGCAAATCCCTGAGCCAACGTACAAGGCAGAGATGGTACTCCCTTCCGATGACACAGCCATAACTTGTCAACCCAACAATGGGGCTTTCCCCAAATAAAACAAGGCAAATAAACAAAAAAACCAACGCAGCCCGGTATTTTTCAACACAAGGCTACGCCGGATTACAGTATAGCCCGATTAGCTGGCTATACGGTGAATTCTTAGTCCGTCAACCCCAGATAAGTCAGGGGATCAATAGGTGCACCATCCTGCAAAATTTCCAGGTGCAAATGGGAACCTGTCGAGCGCCCGGTACTGCCCATCAATGCTACCCGATCAGTTTTCTTGATCACAGCCCCCTGATCAACCAAAGCGGCATCCAGATGGGCATAACGGCTCACCAGACCACTGCCGTGATCAATTTCCAGCACATTACCGAACCCACCTTTAGCGCCAACAAAGGACACCACACCGCCAGCGACTGCATGAATATCCGTCCCCTTGGGGCCTGCATAATCAATCCCTTTGTGCATGCGTGAGCGCCCATTGAACGGGTCACGGCGGAAACCAAACTGCGATGACACATACCCGCGCTTGACGGGGCTGGAGGATGGCAGAACCTCCTGCTCCAAGGCCAAATTTTCCAGCACCTGGTATAAGCCATCCAGCAAGCTGCGCTGCCGATCCATCTGTGACTCTACCGCCTGAAATGAACCCAACAGCTCATTGGTGGTCACTTTCGGTGTGCTGGCAGGCATATAATCCTCATCCAGGCCACCGCGTGGAGGTTTTTCATCCAAGGCGAACTCATCAGGGTCAAGCTTGGCACGCTTGACCACACGCTTTGCCAACGCATTCAGCCGGGTCATTTCCGCCTCCAGTGAACCCAGGCGCATGGAGAGCGTGTCGACATCCACGGTGTAATTTGAGTAGGTCTTCTTGATTTGGTTGACCGTGCTCATCTGCTGCTCAAGCACAGACATGATTTTACCTGCTTCTTCTTGTGTAAGCGAAGCTTGTTGCGGTGTATTATCAAGCCGATACAAGCCAAGCATCTGGTTAACAGACAGACCAATAATCAGCAAGGCGACAATACTGGCCGGAACGACCAGATGGGTGATGGGGTTCAAGCTAAACGAGGCACGGCGTGAACCATCACGGCTAATACAAATGACTTTCATGCAACTAACATCCCTCAATGCCCTCTGGAGTTAAGGTTAGCACGCCTGTGTTATAGTGGTTGGATGCAGTGCGGATTTGTTTCAATAAGATACTATGAAAAAGATTAATGACTTTATTAATAGCGGACTGGCTGAAAGGCTGGTTCAACTGGACAGGTTGACAGCCGTGGTCGAAAACCACTTGGGCAAAGCCGTACAAAACCGGATATGGCCTTTGCTGCGTAACCGCCGTTTGCTGTTGCTGACCGATGACCCTTATCTGGCGACCCAAGCCCGGTTTATGCAGAAGACACTCTGCCAACATGTCAATAAAGAACTCGACCTGAAACTGAATGGCGTGGATATTAAATTGATCTCCCTGCCATTAGCAAGCTTTGGCAAGAAAACAGGCAGGACACAAATCAACACACAAACCGCACAAACACTGACCAGCATTGCCCACGACATCGGCGACGATGAGCTGCGCCAAGCTTTGCTCAGGATTGCGGCGATTAGCCAAACACCGCCATCCAGCACAAGCTGGGGTTAGGGGTTAAACTGCCAAGACGTAACTGTCTGCAAAAATCGCCTGACGCTTTTCATCCTCACCCAGCGTCACCATTTCCCAGGCATCCTGCTGGGTCAACAGCTCACGTACCAACAGATTATTGATGGCATGCCCGGCCTTGTGCCCATGAAAAGCCCCGATAATACCATGCCCTAGGGTGTATAAATCACCAATGGCATCCAACACCTTATGACGGACAAACTCATCGCTGTAACGCAGGCCATCCGGGTTCAGGACACGGAATTCATCCAGCACAATGGCATTCTCCAGGCTTCCCCCTAGCCCAAGGTTTTTTGAACGCAACAGTTCAATATCACGCATAAAACCAAAGGTGCGGGCGCGGGCAATTTCACTGGCATACGCTTGGCTGGAAAAATCCAGCTCGATACTTTGGCGGGTTGCACTGACAGCCGGATGGTTGAACTGAATATCAAATGAGGCCTTGAAACCATCATAGGGGGATAACCGCGCCCAACTGTCACCCTTTCGGAACTCTACCGGCTTTTTGATGCGGATAAAACGCTTGGCAGCCCGCTGCTCCTCTATGCCAGCGGATAACAGGAGATATAAAAAAGGCGCTGCACTGCCATCCATGATCGGGATTTCTGGTGCATTGACATCAACATAGAGGTTATCAATCCCCAAACCAGCCACAGCCGATAACAGATGTTCGACGGTTGCGACCTTTGCAGCTCCTTCAACCAAGGCCGTGCACAACAGGGTTTCCCCAACGCGCTCAGGATGCAGGTTAATGTGTGGATGCCCAGGCAAATCAACCCGACGGAATACAATGCCGGTATTGGTCGCGGCGGGGCGCAACGTCATCGACACTTTTTTGCCAGAGTGCAAACCAATGCCTATCGAAGACACTGCCGCTTTTAGAGTTCTTTGTTTCAGCACTTGTCAGCCCCTTTTTCCATACGACTGCTTTTATCACGCCAATTAAACCGCGCAATATAGTAACACAGCAAACAGGATTTATTTTAACTGGATTTACCAAGCTTACGCTGAATAGGGCATTCCGCCTATCGGTTAAGCACGAGCCATAAAGTGGTCAGCATACAGCGCTGACCACTCAAGGCATGTTTTCAATCAAATCAACCCGCGCTTAATCGGCCTGAGTCCGCAAAAAGGAAGGAATATCCAAAGTATTGGGATAGGCTCCACGGACCCCCTCCACTGGCTGCGGTTGCAACCTGGCATTTGTAGCATCCCGGTCAACAACCACAGGCCGTAGCTGTGGTCGTGATGGGATCAAGTCGGGCGGAGTTAAGCCTCCCCTCCCTGTTCCAGCCCTACCTGGGGGATTACCGGAACCTATTGCCGTCACGGGCTTTTGTCCTGGCTTACCGCCTTGCCCCATCACAATACCACTCCCTTCCTCCAAACCGGTGGCCACCAACGTCACCCGAATTTCGTCACGCATGTCAGGGTCAATCACTGTACCAACCACCACCGTCGCATCATCAGACGCAAATTGGCGGATAACCTCACCCACTTCCTCAAACTCATGGATACCCATGTCCATGCCAGCGGTAATATTCACCAGAATACCCTTCGCACCATCAAGGCAAATGTCTTCCAGCAAGGGGTTGGAAACGGCTGCCTGGGCAGCCTTTTCAGCGCGGCCTTCACCTTGCGCCTTGCCCATCCCCATCACCGCCATCCCCATGCCTGACATGACGGTACGCACATCAGCAAAGTCAACGTTGATAAGGCCAGGGCGGGTAATCAGTTCAGCAATACCCTGTACCGCATTCAACAGGACATTGTTTGCTGACTTGAATGCATCCAGTAAAGTTGCATTCTTGCCCAAAGCCGTCAGCAACTTCTGGTTTGGGATGGTGATCAGGGAATCAACATGACGCGCCAACTCCGCAATCCCGGCATCCGCAGAACGCATGCGCCTTGGCCCTTCGAGATGGAAGGGGCGGGTCACGACTGCGACGGTCAGGATACCCAAATCACGCGCGATTTCCGCCACCACCGGGGCAGCACCCGTACCTGTACCGCCCCCCATACCTGCCGTAATAAATAGCATGTCAGTACCCCGGATCAATTCCTTGATCCGCTCACGGTCTTCCGCAGCAGCCTCACGACCAACGTCCGGGTTAGCACCTGCCCCCAAACCTTTGGTCAGATTTTGACCCAATTGCAGAACCGTCTGTACACCACATCCTTTCAGGGCTTGGGCATCCGTGTTGGCACAAATGTACTCAACCCCTTCAATCCCGGATGCGACCATATTCGCGACGGCATTGCCACCACCACCACCTACGCCAATCACCTTGATGACCGCGCCAGTTTTTTCATTGTCCATGATTTCGAACATGCCCGTTCTCCAACTGTTAAAAATTTCCGTTAAACCAACCTTTGATGCGACCCCACAAACTGTCATTATCCGAACCCATCGGGACAGGGTGGCGAATCCGCCGCTCTCCATACGCCTGTTGTGCAATCCCGTACAACAGAAGCCCTACCCCAGTGGAATGGATAGGATTTTCCACTTCGCCACGCAAACCACCAATATCACGCGGCATACCAATCCGTACTGGCATGTGGAACACCTCCTCTGCCAGCTCCACAACACCTTTCATTTTCGATGTCCCGCCAGTCAGCACGATGCCTGCACCGATGCGCCCTTCATAACCACTACGGCGCAACTCGCCCAACACCAACGAGAACAGCTCCTCATAACGCGGCTCAATCACGGATGCCAGCACATGGGTCGACAGGCTACGCGCCTCACGCTCCCCCACACCGGGAACATCCACAAACTCCTCACTATCCAGCAAGGTCTGCAAAGCACAACCATGTTTGACCTTGATCTTCTCAGCATGCTGGGTCGGGGTACGCACCGCCACCGCAATATCATTCGTGACCTGATCACCCGCAATCGGGATAACGGCGGTATGATGGATGGAGCCATTCAGGAATATGGCGATGTCACTGGTTCCACCACCAATGTCCACCAGACAAACCCCCAACTCCTTCTCATCCTCCTCCAGCACCGCATAGCTGGATGCCACCTGCTCAAGGATAATGTCCTCAACCTGCAAGCCGCAGCGCTCCACACACTTGATGATGTTCTGTGCCGCACTGTGTGCCGCCGTCACCAAATGCACCCGCGCCTCCAGACGCACACCTGACATACCGACCGGCTCACGGATACCTTCCTGCTGGTCGATAATGTATTCCTGTGGCAACACATGCAGGATGCGCTGGTCTGCCGGGATAGCCACTGCACGAGCCGCATCCATGACACGCTCAATATCCTGGGAAGTGACTTCCTTCTCCTTGATCGCCACAATCCCGTGGGAATTCAGGCTGCGCACATGGCTACCTGCAATCCCGACATAGACAGACCCAATGCGGACACCCGACATCAGCTCGGCCTCTTCGACCGCCCGCTGGATTGACTGGATCGTGGACTCGATATTGACCACCACACCCTTTTTCATGCCCCGTGAGGGTGAAGAGCCTATCCCGATCACCTCCAGCCGTCCGGCATCGGTCACTTCGCCCACCATGGCAACCACTTTGGATGTGCCAATATCCAAGGCAACAATGGTGGTCTGATCAACTTTCTTTGACATCACTAGCTCCTGAGATCCCTTTGTGCATGCCTACCCAAGGAACTGACAGCCCCGCCATTCCCGGAGCCTGGCTTCCATTCCACGGCAAAACCATTGGTGTAACGCAGGTCGATGCGGTCAATTTCTCCGAATTGCTGCCGCAAACCTTGCATATACCCCACCCTGAACCGCTGCACGCGCTTCTCCTGTTCCTTGCGGCCGATAATCACTTCTGGGCCATGGCGCAACTTCATCCGCCAAGAACCCCGCTCATCCTCAGACAACTCTACGATGTCGAGATCAAGCCCCTTCAAAGCCTGCAACAACTGGACATAGCGTTCCGCCATTTCCCGCCCATTATCATCCTGTGGGCTATAAATCACCGGGAACACACCCTGTTTTTCAGGCAACGTCCCCGGAAAAATCTCACCAAACTGGTTCAACAGGCGCTCATCCCCCCAGAAGGCAATCGGATGATGTGCTTCCACCTCAACCACCAACTGGCTGGGCCATAACTTGCGCAAGCTCACCCCACGCACCCACTCATGGCCTTCCAGCGCCACTTCCAGATTATCTGCATCCAGCAAGTACAGGTTGGTGGCAAGGTAAGGCGCTGCCAATGCTTCCAGCTCGGCCTTTTTCAGGTACTGGAAATCCCCTTGCCAGTCCACTTGCGTAATACGCAAACTTTCTGGGTTACTGACCCAAGCCCGCAACCATAATACAGCCCCACCCACCACCATCAACAAGGCGACCGCATTCAGGATGCGTGCCACCGTTGGGGTCAATTCCGGCATACGGAATGGCTGCTGGGCAGGCGCTTGCTTGGTGCGCCTGGCCATCGGTTTGGCTGTCTTCTGGGGTGCGGGCCTGCTTGCCATTACAGGGTCGTCTCCAGAATACGCACCACCAACTGCCCAAAATCCAGCCCCATCTGCTGGGCGGCCTTCGGAACCAGACTATGGTCGGTCATGCCAGGGTTGGTATTCACCTCAATCAACCAAGGACGACCATCCTCACCGCGCATCATATCCACCCGTCCCCAGCCCTTGCCATTGACGACCGCAAACGCCTGCTGAGCCAACGTCTGCATGGCACGCTCATCCGCCTCTGGCAAACCGCATGGGCAGTGGTATTGAGTGGTATCCACCAAATATTTCGCCTCATAATCATACATCTCGCCCGCAGGCTGGATACGGATCAGCGGCAAGGCCTGCCCATCCAGAATCCCGGCGGTATACTCGCCACCACTCACCCACTGCTCAGCCATCACCAGCGGGTCACAGGCAGCAGCCTTTTCATAAGCAGCCTGCAACTGGCCTGCCTCCTTGACCTTGCTAATACCGACGCTGGAGCCTTCCCGCACCGGCTTGACGGCTAAAGGCAAGCCCAACTCATGCACCACAGCAGCAAAATCAGTGTCCGCCGTGAGGACGCGGTATTGCGGGGTGGGCAAACCTGCGCCAATCCAGACCCGCTTGGTTGCCAGCTTGTCCATACACAAGGCGGAAGCCATCACGCCGCAGCCCGTATAAGGCAAGCCCAGCAACTCCAATGCACCTTGCAGTACCCCATCCTCACCGCCACGTCCATGCAGGATATTGAAAACCCGGTCAAACTGCCCAGCCTGCAATACCGCCAAAATATCCTTGCCCACATCAATGCCATGCGCATCCACGCCACTGGCACGTAAAGCCGCCAACACGGCTGCACCGCTTTTCAGCGATACCTCCCGCTCAGCGCTCAAGCCGCCATACAAAACAGCAACCTTGCCAAACCTGTCCCGATTAGCACCCATTATTCCAGCCCTTTATTTTTAGTTAATTTTTCTGGCAGGCTTGCTGCCAATGCACCCACGCTGCCAGCCCCCTGGGTGAGGATGACATCGCCATCCTGCAAGACATGCTTCAATACGCCCGGAACATCTTCCACATCCGCAACGAAAATGGGGTCAACCTTGCCCCGGATGCGGATCGCCCGAGCCAATGCCCGCCCATCCGCACCGGGAATGGGCTGCTCACTGGCGGCATACACATCCATCAACACCAGCACATCCGTTTCCGACAATACTTGCGCGAAATCCTCAAACAGGTCGCGGGTACGGGTATAACGGTGTGGCTGGAAAACCAAAACCAAGCGGCGGCTAGGCCATACGCCCCGCAAAGCTTTCAGGGTTGCCATCATTTCACGCGGATGATGCCCATAGTCATCCACCAAGCTGACTGTACCCTTGCCAAAATCAATATCGCCATACATCTGGAAGCGGCGACCCACCCCATCAAACTTGCGCAAACCACCCAAAATCGCTGCATCAGGAATATCCAACTCGACCGCAATCGCAATCGCAGCCAATGCATTCAGGACGTTATGCTGGCCTGGCAAGTTCAACACCACCTCCAGCGTGCGGTTAGCCCGCTTGCAGTGCACCGTGAAAAAGCTTTGGATACCTTCAAAATGCACATTGGAGGCCTGCACATCCGCTTCCTGGTCAATCCCATAGGTAATGACCGGGCGGCTGACTTCCGGCAGGATGGAGCGCACATGCTCATCATCCACACACAACACCGCCAAACCATAAAACGGCAGGTGGTGCAGGAACTCAATAAAGGTTTCCTTCAATTTCGCAAAGTCACCGCCGTAAGTGGACATGTGGTCTTCGTCGATATTGGTCACGACCGCAATCATCGGTTGCAGGTGCAGGAACGATGCATCACTTTCGTCAGCCTCTGCCACCAGATACTCACCCGTCCCCAGCTTGGAGTTGCTGGCAGAACTGTTCAGCTTGCCACCAATCACATAGGTCGGATCCATGCCGCCCTCAACCAACAAGCTGGTTGTCAGGCTGGTAGTGGTGGTCTTGCCATGTGTCCCCGCCACGGCAATCCCCTGCCGGAAACGCATCAGCTCAGCCAGCATCTCCGCACGGCGCACAATCGGGATACGCTGCTCACGAGCCGCCATAATTTCCGGGTTTTGGTTATCGATGGCAGTCGACACCACAATGACATCTGCACCGGCAATATTTTCGGCAGCATGCCCCTTATAAACCGTCACTCCCAATGATTGCAGGCGGCGCGTCATCGCCCCTTCCGCCAAATCCGAACCACTCACCACATAGCCCAGATTGGCAACCACTTCGGCAATCCCGCCCATCCCCGCACCACCGATACCGATGAAATGCAGACGGCTGATACGCTTGCGGGCGAGATGGTCATTCCCTGTTTTCATGCTTGCTTCCTTTTTTCTTCAAAGTCATAACCTGCGTAGGCTGCACAAATCGCCGCCACCTGTGCGGTTGCATACGGCTTTGCCAACTGGCGGGCAGCAATTCCCATCTTGACCAGACGGGTACGGTCTGCACACAAGCTACCCAGGGTCGTGGCGAGAACCTGCGGGGTCAACCCATCCTGCGGCATCAATACCGCCGCCTGGTTGTCCGACAGGTAACGGGCATTGGCAGTCTGGTGATCATCCACCGCATGGGGGTAAGGAACCAGTACCGCTGCCAGACCAGCCGCTGCCACCTCAGCCACTGTCAAGGCTCCCGCACGGCAAATGATCAGGTCAGCCCAGCCATACGCTTCAGCCATATCCTCAATAAACGGCGTGACATCCGCCTTCACACCCGAAGCCCAATACTGCTTCTTGGCCTCGTCGATATTGCGCGAACCGGCCTGATGGCGCACTTCCGGGCGCTTCGCCTCCGGCAATAAAGCCAATGCCTGTGGGACAACCTGATTCAAGGCACTCGCCCCCAGGCTGCCACCGATCACCAATACATGCACCTTCTGGTCTTCACGGTCAGCCAAACGCTCCAGGGGAGCGGGCAAAGCAGCAATATCAGTCCGCACCGGGTTGCCGGTCGCCTGCACCTTGTCACTGGCAGGAAACGTCCCCGGAAAGCCTTCCAGAACCCGGCGACAGACCTTTGACAGCAGCTTGTTGGTCAAACCCGCCACCGCATTCTGCTCATGGATAATGACCGGCTTGCCCATCAGGGCAGCCACCAAGCCACCGGGGCCTGCAACAAAGCCTCCCATGCCCAACACCGCCACCGGCTTGTGCTCCAGCATAATCATGACCGACTGTGCCAACGCCATCACCAGGCAGAAAGGTGCTGTTACCCAGGTTTTCCAACCCTTCCCGCGCAAGCCGGTCACTTCCAGCCATGCCATGGGAATACCTGCCGCCGGAATTATCCGCGCTTCCAGACCTGCCCGCGTTCCCATCCAGACCACCGGAATACCTTGTGCCTGAAGCTCACGCGCCACTGCCAAGCCAGGATAAACATGCCCACCTGTACCACCTGCCGTAATCAGGATTGGACGCTTCTCAGCCATGCAGCTTTCTCCCCAACACCGTATTATTCTTTTTCACCACGGACGGGGCTGGCTTGCGCTTGTCAACCAACCCCAGCAAACCCGCCAAGCCCAACCGTGACACCTTCCTGTTGGGCAAGCCAAACAAACTGATTTGGGTATCCCGATGCACACGCATCAGCAAGCCCATCGCCATCAAGGAAACCATCAGGCTACTGCCCCCATAGCTCATCAATGGCAAGGTCAAGCCTTTCGGTGGCAGAACCGCCAGGTTTACCCCAACATGCAAAATCACTTGAAAGCCAACCCAGAATCCAATGCCATAAGCGACATAAGCACCAAAATACTGCCCCTGCTTGTCAGCCTGAAAACCAATCACAAACGCCCGGTAGACCAGCCAGCCAAACAAGGCCAACACCGCCAACATGCCAATAAAGCCAAATTCCTCAGCCAATACCGCAAAAATGAAATCGTTATGGGCTTCCGGCAGATAGAACAGCTTCTGCACCCCCGCCCCCAGACCATTGCCAAACCAGCCACCATCACCAATCGACATCAGTGCATGCACCGTCTGATAGCCCTTGCCCATCTCAAACGCCCACGGGTTCATATAGGCTTCCAAACGAGCGCCACGGTAGCCCATCATCGCCAAGGGAACCATCACCAGTATTGCCCCACCGAGCAGGATACCCAAACGCTTCAAGGGCACACCGCCCAGAAACAGCAAGGCCAAACCAACCGCCAGAATAATCACGGTCGAACCAAAATCAGGCTCCAACATCAGCAAACCACCGATTAACCCCAGCACCAGCAACGGTATAAACAAGGGCTGATAAGAATCAGAAGTCGCCAGCTTTTTACCATGCCTGACCAGATAGCCAGACAAATACAGCACCATAATCAGCTTGACCATTTCCGAAACCTGCAAGGAAATGATGCCCATCGACAACCAGCGGCGGCTTCCCTTCACTTCAGTGCCAATACCGGGGGTCAGCACGACCACCAGCAAGACCACCACGGCGGGCAACAACTTGACCCCCAAGCCCTCCCAAAAGCCAATCCGCACCTGGTAAATAGCAATCGCCATCACCACCCCCAGGCACAAGAAAGCAACCTGCCGGTTGAGGTAGTGGAAGGCATTGCCATAATCCTTTTCTGCCACCCACAAGGATGCAGAACCCAGCATCACCACGCCGATCCCCAGAATAGCCAGCAACGCCAACAGCAGGTCACGGTCGATATAACGCGACCAATCAACTGCCTCCAGGCGATCAAGCAGATTCACAGGTACGGATGCGGCTTTCATGCTGGCAACTCCCGAACGGCTGCGCTGAATACATCACCCCGATGCCCATAGTTCTTGAACATGTCAAAACTGGCACACGCAGGCGACAACAACACATTGTCTGAAGGCAGCGCACAGTCAGCGGCAATCTGCACGGCCTCGTCCATACTCCCGGCATAATGCACAGGCACTGCCCCATCAATTGCGTGGGCGATTAACGGTGCATCTTTACCGATAAGCACCACTGCCCGCGCCTTAGCCCGTACTGCGGGGCCCAGCGGAGAAAAATCTGCATCCTTGCCCAACCCGCCTGCAATCAGCACTGTCTTACCGGGCAGACCTTGCAGGGCAGCCAAGGTTGCACCGACATTCGTCCCCTTGGAATCGTCATACCAATTCACGCCCAAGCGCTCACGCACCCATTGGGTTCGGTGCGGCAAGCCTGCAAACTCACGCAAAGCCGCCAGCATGCCTTCCAGCGGGATACCCACCGCCTCAGCCAAGGCCATCGCTGCCAACGCATTGGCATGGTTATGGCTGCCGGGCAATTTCATTTCTGAGGTTGCCAACAGCAAGGTTTCACCTTTTGCCAGCCACGTTTTGCCAGCCTGTTCACGGATACCGTACTGACCCAGGGCTGGCTCATCCAAACCAAAACTGATGCACTCTCCCTGCCCAGCCTCTGGCTGCATCGCCATAACCAGTGCATCATCACGGTTAAGAACCACACAAGCCGCATGGCGGTAAATCACTTGCTTGGCAGCCGCATACTCCGCATAGCTGGCATAACGATCCATGTGATCTTCACTCACATTCAAAACCACCGCAGAAGCTGCCCGTAGTGAATGGGTTGTCTCCAACTGGAAGCTGGACAACTCCATCACGTACACATCGGGCACAGGCTCAGCCAACAAGTCCAGGGCGGCATAGCCAAGATTGCCACCGGCAACCGATTGCATACCCGCCTTACGCGCCATCAAATCCACCAAGGTGGTGACACTGCTTTTGCCATTCGAACCGGTAATGGCAACAATCGGGGCTTGGGCAGCCCGCACAAACAACTCAATATCGCCAATAATCGCCGCACCACGTTGGGCAGCCGCATGGATTTCCGGGGTAGCAACCGCAATACCAGGGCTAACCACCAGTGTTTCTGCCCGGTCAAACCAGTCAGCCGCCTCCGCAAATGCACCAAAGCGATACGGGACAGCGGCAAACTGCGCATCCAGTTCATCTTTACCCGGTGGGTTTGCGCGGCTATCCACCACCGCAAAAGCCACGCCCTGCCCCTGTAAATAACGCGCAACCGAAAGCCCCGTTTGCCCTAAGCCAACGACCAGTGTTTTCCAGTTGTCGTGTTGCATTACGCTCACGTCACGCTCCCCAATTAACCAACATCAAGCCAATACGCTTAACGAACTTTCAACGTTGCCAAACCAATCATGACCAGCACGACGGTAATGATCCAAAACCGTACAATCACCTTCGGCTCAGGCCAGCCTTTTTTCTCGTAGTGATGATGCAGGGGAGCCATGCGGAAAATCCGCTTGCCGCCGGTGGCCTTGAAATAGCCCACCTGCAAGATCACGGAAAGCGTCTCCAGCACAAAAACCCCGCCCATGATCGCCAATACAATTTCCTGACGCACCACAACCGCAACGATCCCCAGCGCAGCACCCAGTGCCAGCGCACCCACATCACCCATGAAGACTTGCGCGGGGTAAGAGTTGAACCACAAGAAGCCCAAGCCAGCCCCAAAAATTGCAGCACAAAACACCAACATTTCCCCAGCACCCTGCACACGCGGCACACCCAAGTACTCAGAAATGGTGGCATGACCACTGGCATAGGCAAACACGCCCAAGCCACCGGCGACCAAGATCGTCGGCATAATCGCCAAACCATCCAGGCCATCTGTCAGGTTTACCGCATTGCTGGAGCCAATCAACACCAGATAGACCCACGGAATGAATAGCCACCCCATCTGCCAGTGTGCATCCTTGAATACCGGCAGGTAGAGCGTCGTTTCTGATTCACCGGTTGCGGTAAAAAACAGGAACAAGGCCGCCGCAAACCCCACGAGCGTCAAACCAATGGTTTTCTGCCGGGCAGTCAAGCCAAGGTTACGGCGCTTTTTCAGCTTGATGTAATCATCCAGCCCACCGACCAAACCAAAGCCCAATGTCACCAGCAAAGCGACCCAGGTATAGCGGTTGGACAAATCCGACCACAGCAGGGTGGCAACCGAAATCGCCAGAATAATCATCACCCCGCCCATGGTCGGCGTACCCGCCTTCATCTGGTGCTGGGGGCCATCCTCACGGATGTATTGCCCAATTTTTAGCCGTGTCAACGCCCGGATCATGGCAGGGCCTGTCCATAAGGCAATCGCCAAGGCTGTCAACACCCCCAAAATCGCCCGCAGGGTCAAATACTGGAACACATGGAAACCGCTATAAAACTGGCTCAGGAAGTCAAATAGCCAAACTAGCATGGCTTACCCCCTACCAGCGCATCCACCACCCGCTCCATGCGGGCTGAACGGGAGCCTTTCACCAGCACTTGCGTAGCCGCATCCAGCGTGTCAGCCAAGGCATCCAACAAAGCATCCAGCTCAGTAAATGCACGCCCACCCGCACCAAACGCACGGCTAGCGGCAGCACTCAGCTTGCCCAAGGTATAAACCCCATCAATTCCGGCTTGTGCCGCTTGCTGCCCTATTGCAAAGTGCAGTTGTTCGCCTGTATCACCCAATTCGCCCATATCCCCCAAGACCAGTATTTTTCTTCCCTGTTGTTGTGCCAACACCTCGACCGCCGCAGCCGTTGAGGTTGGGTTTGCATTGTAAGTATCATCAATCACCAAACCGCCGTGCTTGCCCTGCTTCGGGTTCAAGCGCCCCTTGACGGGTTGCAGGGACTCCAGCCCCTGCTGTATCGCCTCCAGCGAAATATCCAGCACCGATGCTGCCGCCACTGCGCCCAAAGCATTCAACTGGTTATGCCGCCCCAGCAATTTCAGGTTAACCGGCATCTCGACCGCACCGACGCGGATAATAAACTGATTGCCCGCATCCACCCTGCCCTGCACATCAGCCGCCTGTGCCATGCCAAACGTCACCACCCGACGCTGGGCATTCAAACCTCGCCAATAATCGGCATAGGCATCATCCGCATTGATGACTGCCACGCCATCGGCGGTCAAGCCGCTGAAAATTTCGCCCTTGGCACGCGCCACCCCTGCAATATCACCAAACCCTTCCAAATGGGCAGCCCCTGCATTATTCAAAATCGCAACATCAGGGCGGGCAATCTGCGTCAGATAGTCGATTTCGCCGAAGTGGTTTGCCCCCATCTCAATGACCGCAAACGCATCCGCTGCACGCAGGCGCAACAGGGTCAACGGCATACCGATGTCATTGTTCAAATTCCCCACCGTGGACAGGGTTTGCCCTTGCTGAGCCAGAATGGCAGTCAGCATTTCCTTCAAGGTGGTTTTGCCATTACTGCCGGTCAAACCGATCACAGGCTGGTTAAACTGCTTGCGCCATGCAGCCGCCAAACGCCCCAAGGCCAAGCGCACATCATCCACCACCACTTGGGGGATAGCCGCCTCAAGTGGGCAGGATACCAAGGCAGCACTCGCCAACCCTGCGACTTGCGGGACAAAATCATGCGCATCAAAGCGCTCACCCTTCAACGCCAGGAACAAATCACCGGCCTGGACACTACGCGAATCACGCTCAAGACGCTCAACCGCCACGCTTGCAGATGCCTCCATAGATACCGCATGCAGCGTACCCCCTGCCATTTCCGCCACTTGTGCCAACGTCAACCACGTCATACCGCGCACTCCCGCAAAGCCAAGACTGCCTGCTCGCGGTCGTCAAATGGCACAGTCTGGCTTGCCAGAATCTGCACGGTTTCATGCCCCTTCCCTGCGATCACTACCGTATCCCCTGTTTGTGCCTGTCCAATGGCTAACCGAATGGCCTTGGCACGATCATGTTCAAAAATCACTTGCCCCGCATCTGCAAAGCCCTTGCGGATGTCGGTAAAAATCTGTTCCGGTGATTCAGTACGCGGATTATCATCCGTGACGATCACCCCATCGGCTTCACGCTCAGCCGCCTGCGCCATCAAAGGACGCTTGCCTGCATCACGGTCGCCCCCACAGCCAAACACACACAGCAAACGCCCGCTGGTATGCACCCTGACTGCCCGCAACACTTGATCCAAAGCGCCTGGGGTATGGGCATAATCCACCACCACCAACACACCCTCGCCGTGACCTGCCACCTGTACGCGCTGCATCCGCCCTGGTACAGTTTGGACATGCTGCAAGGCACGCAGAGCCGTTGCCAAAGGCAAGCCCTTAGCCAGCAATACCGCCAAGGCAGCCAGTAGGTTATGCAGGTTAAAACGCCCCAATACCGGAGCCTGCAACTCACCCGCACCAGCGGGGGTCACAACCTGCG
Organism: uncultured Thiothrix sp.; assembly: GCA_964293005.1. Classification (GTDB taxonomy): domain Bacteria; phylum Pseudomonadota; class Gammaproteobacteria; order Thiotrichales; family Thiotrichaceae; genus Thiolinea. The sequence continues at coordinate 74,736 of CAXYXW010000011.1, forward strand.
CCCGAATCCCCTGATCATCAAACACCGCAGCAGTGGCAACCACCGCCGTTGCAGGATAAGCATCCACCGCTCCGACACCATAGCCCGTCACCTGCACCGCTGTAGCCGCCAGCTCTACCGCCAGCTTGCGCCCGAAGGCATCATCCAGGTTCAAAACAGCGTGGCGCAGACCCTGCCAATGGAACAAGCGGCGCTTGGCCTCCGCATAGGCTTCAACCGTGCCGTGGTAATCCAGATGGTCACGGGTGAGGTTGGTCAGGACAGCCACATCAAAACCGACTGCATTCACCCGCCCTTGGTCAAGCGCGTGGGAGGAAACCTCCATCGCCACCGTACCAAACCCAGCCGCCAACAAACCCCGCAAATGCCCATGCACATGGATCGCGTCCGGGGTGGTATGGGTTGCCTTACGCAAATCCCCTGGCTTGCCAATCCCCAATGTCCCCAACACTGCCGCCGGTTCCCCAGCCTGCCCCAATGCCTCGGCAATAAAATGGGTGGTGGAGGTCTTGCCATCGGTTCCGGTCACACCGACCATAAACAGGCTATCCGCCGGTTGCTGGTAAAAACGGGCAGCGATTTGCCCCAATACCATTGGCAAACCGGGTACAGCCAACACAGGCACACCCAAAGTCGGTACAGCCAAACCCGCTTCAGGCTCATACAACACAGCAACCGCCCCCCCCGCCTGTACCGCAGCAGCGGCATAAGCCAAACCGTGCTGACGTGTACCCCGCAAGGCCACAAAAGCCATGCCCGGCGTTATCTGCCGGTTATCCAACGCCAAACCCACAACATCCAGCGTGGGGGCATCAGCAACCAGACCCTGCAACAAAACAGAAAGGAGGCTCATGTATTGCCCCCTTGTCCGGCTGGTTTTTTGCCATCCGTATTGGCTTGTCGCAGCTCTCCCACGTCATCCGGCGGAATATCCAATAAGCGCAAGGCTTCCGACATCACCTTGGCAAACACGGGCGCAGCCGCCCTTCCCCCACTATCATCCAACTTTGGCTCATCAATCTGCACGGCAACCACCAAACGGGGACGGCTTGCAGGCGCAATGCCTATAAAGCTCGTCAGGAAACGGTCAGTACGGTACTGGTTATTAATAAATTTGAATGCGGTTCCGGTTTTGCCCGCCACGCGATAGCCCTCAATCATCGCCCGCTTGCCTGTCCCATCGGTCTGGACAACGGCCTCCATCATGCCCAATACGGCACTGGCGGTTTCCGGGGACATAACGGGCTGACCCAAGGGAGCTTTGCCCACTTTATAAATGCTGGCAGGCATCAAGCGCCCATCCGCTGCAAAAGGCGCATACGCATGGGTCAGTTGCAGCAGGCTGGTTGACAAACCATAACCATAGCCGTGGGAGGCACGGTCAACCTTGCCCCAATCGGTATAGCTGCTCAACAGGCCAGAAGACTCCCCTGGAAAACCGGCAGCAGGCACACGCCCAAAACCAACCCGGCTCAGGAACATCCAATGGTCACGCGGATTCATCAGCAAGGCGACCCGGCTTGCGCCGACGTTACTGGATTTTGCCAACAGGGTTGCCAATGAAATCGGGCCATAGTTGCCCGGATCACGCACGGTGTATTTGCCAAAGCTTAGATGCCCCGGCGAGGTATCAATTTCAACATTCGCACCAATGACCCGCGCCTCCAAGGCAGCGGCAACCGTCAGTGGTTTCAAGGTCGAACCTGGTTCAGATTTGTCAGTCACCGCCCGATTGCGGTAGTTTTGCGCATCCAACTGCTTGCGGTTATTGGGGTTGAATGACGGCAGGTTTGCCATTGCCAGAATTTCGCCGGTATGCGCATCCATCACCACCAAAGAACCGGCTTTTGCACCCAGGCGTGTCACCTGGGTTTTCAGTTCCTTATAGGCGATATACTGGATACGGCGGTCAATGCTGAGTTGTACCGGTTGCCCCGGAACCATTTCATCAATGCTTTCAATCGTCTCGACGATACGGCGACGACCATCCCTCACCACCCGCACCCGACCATTCTTGCCTGCCAGCAACTCATTGCTGGCTTTTTCAATCCCTTCAATGCCTGCACCATCAATACTGGTCATGCCAACCACATGCCCACTGGTCTCGGCCAAAGGATAAAAACGGCGGTACTCAGAGGTGCTTTCAACACCGGGCAACTCAAGGGCAAGAATATCGTGTGCCAACTCAGGAGGCAGATGTCGCCCCAGGTAATAAAAACTTTTATCGCGGGCTTCTTCCAGCTTTTGCAACAACTCGCCTGACCCAAGCTCCAGGGTGGCCTCTATCTGGCGCAGCCCTTCTTCCAACTTGGCGAAACGGGTTCCAGCCAAATCACGCTCAGCCGTCAGGCGGGCATCGCCTTGTGCAGACTCGGCAACCGTCCGGGCAACATCATATTCGTCCCGTAACGCAGCGCGGGCAGCCAACAGGGTTTGGGGATTACACCACAGGGATTCGACCGGGGAACTGACCGCCATTGGATCACCATTCCGGTCAAGGATCATGCCACGGTAAGCAGGAACCGTAACCACCTTGGTCTGGCGCTGGTCAGCCCGCTCTTGCAGCATCGACTGCTCAAACACCTCCAGCCAAACAGCACGCAGCATCAAGCCGCCGATCACGCAGATAAGCCCCAACATGAGGAAGCGTCGCCGTCCTTGGAACACGGGTGATGTGGTTTTGCGGCGTTTCATTCGCGGATAACCTTGATACTCTCAGCCGTTGGTTTTCGCATGCCAAGCGCATCCCGCGCCCGGCTCTCTACATGCACCTGGTTCAGTTGGGTACTTTGCTCAAGCACCAAACGGCTCCAGGTAGCCCCTAATTGATCCCGTTCTTTTTCAAGCTGCTGGACTTGAACAAATAACTGACGTGCCTGATGACGGTTTGTGACCACCTTAACGGATAAGGCGATGACAGCCACATACAACACCAACAAGCCAGACACTTGCCAACGGTTTATTTTCATCCAACACTCTCATACTTTCTCAGCAACACGCATAGTGGCACTGCGTGCACGGACATTGGCATCAATTTCTGCTGTGGAGGGGCGCACAGCCTTGCCAACCAAACGCATTACAGGGACGACTTGCTGCTCCATCACGGGCAAGCCTTTAGGCAAGCGTGGTGGAATGGACTGGTCACGCATGAAATGCTTGACCAACCTGTCTTCCAATGAATGAAAGCTGATAACGACCAGTCGGCCTTGTGGGGACAATTGACCGACCACCTGTTGCAAACACGCTTCAACATCATCCAGCTCTTGATTGACTTTGATGCGGATCGCCTGAAAGCTGCGCGTCGCCGGATGCTTGCCTGGTTCACGCTTTGGCACAGCCTGCGCCACCAGCTCAGCCAGTTGCAGGGTAGTCAGGAGTGGGCTTGCCACACGACTCCGTACAATGGCGCGTGCTATCTGGCGGGAAAAACGCTCCTCGCCGTACAGCCACAAAACATCAGCAATCTCTTTTTCGTCAGCCTGCATCAACCATTGCCGGGCACTCAAACCCTGCGATGGATTCATGCGCATATCCAAATCACCATCACGCATAAAGCTAAAACCGCGTGCGGCATCATCCAGCTGTGGGGAAGAAACCCCCAAATCCAACAACAGCCCATCCAGCTGGCCTTCTATGCCATGAGCAGCCAATGCCGCAGGAAAATCACGGAATGAGCCATGCCATGCAGCAAATCGTTCATCCCCCTGATACAAGGCCTTTGCATGTGCAATGGCTTCAGGGTCTTTATCAATAACAACCAGACGGCCTTCACTGCCCAATTGTTCAATAATTTTTGCAGAATGCCCGCCCCGACCATACGTGCCATCCACATAAACCCCGGATGGGTGAATACTCAAAGCCTCGACAGCCTCGGATAACAAGACAGTTGCATGTGGCAAAGGTACAGTCATTACATGGAAACCTGACTGAGCACACCATCGGCATCATCATCGTCCTGCGCCTCCTGCAACCATGCATCACGCGCCTGTTGCCAAAGGTCAGCATCCCATAGCTCAAACTTGTTTGCCTGCCCAACAAGGACAGCACGCTTATCCAGCCCGGCATACTCACGCAGGGGCTGGGGTAACAACACCCGCCCCTGCACATCCAATTCCAACTCAGCAGCGTGCCCAAGTATCAACCGTTGCATATTGCGCACCCGCCGATTCATATTAGGAAGAGCCATCAAGGTTTGCTCAACCTTAAGCCATTGATCCATAGCGTAAATCAACAGACATCTATCTGTGTGATCAACCGTAATGACGATTTGCCCGGACGCACTGTCCATGATGGCATCACGATACTTCGACGGCATGGACAGCCGACCTTTAATATCGATAGAGATAGTTGAGATGCCACGAAACATGCGTCAATCCAGCAGTGCACCCACCCAGCTCAATTCACTGGGCGAACAAACCACTTTTTTCCACTTTTTTCCACTAATAGGCAGATAATAGGAACTCTCCCCCAAGCTGTCAATGAAATGGCGGAGAAATCCCATAAACAGCAACAAGTTGCCGATAAATGAGCAAGTAAAACCTGAGAGGCTGAGTTTATAATTCAGGGAAATTAAGAAGATAAACAGCAATAAATACAAACAACTTTAAGTTTGTATGGCAGACGGAAGGTCAGGACATAAAACAAGCAAAAAAGAATAGCCGATCTGTAAGCCGGGTTCTGTCGAGGACAATCATTCATCTAGGGCATACGTCGCCGCATGCCTCAAGCAACCTACCCGGATGCAGCGCGGGCCACGCCAATGCATCCCTATTTGGTCTTGCTCCAGATGGGGTTTACCCTGCCGCACGCTGTTACCAGTGGCGCGGTGCGCTCTTACCGCACCATTTCACCCTTACCTAGCGGACTAGGCGGTATATTTTCTGTGGCACTTTCCGTCGGCTTGCGCCGCCCAGGCATTACCTGGCATCTCGCCCTATGGAGCCCGGACTTTCCTCCCCCCTGTTACAAAAATCATAATTGCTTATGCTGATTACAACAAGGCAGCGATTGCCCGATCGGCTGGGAACTATATAACAAAAAAAAACCGGCTTGTCCCGCATTGCTTACAGAAAGTGGCCTAATACCCTGTTTTAACCACCCCAAACAGGGCAGAAATGAAACGGACATGCCCGTCATAGTTCTTGTCGTGCAGCAAAATATTCGGGCGCATCAGCATCGCAGGCTGGCCTGCATCCCAATAAAACTTCAACGGAGATGCTTTCATATCCGGGAAGTTGACCGGGATTGTCAACGACTGCACATCCGACAAGCCAAACGAACGCAAGGAATGCTTTAAACCACGGATCAAACCCACATCATTCAACCGCCCAAACAAGGCAACATCATTATTATCTGAAGGAATGAGCACATTGAAATAACGCCATAGTCCGGAAATATAAGCGGCATCCGGCACGCGTAAACCGGGCATGAACACCAGCACCGGGCTGCCCTCAACCTGTGACTGCACCAACTGGTCAACATGATAAGCACTGATTTCATTCAGGCTTTGCCCCAACTGGTCAGGATGATGCAGAAAAATACTCAGGTTAAGCTGCACCGCCACTTCCGGCTCCTTGTTAATCGCCTTCGCCAACTCAATCAGGCTCACGGCTGACTCAGCCATCTCCAGAATGGGCTTGTCGGTCACAACGTAGTGGAGTGCCACAAACAAACGCTGCTTGCCACCTTGCCCAACTTTCAGACGCAATACCTTCTGCCCTTCCCCCCGGTCAATCTGCTCAATCGGCCCAATCCCCGCCAGTTGCTCAGACAAATACAGGCTGGTTGCCGCAAACCGGTTCTGGGCATCCTCCGTGGAGGCCGGAATAGCCAACAACTCCCGCAAGCCCAGCTCCAGCGCATAGCGATCCAGCCCCAACTGCTCAGCCCGCTGGGAGGAAAAGGAGAACATTGGCTGTGTCAGCACGTACCACAGCACCACCGTCATCACCAGCAATGCCAACAAAATGTCCGCAACGCGGTTAAATATCCACTTGACCATGCATAAATCCTGTTCAACTCGTGGTACAGCAGCCTGCAACCACGGACACTCGGGTTAGGTTTTGTTTAGTACTGAACAAGCGACCCAAGGTTCAGACCCCATGAAACCTGATTAGCGACAAAGCATAGAACATTTCCCCACCTGCAAGCCATGAAGAATGTGCCGTTACAACACCGAAGTCGATCCGCCCAGCAAAAATTGGCTAAACCCCAAGGTAAACCTGATATACTTTTTGCATGGATCAAAGCCTCTCTATCACCCTTGTCCTCGAAGGTGGGCTGCCTAGCCTCTACCTGAGCGTACAGGACAATTACAGCAGCCCAGCACAAATTTTTAATGTGCCGCTGGAGTTTGTCGACTTTAGCTTACTGGTTGGCAGTGCCCAGGCAACCGGCGACTATTGGATGGTGACAGCCTCGCCTGACAACCCCCGTTTCCAGATTGAGTCAGCCATCTTCGTCAAACACCGTGATGGAAAAATCCTCTGGGACTTGGTGTATGAGCACTACGAGCCATTCCTGAATATTGAGCTGGAAGAAGAGGCAGATGAGTATGAGGAAAACATCATCACGTTTTCCTTTGATGCCTTCCAGTATACGAGTGCCTTGTATCAGGCCTGCCAAGCCTGCCTGCATCTACAGCCGACCACGTTCACCATCCCGGATGATGCCAAGGGGCTGGAACATCCCCTGTTTGGCATGAGCCAACATATCCCGCGCCTCAACATGCTCTGGCAGAAATACGGTCAAGCCAATGACATGATCAAGAATGGGCAACCCACCCAGGATTCAGACCATTTTGCGCTGGAAACGGAAAAACAATGGCTGCAAGAGCTGCTCGATACCCTCGACGAGGCTCATCACGACAATATGATGGACAATATTGATGCTTATCTGGAGTCATTGCCGGAAGATGTCCTGTCACAACTGGAAGGCAACAGCAAACCTCTGGAAGAGGCCTTGATGCAGCGCTGGGAAATGCTGGTAAATTCCTTAACCGAAGAGGAGGCCGATGCGCTCGAAAATGACCAGACAGCCACCCGCTTCCCAAATAGCCTGAAACTGCGCCTGATGCGGGAATTTCTGGAGGGGAACCCTTCGGTACTGCTAGGGCATGGACATACCCGCGACAACCGTACCAGCGCAGAAAAAGTTGTTGACCTGCAACATTGGAAACGCAACCGCCCGACTGACCGCACACCGGGTTAACCGCCCGTTAGCACCACTTGGCTAGCGGGCAAACGCCCGCTGCAATTGCGGAGCCAGACCCAGCATAAAATCACGGCTCAACCCCATCCAGATCACCAAGGGCGCAATCATCGGCAAGATGAGCGTCCCAAACTGATAAGCCAAGGCGATGGCATCTGCACCCAGCGGAGTTACTCCCTGCTGCGCCCGAAATGCCGCCCCAACATCAAAGGTTAAGGTTTTCAAGACGCTGAAAACCATGCTGAATACCTCGGTCGGCAAAATCAGGAATATCCCCCATAACAGGTTTGCCCACTTCGCCTGCCCTGGCGTTGCCAGAATCAGGGCATACAACAGGGGTAGGCTATAGGAGTAAATCAGCGGATTGGAGTGAAAACCCAGCACATCATCACCGACCGGCGGCGAAACCACCGCACCTGCCGCATCATGACCAAAATTGGAAGCCAGCACCAGGGTATGCCCGTCCAGACGCAGCCACATCAGGGCATCCGGGGCAACAAAGCGCACCACCTGCTCCGCCAACCATGTCACAGGGGCAAGGTGGTAAGCCGCAGCCAAATACCAAACCAGAAAGGTTAAGGGGAAAAATACCAATACCCCCAACATGAAACGGTGCAAAGGGCGGCCTGCCTTGCTCATGCAATACCCTCTCCTGTCGGTGTGGACACATCCTCACCCGGCAGGTAACGGATCCAAATCAGGAACACCACCAAAGCATCCAGCATGATCAAGGCTTGCCAAATATACAAATGCGCCCAATCAAACAATTCACGGCTCCACTGCCCCAAGTAAAACAGGCTAATAATGCGCAACAAGTTCATACCCTGGATGGCAACAAAGCCCCACAGCAGCCCTTTCAGCTTGTAGTGCCACGGGGCGGGAAAAGCCAATATCGCAGCCAGCAGGACAATCATGGCCTCAACGCCATTGCAACCCGGCTCAATGGACACAGCAAAGCCATTGATGGCATTACTGATCACTTTCCCCGAAATCAAAACATTGCCATCGAAAAATGAGATTAACCAGCCACTCACATCGGCGAGCAGACCCGTCCACGGCAAGATCACCGCTTTCTGTACGGGCTGGAGCATTTCTGTGCCGAACAGCACAGTCTGGGCAAGCAGGAATAACAACAAGAAACGTATCATATCAGTTTTATTATTATAAAATTCAAAACATCAGGATGACGCAGACAAGTTTCAGTATATCAAAAGCACTTTGCCAAGAGAATAAAGATTTATCTGCCCAAAGCGTCGAGGCAACTCACGATGCAACCTCAGCCAACCGCCCCAGATTAAGCCAATCCAACACAGCCTGAGCTGAATCCAAACGCTGATCCGGCAATTTTGCCAACAATTTATTGACCAAAGCCTGATACTGGGCGAACGCGGCGGGCACTGTCGGGATCGGGTCAAACAGTTGCCGCTGCAACACCTCCTGCAAGGTTCTCCCCACAAAAGGCTTCTCCCCTGCCAGCATTTCGTACAACAAAACACCCAAAGCGTATAGGTCGGACTGCACGGAAGCAGGCTCACCAACGATGCGCTCAGGGCTGACATACAAGGGGGTGCAGTAAATCTCATCTTCACGCAAAAAGCCGCTGCCAATCAGCAACTTGCTTTCCACACCATAATCCAGCAAGACGGGTGTGCCATCATCACGCACCAACACATTGGAAGCTTTCAAATCGCGGTGCAACAAACCCAAGGAATGGATAACACCCAGAGCCTCCACCACTTGCCGGAACCACTTGAGCTTGATGCCAAAGTCATCCGGGCCACAGCCACTTAACAAAGAGGCCAAAGTTTGCCCCTCGACATACTCCATCACCACATAAACGGCACGTCCTGAAACCCCGACATCCCAAATCCGTGCCAAACAAGGATGGGCAATTTCAGATAAAAGCTGTGCATCATGCAAGAACCCGGCAAAAGCCGCCTGTCCCATACCACTGACATCAAACTTGAAGCGTTTAATCACCGCCCGTTGCGCTGCACGGTTTTCCACCAGAAAAATGACTGCATTTTCACTGTTGTGCAAAACCTCAACAAAATGCCAATCCGGTAAATCCAAGGGGTAACGGCGCAGCATGCGCCCCACTTCCAGGACAGCATCCAGGCGTGCTGCGAACTCCACATTGGAATCTTCCAGCAGCAAATACATATCCGCACCCGACCAAATCGCTCGCCGTCCGGCCTCATCGTGTGGTGTTAAAGCAACAACGATGGGCAAGCCATCATCACGACGCTCGATGGCTTGCAACCACGCCAAATCCTTATCCAGAAAATCAGGGCAACTGGCCAAAACCAGATCGTAATGTTGCCAAACCAGATTATGTAATGGTTGACCATTCCCCGGAAATAAGCGCTCAACCTTGGCTTCAGGAAAGCGCTTGCGCAATGCCAACTCAAGGTCAAGACGGATGGGTGAGGAACCTTCGATCAGCAAGAAATTGAAACGCCGCCCACGCACAACCCCGCTGACTTCAGCGGAAAGCTGATAATCCACGTTTATACCCCGCATTCATCTTTATTAAGGCTAAATTGTCTTATTCCAGAGTTTAGGACAAGCTTTCGTGCTTTTCCCAACAAATCTTGCCGAACGGCTATTCTGCAAGCGCTTGCGTTGATTGACAACCCTTGACACATGTTGCATACTCCCGCGCCTTTATTCAAATTGGCAGGGAACCCAGTGCGTTCCCATCCTTGCTTCACTGCCATCACCTGATGTGCAGGAGGCTTTTAACCCGAAAGGAGAATTCATGCGACACTATGAAATTGTCTTTCTCGTCCACCCGGATCAGAGCGAGCAAGTTCCAGCGATGATCGAGCGCTACCGCGCCCTGATTAATGAAAGCAACGGTGCAATCCACCGCCTGGAGGATTGGGGTCGCCGTCAACTGGCTTACCCTATCAATAAAATCCACAAAGCCCACTATGTTCTGATGAACATTGAGTGTGATGCTGCAACGTTGGACGAGCTGGAAAGCATTTTCCGTTTTAACGATGCCATTATCCGTACCATGACCATCCGCCGCGATGCTGCCGTCACCGAAGCTTCCCCGTTGAGCAAGGAAAACGAAGGCAAGGCGAAGCGCCCACCACGTCGTGAAGATGTGGATGTGGATGACGTTGACACTGATGACGTGTCTGACGATGAATAACCGTTCTGGGAGCTAGATAATATGTCACGTTTTTTCCGCCGTAAAAAATACTGCCGCTTCACCGCCGAAGGTATTGCCGAGGTCGATTACAAAGATCTGGACACCCTGAAAGGTTTCATCACCGAAACTGGCAAGATTGTCCCTAGCCGTATTACTGGCACGAAGGCCAACTACCAGCGTCAACTGGCGACCGCCATCAAGCGGGCGCGTTTCCTGGCGCTGATGGCTTATACCGACCAGCATAAGTGATACCGGCTGTTTGCTGCGCCTAGGTGCAGCAAGCAACAAGCATAGGCAGGGAGTATCCGATGGCTGCGTTCATCATGTCAGGCCCGCTACAAGCGATTGGTTTTGTTTTGGTGTTCGCTTTGTTGTCCATGTTTCTGCCTTTTTTGGGTTTGCTTGGCAATGCTGCTGTTGGCTTGGTGACATTGCGGCTTGGTTGGCGGCGCGGCCTCATGGTTGCCCTGCCAGCGGGCGTAATGTTCGGCATTGTCACCCTGTTTTTGCAAGGTGGCTTGCTGGGTGGCCTGGCAGCAGGGGTTGAGTGGTTGATAGTGGCGGCATTGGCCGTGCTGCTGATGCAAACTGCATCATGGAAGATCACACTTCAGGTCATTTTTGGCCTTGCCGCTGTCAGTGTGCTGCTGTTTCACCTCAATGTGTCCGATCCGGGCGCATTCTGGCAAGCAGCGATCCGCTCACTGATAACCGACTGGGATGCTATCCAGTCAAAGCTGGCAGAAGTGGATTTAAAGGAGCTGTTTGACAAGGCAGCCACCTATATGACGGGCATGTTTGCGGCAGGTGCTGCGTTGGCATTTACCTTGTCGCTGATGCTGGCTCGTCACTGGCAAGCAGCTTTGTACAATCCGGGTGGTTTCCAGCAGGAAATGCAGGAGCTAAACCTGGGTAAACCAGCCGCTTTGCTCATGGCAGCCATTATCCTGTTTGCCCTGTTGAATGGCACGCCGCTGATGGTCGATCTGTTGGTGATTGGGTTGGCTCTGTTCATGTTCCAAGGCATTGCCATGGTACATGGGATACGGGTCATCCTGAATGTGCACCCTGCTTGGCTGTTCGGCCTGTACATACCGCTGGCATTGTTGCCGGTACAGCTTGGCATCCTGTTGGCAGCGTTTGGCATCATCGACTGCTTTGCTGATTTTCGCGGTTACTTGGCCCGCAGACCCAAAGCTTGAGTAAGTTCGGGACAATTTAGACGAAATTTTGAAATTTTCACAGGCATCGCGCCTGAATCAAATTTAAGGTGAGAACGATGGAAGTCATTCTTCTGAAGAAAGTTGAAAACTTGGGTTCATTAGGCAGTGTTGTCAATGTCCGCCCAGGCTATGGCCGCAATTACCTGATCCCTACCGGTCGCGCCAAAATGGCAACCAAGACCAATATTGCCGAGTTCGAACAACGCCGCGCTGAACTGGAGCAGGCTGCCAATGACGCGTTGGCTGCTGCCCAAGCCCGCCGCGACCAGTTGCAAGACCAAGTATTCACGATCAAAGCCAAAACAGGCGGCGAAGGCAAGCTCTTCGGCTCTGTGTCCAGCATCGAAATCGTTGAAGCGATCCAGGCTGCCGGTATCGCGGTTGAGCGCCGTGAAGTCCGCATGCCGATGGGACACTTCCGTTTGGTCGGCGAGTACGAAGTTGGTTTGCACCTGCACACGGATGTGGATGCAACCATTAAAGTTGTTGTCGAAGGCGAAGCTGCGTCCTAAGACGAATCAGGGGGCGCGTACAAACGTATAGCCCCCCCAATTCATCAGGTGGGCTTATACCTGCCTGATGAATTTTGTTGGTGATCCCACACTCTTTCCCGACGACTTACTGTAAACTGCTAGCCATGGCAGAGACATACGAATCACTGAAAATCCCCCCCCACTCCATTGAAGCAGAGCAGTCCGTACTCGGCGGCTTGATGCTGGATAATGAAGCGTGGATGCTCATTGGCGACAAACTCACCGAGCTGGACTTTTACCGCCAGGATCACCGCCTGATCTACCGTGCCATCAGCACCTTGGCAACCCAGCAAAAGCCGCTGGATGTCATTACCCTGAGTGAGTGGCTAAAGGAAAACCGGCAACTGGACGATGCGGGTGGTTTGGCTTATCTGGCAACCATGGCAAAAGACACCCCCAGTGCCGCCAATATTGCCGCCTACGCAGACATCGTGCGCGAAAAATCCATCCTGCGCCAACTGATCAGCGTCGGGACTGAAATTGCAGACTCTGCCTTCAACACTGAAGGGCGTGAAAGCCGTGAATTATTGGATGCGGCTGAACGCAAGGTATTTCAAATTGCCGAGCAAGGCTCACGCAACACCCAATCATTCCGCCCCCTGAAAGGCCTGATGAAACTCACGCTGGAACATATCGAGGAGCTGAGCAAACTCAACTCGACCATTACCGGCGTTTCCACAGGCTATACCGACCTGGATGAAATGACTTCCGGCCTGCAAAAAGGTGACTTGATCATCGTGGCAGGAAGACCGTCGATGGGTAAAACCACCTTCTCGATGAATATCGCCGAATATGCAGCCGCACACAAAAAACTGCCGGTTGCTGTCTTCAGTATGGAAATGCCTGCGGAACAATTGACCCTGCGCCTGTTATCCTCAATGGGGCGGGTCAACCAGCAAAACCTGCGTACCGGCAAACTGTCGGATGAGGATTGGCCGCGCATTGCCACTGCCGTGAAGATTTTCGCCGATGTCCCCATGTTCATTGATGACAGTGCCGCCTTGTCCCCCAATGAAGTGCGCTCCCGCGCCCGCCGTTTGGTGCGTGAACATGGGCAATTGGGGCTGATCGTCCTCGACTACCTGCAATTGATGCAAGGCAATGGCAAAAGCGAAAACCGTACCAATGAGGTATCAGAAATCTCCCGCTCCCTCAAGGCATTAGCAAAGGAGCTAAGCGTCCCGGTCATCGTCCTGTCCCAGTTGAACCGCAGCCTGGAACAGCGCCCGAACAAGCGCCCCGTGATGTCGGATTTACGTGAATGCGTGGTGGGTAATACCCTGGTCATGCTTGCCAATGGGCAACGTACCCCGATCCGCGACTTGGTTGGACAAACCCCAACCGTACTGTCTGTACGACCTGATGGTGTAGTGGAGCCTGCTACCACTGATTTGGTCTGGTCAGTGGGTAAAAAGCAAACGATCCGCGTCAATTTGGCAAGTGGGCGCACCATTGAATGCACCCAGCAACACCGGCTACGCACCTTATGGGACTGGAAAGAAGCAGGGGAACTGCAAACAGGCGACCGCCTTGCACTTGCCCGTCACCTGCCGGAACCTGCCGAACCACTCCATTGGTCAGAACATGAGCTGATTTTACTGGCTCACCTGGTCGGTGATGGTAGTTGCAAACACCTCCCGCCCACCCTATTCCAGTTACCCAATACCGAATTGGCCTTATTCCTGCGGCATTTATGGGCTACCGATGGCTGTATCCACTTAGGCGGCAAAAACAGTAAACCGCGTATTTATTTCACTACCGCCAGTGAACTGTTAATACGTGACGTGGCTGCACTGCTGGGGCGCTTCGGCATTATTGCCCGCATCAAGCAGGTCAGTAGTGCTGACAGTGAAGGCTGGTTCACAGCAGATATTTCAGGTGCAGGGCAGCAACGTATTTTCCTGGATAAAATCGGAGCATTTGGCCCACGACTGGAACAGGCCACACAGCTCAGTGCCCTGCTGAAGGATGTCCACGGTAATACCAATGTCGATACCCTACCCGAAGAAGTCTTCGATTATATCCGCGAATGTATGCAGCAGAGGGGCATCAGCCATCGCCAAATGGCAAGCTTGCGCGGGACAGCTTATGGCGGTAGTGCCCATTTCAGCTTTGCGCCTTCCCGCGAAACACTGCTCAGTTATGCGGATATTTTGAATGATGACCGCTTGCGTACACTCGCCCAGGATGAGCTATTCTGGGATCGGGTCGTCTCGATTGAGCCTACCGGGGAACAGGAGGTTTTTGACCTGACCGTGCCGGGCAATGCCTGCTGGCTTGCAGATGGTGTCGTTAGCCATAATTCGGGCGCAATTGAACAGGATGCAGATGTGATTATGTTTGTATACCGTGACGAAGTTTACCACCCTGAGTCTGCGGAAAAAGGCTCAGCCGAAATTATCATTGCCAAGCAGCGTAATGGCCCGATTGGGATGTGCCGCCTGACTTTCCTCGGTCAGTACACACGCTTTGAGAATTACACACCGGATGTTTATACCCAAGGATTTGAATAAGCCGCATGAAACGCTCTGCCCGTATCCATATTGACAGTGATGCCCTGCAACACAACTTGCGGCGTTGCCGTTTGCTTGCACCGGACAGCCTGATCATGGCGGTGGTCAAGGCAAATGCGTATGGGCATGGCATGGTGCAAACCGCTGAAACCTTACGCCATGCCAATGGTTTTGCCGTCTCCTGCGTGCAAGAGGCGATTGAGCTGCGTCATGCCGGATTTATCCATCCGATCATGGTGTTGCAGGGTTTCCAGAGCCAAGTGGAGCTGAAGGCCGCCAGCGAGCACCGCTTACGGGTAGCGATTCACGATTGGCATCAACTGGAACTGTTGGACATTGCCCCACCCTCCCAGCGTGTGGATGCAGCCTTGAAGCTTGATACGGGTATGGGACGTTTGGGCTTGCCGGTCGAACAGGCACTCAGCTTGTATGAACGCCTGTCGGGTCATCCAAACATCAAACCGGGCTGCTGGTTGATGACGCATTTAGCGCGTGCCGATGAACCAGGTAATGCCCACACACGACAACAGTTAGAGCGCTTTGCAAAACACACCCAAAGCTTGCAGGCTGCCCGTAGCATTGCCAACTCTGCCGCGATCCTGCGCTGGCCTGAAAGCCATGCCAATTGGATACGTCCTGGCATTATGCTCTATGGCTCCTCCCCGCTGGTCGGTGGGGATGTCAAGCACGATGATTTACGGGCTGTCATGACTTTGAGTGCGCCCTTGATTGCGATCCATACAGTCCCTCAAGGCGAAAGTATCGGTTACGGCTCCACATGGGTTTGCCCACAGGATACCGTTACTGGCGTGGTTGCCTGTGGGTATGCCGATGGCTACCCGCGTAATATGCCCAGTGGTACACCTGTCTGGATCAATGGGCAAAAAACAGTCACACTGGGTCGGGTTTCCATGGACATGGTGGTGATTGACCTAACCCATATCAATGCCAATGTCGGAGACATGGCAGAATTATGGGGAAAACACATCGCTGTTGACCACATCGCAGCAGCCGTACACACCATTAGCTACGAACTTCTTTGCAACGCTGGCAATCTTTGCGCACATTTCTAAAAATGTGCTAATCTCATTTTGATTAAAATTGTATCATCTTAGAGCAAAGGATGGCTTGCCTATGTATTACAGCTCCCGGAAACACTCCAAGCGTTTACTCGTCACCTTGGTATTGACCTTATTGGTCAGCGGTTTGATTTTGGGGTGGATGTTGGCACAAACCAGCCTGTTCAGCTCCCCCATTCCACCGGAAGCACGCTATGCACCACCTCCCAAGCCGGTATCCATCCCTGACCTAAAGCCTAAACAGCCAGAGCTTGCAGAATCACCTGCACCGATGATCACGATACCGGTTGCCACTGCCAGCCCCCAGCCAACGGAGCCGAAACCGGTGGCTGTTGCTGCTGCCACACCTGCGGAAGGGGCTAAAGGTAAAGAAAATCTTGCAGACGGGCACATGACCACCGCCAATGTACCGCTTACGCAAGCTGACCAGCCCGCCGTGGTATCTTCATCGGAACAAGTTAAACCTGTCGAGCAAGTGGCAGCACCCGCCGCAGAGCCTGAACTACCACCGCCTGCACCAACCCCGGTGGCAGAAAAACCCGTTGCCCCTCCCGTCACTGAGCCTGTCGCCTTGGCAAGCGCACAACCCAGCGACCCGATACCTACACCGGACACTGCGCCGGAAATAGCCCCAGCAGAAGCCCCCATCCCCGCCAGCCCAACTGCACCCGCGCTCCCTGAGCCAGCCCAGACCCCAGTCGCCCAAGTGGAGCAAATGCAGCCGATTAC
This sequence comes from uncultured Thiothrix sp., assembly GCA_964293005.1. Lineage (GTDB taxonomy): Bacteria > Pseudomonadota > Gammaproteobacteria > Thiotrichales > Thiotrichaceae > Thiolinea. Next base: position 91,185 of record CAXYXW010000011.1, read on the forward strand.
GCCACCGGTGGAACCGGCTGCGAATGAGCCTGTGGCTGCACCAAGCGCTACCCCTGCTATTGAGGCTCTGCCTGCCAACACACTAGCCAGTATTGACCCCGCAGCCATAGCCGCACCCGCTACGCCCCCAGAACCAGCCCAAACCATGACCGCAACATCCACCACCGCTCCCCCGACTGATCCGTCACCGAACAATGGGGATACTAACGGCAAAACGGGCTGGATTTATGCAGGTCAATACCAGAATGGCGCTTGGGTACTCTCTGGTTTGGAGCTGGATGAAAAAACCTTGCCTACCAGCGGTGCAAGTTATGGCTTAACCTGGGGCGCGAATGTCCGCTCTGCCCCGCCTGGGCAACGTGCCAGCGGCGACTCGACCAAACTGGCAGAAAATATCGGCTATCTGGCTGAAGGCAGGCAGATTAAAGTCCTGACCGTCAAACATTCCGGGCGGCAAGGGCATATTTGGCTAGAAATCGAGTATTAAGCAGGTTGACTCCCGCCGGTACAAGGGGCTAACGTGCACGCATGATCAAGTTCAGCATACGCACCAAGCTGTTTATCGCCATTTTGCTGGCCTGCTCAGTCGCTGTCACAGCAGCCTTGGGCTTTTTCCGTTTCCAGTTTGAACGGACTTATCTGGAGTTTGTGCGCCAGCAAGAAAACCAGCACCTGCAACAACTGAAAGATACCTTGCTGACCTATTATGCCACTGCCGGAACCTGGGAAACCCTACGCAGCGACCGCCGCCATTGGTTCCGCCTGCAACGCCCCCCGCGTCCGGCAGCGGAGGAGAACGATGCCCCACCCCCTATCGCCATGAGCCTGCCGGTGGCACAAACCATTTACGACGTGCGCCGCCGTACTGTGTTGCTGGATGAAAATTATGTCCTGATCCAAGGGTTGGAGTTACCCGGCAAACCCGATATAGAACATACCCTAACCTATCAAGGCAAGGTGATTGGCTACCTCGGTTTGTACCAGCGCACCGGCTTTAGCGAAAGCAGTGATGATGCCAAGTTTTTGGCGCAACAGAACAAAACCCTGCTGATCATCGCGTTAAGCACCTTAGTGGGCAGTATGCTGGTCGCCTTGCTGTTTTCACGCCAACTGGTCAAACCGATCCAGTCCTTACGCAACAGCACCAGTGAACTGGCGGATGGCAACTATGCGGTACGCATTGCCGAGGTGAGCGGGGATGAGTTGGGGCAACTCAGCCATGACTTCAACCAGTTGGCTGCCCGCCTGCAACAAACGGAACAGGCACGCCGCCAATGGATACTGGATATTGCCCATGAGTTGCGCACCCCCTTGTCGATCCTGCGCGGTGAAATCGAAGCCATCCAGGATGGTATCAATGCTGCCGATACCCAAACCATCTACTCGTTGCATCAGGAAACCCTGCACCTGCAACGACTGGTGGAGGATTTGTATGCCCTGTCCATGTCTGATAGCGGCGCATTGAGTTACCACAAAACCGAACTGGACATTATCCAGGTTCTGCGGGAAACCATTACCCAATTTGAGAGCCGTTTCCGTGACCAAGGACTGACGCTCGATACCCGCCAAATCAGCCATTCCGCCATCCCGGTACAAGGTGATAACCAACGCTTGCAGCAGCTATTCCAGAACTTGTTGAAAAATAGCCTACGCTATACAGATGCACCCGGTACATTGAGTATCAGTACCCACATGCAGAAAGGCAGGGTTGAAATCAACTTCGCCGACTCCGCCCCCGCCGTGCCGGAAGAATCACTGCCACGCCTGTTCGAGCGCCTTTACCGGGTGGACAGCTCGCGCAATCGCGCCACAGGTGGTGCAGGCATTGGCTTAAGCCTCTGCCATAATATAATGGAAGCACATGGCGGGACGATCAGTGCAGCAAACTCCGACTTGGGGGGGCTGCAAATTACCCTGCGCTTGCCCACCAAGACAGCGCAGCCATTACCCTTAAAAACATCACTGAAAAAAACCAAACGAGGCTAAACATCTATGCACCCGGTTTTGATTGTGGAAGACGAACCCAAAATCGCCGACCTGTTGCAGAAATATTTGCACAATGCGGGCTATAAAACACACTGGATCGCCGACGGTAATATCGCTGGCTCTTGGCTACAAGCTAACCGTGCCGAATTGGTCTTGTTGGACTTAATGCTGCCCGGTAAGGATGGGCTGGAAATTTGCAAGGAAATGCGCCAACACTCGCCCCAAACCCCCATCATCATGTTGACAGCGCGGGCGGAAGAAATAGACCGGCTGCTCGGTCTGGAGTTAGGTGCAGATGACTACATCTGCAAACCCTTCAGCCCGCGTGAAGTCATGGCACGGATCAAAGCCGTCTTACGCCGGGCTATCCCCCTTAGCACCACCGGCTCCGCACACATGGCCTCCCCGGATATGGCACATATCCACCTTGACCGGGAACGGCTGAGTGTGACATTCGCTGGGCAGGAAACCAGCCTGACCCTGGTCGAATTTGAACTGCTGGAAACGCTCTACTCGCAACCGGGGCGCATATTCAGCCGCCACCAACTGATGGAGCGGGTTTACCCCGACAACCGTATTGTCAGCGACCGCACAATTGACAGCCACATCAAAAAACTGCGCAAGAAAATCAATGCCCTCAACCCAGAGCGCGACTTGATCCACTCCGTTTACTCAGTGGGCTATAAGTTTGAGCCGTGAAAACGGGCAGTGTTCAGGATGCTTTTGCCAGCAAAGGCAATTGCTGGTTAGCATCCCCGACCAGGTAAATGGTACAAGCTACTCGCAGGAAGGAGGCAAAGTTCGCAACCTCATCATGGCTAGCCATCAGCTCGTTGTACAAGGCATTAATAAATTGCGGCGTGGTCTTGCGCTCTTTCAATGCCATTTCATCCAACAAATCCCAAAACTTGTTCTCCAAACGGATACTGGTGACAACTCCCTGTATCCGTACTGAGCGGGAGTGAGAGTCATACGAGTCCCGACGCGCACCTACATAAATATTACACACAATCCCTCCTCCCTTTTATCGCTACCATCCTTCCTTCATCATAGTCGAATGAAGACATCCTAATCAATAAGGTGTCAAAAAAGTCAAGTGTAGTATTTGCTTACTACCCTAATTTTTCTGCCTTTTGTTATCCTCAAAATCACTTACCACCGTCAGGAAACAGAAAAATGGCAAAATTCATCCATTCAATGATTCGTGTACTTGATGTTGATCGATCCATTGAATTTTATAACCAAGCTTTTGGCTTTAAAGAGTCTTATCGGCTGGATTTCTCTGACTTCATGCTGGTGTATTTGCTCGAACCCAACTCCGGTTTCGAGGTCGAGCTGACACTCAACAAAGGCCGCACAGAGCCTTATACCCATGGCAGTGGTTATGGTCATATCGCCATCTGCACCGATGACCTGGACGACCTACACAGCCGGTTCACTGCGATGGGCATCGCACCGGGTAATATCATTGACTTTGCACCTGACGGTGAGCGGATTGCACGCTTTTTCTTTTGTAAAGATCCAGATGGTTACGAAATCGAAGTGCTGCAACGTCACGGGCACTATCAATAAACCTTAGCCACCCGGAATGTGGGTCTGTGCGTTAAACAGGGCTGCATGCCAACCAAAGGCAAATGCCCGATAAAAATTGCGCAGTACGAGATTGATACACTGAAGGAGGAATATTATGGATGTCATCAACTTCACACGGCGACGTTTCCTGAAACAATCAGCCGGTATGTTGGTTGGGGTACTGGCGGCATCATCGGGCGCATTGGCACTGATTGCCCCCACCCGTACTTGGGCACTCTCCCTGGAAACACTCGACACCACCACCGGAGAGGTTATCCTACAGGCAACCCGCCACATTTATCCCCATGCCAAACTGGATGATGCTGTTTATGCACTGGTTGTTAAAGACCTTGATGCAGCAGCCAAAACAGATGCTGCGGTCGGACAACTACTGAAAGATGGGGTAGCTGAGCTGAATAAACGGGCAGGTGGCACGTGGATGTCACTCAGCAAGGATGATCAATTCCACGTCCTGCACCGCTTGGCAGATGGCGCATTTTTCCAGAAAATTCGCAGTACCGCTGTGGTTTCCCTTTATAACAATGATATGGCATTCGCCCATTTCGGTTACGAAAGCGCCTCCTACGACAAAGGCGGCTATTTCAATCGTGGGTTTCAGGATCTCGACTGGCTTCCTGACCCACCTGAAGAAGCCAGCCCTGCCAAAGAATAAACACGCTTAATAACGGAGGAGAATAAACCATGGCTACTATCGATTTAAACGACGACAGCGCTGTCGTCATTATTGGTTCCGGTGCAGGAGGTGGGGCACTCGCGAAGGAGCTGTGCCAGAAAGGGGTGAAGGTTATCCTGTTTGAGGCAGGCAAGCGCCAATCCCCAGAAACATTCATCAATAACGAGTGGGAGGCATTTACCCAGTTATCCTGGTTAGATATGCGCACCACGTCCGGTAGCTGGCGTGTATCGCGTGACTTTGCCAACCTGCCCGCCTGGATTTGCAAAACGGTCGGTGGTAGCACCACCCATTGGGCTGGAGCCAGCCTGCGTATCCAAGAACACGAATTCAAGGCAAGAACCCATTACGGCGAAATCGATGGGGCAAATCTGCTGGATTGGCCTATCACATTGGCAGAGCTGGAGCCATATTATGATAAGGCTGAATTCAAGATGGGTGTGACCCGCACCAATGGCATTCCTGGACTACCTGGTAATAACAACTTTAAGGTTATGCATGCCGGAGCCACCAAATTAGGTTATAAAAAGTGCAATACCGGGCGCATGGCAATCAATAGCCGCCCCCGTGACGGGCGAGCCTCATGCCGCCAACTCGGTTTCTGCTTTCAAGGCTGCAAAATGGGGGCAAAATGGTCAACACTCTATACAGAAATCCCTGCTGCTGAAAAAACCGGTAATCTCGACTTACGCCCCAGCTCACAAGTCCTACAAATTGAACATAATGATAAAGGCTTGGCGAGTGGCGTACTCTATGCAGACGAGCAAGGCAACAAACACCTGCAAAAAGCCCGCATTGTTTGTGTTGCAGGCAATTCAATCGAAACACCGCGTTTGCTGCTCAACTCTGCCTCCGACCAATTCAAAGATGGCTTGGCCAACTCATCCGGCCAAGTTGGCAGAAACTACATGCGCCACATGACTGGCTCAGTCTACGCGACATTTGATAAACCGGTACACATGTGGCGCGGCACGACCATGGCAGGCATTATTTCAGATGAGAGCAAGCATGATCCCAAACGGGGTTTTGCCGGTGGCTATGAAATGGAAACCTTATCACTGGGCTTGCCCTTCATGGCGGCATTCCTCGACCCAGGTGGTTGGGGGGCTGACTTTGCCGAGGCATTGGATAACTATGCCTTCATGGCAGGCATGTGGCTGGTCGGGGAAGATATGCCCCAAAAAACCAACGCCATCACGCTACACCCCGAACTCAAGGACAAGTTTGGGCTACCTATCCCCAATGTCCACTTTGATGATCATGCAAATGACCTTGCCATGCGCGAACACGCCTTTAAACAAGGCTCAGCGGTCTATGAGGCAGCGGGTGCAAAGAAAATTTACCGCACACCGCCCTACCCCTCCACACATAACCTCGGTACATGCCGCATGAGCGCAAAGCCTGAGGATGGGGTGTGCAACAAGTGGGGACAAACCCATGACATCAAGAACCTGTTCATTTCGGATGGCAGCCAGTTCACCACAGGGGCAACCGAAAACCCAACCCTAACGATTGTTTCATTGGCTATCCGCCAAGCGGAATACATCACCAAGCAAATGGGGGAAAAAACACTTTAACCCTCCATTTACCCATCCCAGCCTAGGGCATCACCCCTAGGCTTTCTAGCTGTCCCAGTAGATTCACAACAACCGCTTCAACATTGTTTGCACAATTGCCTCAAATTCACTACGCATTTCCCCCCTATTCTGTATCACATGGAAGCAAGACAACTTCCTGATGAATCAAAAGCCAGTCACCCAGGTAAACACCTCCACAGTGTTTACACAATTGACGCACAGTTCTTGCGTATTGGCGACCTAGACTTCTGAACATCAAATATCAAACATGATGAATGTGATCGAATAAAGCAATGGAGATGAAAATGATGAAAAAAACCGTATTGGCAGCAGCATTAGTAGGCATCCTGAGTATGTCTAGTGTCTTCGCCGCAGACAGCGAAGCTGTTAAGCAGAAGGTTGAGCAACTCAAAACCGAGTTCAGCCTCAGCGACCAACAATCTGAGCGCATTACCAACATTATTACCCGCGCTTCGATGACTGAAGACGAAATGAAGGCCAAGCACGATGCCAAAATGGCTGAGCACATGGACAAGCGCTTGGAGCGCATGAAAGAAAAGCTATCCCTGACCGATGAGCAAGTCACCAAGCTCAAAGCCATGATGACCGAACACAAAGCCAAAATGGATGCCCTGCATACCGAAGGCCAAGCGCAAATGACCAGCATCCTGACCCCTGAACAAGCCGCCAAAATGAAAGAAATGCGCGGGGGTCACATGGGCATGGGTGGCATGGGCATGGGACACGGTGAAGATGGTCCACGCGGGCATCACCGTGGTGGTCATGGTGGCGGTCATGGCGGCAGTTGCGACAAGGATAAAGGCGAAGAGTAACCCTAACACTTATCCAAGATTCACCTGAGTTACTTTCACCTCGCACTTAACCGGGTCTTTTGACCCGGTTTTTTTATGTGGCCTGCTGGACAAGGCTGGATGATGCTACAACTTAGGCCACCACCGAATAGCCCCGCAAACGCTGGGCAAACTGCTCCAAAGCCTGGATGCCCGTCTTTTCTGCATTGCTAACCCATTCTTGCACGGCTGCCAGACGTACTTCCTGCGGGCTGGTGGTACGCTCCCACAATTGTTGCAGACGTTGCTGATAAAGATACACCGTCTCCAACACTTGGCTTTCTGCCAGAATTTGTTGCAAGCGAGCGGTGGCTGCACCATCCAGTTGCGGGGCAGTCAGAAGCTTCTGGACAAGGCGGGATTTTTCCCGACAAGCATCCGGGGTATTGCATAGCTCCGCCTTAATGACGGGTTTCGTCACCTGCTTGGCAAAGTTAGACAAGACTTGCAGGCGGTTGCCCAGCACAGCCGATACCGTGTCAAGGTCAACCACTTGCTTGGCAGGGTTAACCGTCAGGCGCGGGGCAACGGTACGCACCGTTGCCAGACCCAACATTTCCATCAGGCGGATATAAAACCAGCCAATATCGAATTCATACCACTTGCTTGATAAGCGGGCAGAGGCTGCAAACGCATGATGGTTATTATGCAGCTCCTCACCACCAATCAAAATACCAATCGGGGAAATGTTCGAGGAGGCATCATCCGTATGCCAATTGCGGTAGCCCCAGAAATGCGCCAAGCCATTGATCACACCCGCCGCCCAAAACGGAATCCAGACCATCTGCACCAGCCACACCAACAAGCCTGCCCACCCCAGCAAGAGCACATCCAGTACCAGCATCAACGCAACACCCAGCCACGGATACTTTGAATAAACATGCTGCTCCAGCCAATCATCGGGTGTGCCGCGCCCATACAGGTTTAAGGTTTCCTGGTTTTTCGACTCCAGCCGGTATAGCCATGCACCTTTCCACAACACGGTATGGATACCCTTGAACTGCGGGCTGTGTGGGTCTTCAGCAGTTTCACATTTGGCGTGGTGCTTGCGGTGGATGGCAACCCACTCGCGGGTCACCATCCCGGTAGTCAGCCATAACCAAAACCGGAAAAAATGGAACGGCACAAAACCCAACTCAACCGCCCGGTGTGCCTGCGAGCGATGCAGAAAAATAGTCACGCCTGCAATGGTGATGTGCGTCAGAACCAACGTCACCAACACCAGTTGCCATGCACCCAAGTCAGAAAATATCCCCATCATTATAATGCTCCTCTAGCCCAACCCACGAAAAATCACCCTAAGCAAAGCAGCCACTCTACTATAAAAATACCCGGCGATAAGGGCTTTTTTCACGGTTGAGCCAACAGCAAACCCTGCACCTGCCCCGATTTGGCTTGCCGGTGTACCTGTAAATTCCAGCGGGCAAGATCCGGTGCATAGTCGGCCTCATGCTCAAGATAAACCATCCCGCCCGGTTTAAGCAGGGAGCGCTCCATCAGCACCTGCAACACCTGATCAGGCAACCCCTGCCGGAAGGGGGGATCAAGGAAAACCAGGTCAAATGCATCGGTTTCGCGCTGCAAATAGGCAAAAGCATCCGCCGGAATCAGGACAGCACGCTCCGCCTTGAGGGTGGCAGCATTGGCCTGCAATTGCCGAAAAGCAACGGGATGCTTTTCGACCAGAACCACTTGAGCCGCTTCCCGCGACAAAGCCTCAAACCCCAATGCCCCGCTGCCTGCAAACAGGTCGAGGCAACGCGCTCCGGGCACGGTCATTTGCAACCAATTGAACAGGGTTTCGCGTACCCGGTCAGGTGTCGGGCGCAATCCGGGGACATCGGCAATCGGCAAACGGCGGCTGCGCCATTGACCGCCTATAATACGCAACTGATTGGGCTTACCTTTGTTCACCTGATTGTTATTACGAATTTGGCTGGCAGATGGTAGTATTCCGGGCATTATGCGTGCTTACTCGCAGACAAAAGATTAGTTCAGGTGATTGTACGATGTTTGGATTCGGAAAGAAAAAAAAGCAGGAAGCAGAGGACATCGCCCCCGATGTTGTCCTAGACCCGGCAAACAAGAAAAAGGGGCTGTTTGAGCGCCTGCGCCAAGGCCTGTTCAAAACCGGCAATACCATCACCGAAGGGATGGATGTCATCGTCAAAGGCAAAAAGCGCATTGACGAAGAAGTTCTGGACGAGCTGGAAACCCGCCTGCTCACGGCTGACCTCGGGATGGAAGCCACCCGCGAAATTATGAGCGATCTGGCACAACGGGTTGACCGCAAAGAGCTGGACGACATGGATGCCCTGATGCAGGCGCTCTACAACAAGATGCACCGCATCCTGCGCCCGGTGGCACAGCCCCTGGAAATCAACCCCGGACACAAGCCCATGGTCTTGTTGATGGTGGGCATCAATGGCGCAGGCAAAACCACCACCATTGGCAAACTGGCGAAGAAATTCCAGCAGCAAGGCAAATCGGTGATGCTGGCAGCAGGCGATACCTTCCGGGCAGCCGCTGTCGAGCAGCTCACCATCTGGGGTGAACGCAACGCCATTCCGGTGATTGCACAAGGAAGTGGGGCAGATTCCGCCTCTGTTATCTATGATGCACTACAATCAGCCAAAGCCCGTGGCATTGATGTGCTGCTGGCAGATACCGCAGGCCGGTTGCATACCCAATCCAACCTGATGGAAGAGCTGAAAAAGGTCAAGCGTGTCATCCAGAAACTGGATGCCGAAGCGCCGCACGAGGTCATGCTGATTGTCGATGCCAGTATTGGGCAAAATGCACTAGTGCAGGCACGGCAATTCAACGAGGCACTGGGCGTGACCGGCATTACCGTCACCAAGCTGGATGGCACAGCCAAAGGGGGCATCCTGTTTGCGATTGCTGAACAACTCAAGATACCCGTCCGCTTCATTGGCGTAGGCGAAAGCATTGATGACTTACAGGAGTTCGATGCTTACGAATTCACGAGTGCCCTGTTGGCTGGCGGTGACGAACAAAACACATGATTGAATTCAGGCAGGTTTGCAAACGCTACCCCACCGGGCAGATTGCGCTTTATAACGTCAATCTGACCTTGCAGGCGGGGGAAATGATTTTTATCACCGGGCATTCTGGAGCCGGAAAAAGCACCCTGCTCAAATTGATTGCCCTGTTGGAACGCCCCAGCAAAGGGGACTTGTTGGTGGGGGGCACACCCCTGACCCAACTCAGCCGCAGCCAAATACCGGCTTACCGGCGGCGCATTGGCTTCATTTTTCAAGACCCGCACCTGCTTTATGACCGTTCCGTATTTGACAATGTGGCAATCCCACTGATCATTTCTGGCCTGAGCCAGGCTGACATCCGCCGCCGTGTCAGCGCTGCGCTGGATAAGGTCGGCTTGGGCAATAAGGAAAAGCACTTCCCCCTCACCCTGTCTGCCGGGGAAAAGCAACGGGTAGGCATTGCGCGTGCCGTTGTAAACCGCCCGACCATCATCCTTGCGGATGAACCCACCGGCAACCTTGACCCGGAGCTGGCACAAGACATTATGTATACCTTTGCCCAATTCAATGAACTGGGTGCGACCGTCCTGATTGCCAGCCATGACCACGGTCTGGTTGAACGCATGCAAAAGCGCACCATTGTGCTGCAAAAGGTGGAGTAATGGCTACTGACCAAAAACCGGCAATCCCGAAAGCCGTAACCAAACCACAAAAAAATCACCGGACAAACGCCTTTTCCATCTGGCTAAACCAACAAAAGCATGCAATCCAGTTCAGCTTGCAGCGTTTATGGTTCAACCCGGCTTCGGCCTGGATCACCCTGGTTGCGATTGCCATTGCCTTGTCCTTGCCGACAAGCTTGCATGTATTGCTGAAAAACCTGCAAACCTTGACCGATGACAAACGTGAAGTCCCGACCATTACCTTGTTCCTGAAGGAAAATGTCTCGGAACAACAAGCCAAAGACCGGGCAGAACTGATGTCTGAGCTGGAAGAGGTCTCGGATGTGCGAGTCGTCACCCGTGATGAGGCCATCGCTGATTTCCGCCAGATTACCGGCTTTGCAGAAACACTGGAAACCCTGGGCGAAAACCCATTACCGCATGTGCTGATCCTCACCCCAAAGCTCAACCTGCTGGGTGAGTCGGATGCGGACTTGCAGGAATTTTCCCGCAAACTGAAAGCGTACCCGGAAATTGATAGCGTCCAGATTGATGTCGAATGGATCCAGCGCCTGCGGGCGATGTTGCGTATTGCTGACCGGATTGTGATGGTGGTTTCTGTGTTGCTGGGCATGACGGTACTGCTGGTGATAGGCAACACCATCCGCCTGGATATTGAAAACCGCAAGGAAGAAATCCGTGTCACCCGCCTGATCGGGGCAACCAATAGCTATATCCGCCGCCCCTTCATCTATGGGGGAGTCTGGCTGGGGCTATTCGGTGGGGTCATCAGCCTCGTGATCGTGCATATCGCCCTGCTGTTCATGGTTTCACCCGTCAACAAACTGGCAACGCTCTATGGCAGCAACTTTAGCCTTAGCGGGGTCGATGTGCTGATGACCCTGAAAATCCTGCTGGTCAGCACCCTGCTTGGCCTGATTGGAGCCTGGATTGCCGTCGGACGCTACCTATGGCAAAACGAGGTTTACGAGGATTAAGCACCACCCCAACACACCATGCGGCTAATAACTGCTGCCATCCGGGAATTGGAGCGTCTTGACCGCTGGCGGTAGTGGAGCAACCGGCGCAACGGGTGGCTGGCTTGGCGCAACCGGCGCATCGACCCCAAAGGGGCTGAAAGGACGGACGGGATGCTGGTTGCCCGGTACAAAGGAAGGACGCGCAGGCATGACCGGCTGCGGCATCATCCCCGTTGGGTACGGATTAGCAGGTATGGCGGGCGCGACAGGCTGCATCATTCTGGGTTGCTGCATCTGCCAGTTGGGCTGCTGTGGCTGAAGACCTGTGCCATAACCATACGGCTGGGAACCTGCCCCCGGTGACGGCAAACCCATATTCGGCATACCAAAGGATTGTTGCGGGGATTGTTGCCGGTTGAGGGAGTCCAACAGGAACAGGGTGGTTGCCCAGTCATTGTTGCGTTTACGGCTGTTTGAATCCCAACTGTTACCCCACGGCATCCCACCCATATTCCAGGGCGATGATGAGTTACCGCCCCACGGCATCCCGCCCATATTCCAAGGCATGGATGATGAGTTACCACCCCACGGCATCCCACCCATATTCCAGGGCGATGATGAGTTACCGCCCCACGGCATCCCGCCCATATTCCAAGGCATGGATGATGAATTACCCCCCCACGGCATGGAACCCATGCCTCCCCAAGGGGACATTCCTGCCCCGGTCAATGGGCTGAAACCCGCAGGGCCGGTAAAGGGCACGGAATTCCAGAACGCCTGTACCGGCGAGGATAAAACCACCCAGCTTGCCACCAAGCCCAGCGTGAAATATATCGGATGTTTCATGAGCTTGAAGTTCCTCTTGTTTCGGTCAATCATACACGACAATGGCGACCTGATTAGAATTTGCACCATCTGCCTTATTGCACCAATCTCGGCACTGCCGATAACAATTTTTGTGTATAAGCATCTTGCGGATCGCCGCACACTTGGGCGGTCGTGCCGCGCTCGACAATTTTACCCTTATACATAACGACCGTCTGATCACTCAAATATTCGACCACGCCGATATTGTGCGTAATAAAGAGCAGGGTCAGGTCGCGTTCGGCGCGGATGTCGAGCAGCAGTTGCAAAATTTCTGCCTGCACCGACACATCCAGCGCACTGGTGATCTCATCACAGACAATAAACTCAGGGTTGAGCACCAACGCCCGTGCCAAGCCAATCCGTTGCCGCTGCCCACCTGAAAACTCATGCGGGTAGCGCCATAGGTAATCCCGCTTCAGTTGCACACGCTCCAATACCTTGGCAGCCAACTCCAGCCGCTCCGCCGCACTGCTGCCAATACCATGCACCTTCATCGGTTCGGTCAGGGTGGTTTCCACCAACAGGCGCGGGTTTAATGACGACTGCGGGTCTTGGAACGCAATCTGCATCTTCGCCCGCCACGGGCGCAACTGACGGGCAGACAAACCGACCAACTCACTGCCCTGCATTTTCACACTGCCAGAAGTCGGCTGCTCCAGTTGCAAGATGGCTCGGCCTAACGTGGTCTTGCCACAGCCTGACTCGCCAACCAGCGCAACAATTTGCCCCTTGGGAATTTCAAGGCTGACCCCATCCACTGCTCGCACATGGTCAACCGTATGGCGGAAAAGACCTTTTTTTACCGGAAACCAGACGTTGAGGTTTTCAACCTGCACGAGGGGCGCAGGATTAACAGCCACCTCCCCAATTGCAGGCAGCCCAAGCGTTACGGAACTACGCCGCGCCAGATTCTCCGGTACAGCCGCCAACAATTGTTGGGTATACGCATGTTGTGGGTCATGCAAAACCTGCCTGGCAGCCCCCACCTCAACCAGCTTGCCACGCTGCATGACCCCCACCTGATGCGCCATCTGTGCCACCACACCAAAATCATGGGTGATAAACAGCATGCTCATGCCGGTACTATCCTGCAACCCACGCATGAGGCGCAATATCTCTGCCTGTACCGTCACATCCAGGGCGGTAGTTGGTTCATCGGCAATCAACAGCTCTGGCTCACAGGCCAAGGCCATCGCAATCATGACCCGTTGGCGCTGCCCACCGGATAACTGATGTGGAAAATCACGCAAGCGCGAGCGGGCAGCCGGAATTTGCACCTGCTCCAATGCCAAAACAGCCCGCCCTTCTGCTTCCTCATCCAACATGGCGGGATGATGCAATTGCAGGGCTTCGACAATCTGCTCACCAATGGTAAAGACTGGATTCAGCGAGGTCATCGGTTCCTGGAAAATCATCGCGATTTGCGAACCACGAATTCCCCGCAGTGACTCCTCGCCAATATCCAGCAGGCTCACACCCCCTTTGATAAACGGCGAACCGGAAGGTACTTGTGGGTAAAAGAAAATCTGCCCTTGTGGGTGGGAGCTAATACCATAAGGCAATAAACGCATCACGGATAAGGCTGAAATCGACTTGCCGCTACCGGACTCCCCCACCAAACAAAAGGTTTCGCCTTGGTGGATAGTAAAACTGATGCCATCAACGGCTTTAACCGTTTCATTACCACTTTGCAACCAGGTATGCAGATTACGGACTTCCAGCAAGGGGTTAGCCATTAGTTTACCCCCGTATGGCGTGACATTTTCGGATCAATGGCATCGCGGAATGCCTCCCCAATCAGGGTATAGGCAAATACGGTAAAGAAAATCGCCCCACCGGGAAATACCGCCATCCACCAATTGAAAGTTGCGGAGCGCACCGCCTGATTCAACATTTGCCCCCACGACGGCGCATCCACCAAGCCAAGGCCAAGGAAACTCAAGGTAGCTTCTGCCAAAATGGCTGAAGCCACGCCAAAACTGGCTGCAACCAACAAGGGTGCAACCCCATTTGGCAGCATGTGGCGGAACAAAATGGATGACAAGGGCAAACCACTGGCAACGGCTGCCTGTACATACTCCTGCTTGCGCAATTTCAGGAATTCAGCACGGATATAACGGGCATATCCCGACCAACCGGTCACGCCGATAATGACCATCATCATGTACAAACTGCGTTCAAAAAAAGCCACAAAGGTCAACAGCAAAAACAGGGTGGGAATCGACTCGAAGATTTCCACCAGGCGCATCCCCAACATATCAACGATACCGGAGAAATACCCCATTAGCCCACCGATAATAATGCCGATCACCATCGCAATACTGGTGGCAACAATACCGATGCTCAGGGCAATACGGGAAGCGTGGATCATGCGGCTAAATACGTCAGCCCCATTTTCTTCCGTACCCATCAGGTGCAAACGCCCCTGCCCTGCCGCCTTACTGGAAAAAGGGGCTTCCAAACCACTTTCACCGTAATCCCGTAAATAATCCTGGGGGGAATATGGCACGGGCGGCATAATCCGCCAATCCACATCCGTATAAGCGGGGCTACGGAAATCATCGTAAATCACCAATTGCGGGGGCTTGATATACAGGTTTGCCAACACCGCAGCGGCAGTTGCCAACACCAATACCACCACCAGTCCCCAACGGAACCCCACCCTCAGTGGCAATAGCCAAATACCCACAGCACTGAAAAAAGCCGCCAGCACCACCACATCCTCAATACCCAAATAAGTCAACACGGGCATGGACAATTGCCCCCCCTGACTCATGACCAAGGGCATGCTGTTGGCAAAGAAAGGGGCAAACACCGCAAATGACACCAGAATGCCAATCCAGCCCAACGCAAACTTCACACCGGGGCCATGCAGGGTCTTATGCAAGATGCGCTGGTATAAGCCCATCCCCACCGCTGACGCTGCCGAACGCGGGGCATTCACATGCTCAGTCATACGTCACCCTCGGATCAACCAGCGTATACAGGAAATCAGCTATCAAATACCCCATCAGGGTCAGGAACCCGCTAATCCATGTAATCGACAACACCATTTCCCGGTCACGGCTTTTGACGGCCTCCACAGCCAATTGCCCCATGCCATTGATACTGAAAATATTCTCCACGATCAATGAGCCCGCCAACAATCCGGGCAGTAACCCGGCAATCACGGTAATTAGCGGCAATAGGCTATTACGGAATACATGCCGCCATAATACATCGTGCTCCGCCAAACCTTTGGCACGGGCAGTACGGGCATAATCGGCATTCAGGTTTTCCAGCAAGGAAGCCCGGATCAGCTTTGCCAATGCCGCAGAACTTCCAATGGACAAACAGAGGATGGGTAAAACCAGATGCCAGAGGCGGTCAAACAGGAAACCGCGCACATAACCATCCCCCATGAATTGCACAGCAACCAACATGCCCAAGGCTGCCCCAAACAAACCCAAACCAATCACCCGGAATGGCGCATACTGCATGCCACCCAGCCCCGCCAGGATTAGCGCCCCCAATAAGGGCAGCAGCACCCAGTTAAACAGGGAAAAGCCTGCATGGGCTTGCGCCATCCACACGCCCGCGACCAACCCAAACACCCCAGCCAATATTGCCCGCCAACGCGGTTCTGCCCAACGGCTCAACCACACTGCCAAACCTGTTCCAAGCAACATGCCCAGAAACAACTTGCCAACATCCCATAGCGAACCCCAATGCGGCATAAACGGCATATCCTGCCCTGCCCGGCTACTGATACCGGCGGTTGGGAACCATTGCCAATGCTGGATACTGGAAAAGAACCCCAGCAGCAACACCCCCAGCAACATGGTCGGGATTGACCACAAGGCCAACATCACAATACTCGACCCCACATCAAAACCACTACCGCGCTGCGTTGCCGACTTCACACCGATTGCAATCGCCAGCACATAAATGATCGGGATGGTGATGATATTCAGCAACAGGGTAATGGGGATGCGTTCCGCCAGAATTTCACTGACAGGTCTGCCATAATGGAAACTGTCACCCAAATCCATGCCTTTGGTAAAGGAAAAGCCGGTGAAAGCCCCAGCAGCATCCTGGGTAAAACCAACGGGCGAGACATTATTCAACCATCGCAAATACTGCACCGGGGCAGGCTGATCCAGCCCATAGCGTTTATTGTAATAAGCCAGCAGTGCCTGCTTTTCCTGTGGCTTCATGTCCACCCCCTCCACCAGGCTTTGGGCAGTAATGCCACCGGGTGACAAGGCCATGACAGCAAAAACCACGATGGTAATCCCCAACAGGGTGGGGATCATCAACAGCAGGCGGCGCAATAAATAGGTAAGCATCGGGCATGCCTACTGCTGGTACTTCTGCATGGCAGCAGGCACATAATTTTCCATCGGCAAAAAGCCCTGGTTCAAACCCAGCTTGGTCATTTGCAGATTATGGATGCGTTTATCAACAAAGACCAAGGATTGGCGGCGCATCAGAAACGTATAGGGCTGGTCGTCATACATAATGCGCTCGGCCTGCTGCCATAAAGGCATACGCTTGGCTTCATCCACCGTAGCCCGCGCCTGATCGATCAACTTGTCCAGCTCCGGGTTTTTATAGGTAATAAAATTATCGCCATCGGTTTTGGCCTGGGAGCTGTGGAACATCTGGTAAATATCTGTCTCAATCCCGCTTGTCCAGCCCAAGGTCATCGCATCAAAGGTCTTTTTATTCATCGCCTCCAGCATGATCGGCCACTCTTGCGGGAAGGGGATCAGTTTCACACCCGCCCGTGCATAAATATCCTTCAGCAATAGCACCATGCGCTTGGTATCTTCGTTCGATTCAAAATAGGTGAGTTTGAATTCAAACGGTTGCCCGGCAGCATCTTCCAACACACTGTCATTATTGCGGTCTTCGTAACCCGCCTCCTTCAACAAGGCCTTGGCCTTCTCCAGGCTAAAATCCCACGGCTTCAGTGTGCTGTCGTGTTGCTTGCTGGTATTACTGAACGGGCTGACGGCGGGTTCGGCATAATTGAGGAAAACATCACGGATAATCCGCTGCACATCGGTCAAATGGGTCATGGCCTGACGCACACGCTTGTCCGCAAAACGGGTCGGCTTGCCATTCACATCCTGATTCCAGGCAATAAAGCTATAGCCCACCACAGGCGGCATATATTCAAAATTCTGGCTCTTGTCCATCATCTGCCGGTCAGTTTTCAACTGCCCATACTCAACCGGACGTGCACCATAGGCATCAATCTCACCATTGCGGTAAGTGGTCAGGCGGGCGCTGTCATTCTGGATGATTTTCCAGAGGATACGGTTAAATGAGGCTGGCACATCGCCCCAATAACGCTCATTACGCACCAATTCGACATTACCCTTATCCGGTGTCCATGTTTTCGGGTCAGCCAAACGGTAAGGGCCGCTGCCCAGTAACAAGCCCTTGGACTCATTGAATACCTGCGGCTTTTCCAAATAAGGCGCATAGAAATGCTTAGGGAAAATGCCCATGCTGCCTGCCAGTGACAGCGCCTCGAAATACGGCTCCTTATAGACAAATACCACTTCGTATTTGCCATTTGCCTTCACTTCCTTGATTTTCTCAAAATAAGCACGTTCACGCGGAGCCTGGATCGCTTCCGTCATAATGAAATTAAACGTGAATTCCACATCAGCGGCGGTCAGCGGCGTACCATCCGAAAAAGCCACGTCATCACGCATTCGGAAGGTAATGGTCAACCCATCCGGGCTAACCTGCCAACCCTTGGCAATCAAGCCTTCCCACTCCAGCGAATCCGGGTTGCGGGTAATCAGGCTTTCCAACACATAACTTTGCACATCCGAGGCGTAGGCATCGGTGGAAACCAGCGGGGTCAGGGTGGCGAGGTTAGTGCCAAATGCATTCACACTCCAATCGCCCTGGGCATAATCAGGCTGCTGACGGGCAACATGCGCCCGCCTGAAGGCCGTCGACACACCCTCAGCGGATGTAGCAACAGCAGCAGGAGCCTCACCCGCTTCTGGCCTTGTCCCCACAGTCACCTGCCCGTCTGCCAAGGCAGTACGCAAGCCGTGCATATCCTTGGCCTGCTCAGACAAAGCCACCTGCATCTGGTCAAGCTTCGCCCATTGGCGGTCAACCTGATACATCAGCAGCAGTAAAAACAGGAGTAGCAGGAGGAGGCCACAATAGAGAATCCAGTCGCGGGCGGTGAGTCTTTTTTGCATGTTCTTCGTGTATACTGCGCGATTAATATGAAGCAAGCATAACACCAAGCGCGGTGTTTTTTGAGTATTTCCAAGGAGTCATCATGGGTTTTCTGACCGGCAAACGCGCCCTTATCACCGGCATCGCCAGCAACCGTTCCATTGCCTATGGCATTGCCGAAGCCATGCACCGCGAAGGCGCAGAACTGGCTTTCACCTACCAGAACGACAAACTGAAACCTCGGGTCGAAAAATTTGCGGAAGAATTTGGCTCCAGCATCGTCCTGCCATGTGATGTCGGTTCCGATACCGATATTGAAGCCACTTTCAAGCAACTCGGCGAGCACTGGGACGGCCTGGATATTCTGGTGCATGCGATTGCCTTTGCCCCCAAAGAGCAACTGGAAGGCAGCATTGTCGACAACACCACCCGCGAAGGCGCACAGATTGCCCACGACATCAGTGCTTACAGCTTTCTCGCCTTGGCAAAGCACGCCCGCCCACTGATGGCAGGCCGCAATGCTTCCATGTTGACCCTGAGCTACCTAGGCGCAATTGCCGCCATCCCCAACTACAATGTCATGGGCATGGCAAAAGCCAGCCTGGAAGCCGGGGTACGCTTCATGGCTGCTGACCTCGGGCCACACGGCATCCGTGTCAATGCCATCTCCGCAGGCCCGATCCGCACCTTGGCAGCCTCCGGTATTACCGGCTTCCGCAAAATGCTCGACCATTTTGAAAAGCACGCCCCCTTGCGCAAGAACGTTACCATTGAAGAAGTCGGTAACGCTGCCGCCTTCCTTTGCTCTGACCTTGCCTCGGGCATTACCGGCGAAATCACGTATGTCGATGGCGGCTGGAATATCCTCGGGATGTCAGGGATGCCAACCGAGTAAACGGTCTCAGCGCAGTAAATCAAGATAGATACACGCCCCCTTCCCTGCTCAGGGAAGGGTCGGGAATCGGCTCAATGCCCATTGGCAAGCTACTGATTTGGTTACAATCCTTACAAAATAACCATTAAAAAATACCATCCCCCTATAAAAAGCGACCTACACTCCAGCTAAGGCGCTCACATAGCAATTCCCCTCCCGTTTTGCTGTTGAAACTGCTTGGGCGCTTCAGTCGCATGCACGTAGGCTGCCTGCATGTGTTCCCCTCTGGACGAGCATCATGATGGAAGGTAAACATGTCAAATAATACCTTGAGTGACGATGACCTAACCCACACACAAGAATATATAGTTGCCGGGATTGTCATTCTGCTGTTTGGGTTGTTGTACTGGTTTTTAAATCATGGCTGGAATAGTTCCCCCGAACCTGAGATAGCAGCAAACACACCCAATACCCTTTTTTCTGTTGCCAGCCCAAGCGCATCAGCAACGCCCAACACCGTTGAGACCGTCGAGACACCTGCCGTTGCAACGGCAGAGCCAGCAAAAATCGCCTTACCTGCAACTGCAAGCCCAGCGCCACAAGCACCAACCGCAGCAGCAGTAGCAACAACCCCAGCCGAGCCAAGCACCACCGCAGTAGAACCTGTGGAACCTGCCCAGGCCAGTGCCCCCCCCGCGCCCATTCAGGCCGTAGCAACAGCGACAACGGCGATAACAGCAAGCACACCGAAACAGTCCAGCGATACCCCTGCCATCAGGATCCCGCAGATACAAACAAACACCGCCACCACTGCCCCGGTTTATATAACCGCAGATGGTACGGTCGAAAAAGCCTTCCAAGATGCTGCGGCAACCGGTGAGCGCCACAAAGCCATCATCCTCGATTCAATCGGGTTTAATGCTGGCTCAATGGACATCCAAATGGCCTCCGACCAGCAAATCACCGCCATTGTTGCCATCCTGAAACAATACCCACAGATCAAGGTATTAGTCCGTGGGCATGCAGACACTGAAGAAGCCAACGCGGACGCTCAATTGTCACTGATGCGGGCAAATGCCCTGGGCGTTGCCTTGGTAAAAACCGGTGTTGAACAACAACGCATCATTATTATGGGTATGAATAACAAAGAACCCATTGATACCGCCAACACAGAGGAAGGACGCAAGAAAAACCGGCGTGTTGATATATCCATTACGGAATGACTCGATTAATTAACTTCCACCCTATCACTAACCAGGAGAAAAACGATGGACGGTCTTTTATCCTCTTTCACCCAGTTCTTAGCACCACTCGGCTCGGGCAAACTTGGACACGCCCTGATTGGCCTGTTGATCCTTATCATTGGCTTGATCGTGGTCAGCCTGATTTCGGGTGTATTCAAAAAGCTCCTGAAGGGCATTAGCTTCCTTGACCGCACCAACCTTGCTGCACCGATAGCTTCCTTGATCAAAGCGATCCTGACGATTTTCGTGCTCATGGCTGTCTTACAGCACTTTGGCCTGACCGATGTGCTTGCACCGCTGAAAACCATGCTGAATAAATTCCTGTCAGCCGTGCCAAACATGATCGGTGCGGGTGTGATTGCTTATGCAGGCTGGGTGATTGCCAAGATCGTGTCTGAACTGGTTGGGATTGGTTTACACAAGGTAGACCGGCAACTTGCCGACAAGACTGGCAACCGTAACCTGCGGATTTCCAAACTGGGCAGCTCATTTACCTTTGCGGCAATCCTGCTGCCGATTGCGGTCACTGCCTTGGGTGTATTGAACATCCCCGCCATTACCGTACCCGCCTCCGACATGTTGAGCAAGCTTTGGGCAGTCATCCCGAACATTATCGGTGCAGGGCTAATACTGGCTGTCACCTATCTGGTGGTCAAGTTTGTCATCTCGATTCTGGATGGCATCCTCGAAGGCATGAACATTGATGCACTGCCACAGAAAATGGGCATTGCCAACCTGTTCAACGAATCACTGACCCCAACCAAACTGGTGGGTAATGTGATCATGTTTTTCTCCATGCTGACTGCCGCTACCGCCGCCGTGAATACCTTGGGGATTGATGTCATTTCCCGCATTTTCGGGAAAATACTGGAATTTGGCGGTGGTATCCTGACCGGTGGGGTGATTCTGGTAGTCGGCTACTTCCTGAGCACACTGGCTTACAACAAGCTGCAACAGTACAGCAGCGGCGGGATTGCAGGCATTGCCCGCATCGCAATCCTTGGCCTGGTACTGGCAATGGGGCTGAAAGCCATGGGCTTGGCAGATAATATCGTCAATATGGCCTTTGGCTTCACTCTGGGTGCAGTTGCCATTGCCATTGCCCTGGCGTTTGGCTTGGGTGGGCGTGAAGCTGCCAAACAAATTGCCAATAACTGGGCAAACAAAATCAATAACGGCTAATTTCCTTCCCTGCCCCGGAACCCACACCGTTCCGGGGCATCCCCAAACCCTGCAAAACAACGCACTGCACGCTCACTGTCACAGCACGCCTGCTTATTGGTATACTCACCCCATTATCCTTGATGACCTGATGAGACAATATGACCAGCCTGCTGCCTGCCGACCCGGCTCCCAAAACCCTGACCGATTATGTATATGGGCAACTACGGGCTGACATCATTGACGGTAAGCTCCCGCCTGACAGCAAGCTGAAAATCGAGCACCTGCGCAATGAATACAATGTCGGTGCAACCCCCTTGCGCGAAGCACTGAGCCGCCTCAGCTCCGATGGCTTTGTGATTACGGAAGGCCAACGCGGTTTCCGGGTATCCCCCATTTCCCCGGACGACCTGGACGATGTGACTGAACTGCGGGTAACGTTGGAGCTGAAGGCGCTGCGCAACAGCATCCAACACGGGAAAGAGGACTGGGAATCGCGGGTGGTAGCCACCTATTACCAGCTCAGCAAAGCGGAAGAATCCGACCTGTTCGCCAATCTGGAAACATGGGAGCAGCGCAACCATGATTTCCATTGGGCTTTGATTTCTGCCTGCACCTCGAAATGGCTGCTACACTTTTACAATACCCTCTACGACCAGCATAAGCGTTACCGCAATATTTCACTGGTTGCCAACCTTGGGCAACGGGATGTGCACGCCGAACACCAACGCATTTATGAAGCAGCGCTGCGGCGTGATGTGGAAACCGCTTGCCATGAAACGGAGGCACACATCCGCCAGACGGCTGACATTACCCAGCAGATCCTGCGGGAGCGGATGGGGACACGCTAAACCCAGCCAATACCTGAAAAACGCCTGCCATATCCGCATCCACCGACGAGCGCCCAACCCACACCCGGTACTCGCCCGGATCGACTACCCAGCTTTTTTCTTCCACTGACCATGAAGCCAAATCGCGGGCTGTCAGGGTAAACGTCAAGGTTTGCACCTCACCGGCTTGCAATAGGCGGGTTTTGGTAAACGCCCGCAATTCACGCTCGGGCTTATCACGCTGATTCGTCGGAGCCGAGACATAAACCTGCACAACCTCTTTCCCTGCCACCATACCCCGATTGCCAATCTCGACTGAGACCGTCAGGGAACCCTGGAATACGCCAGCATCCAGTTGCAAATGGCTATAGCTAAACCCGGTATACGACAAGCCAAAGCCAAAGGGATAGGCCACCTCAATACCTTTCGTACCATAATGCCGGTAGCCAACATAAATTCCCTCACCATAAGTTACTTCCGACGCGAAGCCTTTGGAGAATATCCCGTTAAACTGCTCAGTCGCTCCGGCAAAAACCTGACCGGGGAAATAAGCCGCTGAGGGCGCATCGTCATAGCGCATGCCAAAAGTCGTCGGTAATTTACCGGATGGGTTCACCTTGCCGGACAAGACATCCGTCAAAGCGTGTCCCGCCTCCTGCCCACCTTGCCAAGCCAGGACAATCGCATCTACCTGGTCACGCCAACTGGCGGTTTCAATCACATTGCCGATATTCAGCACCAGCACAACCTTTTTGCCCACGGCATGATAAGCCGCTGCCACCTGCCGAATCATCGCCTGTTCGGTATCCGTCAGGTAATAATCACCTGCCAATTCCCGATCCTGAAACTCGCCCGAATTACGCCCCAACGTAATCAATGCCACATCCGTAGTTTCTGCCTGCTGTGCCACCCACCCGGCATCCAGAGGCATTTCGGGAATCGGCGGAATCAGTTCAAAGAAATATTTCCGCTGCGGCAATTTGGCCTTTTCTGCCGCCATATAGGGTGCATATCCCTGCTGCACACCCGCATCAACCACAAACCCAGCCGCTTGCAAACCTTCCACCAGCGACACCGTGTAAGCCTTATTCACATCCCCACTGCCTGAGCCACCAGCAATAAAATCATAAGACCCGACCCCGAAAGCAGCAATGCGCACGGTGGCAGGCAACGGCAAAGCCGCCTCATTTTTCAGAAGCACTATCCCCTCAGCAGCGGCTTGCCGGGCAATGGCTGCATGGGCAGGTAAATCAGGTTGGTCAGAATAGGCATACTGTTTCCCGGCATGCGTCCGCACCAGCACACCCAATACCCGCCGCAGATTGGTATCCAATACCGACTCAGTTAATTCACCCGCCTGCACCGCTGCAATAATCCGCGCCTTTTGCTCAGGTGTTCCGGGCATCAGCAAATCATTACCCGCCCGCATTTGTGCCACCACATCCTCACCCGCAAACCAGTCGGTCATCACCAACCCCGTGAAACCCCACTCATCACGCAAAATGGTCTGCAACAACCCGGCGTTTTGTGAGGCATACATGCCATTGACCTGGTTATAGGCGCTCATCACCGTCCACGGCTGTGCTTCCTTGACTGCAATTTCAAAACCACGCAGGTATAACTCACGCAAAGTACGCTCATCGACCAAGGTATCAATCAGCATGCGGTTGGTTTCCTGATTATTTGCCGCAAAATGCTTGATGGAAGCCCCCACACCCGCAGATTGCAGACCCTTGACCATGGCTGCTGCCAAATGCCCACTCAGATACGGGTCTTCCGAGTAGTACTCAAAATTACGCCCGCCGCGTGGGTCGCGGTGCAAATTCATGCCGGGCATCAGCAGAATATCCACCCCATACTCCCTCGCCTCCGCCCCCATTGCCTGCCCGACCTGGGCAACCAATTCCACATCCCAACTCGAAGCCAGCAAGGTCGCCACCGGAAAAGCCGTACAATAATACGTCTGCCCGCGTCCCTCACGCAGCGGCTCAATCCGCACCCCTGCCGGGCCATCCGCCAAGGTCATGGACGGGATACCCAACGCGGGAACCGGGTATGTACTACCCGCCGCCCCTGGGACTTTCTCTGCTCCTTGGGTGGCAAACGCCCCTGGAATATGCATCCCCATGCCAACCAACAAGGATGCTTTCTGTTCAAGGGATAAGGCAGCCAACCAGGACTCAACCATTTGCTCATCGGAAACCGGCATGGGGAACTCTCCTTTTGGATGGATTCAGGGAATTATAAGCGCTTTGGATAAGGATTATGCCAAAGATAGGCAGGATTTGCGCAGAAAACCATGCAATGGATTATCGATAAAAAAGAGTGGCTGGCAGCAGATAAAATCCGGGCGCACCCAACCAGTGCGCCCTGTTTATAAGGTGCTAACGCAGGTTGTTGATCAAGTCACCACGTTCAGGAAGCGCTCGTTCAACTGCTGGTCGTGGTAGAAAATCGCCCCGCCCAACTCTTCCTCTGTCCATGTAATTTCTGGATGATCAGGATACCAATCGTAGGAATCACAGAAGGTTTCGTTGCGGTTGCCAGAAGGGTCAAAGAAGTAAATGGTACGCCCACGGGTAATGCCGTGGCGGGTTGGGCCAATGTCGACCGGAATCTTGTAGCGCCCCATAATATCCGCTGCATGCAGCACTTCTTCCCAACTTCTGAGCAGGAAGGACGCATGATGCAGCTTGTCCTTTTCCGGGTGGCGGATCAGTGCCAGATCGTGGGCTTTCATGCCACAGGTCAGGAAGCTGGCGATCTGCACCACGCCACCGGGGCCGACCATCACTTTCTCTGTCTGCTGGAAACCCAGCACTTCGGTAAACAGTTTGACCGCCCCATCGAGATCATCCCCGTACAGCAGGCAATGGTCAAAGCGATGTACTTTCATGCCTTTCAAGTCTTCACGCCACGGATGCGGGTTGGTATTGCCCAAGCCATTGCCGATATAGTCCTTCTGCGCATACAACTCAAACGAATGCCCCATCGGTGACTGGAAACGTACCCGCTCACCGCAATGCTTCAAATCACCCGCAGGAATGTTTTCCACCGGGCAACCGTAATCACGTAATGCCTGCTCCAAACGGCGCAAGGTTGCTTCGCTATCAACCTTGAAACCCATAAAATCCATGCCCGGACGGTCTGACGGGTTCAACACGACCGAGAACCAGTCATGCTCATCCCACCCCTTCAGGTAAACGCGCCCCTGGTCATCACGGTCAGTTTCCAACAAGCCCATGCGCTCGACATAATGCGTCACGGACGCATCCATATCCAGCACACGCAACTGCACATGACCTGGCCTTAAAACACCTGTTATTGCCATTTTGTCTCTCCTCCATTTAAGCAATGTGTGAATCTGAAACTTCGACACGGTGGGTCGCTTTGCGCATTTGCCCGACCACCGTAATCACCAAATCACTTTTCGGCTGGCAGCGGCAAGCCAACGAAAAACCGGCCTGCTCCTCCTGCTCACTCACATGCGCCCGGCTGATTTTGCCATTTGCATAATCACCTTGCTGAATCAACACCTTGCACACACCACAGCCCCCACTCCGGCAGCCGACGGGAATGCCGCGCTTACCCAGACGCACCATCGCCGCCAACAGCATTTCATGCGGCTTGCAGCTAAAACTTGCACCTGTTTCCGGGATGGAAACCGTGTAACCCGGTGTCAAACCCAACATAGATGGCCTACTCCTCCACGATTGACAATATCGAGATTAGTCTTACTTGTCGATATTATCAAAGACATTATCTCGCCAAAAACTGACCAACCAAGGTATTGAAGGTGGCAGCATGTTCAATCTGCGTCCAATGCCCGCAACGCCCAAACACATGCAACTCGGCATGATCAATCAGCCCCAGCAGGTCATAGGCGTTTTGCAAGGGGATTACCTTGTCATCACGCCCGTGGATAATGAGCGTGGGATGCGGCAAAGCGCGGATGTCATCCAGCCCGCTTGCCATGGCATCCACCCATTGCTGGCGCGGGGCGGGGAACATACGGGCAAACGACTCCTGAAAACCGGGACGGATGCTGGCCTGATAGCGTAGCTCCGCCAACTCATCCGTCACCAGGGCGCGGTCATGGGCAAAGATGTCGAGCAGGGCTTTCATATTCGCCAACGATGGCTGATAACCCCAGACCCGATCCAGCCCTTCGGTAATGGCAAACGGCACACCCACGCTCCCCATCAGCACCAGCTTACTGACCCGTTCCGGGTGACGGATCGCCAGCGCCAAAGCCAAAGCCCCACCGAAGGAATTCCCAACCACAGAAGCCTTTTCCAAGCCGAGTGCATCCAGCAAACCCACCGCCTGTGCCACCCAGTTATCCATGTTGTAAACCGCATCCGGCTGGCGCTCACTGAAACCGAAGCCAGCCATATCCGGCGCAATCACCCGAAACTGTTGTGCCAAGGCCGGAAGGGTCAAGCGCCAGTTCGCCCATGCGCTCACCCCAGGCCCTGAACCGTGGATCAACAACACCGGCTCGCCACTACCCTGATCATGGTAATTGGTCTGGATACCGGCAGCCTCGATGCGGTGGGCAATTTCGGGATTGGTGGACATAACAAGCTACTCCGGCTTTCAAATATGTTTAAACAAGGGGCTTTTCGGGGCGGCATTGCGGCTGTCTTGTGTATAGAAATTTTCCATATACATATCACGCTCAAACAAGCGCCCTTGCATCAGGGTGGTGATGCATGCATCGACCATCGCCGGGGGGCCGCACATATACGCCTTATGCCCGGCAAACTTGCCACCAAAATGGGTTTTCGCGGCTTCATGCACAAACCCGCGTAAACCTTGCCAGCCAGAATCGTCCGGTTCGGCGGACAGCACCGGCAAATAGGTAAAATTGCTGTGCTCAGCCGCCAATTGCTCGAACAATTCACGGTAATACAGCTCCGCCTGATTGCGTGCACCGTAGATGAATGTCACCGGGCGGGCTTCACCCTGCTCAAACAAATGCAACAGCATTGACTTGGGGCTGGACAAACCTGAGCCACCTGCCAGGAAAATCATGGGTTCTCTTGCCGACTCACGCACGAAAAATCGCCCGTATGGCCCGGTAAAGCGGATCTCGTCACCCACCTTCAGATGCTCATGCAACCAGTGCGTACCCTTGCCACCTTCCACCAAGGCCACATTCAGCTCAATCAGGTGCTGCTCGGAGGGCGGGCTGGCGATGGAAAAGGCGCGTGGTGCATCCTCCAGGCCAGGTATCAGCAGGTTGATGTAATGCCCAGCCTGAAACTTGATCCCGCCGTTCTCAATCGCTAGGAAGATGCTCTTGATGCGTGGCGTGAGGCGGTCAATCTTCGATACCACCCCGACAAAATCCCGTACCGGGTAATGGTGGGCATCCGGCTCTTCCTCAATATCCGCCTCAATCGTCACATCCCCCAAAGCACGGGCGCAGCAGGCCAGGCATTGCCCATCCTCACGCTCCATATCCATCAGTGCAAACGGGGAAGCTTCGCCGTGCTCAATCTCCCCATCCAAGACCCTGACCTTGCACGTCCCGCACAAGCCATGCCCGCAGGCATGCGGCAGGTAAACCCCTGCCCGCAATGCCGCATCCAGCAGGGTTTGGCCTTCCTCCACCCCAATCGTTTCACCGATGGGGTCAATGGTGAGTTGGTAGGCCATACCCCTAATTCCCCGTCCCCAGATAACCATCCAGCCCCGGAGTCCTGAAACGGATCAGGGATTTATGCCCAACCCCATTCTCCTGCAAGCTTTTGCCCATGTCTGGCGTGAAGGGCTTGCCATCCAGCATCCACTCCACCTTGCTCCAGTCAATCCTGGCAAAGTCAGGATGGGGGGCAATCACCGATGGCAACACCGCTTCAGTCAGTGCGCCAAACGGCATGCCCGGAGGCAACGGGTAGGCATTCGCGGTACAAATGCTGGTGTGGTAATCCCAACCGACGTAAACCAACTGGTTGCCGTGGAAACGGTCAACGGAATCCATCATCTTGATCGGGTAATCGCCTTTCAGTGTTTTGACTGCCATGATTGTCTCCTTATGCACTGGCCTTGACAGGTTCTGCTGCGGGCATGTCTGCTGTGCCTTTCATGGCTTTCCAGCGGGCTTCATCCGCAGAACCGGCATAATCGCCGCCATCTTCTGGCTTGAAGTGATACCAGGCCAGCACATCCGGCACGGCTGCCCCACCACAATTGCCCTGGAAAATCTGATGCACCGGCAACCAGGCATGCGCGTACTTCTCTGGCTCATGGTCGAAAATATCCTTGCAGCCATCGGAGCAGGTATGGAACTTCTCGCAATTAAACTCACTGACGCGATACATGATTTGCATCGGGTCGCCTTTACTGATTTCGGTATACCCCATCGGAATTTGGCAGACCTGACACAATTGCGGCAGCCCCATATTGAAAAAGCGCTTGCCGTTATTAGCCATCTCCCGCCACATTTCAATGCGGGGACGGTAATACTTGTCGAAGGTATTCGGGTATTTCTCACTGAGCCATGCCATTTTCGCTTCGGTTGGCAAGCCCATATTGAAGGCCGCCGCATGGATGTAATTGTAGAAAATCCCGAAAACCTGATGGCTGACATGCTCAGCCTCTGCGGTGGCGACCTCATGGTATTTCGGCATGCGCAGGCCATAACGCGCCAAATCGTTAAACAAGGCTCCGGCATTCTCAACGAAATACATATCCCAGCCCTCTTTCCAGGACATCGGTGTTTCTGGCAGCAAATAATCCTGCATCATGGCGACAATCCCCAGCAGGCGGTAAGCACGCCAGAAATGCTTGTCGATCCAGCCCTGCACAATCGGCAGGTTATCTTCATGCTGCTCCAGCAGGAATTTGACGATCTCCAAACCCAAGGTCATGTGGCGTGATTCATCTGACTGGGCAGAGAAACCGAAGGTCACAGTTGCCATGTCACCGTTATAAGCCGCCCCTGACATGAACGGCACAAACAGCAGATTGGTCAGCAGGTATTCAAACGAGAACGAAACCGAGGTAATGAACTCAAACGGCCCCGCTGACTTGGCATCATCAAAATAGGATTTGGGAACCGACAGATACCATACCCGGTCATGCATGTGGAAAGGATCATGCAGGCCGTGGAAATGCTTGTTGTAATGGCTAATGGTGTGGATTTGCGTCTGGGCATGACGCAGCTCATCAATCGACTGCATTTGGCAAGCAATCTGTGCACCCTCGCCGCTAAACTGGCGGGCAAGCCGGGCAAAACCCCGATGGGCTGCATACTCCAGTGGTGATACACCTTGAATGAACAGCTTCAGGGCATTCACATAACTGGCATCTGCCAAATTCAAATGGGCATTGTTTTGCGCGAAACTGTCCATGACGGCATACAGCTTCTTGTCTTTCTCGGCCTGATATTTCCAGTAAGTATCCGCCGTCAGGCGGAAGGGGTCTTCCCATTTGCTCCAGTCGGTAATCTTGATACCTTCGTAGCTTTCACTCGGAAAAACTTTTTCCTTCGGCTGATAGGTGGGTTCCCAACCCAAACCACGGGTCAACAATTCGTAACGCTTGCGCATATTCAGTTTTTTGGCAGACATGGGAACACTCCTTTTAATGACGGGTAACGCGGAAATAAGCGTCGTCTTCATCAATATTGCCGGACAGGGAAATCAGGGTCAGATGCAATTCCTGCAAATCCACCTCGCGCCCCGCCAATTCAGAGACCACGGCTTGGGTAATCCCCAACGCCCCCATCCCCTCAATCCGCACCAAACCGGGCTGGTGGGTCAGGACTGCACCAGGATTTTCCTGCTCAAATGCGCCAATAAAGGGACGGGCATCTGCCGTATCCTGAAAAATCATAAAAACCTTTTGCTCAGACATACCCGCCCCTCACACCTTAATGCCTTGTTTTGCCAAACGTGCCAGCAAGTCCTGCTTCACCGCTGCCACTTGCCCGGCTGCCCCTGCACCAAATGCCAAACCAGCAATCGGTAACACGGCCTGCTCTGCACGCGCCAGCCATTGTGCTGTCCAGCCAGTCAGCAATTGCGCATTGGCGGGGGATTCGGCGGCAGTGACTTTCATGAGCTGGTTTGTCCAGCGCACGGTTTCCTCATACCACTCACTCATAAACTGGGTCAGCATCAGCAGGGGGCTACCACCTTGAGCTGCCAATTGGGCAATCAGGCGCTCATAGACCAAGGGATAAAGCAGGCCATCCATGACAACGTTTTGTGCAACCATGATTTCAAACCAGTCATCCAGCACAAAGCTGTCTTCCAGGGCATGGCGCAACGGCTGCCAAGCCGGGTTATCCATCCAGGCTGCTTTGGCTGCCAACAGGGAGGTTTCCTCATTGCCATCCACCAACAGCGCCAGTCGTGACAGGTATTGCGCCATGCCGATACGGTCAAAGCCATTAAAGGAAGCCAGGGAGGTAATTGTCACGCCATAACCACGGTCACAAATATCCTGGTTATTCAAATTAGCGCCATACTCGTAGTGACGCAGCGGAACCAGCACCTCACGCACTTGTTGCAACAGTTCCGCAGGCAGGTTTTTCAGCATATTGTGCTTTTCCACCAACTCGAAACTCTTCTCCATCACCTCCTGCTGGCGGGCGCGGGCGGCAACATAGCTGGTGTAGTAATACTGGCGGGGATCCGTGAAGGTGTACCAGTCCTGCATGACAATCGCAGTGCGGCTGGTGTCGAAAATTTGCTTATCCGTTTCCCATGAGGGTGGATAATGGAAATTGGTCGTCGGCTGCACATCATAAACGGCTTCCTGATAACGCGAAGCGGGTTTATTTTCACCAATCCGACGGGCAATATGGGCATAATTCACGCGCAGGGGCTTAACCTCTTTCGCGCTGATATTCAATGACATGGATAACTCTCCTCCTCTGCAAAACGGCTATTCGCCAACCCTAGAAACTCGCGCCCGGCTTGCCGTAACGCCATTTCAACTGATCGAAATCGACCTGCGCACCCTCTTCCGCCGTCAGCTCACGGGTCTGCTGGGCTGCACAAAACCGCCGGAACTGATCAAACGGCAACACCAACTCCACAAACAAGGTGGGATCGCCAATCGAAAACTCGAACTCGACAAAACGGTTATTGCGCACCCCGGTAACACGCACAAAGCGGGGCTGCCGGAAAGGCTCACTTGGGTTAGCTTCCATTGGTTTCCGTTCCTCCAAACGTCAAAAACCGGATGGTTGGCTGTGTTATAGCAAGCGGTGTGCCAATGAGTATTTATCAAAAAATATCAATGACTTGATTTTTTATTGGTAGCATTGGACACGAGTGGACTTGATCAAATGATCAGATTTGATGGGAGGGGGTGATGATTTGGGGAAAACGTTGTGAAAATAAGAAAGTACTTTATAAAAAACACCTCTGTACACGACAATTTTCCTAGTCACTGGGTTTCAAGACCAATTTGACGTT